>CAVYLJ010000029.1:0-52705 GCA_963769305.1 uncultured delta proteobacterium | reverse complement strand
CATCCATTTCCTTTTCGGATGCCCTTACATTATCCGAGGGATTATTACCGGATTTGCCTGCAGGATCACAATATCCTCCGGGTCTTAGAACGAAATAATGGGATTGAATTATTACCTTTGATGGTCTATATATTAACACACGAGTTGATCCATGTAATCCGATTCAGAAAATTTATGCAGCGTTTTGATGTGAGCGAACAAGAAAAGGAAATTGAAGAGGGAAAGGTCCATGAGACGACCTATCAGATCCTGAAATCGTTGAAAGTTATTAATTTAAATCCTATTTTTGATTCCTATGTGGGCCATCGCTGCCCGATTGAAACTTGTTAGAAGACCAGGAGGTTTGTTCCATGCCGATTTATGAGTATGAATGTTCACAATGCCACCAGATAACCGAAGCCATGCAGAAATTCTCTGATCCTGCCTTAACCGAGTGCCCTTGCTGCCGGGGAGTCTTGCGGAAAATGATTTCTCAGAGCACCTTTCACCTTAAAGGCAGCGGCTGGTATGTAACCGATTATGCACGCAAAGGGGAATCCACCCCGATGGGAAAAAAAGAAAAACCCGCCGAAAGCAAGGACCCGAGCCCAGGAAAAACCAGCGACACTAGCCCTGCCTCCACGGCCGGGGACCTCCGAAGCTAAACAATAATGGCCAGTGACCGGTGACCGAGAAAAGAGCCGCAATCTTAATAAGATTGATCATGTCACTGGCCACAGGTCACTCGCCACGATCATGAACGCCATTCCTAAAACCTCTCGGTACATTTGTATCCACGGCCATTTTTACCAGCCTCCCAGGGAAAATCCCTGGTTGGAGGCCATTGAAAAGGAAGAGGGGGCCTCTCCCTATCATGACTGGAATGAGCGTATTACGGCCGAATGCTATGCCCCCAATACCCGTTCCCGGATTCAGGATGACAAGGGCAGAATTACCCGGATCAGCAATAATTATCAAAAAATCAGCTTTGACATCGGTCCTACCCTTTTGTCCTGGATGGAAGAAAAGGCGGATATTACGCTTAAAGGGGTCCAGCAGGCCGACCGAATCTCCCAAAAAGTGCATGAGGGGCATGGAAATGCCTTGGCCCAAGCTTACAACCACCTGATCCTTCCCCTGGCTCAGGAAAGGGACCTGCTCACTCAAATCCGCTGGGGAAAGGCCGACTTTAAAAAACATTTCGGAAGAGAACCCGAAGGGATGTGGCTGCCGGAGACGGCCGTTGACCTGAGAACCCTCAAGGTCCTCTACCAGGAAGGAATCCTGTTTACCATACTGGCCCCCCATCAGGCCAAGCGTTTTCGCCCTCTTGGGCAGAAACAATGGACCGAAGCACAAGGAGTCATCAACCCCCGGCGACCTTATTGGTGTCGTCTGCCAAACCGGGGAAGGATCGCCCTTTTTTTTTATGACGGCGGGATTTCTCATGCCATCGCCTTCGAGGACCTCTTGCAGAACGGAGAAGCCCTTTCCCAACGCCTGCTGAGCGGTTTCGATCCCCAGGAAACGGGACCCCAGTTGGTTCATGTAGCCACCGACGGAGAATCCTACGGTCACCACCGACCCTTCGGAGACATGGCCTTGGCCTATGCCCTCCATTTATTGGACAAAGACCCCAATATCCAGCTGACTACTTATGGTTGGTTTTTGTCCCATTTTTCCCCCCGATACGAGGTGGAGATAAATGAAAACACCTCCTGGAGTTGTACCCACGGTATTGAACGCTGGCGGGCCAATTGCGGCTGCCGGCTAAACGGACCGGAACTGCAACAAGCCTGGCGGGCTCCCCTTCGAGAGGGCTTGGACGCCTTGAAGCATGAGCTGGACCTTCTATTTGAACGCCGGGGGGCTTCCCTCTTGAAAGATCCCTGGCGGGCCAGGGATGACTACATCCGGGTCCTTTTAGACCGTACCCCGGAAACCCTGGACCGTTTTTTTATTGCCCATGGTAAGAAACCACCCCTTTCCCTGGAAGACCGGATTCAAGTCCTAAAACTTTTAGAGATGCAGCGTCATAGTTTGCTGATGTTTACCAGTTGCGGATGGTTTTTTGATGAGATCAGCGGATTGGAAACCACCCAGATCCTGAAATATGCCTGCCGGGCCATTCAATTAGCCCAAAGACTTCGGCCGGGACTTGGAACCGCTCTTATTGGCCTATTTGAAAAAGGCCCCCAGTAACCTGAAGGAATTCGGGGACGGAGAAAAAATCTGGGAAGAAAAGATCCGACCTGCTGCCGCCGATCTTTCCCGGGTGCTGGCCCACTGTGCCATCGGTTCTCTGTATCAAAAAGACCCAAAAGATCGCATTTATTGTTACCGATTAAGTAATCAGGACCGGACGATCATTCCTCAGAACGGCTCCCACCTGGCTGTAGGGCGTCTTAAAGTTTCTTCAACCGTCACCCTGGAAGAAAAGGAAATGATTTTTTCGGTTCTCCATTTTGGCGGTGTGGATTTCCAGTGTCTCTTGAAAACCTTTCAAAGCGATAAAGACTATGAGGCCTTAAAAAATGAAATCCTTACTCTTTTTAAAAAAACCTCATTGGGTGATGTCTACGACTGGGTCAGGGAGACCTTTGACACCCGACGTTTCTATTTAAAAGACCTTTTCTCGGAAGATAGGCAAGACCTGATCAACCTCCTTCTTCAAGAACGCCTGGAAAACCACATTCTCTTATTGGAGGAATGGGTCAAAGAAGACACCGGCACCCTGATTAAGCTGATTGATATGGGGGTGAAGCTTCCCAAGCCCATCGAAACGGCCCTTACCCTTATTCTGGACCGGGCCTTACAAAAAGGAATCGACCAGGCTTTTTCCTCGGGGGAACGATTAGACAGGTTACTGGAATTTTTCCATCGTTCGAGGGAGCTCGGGTATCCCCTGAGCAAAACGCAGATCCAGGAACAGATTCAAAGAAGGATCGAAAAGGCCATAAGACAATTAAGGGATTATCCCGACCCGGCCCGGCTTTTTACGACCGTCCCAAAAGTGATCCAGGCCTGCCGACAGTTTGACCTTCCCCTCAATCTCTGGAACATTCAAAACAGTTTTTTAGATGCCTGTAACGACCTTCCTCAGAAAAAGCCCGAAATTCGGCCCCTTTATCAGGCTTTCGCCCATGAAATCGATATCCCCTCAGAGATCATCGGCTGGGAGGAAGAATGAAACATCAACTCGATTCCTTAGCCAGGGGGGAACACCCTGATCCTCACCGGATTTTGGGGGGCCATCCCTATCAACAGGGAGATGAGAAAGGGGTGGTCATCCGGGCCTTCCATCCTGATGCGCAGAGTGCCTCCCTGTTGCTGGAAGGGGAATCGATCAACATGCTTCGCATTCATCCAGGAGGGGTTTTTGAAGTCGATTTAAAAAATCGATCCTGGCCGATCCCCTACCGTTTCCGTTTTGCCTTCCCTAATGACCGTCATTGGGAGGTGGAAGACCCTTACCGTTTTCTTCCCACCCTGGGGGACCTGGATCTCCACCTCTTAAATGAAGGGAATCATCTTCGGCTCTATGAAATCCTGGGAGCCCATTTGCGGACCATGGAGGGTGTTTCCGGGGTCTCTTTTGCCCTCTGGGCCCCCAATGCCAGACGGGTCAGCCTCCTGATGGAGTTCAACCGCTGGGACGGTCGCATCAACCCCATGCGTGCCATGGGCAGTTCCGGGATTTGGGAACTTTTCGTACCCGGACTCAGGCCCGGTCTTCTCTACAAATTCGAAATCAAGACCCAGGAAGGACATCTCCGGATCAAAACCGATCCCTTGGCCTTTTCCATGGAGCTTCCTCCGGCCATGTGTGCCCGGATCTGGGACCTTTCCGAGTACCGCTGGAATGATGAGATCTGGATGGAAAAACGCCGTCAAATCGGCTTGCGCACCTCTCCCATGGCCGTCTATGAATGTCATCTGGGTTCTTTTCGCCGTCTCCCGGAAGAAGGGTACCGCCCTCTGACCTACCGGGAGATTGCCCCCCTTTTGATCCGGGAGATGAAACGTTATGGATTTACCCACCTGGAACTTTTACCCATTGCCGAGCACCCTTTTGACGGTTCCTGGGGATATCAGGTCACCGGTTATTATGCCCCCACCAGCCGCTATGGGACGCCGGACGATTTTCGCTATTTGGTGGATGCCTGTCATCAGGCGGGTATCGGGGTCATTCTGGATTGGGTGCCGGCCCATTTCCCTAAAGATGATTACGGCCTCCGTTGGTTTGACGGCACGGCCCTCTATGAACACGCCGATCCCAGAAAGGGAGAACATCAGGACTGGGGGACCCTGATTTTCAATTTTGGAAGAAACGAAGTCCGGAATTTTCTTCTGGCCAATGCCCTTTTCTGGCTGGATCAATATCACATCGATGGATTGAGGGTGGATGCCGTGGCCTCGATGATCTACCTTGATTACAGCCGCAAGGAAGGCGAATGGATTCCCAACCAATACGGCGGCCGGGAAAATTTGGAGGCCATCTCCTTTTTAAAAACCTTGAATGAAAAGGTCTACGGTCTTTTCCCGGGCTGTTTCACCGTCGCCGAAGAGTCCACGGACTGGGGCGGGGTGACGGCCCCGGTCTATCTTAATGGTCTGGGTTTCGGCTTCAAGTGGAATATGGGCTGGATGCACGACACTTTGCTCTATTTCTCCAAAGATCCGGTCCACCGCGGTTACCATCACAATCAGTTGACCTTCTCCATGCTTTATGCCTATACGGAAAACTTTATCCTGCCCCTTTCCCATGATGAAGTCGTTCATGGAAAAGGATCCTTACTTTCCAAGATGCCCGGTGATACCTGGCAAAAATTCGCCAATCTAAGGACCCTTCTGGGTTACATGTACACCCATCCCGGAAAGAAACTTTTATTCATGGGCACCGAACTGGCCATGGACCGGGAATGGGATCATGATCAAAGTCTGGATTGGCATTTGGAACAGGATCCCTTAAGACAAGGATTACAAAATTTCATGGCCGATTTAGGGAGGCTGTACCTCGAAGAGCCGGCCCTCTGGGAAAGGGATCACCAACCTGAAGGATTTTCCTGGATCGACTGTCAGGACTACCGGCAATCGGTGGTCTCTTTTATACGGCGGTCCAGGGAGGGCTGGATCGTGGTGGTCGTCAACCTGACGCCGGTACCCCGATTCGGCTATCGCATCGGTGTTCCCTATGCCACCCGTTACCGGGAGGAAATCAACAGCGATTCCGAATGGTACGGCGGGAGCAACCTGGGAAACGCCGGATTGATTCAAACTGAACCCGTTCCCTTTCATTCCTATGCCCAATCCCTGGTGTTGACCCTGTCTCCTTTGGCCTGCCTCATTCTGCGGCCGGAAAAAGATTAATTCGGGTCCCTTGCCGACCGGTCGAACCCACTTCTTTCCGTGAAGGCATTTCTCTTGACAGGTCCGGGCCATTTTAGTTAATTAAATATTTGATTAAATAAAAGGAGAAAACTATTTTATGGGACATTTTAAAATCAATGAAAAAGACCCTCTTTTTATCCTCAAAGACCAGTTGAATTATGGAAGCCTCTGCCGGCTTAATCGCTACCAGGAACTGGATGAGGAGACGCTGGATATGCTGGTCACCGAGGCCTTAAAATTCGCCAAGGGGGTGGTGGAGCCCCTGCAGGAAATCGGCGAACGCTGGGGGGTTCAGTTTGAAAACGGTCGTCGTTCGCTGTGCACCGGAGTTCAGGGAGGTCTTTCGGCTTTACGGAGAAAACGGCTGGACCGCGGCCGCCCGGAGTCCCCGTTACGGGGGCCAGGGATTCCCCCATATGATGCGGATTATCGTCAATGATTTTATGTACGGGGCGGCCCAATCCTTTAACATGGCCCCCAGCCTGACCCACGGGGCGGGCCACTTGATCGAAAGCTTTGCCACCGAAGAATTAAAAGAACGCTATGTGCCTAAGATGTACGGCGGCCGGTGGGCCGGCACCATGTGTCTGACCGAGCCCAATGCCGGCTCCAATCTGGCGGCCTTGCGCACCACGGCTTTCCCGGAAGGAGACCACTATAAGATCAAGGGCACCAAGATGTTTATCTCCTGGGGCGATCACGATCTGACGGAGAACATCATCCATTTAGTCCTGGCCCGCATCGAAGGGGCCCCGGAAGGGGTCAAGGGGATTTCCCTTTTTGTCGTACCCAAGGTCCGGGTGAATCCCGATGGTTCCCTCGGGGAGCCTAACGATGTGGTTTGCGCCGGGGTGGAAAGAAAGCTCGGCTTGCACGCCTCACCCACCTGTGTGCTCAATTTCGGCGACAATGATTCACTGTATCGGTTATCTCTGCGGCCAGGCCAATCAAGGGCTGGCCCATATGTTTCAAATGATGAACCAGGCCAGGATCAATACGGGGGTCAGCGGCATGGCCCTGGCCGGCACTGCTTACCTGAATGCCCTGGCCTATGCCAAGGAGCGCATTCAAGGGACGGACGTGGCCGGCCGTAAACCGGGTTACGTACCGATCATCGATCATCCGGATGTACGGCGCATGCTTCTGTGGATGAAGGCCATGGTCGATGGGATGAGGTCCTTGATCTATACCGGGGCCTTCTGGTCGGACCTGGCCCTGGAACTGCCTGACGGCGAAGAAAAACAGCGCTACAACGCCCTGCTCGACTTTATAACCCCGATCATAAAGGCCTACTGCTCGGATATGGGGTTCCGGGTTTGTGAAACGGCCATCCAATGTCTGGGCGGATACGGATTCTGCAAAGAATACCCCTTGGAACAGTATCTAAGGGATGCCAAGATCATGTCCTTGTACGAGGGCACCAACGGGATCCAGGCCATGGACCTCATGGGACGCAAGATGCGGATCAACCAGGGCGCACCCTTTAAGGCCTTTATGTCCGAATTAACCCATTTTTGCCGGAAAAACGGGGAACACCCGATTTTGGGAAAGACCGTTCAGGATCTGAGCAAGGTGGTCCAACGATTAGGAGAGGTGGCCGAAGACCTTTCCAACATGTCAAAATCCGATCCGCTTCATTGGGCCTCGACGACCTATCCGGCCCTCCTTTGCTTTGGCGAAGTGTCGGTCGCCTGGCGGCTGCTGGATCTGGCCTTGAAGGCCCAGGGATATTTGGAAAAAGATCCCGACAACCATTACTATGTGGGCAAAGTGATGCAGGCCACCTATTGGACCGGAGTAACTTTACCGGAGACCCTGGTCCGTTTGGAGACCTGTTTGAGGGAAGGCCGGGAGGTCGTCGAGATCTCCGAGGAGGCCTTTTAAAGGTAAGGGGTCAAGGATTCAAGGAATCAAGTTCAAGTATTTGAAAAAAAGAATTTCACTCGAATCCTTGAACCCTTGAATCCTGCATTTGGTTTCCCTTCTCTACAAAACCCCCCTGACCCAGCCCCACAACAGGCCCAGATATTCATAAAAGGCCCTCTCCGTGTTCATCAGGGCGCTGGCCCGAGGGAAAAAATCGGTAACCGTCAGGGGTTCCCAAACCGCCTGGAAATCCGTAGGGGCGGCGATAGGTTGAGTACCCACTTTTTTAAACATGGCCATGGACCTGGGCATGTGGCCGGCCGAGGTGACCAGATAAAAAGGGTCTTGTCCCAATTGTTTTTTTAGAAGCCGGGCTTCGTCCGAGGTATCCCAGGAAGATTCCTCCAGGATCAGGCGGGAGGGAGGAAGGCCAAAATTCAAGGCGACTTCCCTCATGATCCTGGCCACGGGCGTTTTCCCCTGATTATTCCCACCGGAGAGAATGAGCCGGGCCTTGGGCAAATGGCGGCATAGCCGTATTCCTTCTAAAAGACGTTTTAGCGACTCATCGTCCAGTCGGTCCACCGGAGTCAGCGATGGGTTGGTTCTGGAACCGCCGCCTAAGACCACGACCCATTTGATTTTCTTTTGGATGGTCGATTCCGAAATGACCGGATATTGGCTTTCCAAGGGCCATAAAATCAAATGGGAAAAGGGACCGAAGGAAAACAGATAGAGCATTATCACTCCGGCCATCAGGAATTTCCGTCCCCTTTTGGGCCATACTAATCCGATGATCATCAATTCGATGATTAGGGATAAGGGAAAGAAGAAGCGGGAAAATATTTTTTTTAGGATGAACATGCCCTTTTATAATCCGAGTTTTTTTTCCAACTCCTGGATTAGCCCTTCCAATTCCTTTTGTTCTTCCGGCTCCAATCTTTCTTCGGCCAGCCTTTTCTTTAAAGCCAACAATTGCTGCGCTTCTCGATATTCACTACAGGAAACCGGCATTATTAGAGTCCCTCTGTCTAAAATTTAAAAATCGCTCTCTTTAATAACCAAATTAAATACAGGGATTTCTGATAACTTTCAATTGATTTTTCATTCTATTTTTTGATTGACTTAAGGATCTTGGATTGATTTTATGTGGGCGTAGGATTCGAGGTCACCTCGAACAGCCCTATTTTCATGTCTTGGCTTCCGGCCGATCGGCTATGCCGATCTTTAGGGGAGACTCTCGGAGGGAGCCGGACAGGAAGCCTCGTCGAAAGCTCGACAGTGTTGAGCGGCCCGACCGTATCGTGGTGTCACGCCCCTGGCGGGGCATGACGGTTTAGATTGAAAACAGGAGATTCCTTTGAATCCCATCGGTGCCCATATGTCTATTTCGGGAGGGCCTGGAAAAGGCCTTTGAGCGGATCCAGGCTGTCGGCGGAGAATGCTTCCAGATCTTCGTCAAGCCCAGTGTCCAGTGGCAGGCCCAAGACCTATCGCTGGAGCAAGTGGAGCGCTTCAAGGCCGAACAGGAAAGGACCGGAATCGCCCCGGTGGTGGCCCATGCCTCTTACCTGTTGAATCCGGCTTCCCCCGATAAAGATCTGCGGGCAAAATCCATCCTGACCCTGGCCCTGGAATTGGTCCGCTGTGCCCGCCTGGGCATCGAATATCTGATCCTCCATCCCGGCAGCCATCGGGAAGGGGGAGAAAAAAAAGGACTTGAACGGATCGCCAAAGGGATCGATCGGGCCTTGGCCAAGGCCGAGGTTCCGGAGACGAAAATCCTTTTGGAAACCATGGCCGGAGCCGGAAGTCAATTAGGCTGCCGTCTGGAACAGTTAAGGGATGTGCTGGCTTTAAGCCGCAACCCCGAAAAGTTGGGGATCTGCCTGGATACCTGCCATGTTTTGGCTGGCGGCTACGATATTGCCTCCGTTCAGGGTTATGAGGATTTCTTTAGCTCTTTTCAAAGCATGATCGGGTTGGACCGTCTCAAATGCCTTCATATCAATGACTCCAAAAATCCATTAGGTTCCCATGTGGATCGCCATGAACAGATCGGACTCGGCCATTTGGGCTTAAAGACTTTTGAACGCCTTTTAAACGACCCCCGTTTGAACGGCCTCCCTTTTATCCTGGAAACCCCCAAAGGGAAAAAGGGAGAAAAAAATTGGGATGAGATCAATATCCAGCTCTTAAAAAAACTTAGAAAAGCCGCTCCCCGTTCCAAGATGAAGTCAGGGGGACCTTTTTCCCATGGACCGAATCCAGCCCGAATTAACCTCAAAAGAATTATAACAATGTCCCAAGGATTTAGGAGAGAAGACGGGAAAATACTTTATTGATGTAATTAAAATAATGATCGCTGTTATCCACCCCAAAAACCCATAGATCGTATATTCTTTGATAAGCAATGGAATGGCGTTCGGCATATTGAATGGGATATAATAAGATTGGAATCCTTTGACGTTCATCATAGAGGCTCAATTGAGCCAGGGCCCTCAAAAAAACCTCAAAAGGAAAATCTTCGGAATCCAAAACAAATAATGAGAGACAATTGGTCAATTCCGATAAATTCAAACCGACATCGGTTTTGATCAGGCTGATAATAGCCTTGACCTTGCCTCTCTTCTTTATCGACAAAAGACGATCGCTCCCGTTTAAACCCCATTCGCTGATAAGTCGGGGTTAATCGGTCCTTTTCCAAAATATCCGGATGCAAGTCAAGGGCTCGGATCATCTGCCCTCCGGAAGTATGATTATAAAAATGGGCTAATTCTTCCAAGTCCTCCGGCTCCGCCGGGGTCAAGACCCAGGGTTCCGGAAGGCCTCCCTCTTGGCAGCCCAGGACCATGGGATAGGAAATATAGGCAAAGCGATCCAGGGAACAAATCCTGGGGTCCTTCAAGAACCGGGCCGCACCGCCGAAAACCAGATTGGGGAACTTATTGTCGGGCCGGAAATAACAGATGATATTATCCATCTGGGAAGATTCAAAGTAATGGGAGTCAATGATATATTGTTCGATTTGCTGCAATAAGGTCAAAGCCACTCTTTTGTGTCTGGAACTGGGGGTGGCCGCAAAGTGATGAAGCATCCAGGTCGTTCCGTAAACATGCAGCATGGAAATATGCCCAAGAATAGTCCCTCTCTCCTGATAGGTAATATGCCTTTCTATTTCCGTCGGGGTATTATAAATTCTTTCATATAATTTTTTAAAACTTTCTTTATTTTGGTGGATGAAATGATATTTTTGGGGATAAATAAATCCGGTTTGGAAAAAAAAATCCCAAAGGGATTCCATTTCGATGGTGCCGCACATCTCCAGATTATTATTCATCGATTTATTGACCAGATTGGTTAATTTTATATAATCTTCGTTATTCATGTTTAAAATGGTAAAACCGCTCTTGACAATATTTTTATCCAGTTTGTTTTTATAGATAACCTGGGCTTTACAAGACAAGGCGAGGGCATTGGCCAGTTCTATTTGCATGTCGGAAATGATCATTCCGGGCAAGAGCGTGGAGGATTCCTCTTCTTCTTCCACGGAGAAACCGGAGGTGGACAGATCGTAGACACTGAGTTTAATTAATTTTTTAATTAACGGGTGCATATAGGAAACCCCGGGGGAAGGGTGCAAAGTTTGTCTGGGAGCCCGAAACTCTCTTCTTTTGAATCTATTGATTGGTTTTTGGATGGACTGTAATACGACCCTTTGGGTTTGAAGCGTTCCCTTCTGCTTGACGATATTACATTCTCCGGAATAAATTATTTCTCCCTGGTCTTTAAAAATGATCTGGGCCGGGGATTCGGAATTGATCCATTTCAAAGAAATTCCTTCCCCGGAAAAAATCTCCACCAGGAAGGAGTTAACACTAAAAACGGCCAGACGGCCCGAAAATAAAATACCGTTTTGAATCAGTTGAGCTTGAATATTATGGCCGGGATATCGGTTGGTTTTTCTTAAGATGATCTCAAAACCAAATTCCGGTAAGGTTAAGGTAATCCCCTGGTCGCTGATATTCATCTTTCGAGATTGGGCTAAAATGATTTCTCTTTTTTTTTCGATGAAAAAGCAGAGAACCTCCAAATCTCTTAAAGATTCAGAAAATTGGGTCGGGTTATTCCACTCACCGAAAACGGTCTCCCCCTGGCAGGGTTCCGGTTTGATCGCCCGGACCACGATTTCATCATATTTAGCATGTCTGAAAACGACTGACATTTCGCCTTCGGAAAAATTGAGATAGTTGAGATGGTCGATCAATTTTTTGCGATTGACCTTTTTAGCGTTGTTGAATCCTTTTTCAAGCCCTCCTTTGACTAATATTTCGACCAATTCAAATAAATTCGTATAGCTTAAATCAACACCCTCTAAATCTTTCTCTTCCTCAATATCAGGAATTTGAGAGGGTGTTCTCAATGCCGGCTTCTTTGAAATTGAAGCAGTCCGATGACTCGGCTGACCCTCTTTGGCCGTTAAATCATCTTTAGACAAGGAGTCTGTCCTGTTTTGATCCATTTCATAATGAGAGGAAAGGCCCATCGACAGCCTACCCGTTTAATCGGCTGCCTTGCGAATAAAGGTCGGGACTTCCAATTCTTCCTCATCAAAATAGTATTCCGGGGCTTTGGCCGGCCGCCGGGGGCCGTATTTATCGATCTCTTTTCCCTTGCGAACAAAAGTTGGGGTTTCCCTGTCTTCCGACCGGTCGGGTTTGACCTCCGGCAAGGTGGGCCGCATTCGATCCAAATCCATGACCACCCTTTCTTCTTTGGGGTTGATCCCCGTGGCCACTACGGTAACCCGAAGGTCATCCTCCATGCTTTCATCAATGGCCGTGCCCCAGATAATATTCGCTTCTTCATGGACTTCCTTCCGAATTAGAGTGGAAGCCTCGGTCACCTCCTCAAATCCCAGGCTTGAGCTGGCCGTTATATTCATAAGAACCGCCCGGGCCCCGGAAATGGATATATCTTCCAATAAGGGGCTGGAAATGGCCCTCTGGGCCGCCTCCAGTGCCCGGTTTTCACCACTGGCCACGCCGGTCCCCATTAAGGCAATCCCCATCTCCGACATGATGGACTTCACGTCGGCAAAATCCAGGTTGATATGCCCGGGGACCACGATCAAGTCGGAGATCCCTTTAACGGCATACAACAAGACATCATCGGCCTTTTGAAGCATTTCCAAAAAAGTGGCCTTTTTAGTGGCCAGGGCGATCAAACGATCATTGGGAATGGTGATGAGGGTATCTACCGCTTTCCGGAGTTCTTTTATCCCTTCATCGGCCTGTTTTAAACGTCTATTTCCTTCAAAATGGAAGGGACGGGTAACCACCGCCACGGTCAAGACGCCTAATTCCTTACACATCTGGGCAGCCACCGGGGCCCCACCGGTTCCGGTTCCTCCCCCCATGCCGGCGGTGATAAAGACCATGTCACTGCCTTCCAAGGCTTCTCGAATTTTTTCCGCATCTTCCAGGGTAGCGTTTCTTCCGATTTCAGGATTGGCACCGGCCCCCAACCCCTTGGTCAAGGTAGTCCCAAGCTGAATACGCTGGTCGGCCAGAGAAGATGAGAGGGCCTGAAGGTCCGTATTGGCAGCAATAAACTCGACTCCCGAGAGTTGGGACTTGATCATGTTATTGATGGCATTATTCCCTCCTCCCCCGATCCCCAAAACTCGGATTTTTGGTTTTTGGTTATTGTTGTCTTCTTCCACCTTCATCATTTCTATTCTCATCTTTTTTCCTCCCCTTAGAATTAATTTTCTTTCTCTAGATTAAACCATCTCTCTAAACCATTTTTTCATGCGTTCCATGACCCGATAAAAAATATGTTGATCCCGTATCCTGAATTTCTTCTTGGGCATCGCCTTGGCACCGTACAGGACCAATCCCACGGCAGTGGCGTACATGGGACTGTTGACCACATCCGTAATCCCTCCAAACCCCTGGGGATATCCCCGCCGACTCGGCAGGTTGAAGATCTGTTCGGCCAATTCCGGGATCCCTTCCAATAAAGAGGCCCCACCCGTGATGACGATGCCGGAGGCGATGGTGTCCGCAAAACCCGATTTCATGATCTCCCGATTGACCAAAGAGAAAATTTCTTCGACCCTCGGTTCTAGAATTTCTCCCAAAATTTGACGGGAAAGGACCCTGGGTTTTCTGCCCCCGACACTCGGGACCTCGATGGTTTCTTCTTTATCGATCATGGAAGTAAGACAACAGCCGTGAATTTTTTTGATTCGTTCCGCCGCCTGATGGGGGGTCCGCAGACCGATGGCGATATCGTTGGTTAAATTATTTCCCCCCAAAGCCAGGACCGAGGTGTGTTTGATACAATTATTTGAAAAAATGGCCAGGTCGGTAGTTCCCCCCCCAAAATCGACCAAGGCCACGCCGAGTTCCTTTTCTTCGGGAGTGAGCACCGTTTCACTTGAGGCGATCGATTCCAGGACAATATCGGAGACATCTAATCCCGACTTGTTGGCACAGCGAATAATATTCTGGGCCGAGGTGACCGCCCCGGTGATGATATGGACCTTGACCTCCAGGCGCACCCCGGAAATTCCCAGGGGATCCTGAATCCCGTCCTGATCGTCGACGATAAATTCCTGGGGCAGCACATGGATGACTTCTCGATCCAATGGAATGGCAATGGCCTTAGCGGCATCAATAACCCGGTCAATATCGGTTTTAGTCACTTCCCGTGTTTTTACCGCTATAACACCATGGCTGTTAAAGGCTTTAATATGCCCCCCGGCGATACCGGCGTAAACCGACCTGATTTCACAGCCGGCCATGAGTTCCGCCTCTTCCACGGCTTTCTTGATGGAGTTGACCGTACTTTCAATATTGACCACCACCCCTTTGCGCAAGCCGACCGAAGGATGGGTCCCGATCCCGACGATATCCACGCCACTCGGGGAGACCTCCCCGACGACCGCACAAATTTTGGTGGTGCCGATATCCAAGCCAATAATCAAATTATCTTCCAAACAGTGCTCACCCCCTTTCACTTTCCCGGTCCTTGTCCGTCGTTGCCATTGGGGGCGGTTTTAAAACCCGCCCCGACATCTCCGATCCAGGATGAATCCTTCTCCTGATAGCCTAAACCCCTTTTATGGATTTAAGCCTCAAGCCGTGGACGATAACCCGTTGTCCGAATTGAAGGGAAATCCCCTTTAAGGTGAAGAGGTTCGGCCTTTTTTCCAGTTCGGCCCAGACTTTTTCCAAACGTTTAATCCGGAGTTGGATATCTTCCTTGCCCAAAGCTATTCGAATTCCTCTTTCTACTGTATATAAAGAAAAACCGCAATCAGGATCGTAATGAATTTCGGAGAGCTTGTCCGGATAAAAGGGGTCCCGGCCTTGGCTCAAATACCCCTGGAGGGCTACCACTTCCTGAAGAATGGGTGGCCTTAGTTGTCCTGTCGGGGTCCAGTCCTTTTTCGTCAGACCAGTCAAGATCGGAAGAGAAACCCTGTCGGACGACTCGACTTTTTTGAATGGGACCCCTTCATCGTTTAAATAATAGAGGTCCTGCTGGACCAAGACCAGAAAGTTCGGTTGCTGTTCGGTAATCACGACCTGGAGTTTATTGGGAAGTTCCCGATGGAGATAAACCTCTTTCACCCAGGGGATGGATTCCATCTTTTTTTTGGCCTCGCTCATATTCAAGGCCAAGAGATTGACCCCGTTCTCCAGCCCTCCTTTTTGAAGCAATTCCGCCTGGGAGACATGTTTTATCCCCTTAAAACTGACATCTTCCAATTTAAAGATCGGGGTGGACAAGGCCACCAGATATCCGATCAATAAGACAATACTGATCCCCAGAATAATCATCATGACTAATGAACCCACCCAAAAGTGGTACCATAGCCTTTCCATCCAGGACAGCCCGGAGTCGGACAACGTGTCCCGATAATAATTGTGGCCCAAATTTCCCAAACGGGTTTTTCCTAAGTACATGACAACCTCTCCCGTAAAACTGCTGAAAGCTTGAAATGAAAGAATGGTGGCTTTTACTTTTAGCTTTGAGCTTTCAGCCCATGTTGTTTTATACCGAAGCGATCATAAATGACTATGATTTCAAAAAAACCAAGAAACTATGCAAGCTCTTTCAGGGTACATCCCCATAATCGGACCTCGGGTTCCAGGAGGATGCCGAATTGCCGCCGAACCCGGGTTCGGATCAGGTTCATCAAAGATAAAACATCATTGGCCCTGGCCCTTCCCTGGTTGACGATAAAATTGGCATGCCGGGAGGAGATCCGGGCCTTACCCCTTTCAACCCCTTTCAGTCCGGCCTTTTCAATCAACTCCCCGGCAAATGCGCCCGGAGGATTTTTAAAAATCGAACCGCAACTCGATTGGCCCAAGGGTTGTGTAGATCCTCCTTTGAGATCTAAGTCTTCGGATCTCTTGTTGAACGGCCTCGGCCTCCCCTAAAGATACCTTGAGTCCTCCTGAAATGATGATTTCACCGGGTTCCAGCTTCAAATTTCGGTAGCCAAAAAAAAGTTGTTTTTTCCCTTTTCGAACTACCCGTCCTCCAGGGGAAATAATTTTCAGATAGGTGGTTAACTCTTTTATTTCCTTCCCATAACTTCCGGCATTCATGGCCCAGGCTCCCCCGACCGATCCCGGGATACCGGCCAAAAATTCAAGACCCTTCAAATGATTTTTTATCCCCCACCGAACCAGCCTGGAGAGGGGAACCCCGGCTTCCACCTCCAAAAGGACCTGGGAGTTCTTCAAAGATTTTGTTTTAATCCCCTGCCGGGGAGAGGATAAATGAATAACCAATCCCCTTACCCCACGATCCGAAACCAGGAGATTGCTGCCCTGGCCCAAGACAAACCAGGGGATATTACGGGACTCCGCCAGGTCCAATAACTGCCTCAGTTCGGAATTATCTTGAGGTTGAATAAACCAGTCCGCCTTCCCGCCTATCCGGAGGGTGGTATAAGGGGCTAATGGTTCCCCTCGTTTGACCCGTCCGGGGCAAATCCTTTCCAAGACCTGCTTAAGCCCCTGCTGCCGATACAATTTCCTGTCCTATTTTCCAAACGTCCCCGGCCCCCAGGGTAACCAGCACATCTCCGGACTTCAGCATTCCCAGAAGAGAAGGAATAACCTCAGCCCGAGTGGAAAACAATCCCACCTCACGGTGACCCTTTTCTTTGATCCCTTCCAATAAATGTTCCGAATCGACCCCCTCTATCGGGTCCTCACCGGCCGGATAGATGGGCAGTAAAAACAAGCAATCGGCCTGATAAAAGGAGGTGGTAAATTCATCAAAAAGGGCCTTGGTCCGGCTATACCGATGGGGCTGGAAAACGACCACGATCCTTCGTTCGGGCCAACAGCCCCGAAGGGCGTTTAAGGTGGCCCGAATCTCCGTGGGATGGTGGCCGTAGTCATCCAAAACCGTAATGCCCCGGAACTCCCCTCTGATCTGAAATCTCCGCTGGACCCCTTCTAAACAGTCAAAGGCCTCCTGAATCTTTTGAAAGGGGATCTCCAATTCAAAGCCGACGGCGATGGCCGCCAAAGAATTATAGACGTTGTGAAGACCCGGAATTTTAAAACGAATTTCCCCCCACTCCTTGCCGTTGCTATAAAAACGATATTGGGTGGAGAGACCGTTTTGTTTAACCTCCCGGGCCTGAAGGTCGGCTTGGGCCGTCAGACCATAGGTTCGATACCGTTTTTGGAGTTTCGGAATCAAAGAGGGTATATGAGGGTCATCCAGACAGAGGATCGCCAGGCCATAAAAGGGAAGGCGGTTTAAAAAATCAAGAAAAGTGGCTTTGATATGCTCCAGGTCTTTATAAAAATCCAGGTGCTCCAAATCGATATTGGTCACCACCGCAATACTCGGAGAAAGATGCAGAAAAGAACCATCGCTCTCATCGGCCTCGGCCACCAGAAAAGCCCCCTGTCCCAGCCGGGCATTACTCCCCCAACTATTCAACCGCCCTCCGATGACTACGGTAGGATCCAGTCCTCCGTAAGCCAGGACATGGGCGACCATCGAGGTAGTGGTCGTCTTTCCATGGGCCCCGGCCACGGCAATGCCATACTTCAAGCGCATCAACTCGGCCAGCATCTCCGCCCTGGGAATTACCGGCAAAAGGGCCGTCCGGGCCGCCAGGACTTCAGGATTATTCGGCCGAACCGCGGAAGAGGTGACTACGACTTCGGCCCCCTGTATGTTTTCTGCTTGGTGACCATAGAAGAGTTTGCCGCCTAAGGATTGCAAACGGCGGGTAATCTCGGTTTCTTTCAGGTCCGAGCCGCTGACCCGATAGCCGAGGTTCAACAAGACCTCGGCGATACCGCTCATACCGATACCGCCGATCCCTATAAAATGAATATGCTGAAAACGAGGGTACATTTATCTCTCAAATAATAGGGGATTCAAGGATGTCGATGAATATAAGGTTCAAGGTATACGGTTTGACGGTTTTTCCTTGAACCTTGGACCTTGGACCTTCATTCATTTGACTCCTTTTTCCTTCAACCAATCGGTAACATTCTTCCACGATTTCCTCCGCGGCCTGCCAACGACCTATGGTTTTGGCCTTTTCCCCCATTTCGATCAATTTTTCCCGATGGGCCAGCCAATCCCGAAGACGATCCGACAAAAACCCCGGGTTTAAATCTTTCTCCAAAATCATTTCCGCTGCCCCGGCCTTAATCAACGACCGGGCATTGTGTTCCTGATGGTTATTGGCCGCAAAAGGAAAGGGAATCAATAAACTCGGTTTGCCCAGGGCCGTTATTTCCGTTAAAGTCATGGCCCCGGCCCGTCCGATAATCATGTCCGCCTGTCCGTAGGCCCAAGCCATATCCGAAATAAAAGCCATAACCCGGTGTTTGAACCCTTTTTCTTGATAGGCCCGGGCCAGTTCCTCTTCGTCTTTGTCTCCGGTTTGATGGATAAAATAAAGTTCATTTTTCAAAGGAAGCAGGCCCTCCAGAGAATCCTTGACCACTTGATTGATTCGGTGCGCCCCCTGGCTGCCCCCCAGGATTAACAAGGTTAAAGGTCCGGAAAGGGGGACCGGGCGATCGGCCGTTTTTTGAAGCTCCTGCCGGATAGGACTGCCCGTAATTTGCAATTTTCTTTTTGGAAAATAGGTCTCGTTCTCCTTAAAGGCGCCAAATACCCGGTTCACCACCCTACCCAACAACCGGTTGGTAACCCCTGGGATGGAGTTCTGTTCTTGGATGGCGCAGGGGATCCCTTTCCACCAGGCCGCCAAAACCACCGGGCCCGAAACATACCCTCCAACCCCAAGCACCATCTCCGGCCGGTATTCAGCGATAATTTTTAAGGATCGGCAAAAGGCCCGGGGCAATTGGACCAATGAGTTTAGCTTTCTGACCACTCCTTTGCCTTTGATCCCTTCCATTTTTAGGGCTGTAAAAGAAAAACCCCTTCCCCCCAATATTTGCGAATCCAGGGCCCGTTGGGTGGTGACAAATCGTACTTGATTGTCCGCACTTCTTTTCATAAAGGTCTCCGCCAGGGCAATAGCCGGAAATAAATGCCCCCCTGTACCTCCCCCGACGATCAGGACGCGCACTCCCTTTCCCCTTGATATTGGGCTGTAAGGTTCAAAAGGATCCCCACACAGATCATATTTAAAAGCAAAGAAGATCCGCCATAACTGAGAAAGGGCAAGGTCAATCCCTTGGTCGGGAGAAGCCCCATGACCACCAAGATATTGATTAAGGCCTGGAACCCGATCATGACGGTGATCCCGACCACCAGATAGACCCCAAATAAGTCTTTTACCCTTAAAGCCAATCGAAGACATTTAAAAATCAGGATCAGATACAAGGAGGCTATTATAAAAACTCCGATAAACCCAAATTCCTCTCCCACAATGGAAAAAATGAAATCTGTGTGGGGTTCGGGCAGATAAAAGAGCTTTTGTTGGCTCCCTCCAAGTCCTCTTCCCCAGAAGCCCCCTGAACCGAAGGCCAGAAAAGAATGTTTGAGGTGGAATCCCGAGCCTAAGGGGTCCTTCCAGGGATCCAGGTAAGATAAAACCCTCAACCGTCGGTAAGGAACCCTCCAAACCAGGAAATAGGCTAAAGGAATCATTGGGACGATCGAAACAACCAGATGCCTGATCCTGACTCCCCCGACAAAGAGCATGATCCCCGTGATCAAGACCATCGTGATGGCCATCCCCAGGTCAGGTTCCATGAGGACCAGGAGGATAAATACCCCGACAACCCCTACATGAAAAAGAAACCCTTTTCTTAAGTCTTTCATCTCATCCCGGTGCCGGGCCATTGAATAGGCCAAGAAAATGACCAAGATCAACTTGGAAAATTCGGCCGGTTGAAGGGATACCCCGCCCAGGCGAAACCAACGGGATGCCCCACCCATACGGGAGCCGATCCCGGGGATGAGTACCAGAATCAGGGTCAGCAAACTGGCCCCCAGGAGCCAGTAAACCCATTTTTGAAACCTTTGAAAAGGCACAAATCGAAAACAGAGCATAACCATAAACCCAAAGAAAGCGAAACCAAGTTGCTTCTGGGCGAAATAGAAGCTGTTATGGTACCGCCTGGCGGCCAAAGGGGCGCTGGCGCTATAGACCATAAAAATTCCGAAGATCACCAAGGCCAGGGTTGCCCCCACCCAAAGATAATCGAGGCTTAGGTCCGTCTTGACCCCTTCCGCCCCGATCTTGTCTTCAAACTCTGTCTTCGGTTTATCATAAAAAAAAGAAGCCATTAAACCCCTTTCTCTTTCCTTTGATTTTCCTTTAATTCCCTGACTGCTTTTTGAAAAACCTTCCCCCGGTGGACATAATCCCGGAACATATCAAAACTCGAACAGGCCGGGGACAAAAGCACCACATCCCCGGATTGGCCTTGCTCAAAGGCCCATAAAACCGCCTCTTCAAGGGACCTTGCCACCTGGGTTTTGGTTAAGGGCCCTAATTGTTTCATCATCTTCTCCCGGGCTTCCCCTATCAATATCAAGGTCTTGACCTTGATTTGAATTAATTCCTTAAGGGGGTGGTAATCTCCCCCTTTGTCGCGGCCTCCGGCAATCAGGATGACGGGCCGGTCAAAACCCTCTAAGGCCTTGACCACGGCCCCCACATTGGTGGCCTTGGAATCATCATAAAATTGTATCCCCCGGACCTCTCCGACATATTCCAGCCGATGACCAAATCCTCTAAAAGTCAGAAGGGTCTTTTGAATCGATTCCGGGGCTGCGCCCATCAGACGGGCCCCCAAGATAGCCGCCAGGGCGTTTTCCAGATTATGGACTCCGGGTAAAGAAAATCCCTGCAAGTCATAGACCTCCCGGGTTGGTCCCAGGTCAAGGACAGCCTTGTTCTGATCGATAAAGGCCCCCTGGGAAACCTTATGGGTCCGGCTAAAAAAATAAACCGGTCCGGAGAGCCCTTCTCCGATGGAACGGCATATCGGATCATCCCAATTGACTACGGCCTGGTTGTCCTTCCCTTGATTGCGAAAAAGGCTGGCCTTGGAATTGATATAGGCCTGGAAATCGGCATAGCGGTCCAGGTGGTCCTCGGTGATATTCAACAAGAGCCCCACCTTTGGGGAAAAGTGGCTGGCCGTATCCAATTGGAAGCTGCTGATTTCAGCCACTACGATCTCCCTGTCCTGTCCGTTGAGAATATAATCCGTCAGAGGCCGGCCTATATTTCCGCCTAAGAAAGTGGTCTTCCCCGAATTAACCAGCATTTCGTTCAACAGGGCCGTGGTAGTCGTCTTGCCGTTGGTCCCGGTCACGGCCACTACCGGGGTCTTGGAAAAGGCGGCAAATACCTCTACCTCCCCAAGAACCGGAATCCCTTTTTCCCGGACGGCCTTCAAGGCCGGAATATCCAGAGGAATTCCAGGACTGACCAGGACCATATGGGCTTTTAAAAAAAATGCCCGGCTATGCCCCCCTCCCTCCAGGATCAGGGGAAGACCGATTCCTTTAAAATCGGATACCCGTTTTTCAACCTCAGTACAGTTCGCGGAAGTCTGAGACCAAGACTTGGGCCCCTTGCCTCAACAAAAAGGATATCAAGGACATCCCCGTCTTTCCCAGACCAACCACTAAAATTTTTTTGTCTTTAAAATCCAAAAAGGGTCCTTATCTGAGTTTCAAGGTACTCAGGGACAATAAACTTAAGATCACGGCAATGATCCAAAAACGAACAATAATTTTTGGTTCCGGCCAGCCTTTTAATTCAAAATGATGGTGCAAAGGGGCCATCCGGAAGATTCGTTTCCCGTGGGTTATCTTGAAATAGCCCACTTGAAAGATAACCGAAAGGGCCTCGACCAAAAAAATTCCGCCTATAATGATTAATAATATTTCATTTTTCGTGATTACCGCTATGGTTCCCAGGGCGGCCCCGAGAGAAAGAGAACCCACATCCCCCATAAAGAGTTGGGCCGGGTAGGCATTAAACCAAAGGAATCCCATACCGGCCCCTACCATGGCCCCGCAAAAAACAGCCAGTTCCCCGGAACCGGGCACAAAAGGGATCTGGAGATAATTGGCAATCTTGAGATTGCCGCTGAGGTAACTGAGTACCAGGTAGGTGCCGAAGGCGATCGTGGCCGGACCGATGGCCAATCCATCCAGTCCATCGGTTAAATTGACGGCGTTGGAGGTGCCGACAATGATGAAGATGGTTAAAAGGATATATCCCCAATAAAGGTCCGGGGTCAGGGTCTTGAAAAAGGGGATATTTAAACGGGTATTGTATCTAAAATTCAGATAGAGAAAAATGGCCGGCACCAGGGCAATGGCAATTTGAGAAAAAAATTTGGCCTTGGCGCTCAAACCTTTATTTCTCTTTTTTATCAGCATCAAGTAATCATCCACAAAGCCGATGCCCCCAAAAAAGAGGGTGACCAGCAGGACCATCCAGACATAGATATTGGTCAGATCTGCCCAGGAAAGGGTGGCTGCAAAGACGGCAAAAAGGATGAGCACTCCCCCCATGGTTGGTGTGCCTTCTTTGCTGAAATGGGAATGGGGACCGTCTTCCCGGATATATTGACCGATTTGATATTTAGTCAGCAGCCGGACCACATAAGGTCCGAGGAGAAAAGTAATCAATAGGGCCGTCAGGGTGGAATAGATGGTCCTTAGGGTGATGTACCGGAAGACATTGAAGAAGGAAATCTGGTCATGCAGGGCATATAAAAGATGATAAAGCATGGCTTACCCCCGGTCCTCCAAGGCCCTGACGACAGCCTCCATATCCATCCCATGAGACCCTTTAATTAAAATGACATCCCCTTCCCGGATGAGGTTGAGCAGTTCATTTATGACCTCCTCATGGCTCCCGGCCCCGAAGGCCTTTTGAGGGGGCCGACCGCCCTTTAAAGCCTCTGACAACAGTTCCTG
The DNA here is from genome assembly GCA_963769305.1 of uncultured delta proteobacterium. Lineage (GTDB taxonomy): Bacteria > Desulfobacterota > RBG-13-43-22 > RBG-13-43-22 > RBG-13-43-22 > RBG-13-43-22. The sequence goes on along the minus strand of CAVYLJ010000029.1, from coordinate 30,040 downwards.
GGATAAGGGGCCTAATGTCAGGAGGTAATTAACCCCCATTTCCCCGATTATCCTGCCGATTTCCCTATGGGCTTCAGAAGCCTGGGCCCCGAGTTCCAACATATCTCCCAAGACCAGCCCCCCCTTTTTCCCCTCCCGTAACGATTGAAAGGTGTTTAGGGCGGCCTTTAACGACGCCGGGTTGGCATTATAAGAGTCGTCGATCAGTTGAACCCCTTTAAGCCCTTTTTTGAGTTGAAGGCGGTGTTCGGGGAGTTTAAATCCCTCCAGTCCCGGTCGTATTTTTTCCAGGGACAGGCCAAGGGCGAGGGCGGCCGCCGCGGCCCCCAAGGCATTGCTGATATTATGCTCCCCTTGAATAGGGAGAGACACTTCTTCTTTTTCTCCCTGAAAAAGGATTCGAAACCGGCCCCCTTGAGGTGTTAAGGCTATCCGTTCCGCCCTGACCTCTGCTTTGGGATCCAAGCCAAAGGTTATTTTTCTGGCCCGACAGGAACGGGCCAGGTCTCGAATTCTTGGATCATCATAATTGATCACGGCCCAGTGGTTGACGTCGAGGGCCTCAAAGAGTTCTCCCTTGGCTTTAGCGATCATGGATAAGGAACCCAGGCCTTCTAAATGGGCTGGCCCGATATTAGTCAATAAGCCGACAGAGGGCCTGGCTATCTGGCATAAGCGGGCGATCTCTCCCAGGTGGTTCATCCCCATTTCCATGACGGCAAATCGATGGTTCTCGTTTAAAGAAAAAAGACTTAACGGCAAACCGATAGCGTTATTCAGGTTGCCCGTGTTTTTTAAGGTCGGCCCTTCCCGCCCCAGGATGCCGGCTAACATCTCCTTGGTAGTGGTCTTGCCGTTGCTCCCTGAGATTCCGATCATGGTTACCGTAAACTTTCCCCGCCAGAGGGCGGCCAAATCTCCCAGGGCCGCCAGGGTATCCTTAACCCGGATGACGATTCTATCCGGCGGCCACAGTTCCGATTTTAAAGGCTCGGAAACCAGGGCGGCGACGGCTCCTTTTTCAAAGGCCTGGAGGAGGTAGTGATGGCCGTCAAACCTGGGTCCTTTCAAAGCCACAAACAAATTCCCGGCCTTCAGGGTCCTGGTGTCCGTGGATACCCCCGTGGCCTTACCTCCCGGGTCTCCCTGGATCAAACGGCCGGAAATACCGGCCATCAATTCCTCCCAACCCAATTTATCGGTGCTGAACATCAATCCCTTCCAATGCCTTCCGGGCTTCTTCCCGATCATCAAAATCAAGGACTTTTGTACCCACAATCTGATAGGTTTCATGCCCTTTCCCGGCGATTAAGATGATATCTCTTGGCTGGGCCAATCTGACGGCCAAGGCGATGGCTTCCCTTCGATCGGGTATTAAGGTATATCCAGGGGATTTCGGGATCTGGTTTAAATCTTTCCGATCGATAAAAGGTATTCTCCTGTCGATCAACCCTTTTTCGATATCTTGGATGATTTTATAAGGATCTTCGGACCTCGGATTATCGGAAGTGACCATTGTCAGATGGCTTAATTCGCCGGCGACGCGGCCCATAAGGGGTCTCTTGTGGGGGTCTCGATCCCCGCCGCAGCCGAAAACCGTGATGATCTTTCCGGAGCTATACCCTCTCAACGACAGCAAGGCAAAACGCAAGGCCTCCGGGGTATGGGAATAATCGACCAGGATGGTCAGACCGATTCTATTGGGTACCTTCTCCATCCGGCCCGGAACTCGGGTCAAAGCTTCAATGCCCTTCTGGATGACCGCCCCTTCCAAAAGATATCCCTCCCCCACGGCCCAGGCAGCCAGAATATTATACATATTATACCGCCCGATTAAAGGAGACCTCAGGGAATAATATCCCCGGGGGGTCTGAATCGTTCCCCTGATACCGTCCAGGTCCGAATGGATTTCCAAGGGAAAATAGGCGGCCTTTTTTTCGATTCCAAAATCTTGTTTGGGTCCAGACCATTCCCGCCAGAGTCTCTGACCGTAGGGGTCGTCCTGATTAATGATGGCCAAACCAGGCCTTGGGCCCTTGAGGTGCTGATGAAACAATTTGGCTTTGGCCTGGAAATAATCTTCCATGTCCCGGTGGTAATCGAGATGATCCTGGGATAAATTGGTAAATATCCCTTGATCAAAATAAAGGTCCCCCAATCTTCCCTGATCCAGGGCATGAGAGGAAACCTCCATAACCACATGGGTTATGTTCTCTTGAACCATATCAGCCAGAAAACCCTGCAAGTCTAACGATTCCGGAGTAGTTACCGGTGCAATCAGGGTCTTGGAACCATACCGATAATAGATGGTTCCCAAAACACCGACCGAGAAACCCGCTGTTTTTAATATCGACTCGACTAAGTAAGAAGTCGTCGTTTTCCCATTGGTCCCGGTAATGCCGATCAGATGAAGTTTTGAAGCCGGGTGTCCGAAAAAACAGGCTGCCAACCGGGATAAGGCCTGTCGGCTGTTTTCAACCGAAATTTGGGTGACCCCGGGAGGAATAACCCAACCCTCTTTCTCGACAACAACCGCCTTGCTTCCATTGCGGATGGCTTGATCAATAAACCGGTGTCCATCGGTCTTATGGCCTGAAATGGCCACAAACAAGCCATCCTCCTTGACCTTTCTGGAGTCATAGGCCAGGTTGGAAATTTCCAGGTCGATCTTTCCTTCAACCTTGGCCTCCGGTAACATTTTTAATAACTCACTTAGATGCAAAAGGATTCTTCCTATTCAGAGAAGCGGTTGGAATTGGATCTGACAACGGGTTTTCTGGCTTAAAGCCGTCCCGGGTAAGGGCCATTGGGTTACCGCCTTTCCACTCCCCACGAAAGCGACCGGTATCTCATAGCCTTTCATAACGTCGAGCACTTTTCGCATGCTCATCCCCCTAAGGTCGGGCATGATCCGCCTGGTTTGTGGGTCTGAAGAAGGAACGTTTTCATCCTCTTTGGGTTTTTGGGCCATAAGCCAGGGGGTCATGTCCGGTTTTTCTTGCGGAGACTCGTAGGGGACAACCGTGGCCGGACGTCTTACCCCCAAGATGGACAGGGTTTGTTCGGCTATTCCTTTGAAAACGGGGGCGCAGACCACCCCTCCATAATGAGTCCCCTTGGGTTCGTCCAGCATCACCAGGATGACTAAGGAAGGATTTTCCACGGGGAGGAAACCCATAAATGTGGAGACATATTTCCCCGGTGCATAGTGCTTGGTTTCCTGAGAAACCTTTTGGGCCGTGCCGGTCTTCCCCCCAACTTGAATACCCTCGATAGCCGCCTGAGGGGCTGTGCCTCCCGATTCGGTTACCCGGGATAAAAGGCGGCGCATTATCCGGGCCGTCTCAGGAGATAAGACCTGCCTTACCGCCTGAGGGGAAAATTCTTTGACCGGATTTCCTTTCTGGTCAAGGATCTGGCGGACCAAATAGGGTTTCATCAGACGGCCGTCATTGGCAATGGCGCCCAGGGCACAGGCCAACTGGATCGCGGTTACCGATACCCCTTGACCAAAACAGATGTTGGCCGCTTCGATTTCTCCCCAGCGATGGTAAGACCAAACCACCCCGCCAACTTCCCCCGGCAGATCGATATTGGTTTCTTTTCCAAAACCGAAATTTTTAATAAAGGTATAAAATGTTTTGGGTCCCACCTTTTTCCCTATTTTCGTGGCCCCGATATTACTGGAAACCTTGAGGACATCCTGGAAGGAAAGCCATCCATGAGGATGGGCATCATGGATCACATGGCTTCCGACCCGATAAGACCCATTCTCACAAAAAATCATATCATCGGGAGTAAACTTTTTTTCCTCCAGCGCAGCGGCCAGCAAAAAGGTTTTGAAGGTAGAACCGGGTTCAAAAGTATCGGTCAAGGCCTGGTCCCTTCGAAAAGCGGGCGGAGCCTCCCGGTAGGCATTTAAATTATAAGAAGGGTAGTTGGCCATGGCCAGAAGCTCTCCGCTTTTGGGGTTCAAGACAATGGCCACCCCTCCCTTGGCCTGGCTTTTGATAACCCCTTTTTTTAATTCTTTTTCGGTTAAATATTGGATGTTTTTATCCAAGGTCAGGACCAGGCTTAATCCTTCATTTTCCTGGATCGATTCCATCCCGTTTAAATAAAGGGCCCGCCCCAGGGCGTCTCGGACCGTGGGCTCAAAAAGATAAGGGCTCTTCAGGTAAGAATCATATTTCTTTTCCAGTCCTTCCAAACCATTGGGGTCCATTCCGACAAAGCCGATAAGATGGCAGGCCAAGTCCTTATAGGGATAAAAACGCTGCGCTTCTTTGGTAAAGGCTATTCCTTCCTCATCTTGAGCACGCACCGCCTCACATTCGTCTGGGTGTGGCCCGGCGTTTTAAGTAGACGAAGGGCTTGGGTTGTCTGAGCAAACCTGAAAGACGTTTTTGGTCCAAAGCCAGTAAAGGGCCCAGGCGATTAGAGACCTGCTCAACGCTTTTTATTTCTCTGGGTTGGGCAAATACGGATTCCATTTCAATCGTTAAGGCCAGTTCAAAACGATTGCGATCATAAATAACCCCCCTTTTATGGGACCGGGGGATCATTTTCTCCATTTCAGCTTTGGCGATCTTGCTCAGTTTAGGGCCCTTGCCACAATTGGAGTTGGACGGCCCGGCCGATTATAACGGCAAATAGAAAACAGCACAATCCCAAGACCCAATACAAGCGAATTCGGACCCGTTTGAATTCAACTTCCTTCATTTAAGGATCTCAATCTGTCCTTTTTCCGGAGTTCTCAACCCTAATTTAGTCAAGGCGATCCCTTCGATCCTTTCCGGGAGACTTCAAGTTGGCTAATTGGATACGTAATTTTTTATTGATTTCCAACAACTCCCCTTTTTGTTTCTGGGCCTTGGCGATATCGTAAGCCAAGTTCACCTCCTGGACATGGAGCCAAATATAGATCAAGACCCCCGGGAAAAAAAAGAGCAACAAAAGAATCAAATACTTAAAGGGCCCTTGGGTAATTTATCCCGGTTTGTTTTTTTCTCGTACGGGGTTGGGGTTTGATGGAGTTTTTCAATGATCTCCTTCCATCCGTTCCCCCACCCTTAACTTGGCCCCCCGGGACCGGGGATTTTCTCCCATCTCCTCCTGGGATGGGATTACCGGTTTGAGAGTCACTCTTTTAAATAGTGGCTGGTTCTGGGGCCGATAGGGTCCCACCAGTACCGAGGGGATCAGTCACCCCTCGCTCCAGTCGTAAAAAAGCCTGTTTGATCAGTCGATCTTCCAATGAATGATAAGCAATCAAACAGACCCGCCCTCCATCGGTGAGAGTTTCGAGAAACTGTTCCAAAAAGGCCTTTAACTGGGTCAACTCATCATTGACTTGAATCCGCAGGGCTTGAAAAGTCCGGGTGGCCGGATGAATCCTCCCCCCTTAGGAATAGAACGGGAAATCAGTTCAGCCAATTCGCGAGTAGTCCTCAGAAGCCCTTTAGCTTGAAAGGCCATTATCATTCTGGCAATTTTTCTGGCCCTTTTTTCCTCACCATATTCTTGTAAAACTCGGACCAATTCCTTTTCGCTGGTCTTAGCCAGCCATTCCTGGATGCTGATTCCCTGGGTCTGATCCATCCGCATATCCAAAGGATCTTCCCGTTGAAAGCTGAATCCCCTCCCTGGATTTTCTATTTGAAAAGAAGAAAAACCCAGATCAAGAAGAATGCCGTTTACCGCCTTAATCCCCAGCCTTGAAAGATGATCTTTCAGGTCTCCAAATTTCCCTTGAATCAGGCGAATCCGGTTAGAATAGGGCTTTAATCGTTCCCGGGCTAAAGCCAGGCTTTCCGGGTCTCGATCAATCCCGATAACCTGGGTCGTTGCAGGACTGTGTTGAAGTATGGCCAGGGTATGTCCTCCAGTTCCAAGGGTGCCGTCCACAAAAAGACCTCCCCGGGCACACCGAAGATAGTGAATCACTTCATGAACCATTACCGGTTTATGGATGGTCGATTGCGTTGCTCCTTATAGACCCAATGAGGCCAGCTTATCTTCCAAGACAGATAAGTTGGCGATATTTTTGGCCAGTTCTTCTTCGAACTTTATCTTGTCCCAAATTTCAAAATATTTGAGTTGACCGGCCAGGATAACCTCTTTCTCCAGATGGGCATATTCTCGTAGTGTCGGCGGGATCAGGATCCGTCCCTGGCTGTCCAAACTGCACTCGGAGGCCCCGGAAAAGAAAAAGCGTTTAAAAGAACGGATGTCCCGATCGACCAGAGAGAGTTGTCCCATTTTTTCTTCAATCTCTTGCCATTCTTTAAAGGGATAGACTGCCAGACATTGTTCCCAGTTGGTGACGATCAAACGTGGATCCCCATTGGTCTTGATTAAATCCCGAAACCGGGTCGGAATGCTGACCCGGCCCTTTGAATCAATTAAATGGATCGAACGTCCGCGAAACACCTGCTTAACTCCCCTTTTACAGTATAAAATCTACACAATTCCCCACAATTCCCCACTTTGAAATAAACTATAAAGGGAATTCATGATTTGTCAAGGAAAAAAATTGGGTTACCGCTGGAAATTGCTAAAATTTCTTCCTTCTCTGCTGAAAGGGTCTGACCTTCCTTGGGCCGCTTGTCCTAATCCGGCTTTAACAACCCTAAAAAACAACCCTAAAATGATCAAGATTTAAACGAGGCGGTAGTTGAAAAGGCAAAGTTTATGCATTATCATTCTTAACATAAGAAGAAGGTAAGAAACAAAATTGATTTGATACAGGACCATTAAGCCTGGAAAAAAATTTAAAGCGGGAGATCACTTTAAAAAATTAAGAGGTACGAATGGAAGAATTAGAAGAAGGTAAAAAAATATTTTCTCGAGAAGTGGACCAGAAACTCCCTTCTCAAAAAGAATTGGAAAGGGAATTGAGCGATTATCTTTCCAAGAAATACGGAGATCGAATTAAAATCATCACTCCCTTTGTTTTTCCCAAGGGAGAAAGAGAAGAAACCGAAACAAAGCCCAAAGATTCCAAAGGAGCGGCCTCCAAGATTAATTTTAACCTTAAGCCCGAGGAGCTTGAAGCCTATCTGGATGAATACGTCATCCAGCAAGATGAGGCCAAGGCCGTCCTGGCCACCAAAATCTGCACCCACTTTAATCGAATCAAGTACTGGGAACAACAGGAAAGACAGAATGGTTCCGAGGCGGTGGGAATGATCAAAAACAACATCATTATGATCGGGCCTACCGGCGTGGGGAAAACCTATCTGATCAAATTGATCGCCAAGAAATTAGGGGTCCCTTTTGTCAAAGGGGACGCCACCAAATTCAGCGAAACCGGCTATGTCGGCGGAGACGTCGAAGATCTGGTCCGGGATCTGGTTTATGAAGCCAACGACGATATCGAACTGGCCCAATACGGGATCGTCTACATCGACGAGATCGACAAAATCGCCTCCAGCAACAACCTGATCGGGCCCGATGTCTCTCGGACCGGGGTTCAAAGGGCCTTGCTGAAACCCATGGAGGAAACCGAAGTCGACCTGCGGGTGGCCCATGATCCGATTTCCCAATTGCAGGCCATAGAGAGTTATCGCCGGACCGGCAAAAAGGAAAAAAGAACCATCAATACCAAGAACATCCTCTTCATTGTCAGCGGGGCCTTTGGTGGCCTGGATAAGATCATCCAAAAAAGGGTCCAGGAACAGGGGATGGGCTTCGGGGCCCCCCTTAAATCCAAAAAACCGACCCAAAAATTGCTGAATCAGGTTCGGGCCGAAGATTTGATCACCTATGGATTTGAATCCGAGTTTGTCGGGCGATTGCCGATGACCGTCGTTCTGGAAGAATTGTCCCAAGATGATCTTTATCAGATCCTGAAAAATCCTAACAATCCGATTGTTCGAAGCAAGAAGAGAGACTTCAAATCTTATGGCATCGACATCCTTTTTGAGGATGAAGCCTTGCGCCTTTTGGCCCAAAGGGCCTATGAAGAAAAAACCGGGGCCCGTGGTCTGGTCAGCGTCGTGGAAAAGGCCTTGATCAAATTTGAAAAGAAATTACCCTCTTCTTCGATCCAGCAGTTTCTGGTTACCCCGGAAGTGGTCCTTGATCCCGAAAAAGCGCTTGACGTTCTGCTTTATGACGGCGAGAACCCTGGCTACAAGGACTGTTTCCAAGAGGCCTGGAAAAGAGAGCGGCAGGCCCTTGTGGAAAAACTGCAAGAAAAGGCCCATGAATTTACCGGCTGTTTTGACGGCCGGCTAACGGAATTCCGGACGGAGTTGATTGCCTGCCGTTCCCTGGAATTGGTCCAGGATCTGGCCCAGTCTTTTGAAGAGGTCTGGCAGATGATTCAGCAGGTCCAGGAATACGAACTGAGGTTTTTTGAACGTTTCGGGATCAGTTTGAAGTTTTCCGAGGAGGGGATCGATGCGGTCCTTGAAAAGGCCTTGGAATCCAAAGTGAGTGTCTGGTCCATCTGTGAAAATCTGTCCAAAGATTTTGAATACGGCTTTAAACTGGTTCAGGAAAAAACCGGCCTGAACCGATTCGTCATTACCTCGGAGGCCATTTCCAACCCCGAAGGTTATATCCAAAAATTGATCCGCACCTATTACCGTGGCGGGGAGTCGATCGTCAACACCTAACTGATTATAGTCGTTGACACCGGATTGAGGATGAAGGATAGGAAAAAACGCTTTTCTATCCTTCAAGTCCTGACCTCCGATCCTGTGTCCGGAAAGAACAATCCTAAAGGAACGAAATTAAAAAATGATTGGCATATCCAAACTCTATTGTGGCACCATCGAACCTTCCGATGCCCTGAGATACGGTCGGCGTTCCGACCGATTACCTTCCCATCTCCTTCAGTTTTCCCAAGATAAAAAACCGGTGGTCGTCTGGAACATGACCCGGCAGTGCAACCTGAAGTGCCGGCATTGTTATGCCCAGGCCTTAAGCCAAAAAACGACCGATGAACTGACCACCGAAGAAGGAAAGGCCTTGTTGGATGATCTCAGTTCCTACGGGGCACCGGTAATTTTATTTTCCGGAGGGGAGCCCATCATGCGTCCCGACCTGCCGGAACTGGCCGAATATGCGGTGGCCAAAGGCATGCGGGCGGTCATCTCGACCAACGGGACTTTAATCACCCGGGAATTGGCCAAAATCCTAAAAGATATCGGTCTGTCTTATGTCGGCATCAGTCTGGACGGGATGGAAGCAGTCAATGATCGTTTCCGAGGCGTTTCCGGGGCCTTTAACCAGGCCTTGACCGGTATCCGGAACTGCCAGGAAGCCGGGATCAAGGTAGGCTTGCGTTTTACCATCAACCGGATAAACCAGGATCAGGTCTCACCCATTTTTGATCTACTGAAAGATGAGGGCATTCCCAGGGTCTGTTTCTATCATCTGGTTTATGCCGGCCGGGGATCCCAGTTGATCCATGAAGATTTGGATCATCGTCAAACCCGGCAGGTGGTCGACCTGATCATAGACCGCACCAAAGAATTATTCGAGGCCGGACATGAAAAAGAAGTCCTGACCGTGGACAACCATGCCGATGGGCCTTATCTCTATATGCGTCTTTTGAAAGAAGGCTCATCCAGGGCTCCCGAGGTCCTGGAACTTTTAAAAATGAACGAAGGCAACAATTCCGGCCGGGGAATCGGCTGTATCAGCTGGGACGGAGAGGTTTATGCCGATCAATTCTGGCGCCATTATTCCTTTGGCAATGTGCTAAGGCGGCCCTTCAGCGAAATCTGGCAGGATACGACCGAGCCCTTGATGGGCAAGCTTAAAGACAAAAAAAGACATGTCACCGGACGGTGTGCCGGTTGCCGCTGGCTGGATATTTGCGGAGGAAATTTTCGAGTCAGGGCCGAAGCGGCCAGCGGTGACCTTTGGTCCCCGGACCCGGCCTGTTATTTAACGGACGAGGAAATCGGCTTAGCCGGCTGATGTTCCGGCCTGAGTAAGTCGTTGATGGTCTTTACCGGACTAAAGGTCTGGTTGGGCACCTCTACAAAGAGGGTGATCCATTTGGCCATACCGCCATTCCACAGCCCGGGCAATTCCAGTGCCTTGAATTCCCGTCCGTTTTGGGATTTCCGGCAGATAAAAACCGCTTCCGGATCTTGATACCGATTTAAATCAAACGGCCTTCCTTCATAATCGCGGACGGCACAAACCAAATCCACCGGGTTGAAATGGGTGGAAGAGGCCCAAAGGGAGATTTGTTCGGTCGATCCGGTATCGATTTGGGCCCTTTCCACAATCTGCAGGGAAAGGGTCTCCTCTTTATCTTTCACCCAGAAAGGCCCCCCGCCGGGTTCACCTTCATTCCTGACCATGCCGCAGACGCGAATCGGTCTGTTCAAAATCCCGAACAGGAAATTCCTTTGTTCCCTAAGGGACCACTCTTTAAAAACCCGGGGGGGAGAAAACAGAATCCAGTCCCGGCAAAAAGCCATTATCTCCCTTAACTGGGCCGGGGTATTTTCTTCTTTTTTCATCTTCGTGATCAGGCCATGGATGATTTCCTGGATCTTAACCAGATATCCCCCCAGGACCTTTTTCCAAAGAATCGTCGGCTCTTTAAGCCGGTCGGGTAAGACGTTATCGATATTCTTGATATAGATCAGGTCACCCTGAAGGTCGTTTAAGTTTTTGAGGAGTGCCCCGTGACCGCCGGGTCGAAAAAAAAGGACCCCGGAATCCGTGCGAAAAGGTCTATTTTCAAAATCAAGGGCCAGTGTATCCGTGGAATGGTCTTGTACCGAGAAGGAAAGATCTAAACGGCATTGGTGCTGATGTTCATAGCCGGGTCGTATCAATTCAAAGAAAGATCTGACCGCCATTTCATGCTCCGGTGCGACCGTTACATGAAGGCGGCATTGCCCGTCACCATCGCAGAGGGTATGAATGGCCTCAATCAGATGTTCCTCAAAGGCGGTGCGGTTTTGGCCCGGATAGGCATGAAATTTATGCAGGCCCTTGGGTAAGGTCAGGTAGTTCAATCCCCGCTCGGTCAGGAGATATTCTAAAATTTTCGGCCATTGTCTTTGCTGGATCACCGTAGTGATATCCAACCCCTCTCTGGCCATGGACTTTTTTAGATCCTCAAAAAATGCAAACCGGTTGATCCCGGTCATAAACCGAACCCATTCCCTGGCCGTTTGATCGCCCTTTTCCAAATTTTTTTGAAATTGATCCGGGTCCATGGAACATGGGTTGAGGTAAAAGGGGATCAGAGATTGAAACATCCGGGTGGCCGCGCCGGAAGCCGGAATGAATTTGATAAATCGGCCCTCCAGGGCCGCTTCTTTCTGCCTTTGAATCAGGGGCTCTATCTCCGTTTCAGGGATCTTTTGAATCCCGTCACCCAGGGTACAGGGCCGATGAAGGCGAAGATAGCCGGAGGAACTTTTGGAGCATCTCAATCTGACCCCGCACCTGGCTTTCGGAAAGTCCCAGGCCGGACATCACCTGGAGATCCTCCTGATTGAATTTCTCATCCTCCATGAATTTTTCCCTTTAGCCCTGTCCTTTTGTTTCAGGTCTTGATTCGATAAGTTAGACCTATTCTAATGCCAAGAAAATAGACTGGTTGTTTTGGTATGTCAAGCATTAACAACTCCCATTGAGGTAAGTCTAAACTTGGTAATTAAGAATATGCTTGACATCATCTCCTGACTGGAATATAATTATTATTTAAATTTAAGTCAGAAGTTCTTGTCAAAAGCTCCGGAAGCCGAAACCATCAGGCCCTGCCTGGGGCATAATACCCAAGTACCTGTGGACAGTTTCATAGCCTGAACGGCGGCTTCACCGGCAATCCCGACCTATTCATCCTAAGCGTCCTCCGAATTTACCATAAACCAGCCGGATCAATCCATTGGGCGCCCCTTTGCCTTTCGAGGAAAGCCCGCTCAAGGAAAAAGGAGATCTATGTCATTTTCATCTTTTGCACTTCACCCCCAACTATTAAAAGCCCTTGAGGAAAAGGGTTTTGATCGGCCCACGCCGATTCAGAAGCTGGCCATTCCGCCCCTGCTTCAAGGCCGGGATGTCATGGCCACGGCCGTGACCGGAAGCGGCAAAACCGCCGCCTTCCTTTTACCTATTCTCAACCGGCTGATCGGGCAGCCCCGGGGAAAAACCAGGGTTCTCGTTCTGGTTCCCACCCGGGAGCTGGCCGTACAGATTACCGAACACTTTCATGACCTGGCCCGGCACACCCCGCTGAAGGGCGCGGCCGTTTACGGAGGCGTCTCTCCGGTTCCTCAGGTACAGGCCTTCCGAAAGGGAGTGGACGTCCTGGTGGCCACGCCCGGCCGGCTCCTGGACCATATGCGCAACGATTACGCCCGCCTTAACGGAATCGAATATCTCATTCTTGACGAAGCGGACCGCATGCTCGACATGGGTTTTCTGCCCGATATTCGCCGCATCCTGGGACAACTTCCGGACAAACGGCAGACCCTTTTCTTCTCGGCCACCCTTCCACCGCCCATCGTGGCCCTGGCCGGGGAGATGCTCGACAATCCGGTTTCCCTCAATATCACGCCCAAGCCGATGGCGGCGGCACAAATAACCCATGTGGCCTATCCCGTGGCCCACGAGCTGAAATCAACCCTCTTTCTGGCGCTGCTTAAACAGAGCGCAACCAAAAGCGTACTGGCCTTCACCCGGACCAAGCACCGGGCTAACCGGCTGGCCGACTTTCTCGAAAAACACGGGGTGTCCTGCGCCCGGATCCACGGCAATCGCAGCCAGGGGCAAAGGACCGAGGCCCTGGCCGGTTTTAAGAAGGGCCGGTTTCGCGTCCTGGTGGCCACGGATATCGCCGCCCGGGGGATCGATGTGGAGGATCTTGGACTGGTCTGCAACTTTGATGTGCCCCATATGGCCGAAGATTATGTGCACCGGGTCGGTCGGACCGGCCGGGCCAGCGCCGCGGGCGATGCCTGCACCTTGATCTCTCCCGATGAAGAGAGAACCTTCCGGTCCATCGAACAGAGCCTTGGCCGGCGGATGCCCAGGGAGAAGGTGCCCGGGTTTGACTATGAGAAGAGACCGTCGGAGCGTTTTGAAATCCCCCTTAACGAGCGGATTGCCGCTATTCGCAGCCGAAGGGCCGGAGAGCGGGCCCGCCATAATGAAAAGGCCGAATCGAGGGGCCATAGGCCAACCGGGTCGGGTAGGTCGGCTTCCCAAGACGGTCCCCCAGCCGAGTTTGCCCCCGGGGGCCGTCGAAGCAGCACCGTCTTCGGTCTTTCGCATGGAAGAGGAACGGTCGGTCGACGGTCTTCTGCACAGACCCGATCGAGATAAGAATTCCCACCCCTCCGCCCTCTACAGCAAAATTGGTGGCGGGGGGTGGGGGACATTTAAGGAGGCCCTATGGGAAGTCGTCCCGATTTTTATAAAAGCGGTAAACGGAATAAAGAACTGGCCCGCCAGAAGAAACAGGAAGAGAAAAAGCAGCGCCGCTTGCACAAGACGCAGTCCAGCGGACAGGACGTTTCAGACGCCGTCTCGGAAGCACCGGCCTCCGATGGGGGAACATGGACAGGGCGTTTCAGACGCCGTCTCGGAAGCACCGGCCTCAGAGGGGGGAACGGAAAGCCAAGAAGAATAAACCCGACTTTTTTGTCAGTCGCCCAAAAAGCAGAAGCTTCCTACCTGACTCTTCGAAGGTCAGGCCCGGGTCCCTTCGAAAAATTTTAATGGTATCGGCTGAAGTTGTTGCGAATTGATCTCCCGATACCAGTCGATTTCAACCATTTTAACCCGCTCTTCATCCTCGTCAACCAGCTCGACATAACGGCCATGTTCCTGGTGAAGATATTTATTCGGGTTGGGAATCCTTTGAATGTGATCCCGATTCCAGAGGATAATTCCGGTCCCGCCAGGCTTGGAAGCCGCCGGCCAGAGGCCGGACGGCCTTCATCCCCTTTTTTTTCAGCGCTGCCGCGGCCTGGGCGCTGGATATTTCATTTGGACAATCGCAGTAGAGAATAACTTCCCGTACAGGGGAAAAATCAGGGGGATCTTTCAACAACCTTTCTAAAGGCAGGTATAAAGCACCGGGTATTTTTTGCGGTTCAGCCTCAAATTCAAGAAGAGGCCGCACGTCGAGGATCAACAGGTCTTCGGCGGCATCGATCTTTTGTTTCAATTCTTCGGGTGTAATACGGGCCATGCGGAGCCTGCGGATAAGATGTCGGCGCTTGGCATATTTCCAGAGGACATACAGGATCAGGCTGCCGATGATAACCACCCACAAAAATACCCCTATCCGGGAGACATAAGTCGCCGCATCTTCAATTTGACTGCTGAGCAAAAAGCCAATCCCCATGAACAGGCCCACCCAGATAAAGGCCCCCAGGCAGTCGAAGAGGATAAATCGTAGTGATTGCATTTGCAGGATTCCCGATAATGGGGCCGCAATCGGGTTTATCCCGGGGAAGAATTTGACGACCAGAAGGGACTTGGCCCCGTATCGGGAAAAGAGATTTTGTGTGCGGCGAACACAAGAGTCCGGATTGAGCGTGATCCGGCAGAGAGATGACAATAGAGACCTTCCCCGGTAACGCCCTATCGTATACCAGAAACCATCGCCCAACAAACAGCCGATGACCGCCATAAGGAAGGCGATAGTAAAATTTAATTGCCCGCCGCCGGCGACCGCCCCTGCCCCTAATAATAAAATTCCCGCCGGCAGGGGTAATCCGAGTTGCTCACCTGAGACCCCGATGAAGAGCACCAAATATCCATGGCGGATCAGAATTTCAATCAAATGATGCATAAGAAAACGGGTAATCCCTCTTTCGGGTTAACCAGACCTGCCGCTGCCGATGACCGCCGTGGCCCTGATCTCCACCAGAAGCTGGGGCATGACCAGTTCCTTGACCCCCACGGCGGTCCAGGCCGGAAAGTTCTCCGAAATGAACTCGGCCTTGACCTTGGCAAACCCCCGGATGTCGCTCATGGAGGTGTGGAAGGTTACCAGTTCCACCACGTCGGCCAGACAAGCCCCGGCCTCGGCCAGGACCTGTTCCAGGTTTTTGAAGGCCCGTCGCGCCTGGGCATCGATACCTTCGGCGATCGTTCCCTGGGGTTCAAGTCCCACCTGACCGGACACCCAGACGGCGTCCCCCACCCGTACGGCCTGGGAAAACTGCATTCGTTTATAAATTTGCTCCGTGCCCGGAGGATTGACCAGGACCTTCTTCTTCTCCGCCGTTCCTTGACTCATAAACTCCTCCTTCCGTCCAATAGCTACCCGGACAATGCTGAAAGGGTCTCGTTGATAACGGCCAGGGTCTCCCGGTGGGTCTCCTGCTTCATCTTCCGGATCAACTCCCGGTCCTTGTTCAGGGACCTGGCAAATGCCAGCACTCCCTTCATCAGTTCCTCCAGGGGATAGGCCTTCATGATGATATGGTGCTCCAGGCATTCCTGGGCCGTCAGTCTTTTTCCGGTGAAGAGCATCTCTTCAAATTTATACATCGGGAGGGCCCGCTTGGAGAGGGCCGTAAAAACCGGCCCCAGGGGGATACCGAGGTCCACCTCCGGGAGGCAGATCCATCCCCGGTCCGAGCGCATAAACCTGAAATCATGGGCGAAGGAAAGAAAGGCCCCGGCGGCAAAGGCATGGCCGGTGATGGCGGCGATGGTGATCAGGGGATAGGTCAGTACCCGACGCATGAGGACGAACATCTCATGTTGAAATTTCTTGGCCAGTTCCGGTCCTTCCTTTTGAACCGCCGGGACAAGCCAGTCCAGGTCTATGCCGTTGGACCATATCTTTTCATGGGCCGATCGGACAACGAGTACACTCGCCTTGGTATTCTGCTCTATTTCCTCCAGTACTTCCAAAAAGGCCTTCAGAAATGGAAAATTAAGACGGTTTTCCCCGCTGTTCATGGTGACAATAGCGATGTGTTCCTCCAATGCATACTCAAGTAAGGGCATCGGTCATCCTTTCCTGCCGGTGTTCGATGGAGCTTCCTAACCGGTCGCGGGAAAAGGAGTCTCCCGCGTCCTGTTAAATCCCAAGATTATCCACTCTTCCCTCATGCTGCTTTAATCAACAAATTTCGGGGCCCGTTTTTCCAGGTTGGACATAACGGCTTCAACCTGGTTGGGTCTGGCCGATCACGGACTTTTGAAGCTCAGCCTCCAGCTTTAAGCCTTCGGCTACGCTCATCAGTCTGGAGGCATTCAATAGCTTCTTGTCGGCCCGGATGGCGTCCGGCGATTTGGAGGCGATTTCCTGGGCCAGCTTCATGGCCTCCTCATAGGGAGTATCGCTGACCCGGGTGGCCAGACCGATAGCCACGGCCTCGGTCCCTGAAACGATCCGGCCGGTATAAGTCAGTTCTTTGAACACATCCAGCCTGATCAGTTGGCGCAGGAGTTGCGTGCCGCCCATATCCGGGACCAATCCCCATTTGATTTCCATGACCGAGAACTTTGCCTCCGGTGCGACGATCCGGATATCGGCCCCCATGGCCACCTGAAGTCCGCCGCCGAAAGCCACACCGTGCACCGCGGCAATGACCGGGACCGGCAGCCAATGCCAGACATAGGCCGGCTGCTGGGCAAAGTTGGCCGGGCTGTCCGGATCGGTCCGGAAAATATCCCCGCCCACTTCCTTGCCGGATTCGGCCAAAGCCTGAAAACTCATAAAATCCAGTCCAGCGCAGAAGGCCTTCCCTTCCCCCGACAGCACCACCGCCCGAAGGGATTTATCGGCGGCCAGTTTTTTCCCCATGGCCGTTATTCCTTCGAACATGGGCGGATCAAGGGCATTCATTTTTTCCGGACGGTTCAAACGCACATCGGCCACACCGTTTTTGATGGTAACCACGACACGCTCAGACATATGGAATTCCCTTCTTTCAGGGGCGCGGTTTCGGAGGCCGCCCTCAAGGTGATTTACTACAGAGGTTCGCTATATTTTTTCCGGATTACTTTCTTGTCTAATTTTCCCACACTGGTTTTAGGAATCGCCTCGATCATGATAAAACGATCCGGAACCCCGTATTTGGGTAATTTACCTTCGGCGGCAAATTTTTTCATAAATTGTTTTAATTCCTCTTCGGTGATTTTATCCGCGTATTCCGGTTTAAGGGTTACCACCATCAAAGGCCTTTCACCCCACTTCGAATCCGGAACGCCGATGGCGGCCGACTCCAACACGGCCGGATGCTGGCTCAAGGCATTTTCCAAATCCAGGGAGGATACCCATTCACCGCCGCTTTTGATCACGTCCTTGATGCGGTCGGTAATCTGCAAATAACCGTCCAGATCGATATAACCCACATCGCCGCTGTGGAGCCATCCGCTGCGCCATAGTTCTTTGGTTTTATCCGGCTCTTTAAAATAGCCCTGGGTCAGCCAGGGGGACCGCATGACCACTTCGCCCTTGGAAACCCCGTCGTGGGGAAGTAGTCGGTCCTCCGGATCCACCACTTCGACTTCGGCCAAAGGAATGGGTTTGCCGGTCTTGATGAGGATATCCCGTAATTGATCTTCCGGCCAATCGAGCATCCTTTTTTGGGGAATGGCCGCGGTCATCACCGGACAGGTTTCCGACATCCCATAACCGGCCTGAATCGCGATACCGCGATCCTGGGCGGCCTTGGCCAATCCTTTGGGGAACCGGGCGCCGCCGATAACCACTTTCCAGTGGGACAGATCCACCCGGTCGATGGCCGGACAGTTTAAGAGCATCTGCAAAATCGTCGGGACACAGTGGGAAAAGGTGACCTTTTCCTTTTCAATCAGCCGCAAGATTTTTTCCGGTTCGTATTGGCCGGGATAGACCTGCTTGGCGCCCAGCAGGGTCGAGACATAGGGATAACCCCAGGCATGGACGTGGAACATGGGGGTAAGGGGCATATAGACGTCATCGGACCTGAACCATCCGACAGGCTGAAAACTGCCGATCATCACCGAAACCGAAAGGGTGTGAAGCACCAGTTGACGGTGGGTGAAATAAACCCCTTTAGGACTGCCGGTCGTCCCGGTGGTATAAAAAGTAGTGGCCTTGGTGTTTTCGTCCAGGTCGAGGAAAGGATAGGGGAAAGCCCCGGATCGGAGCAATTCCTCATATTCGGCGGCCATGGGTATTTTGGTATCCGGTCTTTGACCGTCTTCCACCATGACCACCAACGCCTTCACCGTCTTCAGGTCGGTCCAGACATTTTCCAGGATGGGTAAAAAACTGGCATTGGTAATGATCAGGTCGGCTTCGGCGTGGTTGAGGGTATAGACGATCTGCTCCATGGACAACCGCCAGTTTACGGTTTGCAGTACGGCCCCCATCATGGGAACGGCAAAGAAGCATTCCAGGTAACGGGAACTGTCATAATCAAAGACCGCTACCGTATTTCCAGCCTTGACGCCGAGACGTTCGAGCCCGCCGGCCAGACGGTGGATACGTTCATTTAAGGTTCGATAATCATAGCGATTCTTGTCGGCATAGACGATTTCACGATCCGGCGAATAGATCAAGGGGGTATTGAGTAATTTTTTGATAATCAAAGGATATTGATAATTTTCTCCGGGTTGGTAAATCTTTTCGGGCATAAAAACTCCTTTCATCCTAATCCCAGCAAATTCTTAACTCGGCCTATTTTGCCTTCCAGGTCGGCCTGACGGCCGATCATGATCCTTTGGGCGGTTGGGGGTCCCGCCCCGTGCATGGACTCGATGAGGTAGCCCACAGCGCCGGCACCGGCCACCAGGTTTTCAATCAGGCGCAGGACCTTCATTCGGTCGATGACCTGCCCCGCCGGAGAGGCGGCCAAATATTTCTTGATGTAGGGACCGGTTATGGGGTCTTCAAAATCATCGGCCGAAGGCATGGTGCCCAGGAGCCCTCCGGCGATATCGGTGGCCAGCCGGGCCAGTTCATAAGGAAAACGGGTGACATTGAGCTTGCAGACGTTGGCCAAGAGTAAATTCACCTGGTAATTGCCGGCCGGCGTCTTTGTGCCGGTAGCCGAACAGGCAATACCGCAGGAATAGATCGTTTCGTTGAGATGGATCATCTCCACGATTTTATCTTTGATATGGCTGGCCTCGGCTACCCCGTTCAAGCGGGCGATCAGGGCCGTGGCCCCGATGAGGACGTCGCCCACCCCCACCTTGCAGCCGCCGTAGCTTTGCCGGTGGTAAGAGGCGAAGCGTTCCACCAGAATTCCGGAAAAATCCACTTCCCGGTTCAGGAATATTCTTTCCTGGGGCACAAACACATCTTCAAAGACGGTCATCACCTCCTGACCGCCGAAGACGGGATTGCCCACGTCGGTAGTAAATTTTTCCAGCTTCCGGGTATCACTGGCCTGGCGGCCATAGATGTGACGGATACCCCTGGCATTGGTCGGAACGGCGCAGCAAATCGCCCAGTCTTCCTCTCCGGCCCTGAGCGTCATGGTCGGCATAACCAGTATCTCATGGGAGTTGAGCATGCCGGTTTGATGCAGCTTGGCCCCGTTGATGACCACGCCATCAAGTGTGCGTTCTTTGACCCGCAGATAAAGGTCAGGATCCCTCTGATCCTTGGGTCGTTTTCCCCTGTCCCCCTTGGGATCGGTCATGGCCCCGTCCACCAGCAGGTCCTGCTGTTGAATCCATTTCCAATAGTCCTTAAATCGTTGATGATAAGAAGTCCCATGCTTCCGGTCGCATTCATAGGTCGTGCTGAAGATGGCGTTGGCGGCATCCAGCCCGACACAGCGCTGAAAGCAACAACCGGTTTGGAGGCCGCAGTAGCGCTGCATTTTAACCTTGTTGACCAGATCTTCCGTGCTCTGGTGGAGATGGGTGAACCGATTGACCGTATCCTGACATAAGGGCGACTCCACACAAAACAACTCCCGGGTTTCCGGGTCGTGGGCGCAATCATAGGTGAAAGCCACCGCCCGCCTGGAAGGTCCCACCAGGCCGTGTTCAGGCAGGTTTCCGGTCTTTTGGCCCAATATATGGGCCTCCAGCCCAAGGGATTTAATCGAATCCAGGTATTCATCCCCTGTTTTCAGTGCCATTTTTTTATTCCTTCCCCTGATAATAATAGGTCAGGCATCTTGCCTGACAAAAGGTTGAAATCAAGACAGGTCGGCATATTCAGGCGTGGCCTGCCTATTGGGAATTAAATTATCATCCCGCACTTTGCAAGGGCCTAAACGCATTTTAGGCTCCTTAACCGACTTTTAAAGGAACCTATCTTTAGCTAAAATAATCATAGGGTAGTCATATTAACTAATTGTTTTTATAACTATTTTATTGTTTCCAGTCGGAAAACAAGCTATTTGATTATTATTTATCTGTCAAGTATTTTTTAAGGTTTATTAATAAAGCTTGACTTGCTTATATAAAGATATTAAAAAATTAAGGAATAAATCCGTTATTGACCCAGTGCGGTGTGAATAACGGTCGAAGTTGGTGACCAATTCAACGAGCTCAGGCATCGAAGAATTTATCCTCGGTGCCTTTTTTTTAGGCCCGTCGTATCCCAACTTGAGAAATACTTCAAGAGGAGGGATAGGACTATGCCAGAAGGACGCGTAAAGTGGTTTAACGAGAACAAAGGTTTTGGCTTTATTGAAGTGGATGGTCAGGATAAAGATGTTTTTATCCATCATTCAGCCATCAGTATGCAGGGTTTCAGGACCTTGCAAGAAGGCCAGCGGGTAAGCTTTGACATCGAGCAGGGTCAAAAAGGCCCGGCCGCAGTCAACGTAAAGGCCCTGTAGCCTTTCGTTAATCACCAAAAAAATAAAGGGGGTGGATGAAAATTCACCCCTTTTTTTATGGGCCTCTACCTTGGTAAGGTCTAAAGTTTTAAAGAGGGGGGGCTGTAATTTTAAATTTACAAAGCCGGCTGAGGTATGATATAGGTCTACTGTCAATGGGTTAAGGATTTCCAGCAGTTAATTGCCGTTCACCCGATTAACCATCAAGGAACTCCATCTGGATATTTTAGTCCAAATACTGGTCAGCGGACTGGCTACCGGCGGTGTCTATGGATTGATCGCCCTTGGCTTTGTCCTGATCTACAAGGCCACCAGTGTCCTCAACCTGGCCATGGGCGAATTCATGACCATCGGGGCCTTTATCTGCCTGACCATCCTGACCAAATTTCAGGCCCCTTTTTATGTGGCCTTCCTTTTTACCCTCCTTTTCGCCTTTGTCCTGGGTGTGATCGTGGAAAGGGTGATTCTAAGACCCCTGATCGGTGAACCCATCATCTCGGTCATCATGGTCACCATCGGTTTGGGGGTCGCTCTACGGGGGATCATGTATATGGTCTGGACCCCGGTCTTCCGAAATTTTCCCGATATTTTCCCTCCCCAGCCTCTGAACCTTAAGATTGCCGTTGTCCCCTCCGGTCTTTTGTGGGGGTTTATCTTCGCCGTCATCGGCACCCTGATCTTCTTAGCCATTTTTAAATTCTCCCGGACCGGCGTGGCCATGAGGGCCACGGCCAACGACCAGCAGGCCGCCCAATCCATGGGCATCAGCGTCCGCTGGGTCTTCGCCCTGGCCTGGAGCTTCGGGGCCATGGCCTCGGCCATCGGCGGGATCGTCATCGGCAACCTGTCGGGGATCAGCGTCTATATGGGGGACATCGGGCTCAAGGTCCTGGCCGTTATTATCTTGGGAGGCCTGGACAGTATCGGAGGGGCCATCCTGGGGGGATTGATTATCGGGGTGCTGGAAAATTTGGCCGGTTTTTATATCGACCCCCTGGTCGGGGGCGGCATTAAAAGCGTGGCCCCATTCTTTATTCTGGTCTTGATCCTCATGTTTAGGCCCTATGGCTTGTTCGGGAAAAAGCTTATTGAGAGGGTTTAAGAAACAGATGCTGGATAAAAGAAAAGACCGATGCTGGATACTGGATAAATCCCATAAACAACCCCTATCCAGCATCACAGTATCCAGTATCAAACATCCAGCATCAAGGATCTTAAACATGCGCTGCGGCGATTTTAAAGAAACCTACCTCCAAGACGAAGCCATCTTCCAGTCGCTTTTTGTTAAGCTGTGTCTGGCCTTATTTTTTGTGTTTCTGCTGATCTTTCCCTTCCTGGCCAACTGCCTACTTTTTATACATAGCCAACATGATCGGTTTCGCCGTCATCGGGGCCGTGGGCTTAAATCTGTTGACCGGATTTACCGGGCAGATTTCTTTGGGACATTCGGCTTTCATCGGGGTGGGGGCCTATACCTCGGCCATCCTGATCACCCGTTGCGGCTTCTCCTTTTGGGCTCTCTCTCCCCTTTGCCGGATTGGTTTCGGCCTTGGCCGGCCTGATCATCGGTCTGCCTTCTCTCCGGGTCAAAGGGCTGTACCTGTGCATCGCCACCCTGGCCTCCCAGTTCATCTTCGAGTTTATTTTCGTCCATTGGGAGTCCATGACCAAAGGGATTACCGGGATCCATATCCCGCCGCCCCGGATCGGAAGTTTTAAATTTGAGACGGAAAAAGATTTTTATTGGATAACCCTTTTTTTTGTCATCCTGTCCGTGGGCTATGCCCGCAACCTGGTCCGGTCCCGCATGGGACGGGCCTTTGTCGCCATCCGGGACCGCGACCTGTCGGCTGAAATCATCGGGATCAATCTCCTGCAGTACAAACTGAGTGCTTTTGCCATCAGTTCATTTTTGGCCGGGATTACCGGGGCCCTATGGGTGAGCTTTTTAAAAGTCATCACCCCGGAACACTTTCCCTTCATCCTGAGCATTCAGTTTCTGGCCATGATTATTATCGGAGGGCTGGGCAGTATCTTGGGCTCGATCTTCGGCGCCGTCTTCATGACCATTGTCCCGGAACTCTTAAATTATATTGCCGGGGTGGTCAAGATGCAGGCCCCGGGGTATGAAGAAATCTTTATTCCCATGAAAGAGGTGATCTTCGGCGGTCTGATCATCCTCTTTCTGGTTTTTGAATCCCGTGGTTTGGCGGAAATCTGGAACCGCATCAAAAGTTTTTTTCGACTGTGGCCGTTTTCGTATTAAGATCCAGGATTCAGGGGGCAGGATTCAAGTGAAAGGCCTTAACCCTCAGGCCTCTTTTGAACGCCCTGTGGGATGAAAATGGGTTTCTTTAATATTCCGTATTCCGAAATCTAGAATCCGAAATATAGAAAGGGGGGATTTTTCTAAATCTTGAGGTTTAGAATCGTCATAAATTTTCTATCAAAAGGAGGGTCTAACAGCATGAAAAAAGCATTAATGATTGCCATAACCATCGTCATGGGCTTGAGTCTTTATTCTTTTTGTCTGGCCCAGAGCCAACAAACCTACACCATCTGTGCCGTCCATCCTTTCACCGGTCGTTTTGCCTTTGCCGGGATCCACGGGCAGGATGCCATGAAGGACGCCGTGGATATGGCCAACGAGGCCGGCGGGATCAACGGGAAAAAACTCCTCTATTACTGGAAGGATGGAGAATACAAGGACGACGTGGGGATCGCCGCCTTTAAAAGTCTTCAAAGCCAATACAAACCCCAGCTCATGTGGGGTCAGAGCACCGGCATGACCAAGGCCCTGGCGCCGGAAATCAAGGACCGCTACAAGGTCCTTTACTCGGCCTATACCTTTGCCGATGATGGCCGCCAACCCCAAAGAGAACCCTTATCTCTTTATCCCCGGCCCAACCTATGCCGAGCAGTTTGCCGTTCTGCTGAAATACATTGCCAAACAAAAACCCGGGGCCAACATTGCCTTCTTTTACAGCGATACCGAATTCGGCCGGGAACCCATTCCCTTCGGCCGGGAATATGCCAAGAAATTGGGTTTGAAGGTGGTGGCCGAGGAAGTGACCAAGGTCGGCGGTGTGGATGTGACCACCGAGATCCTGGACATGAAAAAGAAAAATGTGGAATTTTGCATCTTTCCAGGGCTATGTGACCGATCCCATCCACAAGGTCATGAAACAGTCCAAGGATTACGGGCTCAAATGTCAGTTCATGGGCACCTTCTGGTCCACAGAAAAGCACCTGCTGGACTCTGTTGGGTCCCCTGGCGGATGAATACATCGGGGTCACGGCCTATTCCTTATTATTATCAGGATCAGTATCCCATGATCAAAAAGATCCGGGAATGGAACCAGAAGCACAATCCCAAGGAAGCCGATTACCGTTCCCAGGCCTACATGCAGGTTTTCATGGGCACCACCCTGATGATCGAGGCCCTGAAACGGGCCGACAAGGCCGGTCCGGTGACCGGGGAAAGCCTGGTCAAGGCCCTGCAGTCTATTAAAAATTTTGATGTCGGTGGGTTGATGCCGCCGGTGACCATTAAAAATAACAGCATCCCCGTAGGGCGGATCGTTCGAGGCAATTCCAAGACCGGACGCTTCGATCCGATCACCGACTGGATCACGCTGGATTGATAAAAACAAGGCGTAAGGCGCGAGGACAAGGCGTGAGGCGTGAGGACGAAAGAGTGTGTCTTAGTGTGATCCTTGCGCCCTGCGCCTTGGGCCTTGCGCCACGACTACAATAACTCAATAAACTCGATAAACCCAATGACCCCATCAACCCCAAAGACCCTGCCGGCCCTGTTGAAACGCAATGCCTCCCTTTTCGGAGACACCAAGGTGGCCTTGCGCGAAAAGGAGTTCGGGATCTGGCAGTCCGTTTCCTGGCAGGCCTATTACGATAAGGTCAGATATCTCTCTCTGGGCCTGGTGGAGTTGGGCTACGAAGAAGAGGATAAACTTTCGGTCATCGGCGACAACCGACCGGAATGGCTTTATTCGGAACTGGCCATTCAGGCCCTGGGCGGGGCCGTGGTGGGCATATTCCCGGACAGTCATCTGGAACAGGTCCAGTATATCATCGACCATTCCGATTCCGTTTTCGTCATGGTGGAAGACCAGGAACAGACCGATAAGATCCTCAACATGATCGACAGGATCCCCCGGGTCAAAAAGGTGATCGTCGATGACATGAAGGGGATGCGCAATTATGATCATCCGAAGCTGATCCCTTTCAGCAAGGTATTGGAGATGGGTCGGGAAAGGGACCAAAAAGATCCAGGCCTCTTTGATTCCCGGCTCGACCAGGTCCAGGAAGAGGATACGGCCATGATCCTTTATACCTCGGGGACGACCGGTCTGCCCAAAGGGGTCATGCTCACCCATCGTAATATGATCAAGATGATCGAAAATTTCGACCGGGTGGACCCGGCCTTCCCATCGGACAATCATGTCTCCTTCCTGCCCCTGCCCTGGGTGGGGGAACAGGCCACTTCTGTAGCCTGGAATCTCTATAAGGGGGTAACCATCAATTTTCCGGAAAAGGTGGAGACCGTTCCCCAGGACATCCGGGATGTGGGGCCCCATTTGCTGTTGGCCCCGCCCCGCTATTGGGAAAAGATGTGTTCCGACATCCAGGTCAAGATCCAGGATGCCGCCTGGATCAAAAGAAGGATTTTTAAATGGTCTCATGCCCCTGGGCTACCGTCTGGCCGAACTGAGATTGCAGAATAAAAAACCGGGCCTTCATTGGTTGATCCTGGACCGGATCGGTTATTTCTTCCTTTTCCGGTCCCTTAAAAACTATCTGGGATTGACCAACTTAAGAAATGTCTATACCGGCGGGGCCCCCATCGGGCCGGAGGTCTTCAATTTTTTCATGGCCCTGGGCATCAACATCAAACAACTCTACGGCCAGACCGAAGTCACGGGAATCGCCGTGGGCCATCGCAATGACAGCGTTAAACTCAATACCGTGGGCCATCCCATGCCGGAAGTGGAATTAAAGATTTCCGATGCCGGGGAAATCCTGATCAAGGGACCGACGGTCTTCAAAGGGTATTATAAAAATAAAGAGGCCACTCTTAAAGACCATCGACGCCGAGGGCTGGGTCCATACCGGCGATGAAGGGATTCTGGATGAGGACGGCCAATTGATCATGATCGACCGCCAAAAGGATGTCATGCGTCTGGCCGACGGCAGCAAATTTTCTCCCCAGCTTATCGAAAACAAATTGAAATTCAGCCCCTATATCAATGAAGCCATGGTGGTGGGTAAGGACCGTCCTTATATAGCCGCCATGATCATCATGGATATGGGGAATATGGGCAAATGGGCGGAGAACCGGAAATTGACCTTTACCACCTTCACCGATCTTTCCCAAAAAGCGGAAGTCTATGAGCTGATCGCCTCGGAGATCCAGCGGATCAACCGGTCTCTGCCCAAGATCGCCCGGGTCAAGCGCTTTGTCATGATGGTATAAGGAACTGGATGCCGATGATGACGAGATGACCCGGACCCGAAAATTACGCCGGGGCTTTGTGGCCGAACGCTATGCCAACCTGATCGAGGCCCTCTACGGCGCCCAGGAAGAATTGACGGTAGAATCGGATATCCGTTATCAGGACGGGACCGGTTTTCGCATGAAGACCCTGGTGCGGATTAAAGAGGTCGAGGAAGCGGGATGAGCCTGTCGAAAAACCCTTACAGCCCAGATGAATATCAATTAATCGTTGAGGATATTATCCTGACCTTCGGAGGGATCAGCGCCCTTTCCGGGGTGACCACCGGCGTCAAGAAGGGTGAGATCTTTGCCATTATCGGCCCCAACGGGGCCGGGAAAACCTGTCTGCTGAACTGCATCAACCGTTTTTATCACCCGGAGAAAGGGAAGATTATCTTCGAAGGAAAAGAGATCACCCAGGTTAAGCCCCATAAGATCGCCGAACTGGGGATTGCCCGGACCTTTCAGAATGTCGAACTCTTCGGGCACATGACCGTCCTGGATAACATTAAATTAGGCCGCCATGTTCATTTGAAATCGGGATTTCTCTCGGGCGGGATCTATTATGGAAAAACGCGGCGGGAAGAACTCGCCTTGCGGAAGGAAATCGAGGAGACGATCATCGACCTCCTGGAAATTGAGCCCATCCGCAAGCAGGTCGTCCATACCCTGCCCTACGGGCTGCAGAAGCGGGTGGAATTGGCCCGGGCCTTGGCCATGAAGCCCAGACTCCTCCTGCTCGACGAACCGGCCACCGGTATGAACCTCGAAGAAACCGAGGACATGGCCCGTTTTATCCTGGACATCAATGAGGAATGGGGGGTGACCATTATCCTCATCGAACACGACATGGGTATGGTCATGGATATTTGTGACCGGATCTGCGTGCTGGATTTCGGCCAAAAAATTGCCGAGGGCCGGCCGGAAGAAATCCGGCACAATGAACAGGTTATCAGGGCCTATCTGGGGGAACAGGATTTGGCCTATTCGACGGTTGGGAGCATAAAGAAAGGTTCAAGGTTCAAGGTTCAAGGTTCAAGGCAAAGACTTATGACGTATAATGTTTCCCTGTCCTTGCACCTTGAACCTTGAACCTTAAGCCCCAAACGATTTTTTATGGAACCCTTATTAGTCGTCAACAACATCGAAGTCATCTATCATAACGTCATCCTGGTCCTGAAGGGGCTTTCCCTCCAGGTCCAGGAAGGGCAGATTGTTACCGTCCTGGGCAGTAACGGGGCCGGGAAGACCACCACCTTAAAGGCCATTTCCGGACTGCTTAAGTCTGAAGACGGAGAGGTGACCGACGGCTCCATCACCTTTTTGGGACAGCGGATCGACCGCCTGTACCCGGAAAAGATCGTCCGTAAGGGCATCTTCCAGGTCATGGAGGGCCGGCGGGTTTTTGTGGACCTGACGGTCGAAGAGAACCTGATTGCCGGAGGCCATACCAATAAAAATACCCGCCGACTGAAAGAAGACCTGGAGATCGTCTATGGCTATTTCCCCCGCCTGAAACAACGACGGGCCGTCCTGGCCGGGTATATCAGCGGAGGGGAACAGCAGATGCTGGTCATCGGCCGAAGCCTCATGGCCCATCCCAAGTTGATGCTCTTAGATGAGCCTTCCATGGGGCTGGCCCCCTTATTAGTGACCGAGATCTTCGAGATCATTAAACGGATCAACCGGGAAAGAGGGGTAACCATACTTTTGGTGGAGCAGAATGCCCGTTTGGCCCTGAGTATTGCCCATCACGGCTACGTGATGGAAAACGGTCGTATCGTTCTGGACGATACCGTGGAGAAACTTCGGGAAAACGCCGACATCAAGGAATTCTACCTGGGGCTGACCGAGGTGGGCAAAAAGAGTTACCGGGATGTTAAGCATTACAAACGCCGTAAAAGGTGGCTGGCTTAAGCCGTCCCGCCCATCATCCTTCCTGAAAAGGATTATAACCCGGCTTTTTATAGAGCTTGTCCTGGTTATTCAGGATATCCGGCCTATAGACCTTCTCCGCCCACTCGCTCCGCTCAATCTCTTCAAAGGCCACGGAAACAACCTTCTCTTCACAATCGGCGATGGTCATGACATCCTTGGTTATGGCTTCTGCCAGGCGCTTTTTTTGTTCTTCCGTTCTTCCCGGAAGGAGCTTGACAATCACATGGGGCATCGAAGGATCCTCCAAAATTTTTATTTGGCGAAGATACGGAGAGAAGCGGAAATGATCATTTTCCGGCCCGATTTCCTCCGCTCACCTTTTTCCATGTAATACTGCCAAACCAAGCGGTTGTCAACCATTATTTCCGGCGCAAACTTTGCCAACCGCCTTCACTTTGACAATCTGCCCATGAAGAGCTTTCAAATCCCGCAAAGAAGGGCTTCCTCGACCTTTGCCGGATGGTTCTCCTATTCATTTCCGTGAAGGACTGATGTAGTCGAAAGAAGACATCTTTCCCATCGACTGAAACAGCATGAAACAAACAAGGCTACAACCAATTTATTTCCTATTTTCGAAGGCTTAAACTATATATTCCACCCCACAGACATTTTTATTGACAGGATATTGGATATTTTGTAAAGATAGTGAACTTGTATTTAAACAAAGTTCTCGGGTTCATTGGAAAATTACTTAGTTAGGAGGTCATCATGACTTTTACCGGCTTTGTCGAAGGACCCCTGGTGTGGATCGCCTTTTTAGTCTTTTTGATCGGAAGCGCCCTGCACCTCCTCTTTTTCTTTATCCTCAGCAGCAAGAAGGACAAACCCATCTATCGTTTTTTCAGTTTAAAATGGATGCTTCTTTCCATAGTCCGCTGGCTTTTTCCGGCCCATGTGGATCTCAAAAAAAATCCTGTCTTTACCATCCTGGGCACATTTTTCACATTTGCCTCCTGGCCGTTCCCCTTTTTTACAGCGCCCATATGGCGCTCTGGCAGGAAAGCCGGTTTAAATGGAGCTGGTGGACGATGCCCGATTCCTGGGCCGATTGGATGACCTTGATTTTATTGGCCATCGCCATTTTCTTTATTATCCGTCGGATCGTCCTGCCCAGTGTCCGGATCATTACCACCCCTTCCGATTATCTGCTGATCATCATTTGTTCCTTGCCTTTTCTGACCGGATATCTTAACACCCACCCGGATGGGACTGCCTACCAATGGGCCACCTCGATACTCCCTTTTTATGGTCAATACGGCACCACCATTCATATCCTCTGCGCGGCCTTGATGTTGATCGTGGTTCCTTTTACCAAACTCTCTCATTGGGTTTTGTTCTTCGTCTCTCGATCGGTGACCGGCATGGAATTCGGGCGACGGGACTATTCAGTTTAACCATAAATAAATAGGAGGGAATAACCAATGGCTGAAGTCCAAACCCAACCCATGACGATCAACCCGGAATCCATTCGCCAGGCGGTGGATGCCCGTTTGAATGCCCGTCTGAAGATGTGGATGCGGATCTGTGCCCACTGCGGTCTTTGTGCCGATACCTGCCACTTTTATCTAGCCAAGAACAAAGACCCCAGAATGGTCCCTTCTTTCAAGGCCCAAAAATTAAAAAAATTGGTCAACAAGAAAGGGAAAGTGGACGAAGCGTTCATGCAGGAGTTATACGATACCGCCTTTGGGGAATGCACCTTATGCCGCAGATGTACCCTTTATTGTCCGTTTGGGATCGATGTGGCCATGATGGTGGCCACCATTCGGGGCATTTTAACCTCCCAGGGGATGACGCCGGAAGGGCTTAAAGCCGCCATCAAAAACTACCTGGAAACCGG
>CAVYLJ010000028.1:0-23316 GCA_963769305.1 uncultured delta proteobacterium | reverse complement strand
TGGTTTTGGGGTTTTTTATGTCCGAACGAGATGAGGAAGACCGAAAACGGGAGCGACCGTCCTGGCGGGAGATCGATCAACGCAAGGATCGAAGCAGGCACGTGTCCGATGGCCCACGGCCGGCCCAGGGCAAGAAAGGCAAGGCCAAGGACGAGTGGCTTCGGAAGATGGCCCTGAAAGAGGCGAATAAACATTTCCAGGGCAAGCAAGGGACGGCGGACCACGAAAATGTGGTCAGTACCCTGCATGAACAGTTCGGTACCCGCAAATTTCAGGCCCTGGCCAAACAATACCTCGATGAATACGATCTCCCTAACAATTGGGGGACCCAGTTTCTGTTTTTGGATTATGAAGATCCCGAGGTCATTGTGGGACTGTTAAAAAAGATGGCGGCTGCTTACCCGGGGCGGTCCCTCCGGGAAC
This sequence comes from uncultured delta proteobacterium, assembly GCA_963769305.1. Lineage (GTDB taxonomy): Bacteria > Desulfobacterota > RBG-13-43-22 > RBG-13-43-22 > RBG-13-43-22 > RBG-13-43-22. Next base: position 22,893 of record CAVYLJ010000028.1, on the reverse strand, counting down.
AGCAGGCCTTTTTAAGCAAACTCCGCACATTAAAAGTCCTGGCCGAAGACGGCGAAGTGCAGGACCAGGCGGCCGAGGTCTTAGATCAACTTCTTTAGTAGTAGCCCTTCCAATGGTTTCCGGCCGACTCTTTATTCTTGAGGCCCCCTCACAGCTCGAAATTTAGGTCAAGGCGTTCTCTCTTTTTTACGGCAAAAGCATTGTTGACAGATTGATGTATTTGATTTAGCATTACCAAATGCAAGACAATCACGGAGGATTCCCATGACTACCGTAACCGTACGGCTGCCCGATGAGTTATTACAGGCCCTTGATAAGCGGGCCAAGAAGTTAAAAATTTCAAGGTCTATTTATATCAGACAAGCCTTGGAACATATGAATGAAGAAGTCGCCGCCCAACATCGCCGGGAACGATTAAAAGAAGTCAGCCTTCGGGTTCGTGAAGAGAGTATGAAAATAAATGCCGAATTCAGCCGCATAGAACATGACCCAGCCGTTTAGACGCGGGGCCGTCTGGTGGGCCGATCTTAATCCGGCCAGGGGAACCGAGCCGGGAAAAATCAGACCGGTGTTGATCTTCCAGGATCAAGCCTTGCTGGATGTTCTTCACCCTTCCACCGTAATCATCCCCTTAACGACCAATATCATAGCCAATGCCGAGCCATTGCGATTAAAAATACCAGCCCAGGGCTTGCTCGAAAAAGATTCCGATTTGTTGATCGACCAGATCCGGGCCATTGATAACAAACGATTGGTAAAAGGACCGATTCTTCAGCTTGGAGAGGATTTTTTAAAGAGACTGGATAAAGCTGTAGGCGAAGTACTTGGGTCTTAACTGATCTTTGCTTTTCTTTTGACCTTTTAAGAAGCCGTTATGGTATAACCATTTCACTCATTAGCAGAAATAAAGGGTCTCTCATGACTGAATATGAATGGCAAACCAGAAAAGAAAGAATCGATAAAAAGCTTAAATCACTGAATCCTCCCTGGAAGATTATCAAATACTCCGATGGGTTGGATACGAAAGGCCTTCACGGGTGCGCTGTCGAAGAGTTCCCTACCGCCAATGGCCCGGCCGATTATGCCCTTTTTGTGAAGGGAAGGCTGCTTGGGATTATAGAGGCCAAAAAGGTGGGCGTCGGCCCTTACAATGTGCTCGAACAGGCCAAGCGGTACGCCAGAGGGGTCTTTCAGGGTGTTGGAAATTGGGATGGTTATCGGGTTCCCTTTCTTTACGCCACCAACGGGGAAGTGATCTGGCATATTGATGTCAGAGACGAGAAAAACCTATCCCGCCAATTGTTCCATTTTCACACCGCCGAGGCCCTCGAAGAATTCTTGGAGAACGACGGCACCAATAGATACGCTCATCTAAAAGATACCCCCATCGATATCGAGGGGATACGACCATATCAGGAAAAGGCGATTGAGGCCATCGAAACGGCCATCAGCCAAGGCAAGCGGGCCATGCTCGTGGCCATGGCCACGGGAACCGGCAAGACCTTTCTCACCGTCTCTCAAATCTATCGTCTCCTCCAGGCCAAGTGCGCCAGACGGATTCTTTTTCTGGTCGATCGTCGGGCCCTGGCGGCGCAGGCGGTTCGGGAGTTCGCTTCCTTCAATACCCCTGGAGGCCATAAGTTCGATCAGGAATATGAGGTCTACAGCCAGCGCTTCCGTCGTGAAGATTTTGATGAAGACAAGCCCTTCGATCCCAAGGTCCTGCCCAATGCCTATCTGACTGCTCCGCAGGCTTCCCATACCTTTGTCTATGTCTCCACCATCCAACGGATGGCCATCAATCTCTTTGGATTTGAATCCGCCTTTTCGCAAAACCGGAGCGATCCTGATTATGAAGACGAGGCGGATAAGCTGGACATTCCCATTCATGCCTTTGATCTGATTATCGCCGATGAATGTCACCGCGGATACACGGCCAGGGATGATGCCGTCTGGCGCGGCGTTATGAACCATTTCGACGCCGTGAAGATCGGCCTCACGGCAACACCGGCCCTCCATACCCTGTCTCTTTTCAATGAAGTGATCTACCGCTACTCGACGGAAGAGGCCGTGCTTGACGGTTGGCTGGTCGACTACGAGGCGGTAAAGATCAGGTCCGACGTGCGCATGCAAGGGGCCTTCCTCAAAGAGGGCGAGCGGGTGGGCCTCATCGATACGGATACGGGAAAAGAAATCTTCGACCATCTCGAGGATGAGCGTCAGTTTGGCACGGAAGAGATCGAGGTAAAGATTACTTCCCCGGACAGCAACCGAAAGATCATCAAAGAAATTGCCCGATATGCCTATGCCCATGAAAAGGAATACGGCCGTTTCCCCAAAACACTCATCTTTGCCTCCAATGACCTGCCCCACACCTCGCATGCCGACCAGATCGTTCGAATCTGCCGGGAAGAATTCGGTCAGGGCGACAATTTTGTCCAGAAGATCACCGGAAGCCCCACGGTGGACCGACCGCTTCAGAAGATTCGGGAGTTCAGAAACAGGCCGAATCCCAAAATCGTGGTGACCGTCGATATGCTCTCCACCGGTGTCGATATTCCCGCTCTGGAGTTCATTGTTTTCTTGCGACCCGTCAAATCAAGGATCCTCTGGGTGCAGATGCTCGGCCGGGGAACGAGAAAATGCGACCTCATCAATAAAGAAAAATTTGTCATCTTCGATTGTTTTGACGGCACCCTGATTGAATATTTCAAGAACACGACCGACTTTGACGTTCAGGTCTCCAGCCAAGAGCCCGTGCCCATTGCCCAGGTCATTGAAAACATCTATCAGAACATCGACCGGGACTATTATACCAAGGTCCTGGTCAAGCGCCTTCACCGCATTGACCGCACCATGAGCGGTAAGGCCCGGGAGCAGTTCAGCGCTTTTATTCCTGATGGGGACCTCGGTAAATTTGCCAAAGAATTGCCGGAAAAGATCAAGAGCGATTTTACCAATACCCTGGCCCTTCTTCGTCAGAAAGACTTTCAGGATCTGCTGGTCAATTACGAGCGGGCCAAACGGACCTTTGTCGTGGGATACGAGGTAGAGGATACCGTATCCTCGGATGTCATGATCCGCCTCGGTCCCGACTATCAGAAACCGGAAGATTATCTGGAGGCCTTTGCCCGTTTCGTCAGAGAAAATCCGGAACAGATCGAGGCCATTAAAATCCTCACGGAAAGGCCGAAACAGTGGAACGCCGGGGCGCTTAAGGAGCTGAGGGCAAAACTGAACCTCAACAAATTTCCCGAGAAGGAATTGCAGAAGGCCCACCAACTGGTCTATAAAAAGGCCCTGGCGGACATCATCTCCATGGTAAAACACGCCGCCAGAGAGGAGGAGCCGATTACCTCGGCCCAGGAGCGGGTTGACCGGGCCGTTGCCAAAGTAACGGCCGGGCTTTCCCTGACCGAAGAACAACAGAACTGGCTGGAATACATACGAAATCATCTCATTGAGAACCTGACCATCGATCTTGACGATTTTGACACCCTTCCTGTTTTTGAACGGCACGGCGGACGGACGAAGGCCAACAAGGTCTTCAACAACGATCTGGCGAAATGGATTAACGACATCAACTATGCGGTAGCCGCATAGAAAGGAATGGTCTTGACGGATATTGTCAATAAACTCTGGGGATTCTGTCACACTCTGCGCCATGACGGCGTAGATTACGGCGATTACATCGAACAGCTTACCTATCTGCTTTTTCTCAAGATGGCCGACGAAAAAGGGATCATCATCCCTAATGGCTGCACCTGGGAGGCCTTGAAGAAAGAATCCGGCCCGGCCCTGATCGATCTCTACTCGGAGATACTTCGCAAATTGCGTAATGAAAAGGGTCTGCTCGGCGACATCTTCACCCAGTCGGTGCCCCGCTTTAATAACCCCGTAAATCTCAAGCGTCTCATCACCATGATCGACGAAGAAGAGTGGTCGGCCCTGGATGTCGATGTCAAAGGGGCGGCCTTCGAAGGTCTTCTGGAAAAGGCGGCCAGCGAAGGGAAGAAGGGTGCGGGACAGTACTTCACCCCGCGGGTCCTGATCAAGTCCATTGTCCGGGTCATGAAGCCCGATCCCCGGTCCAACCCGGAATTCACCATCTGCGACCCGGCCTGCGGCACCGGAGGCTTTCTCATGTGCGCCTATGAATGGCTCATGGAGATCACCGGCGGCGCCATCGAACGGGATAAGGCCAAACGGATAAAGACCAAAACCTATTACGGACAGGAACTGGTGCCCCGTCCCAGACGCCTTTCCCTGATGAATCTCTTTCTCCACGGTCTGGAACCCCATATTTATCTTGGCGATGCCATCTATGAACCCTACCGGGGAAAACTGCATAGTTGCGTCCTGACCAATCCGCCCTTCGGCACCAAGGGGGCCAATCAGGCCCCGGAGCGGGATGACTTTACCATTGCCACCAGCAACAAACAGCTCAACTTCGTCCAGCACGTCATGAATATCCTCAAGGAAGGCGGCCGGGCGGCCATTGTCCTGCCCGACAACTGCCTCTTTGAAGACAAGGCAGGCGAGGTCTTTGAAATCCTCATGCAGGACTGCAACCTCCACACGATCCTCCGCCTGCCGCGAGGGACCTTCACCCCCTACAGCCCCGGCGTAAAAGCCAATGTCATCTTTTTTCAGAAAGGCATGACAAACGGAACATGTCTGGATATTCGATGCCCGCTCCAATGTGCCGGGCATCACCAAGAAGGATCGGCCCCTGACGCCCGAACACTTTGCCGAATTCGAGGCCGCTTACGGCAAAGACCCCAACGGGCAGAGCAAAAGAAAGGATACCGGCGAACAGGGCCGGTTCAGACGATTTCCTATCAACGACATCAAAGACCGCGACTACAAGCTCGACATAACCTGGCTCAAAGACGAATCCCTCGAAGACGCCAATGACCTGCCCGAGCCGCAGGATTTGGCGGCAGAGGCGATTACGGAACTGGAAGCGGTGGTGGATAGTTTGAGGGATATTGTGGAATTGTTGGAGAAGGAAGAGGGTGTGGAGGAATGAGCGGGGAATTGCCAGTTGGGTGGACAATCGCCAATCTGGAGAGTATCACTCAAATTAACCCACGCCATCCTACGGATCTTGATGATTCCTTGCTCGTTACGTTTGCGCCGATGCCCGCTTTGAGTGAAGTTGAGTTATCGATTCAAATTCAAGGAAGAGAGACTGTTAGGTAAAGTGCGAAAAGGATACACTGCATTTCGTCGAAGGGGATGTTCTATTTGCCAAACATAACGACCTTGTATGGATGAATGGCAAAGCTGCTGTCGCAATTGGCCTTCGGAACAGCATTAGGTTGTGGTACAATCCGTGATGCTACCATGTTCTTCGACCAATAAGAAGGTATTGATCCAAAATATCTTTATTTCTTCCTTCATCAGGAATCGTTTCGACTGATGCAGCACAGAATTTTACAGGAACGGCTGGGCAACTTACATGTCCCAGTTTCCTTTATTCGCAAGACACAGTTCCGCTTGCCTCCATTTGATGAGCAGCGCCGCATCGTGGCAAAGCTGGAAAAGCTCCTGGAGAAAGTCGAAGCCTGCCGGACACGGCTTGAAAAGATTCCCGTCCTCCTCAAACGCTTTCGCCAATCCGTCCTCGCCGCCGCCTGCTCCGGCCGCCTCACCGCCGATTGGCGGAAACAGAACAATATTAAAGAGATATTTGACCGAACCACTGTTGAAGCTATCGCGAACTATACTGGTGGTTTTGCCTATAAAAGCCCAACATTCCTCGACGTCAGTAACCATCAGGTAATTCGCATAGGTAATGTCGGCCCTCTCTCTCTAAAGTTGGAAGCATCCCCCGTATTTATACCAGATGACATTGCTATAAAAAACACAGCGATTCAAGCTTTTCCCTAACGACATTGTCATTTCGATGACCGGTACGAAATACAAACGTGATTATGGATATGCAGCCTTGGTAGCTGATTCTGATGGCAGCCTTTTCCTCAACCAACGGGTCGCACGCTTGCGTTGCAATGAATCTGTGCTACCAAAGTTTCTACTCTTCTGGCTACAAACGGATGAGTTTCGGGCTTCTTTCTTTACAGGCGAAACTGGTAACGTTAATCAAGGCAATGTCGGGGCGGATGGGATTACGCAAAGCACCAATTGAATTGCCCCCCTTCCGAACAACACGAAATCGTCCGCCGCGTCGAAGAACTCTTTGCCCTTGCCGACCAGATCGAAGCCCGTTACCAGAAGGCGAAAGCCCAGGTGGACAAACTCACCCAATCCATCCTGGCCAAAGCCTTCCGCGGCGAACTCGTCCCCCAGGACCCGAACGACGAGCCAGCAACACAACTATTGTGTAGTAAATAAATGTAAAATTAAAATGTGAGATTAATGAAGGCAATGCCCTACGCAAAAACTGAAAATCAAATAATTATCGATTGGATCAGTAACTATTGGCCTCGTAGTATTGGAAAGCTCAACATCTTTCGAAAAGGTTCTTATGTTAAAGGAAAACGTAAACCTCAAAACGAGATATCGTTATTAATCTCACTGCAAGGAGGGGAAGGGGTTTAATAGTGATTATTTATTTTGATTTCATTGTAGATACTGGAAGATTAGGTGAGTTGAAATTTTCTACAATAACGTATGACAGATTAGAAAAAAGTGAAAAACTTGCTATGGGGAAAGAAGATGATAGAACAGCGATCGTGAGATTCTGCATGGATATCTTATTAACGACAATGTATCTATTGAGGATTTTAGTTCTATCAATGATAATGAACTGGAATCTATTGCCCGGCAGCTTTTAGAGAAAAGCCAGCTTATTGACAAGCTTGATGAAACGGAGGTGACAGATAGTAACTTTTTTTTCTCCTTCAGGAATGCCTGCAAAAAAATTATTGCTGGAGAAAAGAGATCACGTGCCAATCAAGAACATCTTCTATCAGGAGGATTAGTTAAAATAAAAGAAGAAGCCTTTCGACACTTCAAACCCTATTCATTTCTAGAGACATCAATAACTTGAAAAACCTTTTTGACACCTATCAAGAGCAACAATACCTTGCGGCAGATAAAATTGCTATCGAGCTCAAAAATCAAGAGCAGAATTTTATGCATAGTATTCAATCTTTGTCCTCAAAAGTACAGGAGTTGGAAAAGGGTTTTGATGTCGCCAAGTTATGACTTTGCTTCTATGCAACCACAACTTCCAGCGCTTAGTACGATTAGTTCGGCAAATATAGCAATAGCGGATATTCTTGGACAACAAAGAAAGGAAATCGAAAATCTTGCGCTTGGGAATGTTCGAGAAATTGCTAAGATGGAAGAAATTTCTAAAGATCAACTTAATTCCGAATTCTTTCTCTTATCTCAGTATACCTCTATCGGAGATATCTCCTCGGCAACTGGAGAAAATTATCTCCGAAATAATCTGGAAGGATATGGGGAGTTCGCAGAACATCCCTTTTGAAGACGTAAAATCCGTTGAGACATCATTTGCGAGGCTTACCGATAGATATTCCGAATTGTATCATTCTTTAAAAAATTCAAAATTTAAAATTTCTTCTCTTGAGAGATTTGTTATTGAGTTGCCTCCGTTGGAGTTGTTTGCAGAAGCCAATCTTATTTATTCTATTTCAAGACCGACACAAATTGAGCTCGAAAAAGACTTTTTGTTAAATCGAAACAGAAAGGAAGACATCGATGGAACCCTTGAGGAATTATTATGTGACGCGGATCCTGGTCTTGTACAAATATGGCATGGGGCGAAAAAAGCTTTGAAATCGACTAACCCGGATCGATATCGGCATGTTGTAATCTCACTCCGTGAACTTGTAACTCATGTTCTCCACATAACCACACCTGACAAAGAAGTTCTTAATTGGATATCAGACCCAAATCATCTTTATAATGGCCGTCCCACCCGCAAGGCCCGCCTTTTTTACCTTTGTCGCATGATAAATCATGGCCCTTTTATATCATTCCTCCAGAGCGACGTTGAAGCGCATTTATCTTTAATTGAATTATTTCAAAGAGGAACCCACGAATTAAATATTTCTTTTACCGAGAAGCAGATGGAGCTACTGATAGTCCGGACGGAGGCCTTATTAAGATTCTTAATGATCGTTTCAAGGAACAATTAGCTATTATGAAAAAGCATACCCAATCCATTCTGGCCAAAGCCTTCCGCGGCGAACTCGTCCCCCAGGACCCGAACGACGAACCGGCATCTGAACTTTTAAACCGGATCAAAGCCCGAGAGGTTGAACAAGGGCATCCCAATGAAACAAGAGAGGAAAAAAGACAAAGGCATAGTTTTTCCTATGTGTTATAATTCCCTTTAGCGGTTCATGAAAACATAATTAAAGCAAATTAATCACGAGAAATACCCCGACTGGAGATGTCCTATGGCAATGAAATGGGAAATTAACTCGGAAAAAGTTCAAAAAGTTATCAACAAAATTATTGAAATCAGCAATCCCCGGAAGCTGATCCTGTTTGGGTCCTATGTTCGCGGAAAGCTGCATGTCAATAGCGACCTTGACATATTGGTGGTAGCCGGAAATGAAATAGATAGTCCCAGGAAGGAAGGAATCCGCATTCGGCGGGCCTTAAAAGGAATCAACATGCCCATGGATATCCTGGTCGTTCCTGAAAATAAGTTGGAAGAATTAATAGCCATACCCGGTTTGATTTATAAAGAAGCGATCAGCAAAGGGAAGGTGGTTTATGAATCCGGCAGCTAAAAAACGCTTGATGGTTTCTCCTGAGGAATGGCTGGATCATGCCTTAAGTGATTTAAAACTGGCCAAGCTGGGAAAGGAAGACCCGGATATTCTGCCGGAACAAATTTGTTTTCATGCCCAGCAAGCGGTGGAGAAGGCATTCAAGGCGGTTCTTCTTTTCTCCAAAGTAGATTTTCCCTTAACCCATGACATACAGGAATTGATAGAAGTTTGCGAAGAAGCGGGAATTGCCTTGCCGGAAGATTTGAAAGAAGTAGATACCCTGACACCTTATGCCGTGGAAACCCGGTATCCAGGTTATTGGGAGGCGATCACCGAAATAGATAAAGAGGAGGCTATTCACCTCGCCGACAAGGTATTGCAATGGGCGAAAACACAAATTGGTAAAATGAATATTAATGAACCATAGTCCGCCAATGAGGGGAGAATGAAAAAGGTCAAAGACATTCCACAGGATGAAAGGCCCCGGGAAAAGCTGGCCAAGAAAGGGCCGCAAGCGTTGTCCGATGTGGAACTGATCGCTATTCTCATTGGCCGGGGCATAGAAGGGCATGATGTGATGTCCGTGGCCAACCAGGTCTTAACCGCCATTGATTCCAATGGGGGAACGCCCGATTGCACGGCCCTGCAGAATATCGCCGGCATGGGACCGGCCAAGGCAACCCTGATTGCCGCCGCCCTGGAATTTGCCCGAAGAAGAATCAAACCGGAAGGATTTAAAATAAACTTTCCTGCCGATGTACTTCCTTTAATTCAGCATTATGCCGACCGGAAACAGGAACATTTTCTCTGCGTTTCCCTAAATGGTTCCAATGAAGTCATTGCGGTGCGGGTCATCTCAGTGGGGCTGGTCAACAAGACCCATGTCCACCCCCGCGAGGTCTTTGCCGATGCCATAACGGACCGGGCCAGTGCGGTCATCGTCGCCCACAACCACCCGTCGGGAAATGTGGAACCCGGCAAAGAAGACATCGAAATCACCAAGCAGCTCAAATCAGCAGGAGAGATCCTGGGCATCAAACTCCTCGATCATATCATCTTCAACCGAACAGCTTACTACAGTTTCCTTGAAAAGAACGAAATATGACCAGAGGTCTGGGATCTGAAATAGCAACTTCCGTTAATAGAGGATGAAAGGCACAAAATTTTAAATATGGAAAAGCGTTTTGATTTTTAAGCTATCTCGACATGCCAAGGAAGAAGTGGAACGAAGGGAAATTCCTTTAGGAATGCTGGAATCCGTATTGGAAAATCCACAGCAAATAATTCCCGAATATCAGGGAAAGAAGGCCTACCAATCTCAACTTGATTTTGGCAAGGGCAAGATATATTTGCTAAGGGCAATTATAGATGATCAAGTTAAGCCGCCCTTGGTTATCACGGTTTATCGAACCAGTAAGATTTTAAAGTATTGGAGGGTAACATGAAAGTAATCTATGACCCGGAAGTTGATGTCTTGCGTATCCTTTTTAGCAGTGCATCTATCGAGGAAAGTGACGAAGACAAGCCCGGCATAATTATAGATTATGACAAGGACGGCAATATCGTAGGAATGGAGATATTGGATGCCTCGAAAAGAGTAGAGAATCCACGTTCTGTTGAGTATGCTGTGGCGAGTTAAGCGACATAAAATGGGGCCGTTCCCCTGGTTTTGGAATGGACGTTTTAGAACCAGCAAGAATTGATGAAAAACTGGCAAAGAGAACGGCGAGAAAAATTTTTTTAATGGAGAAAAGGAGAGAGTTAAATGAAATTGATCGATTTATCGGCCATGATTGAGCCCAGTCCGGAAGGGGTTCCGGAATTTTTGCGCACCGACATCGTCTATCATTCCCATGCCGAAGGGGCGGTCGGAGTGGAGGCCATCCTCAAGGTTCCGGCCTCTCTTCTTCGCAATGGGGAAGGCTGGGCCACGGAAACCATCATGAATATGAGCACCCATAGTACCACCCATGTGGATGCCCCCTGGCATTACAACAGCCACATACAAGGGGAACGGGCCGTAACCATCGAGGAACTCCCGTTGGAATGGTTTTACAGCGACGGTGTGATATTGAATATGACCCATAAGGCCGACGGGGATGGGGTGAATCCGGAGGATGTGCAACAGGAGCTCAAACGTGTCGAATATCAATTGAAACCCTTAGACATCGTCTTGATCCGCACCGGTCGGGACGTGTTCTACGGGCAACCCGATTATATGTTTCGAGGCTGCGGAGTCACGGCGGAAGCTACCAGGTGGTTATATGAACAAGGGGTCCGGGTTATGGGGATCGATGCCTGGGGTTGGGATGTGCCCCTGGACCGGGAGGCCAAAGAAGCCCTGGATAAAAGAAAGCCGGGCATATTCTGGGCAGCCCATCAGGCTGACTTACCCTATGCCCAGATCGAACGATTAGTCAACCTGGGCGGACTTCCCGCCTATGGGTTCAAGGTTTCCTGTTTTCCGTTGAAGATCAAGGGAGGGAGTGCCGGACCGGCCAGGGTTGTGGCCCTGGTGCCGTAATCATTAATAAGAAAATGCGGAATTCTTGACCCCTCAACCCCTTGACTCCTTTTTCATATTTTATGCGAAGGGTTTTCTAAACCAGAAAGGATTATGAAAAAATTATGACGGAACACGCTTGGGTAAAGGAATTTCCGGGGGCGATTACGGTTTGCGATCCGGAAGGGATCATCCTTGAAATGAACGAAAGGGCCATCAAGAGCTTTCAAAACCAGGGAGGGGAAAAACTGATCGGCACTAATCTGATGGATTGTCATCCGGAGCCAGCCCGGGAAAAATTGAAAGGACTGATGGAAAGGCAAGAAGCCAATGTCTACACCATTGAAAAGAAAGGGAGCCGTCGTCTTATTTATCAAACCCCCTGGCATCGGGATGGGAAGTATGCCGGTTTTGTCGAAATAATTTTGACCATTCCGGCGGATATGCCCCATTTTGTTCGGGAAGGATGACAGGCTGATGAAAAACACTCATCTGCGGCGTTGCCCTCGTCCTTCGTCATTTCGACGTACAAACCAGTACGCCTCACTCCTCAGGACTTCGGGCGCCTTGCATCTGAACGTTTTTGATCAGCCTGCGCAACATGAGCTTTTAAATAATCGGTTGTTTTGAAAAAGAAAGGACCGTTATGAAACATTGGGAACATCGTCCGGAGGCGGCCTGGAAAGATTTTAGGATCAACCAACCTTATGCCAGAGGCTTAAAGAGGCTGAAGGAAGAGGTCCTGGAAAAGACTGATTTTGATCCGGCTACCCTCTGGCAGTGGGGGACCATGCAGGCCATGGCCGTTATCGAGATCCTCAAAGACTGTGAAAAACGGTTCGGGGCAGAAGGGCAGAAGGTGGTCTGTCAGGCCTTGCAAAAAGTCGGACTGGATGTGGGACGGCAAATTCTCAAGGGCCTCCAAAGGCCGGAATCGATGACCGTAGCGGAATTCCTGAGTTTTGTCGTTACGGTGATCAACCGTATTGCCTATGCCTCCCTGGAAGATCCCAAAATCGACGGGCCGGAACAGGTCAGTTTTGACATCATCTGGTGTCCCCATCAGGATTGTTACCAGCCTTTTGATTGCCGGGTCCAGCGCTACCTGGTCCAGGGTATGCTGGATGCCTTTCAGGAGGCGGGTCTGGCGCCGGGTTTTCAGGTGCGCGTTGACACTACCATACCGACTGGAGCCCCCACCTGCCATTTTACCCTTTGGAAGGCCACCGATGAAGAGAGACAGGCCTGGAAAAAATATACCGAACAATTAGAGGCGAAGGCCCTGCGGATCGCCGCCGAAAAAAAGGGGACCGAGTAAAAGAGATCCGCCGAATGGAAAACAACTGAGATCCCTGTCACTCCGGCTGTTCGCATCCTGCGTCAGAAAGGGATTGCCTTTGTGCCTCATTTTTATTCCTATGAGGAGCATGGCGGAACCGGCCGGGCGGCTGAACAACTTAAGGTCCCAGAACACCAGGTCATTAAAACCCTTATCATGGAATCGGAATCGGGCCGGCCCTTCGTGGTTTTGCAGCATGGAGACTGTCAGGTTTCCACCAAAGAGTTGGCCCGCCAAATGGAGATGAAAAGGGTTAGTTCCTGCGACGAAGAGGCGGCGCGGAAGCACACCGGATATCAGGTGGGGGGGATCAGTCCTTTTGGCACCAGAAAAAACTTGCCGGTCTATGCTGAAAAAAGTATCCTCTCCCTGGACCGGTTGTACATCAACGGCGGCAAACGTGGATTCTTGGTGGAAATTACCCCTTCTGATTTATCGCGGATTTTGCCGGTAAAAGAGGTTGAGGCGGCCTTGAAAAAATGACTCTGGGACTGAAAGGAAGAAGTATGGAGAAATCCAAGTTGCATTACGGCTGGATCGTGATCTTTGTGGGTTTGTTGGTGACCATCGGGGCTCATGGGTTCGGGCGCATGTCCTATACCCTGATCCTCCCGGCCATGAAAGACGGACTTCATTTTTCCTATACCCAGTTGGGTCTGATCGGCACGGGAAATTTTGTGGGCTATCTGCTGATGGCCTTGATCGGCGGGGCCCTGGCTGCCCGTTTCGGCTGTAGGCTGATGATCACCCTGGCCCTGGCCTTTATGGGGGTCACCATGCTCCTGACCGGTCTGGCCAAAAGTTTTGAAACGGCCTTCATCATGCGCCTGTTGACCGGACTGGGCCACGGGGCCGCTTATGTCCCGGCCATGGCCCTGGGTTCGGCCTGGTTTGCCAGCCATCGGCGGGGGTTTGCCACCGGGATTGTCTCGGCCGGTATCGGCCTGGGGACCATGATCGCCAGCCTGATTATCCCGCCGATCCTCAAGGCCCACGGGATCGAAGGCTGGCGTTATACCTGGTATTACCTGGGTGCGGCCGTTATCCTCATTGCCGTCGTAGCGGCCCTGTTCCTTCGCAGCCGGCCGGAAGAGATGGGGCTTTGCCAGGTTGGGGAAGAGGTCCCTCAATCCCTGCCCAAGGGACCGTCTTCCGGCTCCACCGCCCTGAAATGGAAAGAGGTCTATAAGGTCAAGGCCGTCTGGTATTTAGGGCTGGTCTATTTCATGTACGGGTTTTCTTATATCATTTATATGACCTTTTTCGCCGCCTACCTGATCAAGGAATTGGGAATGACCCCGGCACAAGCCGGCGGTTTGTGGGCGATGGTCGGGGGCTTGAGCATCTTTTGCGGGATAATCTGGGGTGGCATCTCGGATTATCTTGGCCGGGCCAGGGGGGCGGCCTTGGCCTATTTGAGTCTGACGATCTCTTATCTTTTGTTTGCCTTTATAAAAGCCCCCCCGGGTTATTATTTTTCGGCCTTTTTTTTCGGTCTCAGTGCCTGGAGCATTCCGACCATCATGGCCGCCACGGCTGGCGACATCGTCGGCCCCAGACTGGCCCCGGCCGGTCTTGGTTTTGTCACTCTCTTTTTCGGCATCGGCCAGGCCCTGGGTCCGGGAGTAGGGGGGTATCTCTCCGATGCCTTCAAAACCTTTTCCATCCCTTTTTTGCTGGCCGCCGGGGTTTCTATCATCGGGGGTCTGATGGCCTTGGGAATAAAAACAAAAAGTTGAAGCAGATCAAAAAGCCTCTATTCTTTATTGCTCTTTTTTGGTCTTTTCTTCTATGGGTCCTTCCGGCCATGCTCCTTTTGGCCCAGGAATCGGGGTCAAGCCCCTCTGCCCGGTCTGAGAGGGAATCCCGTATTAATCGTCCATCAGCCTTGATCGGATACGGCTTGGTGAATAATTGGTTTCGGATTGATCCGAATGAATTGGGAGAACTGCTTTCCCGGAATGGACTGACGTTGACCGGGATCGAATATGTTCCCTGGTTTGATGAGGAAGGACGAAAAGGATTATCTCTCCGGACGGATGTAGAAGCCGCCAAACGGTTCGTAAAAACAATGCGTGCCTATCATATCACCACCCTCATTAGCGTGGTGAATTGGAATACTGAGGCGCCACGAAAAGCCTCCACCGAATGGTTTCTGGACCGGGTGCGGGAAATCAGAGACCAAATAGGGATAAACCAGGTATTACTGTTGCCCGTTTCTGAACCCGATCGCTCGAATAAATCCAGAGAGTGGCAGGAATTAGCCTTGAAAGAATGGCCTGGAGAAAAGGTCCTTAATGGTCCAGGAGGTCGGGGCCGACCAATGATATCCGGGAGGGCGGATTATTTGGACTGGCACTGGTGTTCTGATTTTGATCAGTCAACCATTAAGACGACGGAGGCCGGTTTCGACGTCATTAACAATACTGATTGTACCCCGGTAATCAATCCAGGACCCATCCGGGCCGCCCAAATGACCAGGGCCGCCTTAGATAAAAAGGCCCATTTCCTGGTCTATGATTTTGATGGAATGAAGATCGATGAACAGGTTATTCAGGCCATGGGGGCAGCCATACGACGGGCCTTCCCTTAAGGTCCATAGATCAATTTGATGAGTTCAAGAAGAAGGCGGTCTCTTTTTTTGATGGTGTCGGCGGTCTTTTCCGGCGGCCAGGGATAATAGCCTTGGCCGGACTTGGCCCCTAAAAGGCCGGCGGCCACTTTTTCGGCCAATAACGGCGAAGGGTGGGTTTCATTGCACAGGTAGGGGAGAAGGTATTTCTGGACCCTGTAGGTAATGTCCAGACCTCCTAAATCGGCCCGCTCCAACGGTCCCATCAGGGCCAGGCGCAGGCCGAAGCCGTATTTGACCACCCGGTCCACATCCTCAGGCGCGGCAATGCCCTGATCCACGAGGTTCATGGCCTCCCGCTGCAAGGCATGCTGCATCCGGTTGCCTACGAATCCAGGCACATCTTTGAGCACCCGGATCGGCTCTTTACCTATGGCGGCGATGACGGCCACGACCTCTTCAAAAACGGCCTCGGAAGTATAAGCGCTTTTTATGACTTCAACGCAAGGTAACACATGGGGCGGGTTCCAGAAATGGGTCCCGAGGACTCGTTCCGGATGCTTGAGACCCCGACTGATGGCCGAGATGCTGATGGCCGAGGTATTGGTGCAAAGGATCGTCTCCGGGCCGACCAGGCCCTCCAACTCGGCGAAGAGACGGCGTTTGAGATCCAGTTCTTCGCTGATGGTCTCGATAATCAGTTCCGGGCCTTGAGTAGCCACGGTTAAGGCATCGCAGAGGAACACCCGGGCAAGCGCGGATTCGGCCGTGTCTTCGTCGATGATTCCGGCCTCAAGAAAAACGCTCAGATTGTCCCGGATGCGCGAAAGGGCCGTATCCCTTATTTCCGGCTTGGCATCATAAAGCCGGACCGGCCAGCCTTTGACGGCAAAACATTGGGCAATACCGTGACCCATGGTCCCGGCGCCGATGATCCCGATTTCTCTCATGTCATTCTCCGGTTTAAATCTGGATAAGTTCGGGCATCGGACCCGGCACGAACGAGGGCTCAGTCTCCCCTTTAAGGTCATTATAAAAATGGGTCATGGTGGTGGCCAGATAGGGAAAGATCCACAGAAAGCCGATCCCCAAACTTAGGATTCCCAGCAGGAACCATCCAAAAAATCTCCAGAAAAGGCAGAACAACTTCCAACGGTTCCCTTTCATCATGGCCCTGCTCTCTCGCAAGGCCTCCGATCCTTTAAGCTGCGGGTTGTCAGCCAGGATGAAAAAGGTCTGGGAGTAGGAGAGAGAAGCCACGACGCCCGGGATGATAAACAAAAGGGTCCAGAGGATAATAAAAAGGGTCATCAAAAGATAGGCCACCAGGGCATCGGCAAAGTGGTAGAAACCTTCAAAGAGTTGGGCAAGCCGAGGATTCTGTTTTCGGGAGAGGGACAGAAAAAAAATCGAATATCCAAGGAGGTACGGACCGCCGATAATCAGGGCCCCGATCCAGCCTACCCTGGGGATACTTTGGAACAAAATCATAAGGATCATATAGATCGCATTTCCCCCTACGGCCACTCCCCAATGGCCTTTCAGGGATTCCCTGGCCTGAGCCATTAAAGTGCGATTCTCCGTTGCCATGGCAAAATCTCCTTAAAACATTTTTTTATATAGAGCCCTGTTCCTATACCATGACCATGAACCCGGATAATTTTCAACAAAAATATCATTCATTCGAGCCCGGGAATCCGTCGATAAAGAAATCCGCTTCAGCCGCGGAACCTATCCAGGAAGCCTTGAGGGACCCACAGACCTTCATGAGGACAATGTTCCAGACAACAGTAACATTCAATGCAAAGATTCTGGTTGAAATGTAAACCCTCCTCGGTCAGTGCCAAGGCCCGGGCCGGGCAGGCCTGGACGCAAAGGCCGCATTCCCGACACTGGGCTTTCCGTATCCTGGGCTTGGCTTCATACAGCCAACCAAAAGCCCGGCCGATCAGCCAGGGTGGTATGATCCTCTCGACCCATTCCCGCGTTTTGGTATAAGGATGCTTAAAACCAGGGGCCGGCAGGTCCATCCAGCCCGCGCCCAGGAGTTCGATACGTGCAGGGTCGGCTGCTCCCAATCCGGCCTCAGCGGCCTGGCCGATGGTGATGACTTCGGACGGGTCAAATCCCATGATGGCGGCCCCAACGACGTCCAGGGCCACCGGATCTACTGAAGACAGGAGCCAGCCGGTTTGACGGGCCCGGCCATGGGTCGGCCCGGCCCCTTCCATGGCGACGATGCCATCCATGAGATTCAAGGTCAGGGGGACTTTTTCCTTTACCCCGGCCAGAATATCCACTAAGGCCCGGGCCATGGCCGGGCCGCTGGGTGCGGCTACGTGAATGTCCCGTTTAAGGGACCCGGGCAATAAACCCAGGACATTCTTGACCGCCCCGGTGATGCCGGTCAGGATGTGCGTCTTTAGCTTGGGCAGATTGACCAAGGCGTCAATTTGATCCAACAGGGCCGTGGCCTTGAAGGCGGGTAATATCTTGCCGACAGGGCTTTGGAGTTCGATCAGACCGAGTTCCTCCAGGTTGACCAATTCGGCGCCCAGACGGAGGGCGACCCGGTCCAGACCCATAAGGGCATAGGCCCGTTTGGTCTTGCCGTAAGAGCCCATCCCGCCGGAATCGGCGATAATCAGGCGCACTTGATGATGATTGAGGAGATATTGTCCCACGGCCTCAACGATCTCCGCCCGGGTATTGACCGGCCGGTCCGGACCGTGATGGGCCGAGAGGCAGTTGGGTTTAAGCAGGACCCGGGCGCCGTCGGAAAGAGGCAGCGGTTCCAAGGCGGATAAAATCTTTTCTATCCCCTGGGCAAGGGTCCCTGACTGATAATCAGGACAACGGCTGAGGGCGACACGACTTAAGGATTCGGTCATGGGTCAGGGACCTGTACGAAGGGCTGACATCATAAAGTTTGGACGAAGGATGTGGTGGTCGAGTTTCATTCTTTCAAGGTGAATTTCCAGGCACAATACCATTCCTCCGGGTGATGGTCGGGAGGGCAGCCGAGGCATTCGGTTATGATCCGGCGATCGACGGCGGAGGCAAAAAATGGATATTCCACCATCCCTACGGATCGGCAGGGGTAGTCGGGCAATCCCTTTCGTTTACGGGCCGATTGGACTCGGCAATCGTTCATGCGAAAGATAAAACTCGTCTCATCGATTTCCTCGATGGATTGTTTGTTGATGCGGGCATACATTCGAAAGCCCAGGGCGGTTTTGAGTCCTTCCAGTCCAGGGGATTCCGAAAGACCCAGGAGTTTTTTGATCCTCAAGGCCTCATAGGGGGAAAAGCGGGACCAGCAGGTGTCATTGCACCGCTTGGCGTAGTCCATGCCGTAATGCTTTTCAACGGTCTGAAACCAGACGCCGTCATCGGCCAGCCAGTTGACGGCCACGGCATCGATGGCCTTGATCAGCTTTTCTTTGCTTAAGTCCTTGACGGCCCTGGGTACCCCGTCTTCGATCTCAAAGCCGAACAAACCGGACAGACGTTTGAGGATGATCTGCCAGGCCGCATCCCCGGCTTCTCCTTCGATCTCGGTGGCCTTTTGGACCCCGATCTGATATTCCACCTCCCGAAACCAGCAGCCGTAATGGATCAGGGTGCGGCGAAATCCTTCCATGAGCCAGGTAACCAACTCGGCCTGGGACAGATCTTCCATTTTTTGAGGATATTTTTTCTCGGACATCCGATCTCCTTTTTTTATTACACTTGGTTGAATACCTACGATGTGTCTGATCAGGTTCAGAAGACCATTAAATCGTGGGGTAGGCCATCAATTTTTACCACTCTATTTTATTTATGGAAAGTTTTTTTTGAAATGAAGAAGGGATACAAAAAATTAGGACCACCGGGGCGCGTAAATAGGCAATATTTTACAATTTTCTCTGGAAGGTGTATAATTCATAAAAAAAGGGGGGCTATCTGCTGAAAATCCATAGAAATTTCCATTGGACAAAGGGCACCAGAAAACAAAAGGGGACTGAACCATGATTAATCGTCAAACCATACGCGATCAACTGGTGGCTTATCTCAACCATAGAATTACACTCACTCAGTTAGTGGATTGGGCAGAAACTGTGATGAACGAAGAAACCCTTGATCCCAATGATGGACCGGTGTTACGTGATGTGATTGCCCGCTTGGGTGTTGCGGATGTTAAAGCCTTTGGCTTGACATGGGAAGATTGCTATGATTTCCTATCAAGACTCGGCTACCGTGTAGAGGTGAAGGCTGCTTAATTCAACCACCCTTCCCAAAGTTGTTTTCCCAGACCCCCCGGGTCAAGTGCGATAAAGACCGTCCTCTATTTCCACCTTTCCTATTTCCAAAAGACGATTCAGTTGTTTTTCCAGATGGACTGTTCAAACCACTGGGTCACCGGCGTCGGTTCGAGATAACGGGAGTAGAAGAGATTTTTCCCCAAAAAAAAGGAAAAGGGCCTGGGCTGATCCAGGTGGTCAAGCAAGATCCGGTCTCGTTGATAAATTATTTTTTCATAGTCGGCAAACCGCTCGGCCAAGCGGTCTTGAAAAGGCCCGGCATGGCTGGTGATAACCATTTGGGCTGGTATGGCCTTTAATTTTCGGATGGACTCTATAA
Source organism: uncultured delta proteobacterium (assembly GCA_963769305.1). GTDB lineage: Bacteria > Desulfobacterota > RBG-13-43-22 > RBG-13-43-22 > RBG-13-43-22 > RBG-13-43-22. Next base: position 3,139 of record CAVYLJ010000028.1, on the reverse strand, counting down.
AATCGTTGATGTCGGAAAAATCGTGGCCATAAAATGGTCCAAAGGCATTTAAGGCGATATCGGAGGCGAACATCAATTCCGCTTCCGGAAAATAAAAGGACAGGTGTCCTGGAGTGTGCCCGGGTGTATGGAGGACCCGGAAAGGCAAGCCCCCCAGGTCGATCAGCTCTTCATCGACGAGTTTTCTCTGGATGGTGAATTCCTGGATTTGATACCCCTTAAAAAGTTGCTCATAACTTAGGTCGCCGCGGAGAAGTCCGATACCGGTTAGAAAACGCTCCCGGTTTTCTAAATAGGGGGTTTCCGTTTCATGGCACCATACAGGGACTTGAGGAGATCGGGCCAGGGTTAAACGGTGATCGATGTGGCAATGGCTGAGAATCACCACATCCACGCCCTCTTTCAAACAGGGTTCCATATTGGTTTGTACCCATGCCGGCATCTATCAACAAGCGAAGTTCTTTTCCCTTGAGATACAGGCCGGCGCAGTAAGGAAAACGGGACTGATTCTTACCGGGAACCCAATAGATATTTTTCTTGATCTCGATCATCCCACCCGGACTTTTCAGGAAAGATGGTCTTTGAGGGCCTGGGGAGAAAAAGGAAGGTGGAGAAAAATCTTTTTTTCCAGTTTCAAGGTCTCCTGATAAAGGGCCTTGATGCGGGAGGTGATATCCTCCGAACGCCCATAGGTCTGAAGCAGGTAGTCGAACCGTTCTTCCAAATCAACCACTTGATCATGGAGGACCCGTTTGTCGGCATAATGCACCAGGACCGCCTCATCCAGCTTTCCATTAAGGTAATACTCATCTTCCAGACGGACATGGAGGGATACGATGCGGGCCACCCGGTCATAGCCCATGGCCCGGACCATATTCTTCCCCGACCTGGATGTGATTGCCTTTGGTTTTAAGACATTCGGTCTTGGCGATATCATGGAGCAAGGCCCCGGCTTCGATCAAGGCCAAATCCAAATCAGGATGAGAAGGGATCAGGTTTTGTCCGAGACAAAGGGCCACCCGGGCCACTTGAAGGCTGTGGGCCTTGATCTGGGGGAGCATGCCATGCTGATCCATCAGGGACAGGCAGGTCTCCCGAGAAGGAATGAAATCGCCGTCATTATGTTAACCTCGTCACGCCTGTTAGCGTTCATCACGAAATATTGAATGACAGGATTGTCCGGATCTACATGCACTTTGCTCAGGCTCCGGAAGACCCTGAGCAACCTCGATCCGCTTCCAGCGGAAACGAAGGTTTCCGTCCGCAGGACGATTCGGTTTGTGCCTTTCTCGGAAAGGCACAAGATCCAGGTAATCCTGTAAATCTGTCAAAAAGGTTTTCTGAATTCCGAAAGCTCAATACTCCGAACGTAATTTTTACTATTTGCAGCTCCGGCAGATCCTTGTACAGATCCAGGGCCTCGGGATTGGCCAGGGCATCCTTGTTCAAAACCGGTTTGCCGTGGATGACGTTCCGGACCGCCAACTCCACCTTTTTCATGTTGATGGTATAGGGGATATCGGTCACCGGGATGATCCTGGCCGGCACATGGCGGGGGGAGGTGTTGTCCCGGATGGTCTTTTTGATTTTATTCACCAAGGCGTCATTCAGCTCCACGCCGGAGGCCAGTTTGACAAAGAGGATGATCCGCACATCATTGTCCCAATCCTGGCCGACCACGATGCTGTCGGCGATCTCCGGCAGGGTTTCCACCTGGCGGTAAATATCGGCCGTACCGATCCGCACCCCGCCCGGGTTGAGGGTGGCATCGGAGCGGCCGCAAATGATCACCCCGCCGTTTTCGGTGATTTCGATGAAATCGCCGTGGCACCAGACCCCGGGAAAGGTCTTGAAATAGGCGCTCAAATATTTTTCATTGTCCGGGTCGTTCCAAAAATAAAGGGGCATGGAAGGGAAGGGGAGGGTGCAGACCAGTTCCCCCAATTGGTTGATCACCGGCACTCCCTAGTCATTAAAGGCCGCCACCTTCATGGCCAGGCCGCGGCACTGGAGTTCCCCTTCGTACACCGGCAGGATAGGACATCCCAGGGCAAAACAGCCGTTCAGGTCGGTGCCGCCGGCGATGGAGGATAGTTGAAGATCTTTTTTTACCTCCCGGTAGATGTACTTGAAATCCCTCCACAGCCAGAGGAGAACCGGTGGACAGGACGGCCCGTAATGGAGTCAGGTCAAAGGTTTTTCCCGGTTGGATTCCCTCTTTTTCCAGGGAGGCGATATAACGGGCGCTGGTGCCGAAGACGGTGATCTTTTCATCCTGGGCCAGCTTCCAGAGGGCCCCGGGATCGGGATAAAAAGGAGAGCCGTCGAACAGGACCAGGGTGGCCCCGCAGGCCAGAGAACTGGTCAGCCAGTTCCACATCATCCAGCCGCAGGTGGTGAAATAAAAGATGGTGTCTTCCCGTTTCAGATCGGTATGGAGCATCAATTCTTTGAGGTGGTGGACCAGGATACCGGCCACCCCCTGGACCATGCATTTGGGCAGGCCGGTGGTGCCCGAGGAATACATGATGTAAAGGGGATGATCGGCCGGGACCTGGACAAAATCGATCGTCAGGTCGGACTCGGGGGCCAAAAAGTCCTGAAAATAGACGGCCCTGGGGATGGGGCTGATGTCCGGTTTTTCCTGGGTATAAGGGACGACCACCACCTGTTGAATGGACGGCAGTTGCTTGACGATGTCGGCGATGCGTCCGAGGGAATCAAAGCTTTTGCCGTTATAGGAATAGCCGTCGGCGGTAAAGAGGACCTTGGGCTCGATCTGGCCGAAACGGTCCAGGACGCCCTTGATCCCGAAGTCCGGCGAACAGGAAGACCAGACCGCCCCCAGGGAAGTGGCGGCCAGCATGGCCATGATGGTTTCCGACATGTTGGGCATGAATCCCACCACCCGGTCTCCGGATTTGACCCCCAGGGTTTTAAGGGACTTGGCCAAGGCGGCCACGGTAGAGTACAACTGGGCATAGGTGATTTTTTTCGATTCTTTGGTCTCGCCTTTAAAGATCAGGGCCGTTCGGTCATCCCGAAAGCGGAGCAGGTTTTCGGCAAAATTAAGCTTCGCCCCTTCAAACCATTTGGCCCCGGGCATCTTGGTCAGATCATCCACTACCCGGTCATAGCC
>CAVYLJ010000027.1:32500-108489 GCA_963769305.1 uncultured delta proteobacterium | reverse complement strand
TCCCGGACCTTGAAGAAATCTCTCCCTATGCCCCCGAGATCATGACCTGGAAGGTGATGAAGGCCCTGCCTCTTTATTTGAAAAAGAAAGGATTCGAAAGCCTGGGCCATTACTTTTCGGAGGGTGCGGCTGACCTCAAACTTTTCCAACTCTCCCAGCGGGTCGCCGATCTTTTTGATCAGTATCTCTTGTTTCGGCCGGAGATGGTCCTTGGCTGGGAAAAAGGGGAAGAGAGCCACTGGCAGGCCATCCTCTGGCGGGAGGTCGGAAAGGGGATTGAAAAGAAACACTGGGCCGCCCTGAAGACGGCTTTCCTCGAAGAAATCAGGAGGCCGGGATTAAAATTAAAAACCCTTCCGGAACGGATCTCGGTTTTTGGCATCTCGGCCCTTCCTCCCTTTCATCTCGAAATTCTGGCCGCCGTCTCGAAATGGATCGAGGTCAATCTTTTCCTGATGAATCCCTGCCGGGAATACTGGGGGGACCTCCTGACGCGGCGGGAGACGAGGAAAGTTCAGGAAAAGGCGCGGGGGAAAAGGGCCAGGCCGGAAGATCTTCATTTTGATAAGGGGAACACCCTTCTGGCCTCCATGGGCATGCTGGGCCGGGATTTCTTCGAGTTGATTTCGAGCCTTGAAACAATGCAACAGGACCTCTTTGCCGATCAGGAAGAAAAAAACCTGCTCTCGATAATCCAGGGGGATATTCTCAACCTTCGTGACCGGAGTATGGAAGAAAATGGGAAAAAGGACCTCATGGAAGGGGACGATTCCATCCAGGTCCATTCCTGCCACAGCCCCATGAGAGAAGTGGAGGTCCTGCAAGACCGCCTCCTTTCCCTTTTTGAAGCAGACGCTACGCTTCTTCCCAAAGACATTCTCATCATGACCCCGGACATCGCCACTTACTCTCCCTTTATCCAGGCGGTATTTTCGGTCCCGGCTGATGATCCCCGCTTTATCCCTTTCAGCATCGCCGACCGGGGGGTTCGCCAGGAAAGCCAGTTGGCTGAAATTTTTCTTTCTCTCTTGGACTTCCATGAAAGCCGATTTGGGGTTTCCAAGGTGATGGCCGTTCTGGAATCGCCGGGTGTGCAAAAGAGGTTCTCCCTTTCAGAAGAGGACCTGGGACTCATACATCGCTGGGTTCGCGATACCAGGATCCGCTGGGCCGTCGACGAGGAAGGCCGAAAAAAACTGGGCCTGCCCGAATTCCGGGAAAACACCTGGCGGGCCGGACTCGAACGGATGCTTCTCGGCTACGCCATGCCTGTCCAGGGGGAAAACATGTTCAAGGGAGTCCTTCCCTACGACAAGATCGAGGGAGGCGATGCCCAGGTCCTGGGTCATTTTGCTGCTTTTTCCGAATCCCTTTTCGCTTTGGCCGGCGAACTCGACGGGGCCAGGACCCTGATGGAATGGGAGGATCTGCTGACCAGGGTGCTCGACGATTTTTTTCTGGCCGACGAGGATACGGAAAGGGACATCCTTTTCATCCGGCGGGTTCTGCACGACCTTGGCAAAAAGCAGGAACTTTCCGGCTTTGACGAAAAATTGCCCCTGGGGGTCATCAAATCCCATCTTGGGGACTGCCTGGAGAAAGAAGGGTTCGGACATGGTTTTCTGACCGGGGGGCTCACCTTCTGCGCCATGCTGCCCATGAGAAGCATCCCTTTTCGGGTTATCTGCCTTCTGGGGATGAACGATGATGCCTATCCAAGACAGGCCAGGTCTCTCGGTTTTGACCTCATGGCCAAAAAACCGAAACCGGGGGACCGGTCGCGGCGTATTGACGATCGATACCTCTTTCTGGAAGCCATCCTCTCGGCCAGGGAAAAACTGCATGTCAGTTACGTGGGACAAAGCATCCAGGACAACAGCATCCGGCCTCCCTCCGTCCTGGTGAGCGAGCTTCTCGACACCATCGATGAAGGTTTCAAAATCAGAGATAAAAAGATTTTGGAGCATATCGTCATCAGGCATCACCTGCAAGCCTTCAGCCCGGAGTATTTCAGGAAAAAGGGGAGGCTGTTCAGCTACTCCCGGGAGAATTTGGAGGCCGCCCTGAAGGCCCTGGTGCCGCTGAAAGAGAGACGGCCTTTTATTCTTAATGGGCTTCCTGAGCCTTCGGAGGAATGGAAGACCGTTGACATTTCCCAGCTCTGTCGTTTTTTCACCAATCCGGCCAGGTTCCTCCTCACCCAACGACTGGGCATTGTCCTGGAGGAAGAAGAAACGTTTTTCGAAGAAACAGAACCCTTTGAGGTGAAAGGTCTTGAAAAGTACTGGCTTGAACAGGAGCTGGTGGAGAAAGGTTTCGAAAAACAAGGCCTGGAGGCACTCTTCCCGGCCGTCAAGGCCACCGGCCAGCTTCCCCATGGTGTGCCTGGGGAGTGTTTTTACCGGGAAACCTGCCAGGGCATAGATGCCTATCTCGGCCGCTTGTCCGCCTACAGGCAAGGGAAGATGCTCGAACCCTTAGAAGTGGACTTGCGCCTTGGGGAATTCCGGATCAAAGGGCGGGTTGAAAATATTTATGCCAGCGGACTTCTCCACTTCCGCTACGCGCAGGTGAAGCCGAAAGACCGCCTGGGGATCTGGATCCACCATCTCGTCTTGAACAAAATCGGAGGCCGGGCTTACCCCTGTAACGGCATCCTGGCCTGCAAGGACCTGGACTGTAAATACCCGCCAATCAAAGACAGTGAAGCCCTGCTGCAAGACCTTATGGAGGCCTTTTGGCAGGGGCTTATGAAACCCATCCCTTTCTTCCCGCGGTCCTCCTGGGAATTCGTTGAGAGCCTGGCCAAAGGGAAAGAGCAGGCCCGGCAATCGGCCAGAAATAAATGGAAAGGAAATGATTTCGGCCCGGGGGAAGGGGAAGACCCTTACTTTCAGGTCTGCTTCGACCATGGGGATCCCCTGAATGAAGAATTCGAAGAATGGTCAACAAAAATATTTGAACCCCTGATAAGTTGCGAAGAGAAGATCAAGAATGGGTAGCCGGGGAGAAAGACTCCATGACTTCGATCTCTTGAAAAGCCCCCTCGAAGGGACAAATCTCATCGAGGCCAGCGCGGGGACCGGCAAGACCTATACCATCACCTGCCTTTTTCTGCGCCTGCTTTTGGAAAAACGGCTGACGGTCAACGACATCCTGGTTGTGACCTACACCGTGGCCGCTACCGAGGAGTTGCGCGACCGGGTCCGCAGAAAGATCCGGGAAGCCCTGGAGACCTATTCCCGCGGAGACAGCCCGGACTCGTTCCTTAAGGGCCTGGTTAAACAGACCAAGGATAAGGGGGACGCCGTCAGCCTCCTTCGCAACGCACTGCGCGACTTTGACCAGGCCTCCATTTTTACTATTCACGGTTTCTGTCAGCGGACGCTTCACGAGAGCGCCTTCGAAAGCGGGTCTCTCTTTGATACGGAACTTGAGCCCGATCAGGAAACCGGCCTCATGGAAGAGATCGTCCAGGATTTCTGGCGTCGGCATTTTTACGAGGCCCCGGTTGAATTTGTCAGTTATGCCTTGAGCCAGAAATTCTGGCCCGCCTACTTCCTGGATCTCCTCAAGAAGGGGACTTCTCCCCTTGATCTTAGAATCATCCCCGAAACCGGGTCAGTGGGCACCCTTGATGTGGAACCATTCCACAGGGTCTTTGAAAAGATAAAGAAGTCCTGGCCCGGGGTGCGGGCCGAGGTGGAAGGGAAGCTGCGCGATCCGGCCTTGTACGCAGATTACGGGAAGAACCTTTCCGAAACTATGGGAATGATGGACGCCTGGTTGACCGGATCGGTTCCTGCCTTCCCCCTGCCCAAAGAGTTCGAAAAGTTCACCACTGCGGCACTGGAAAAAAAGACGAGAAAGGGAAAGGGCACCCCAAGGCACCCATTTTTCAACCTGTGCGATGAGGTCCGGAAAATAGCAGACCTTCTGCAGGCAGAGATGGACCGCAGGCTTCTGGCCCTCAAGGGAGAGCTTTTTAAAACCCTCCAGAGGGAGATGCCCGAGCGAAAACAAAGGCGGAACATCCAGTCTTTCGATGACCTCTTGAGCCGGCTGCGCCATTCTTTGGAGAAGGCCGGGGGGGATGAACTTTCCGAAGCCATCCGTGGGCGCTATAAGGCCGCCCTGATCGATGAATTTCAGGATACGGACCCGGTTCAATATGCTATCTTCCAGAATGTTTTCGGGAAGGGCGGGGCCATCCTGTTTTTGATCGGCGATCCCAAACAGGCGATCTACAGCTTCCGGGGAGCGGACCTCTTTGCCTATATGAAGGCCGCCGGCCGCGTGAACTCCAAATATACGCTCACCAAAAACTGGCGTTCCGAGCCGGGCTTGATTACCTCGGTCAACACCATCTTTTCCAACGGGACGAATCCTTTTCTGTACCGCGATATTCCCTTTGAAAAGGCAGTGCCCAAGGAAGATAAAGACTATGAATCCCTGAAAATCAACGGGAAGACCGAGCCCCCTTTTCACCTCTGGTTTGTCGATTCCAGTAATGCGGGGAAGGAAAGGGTCATCAACAAGGGGGTGGCCTATGAGTTGATCCCCAATGCTGTTGCCGACGAAATATCCCGCCTTATTTTTCTGGGGAGGGAGGGGAAGGCCTTCTTTGGCAGCAGGCCCCTTCACGAGGCCGACATCGCGGTCCTGACGCGGACCAACAAGGAAGCCCAATCCATCCAGGAAGCCCTGTCCGAGCTGAAGATACCGAGCGTGCTTTACACTACGGGAAACCTCTTTGACACCCATGAAGCCATGGAGATGAGCCGGGTGCTGGAGGGGATGGCCAACCCTAATCAGGAGAGGGCCGTCAGGACGGCGCTGGCTATGGATATGATGGGCATGGACGGCGAGAAAATCGAGGCCCTCCAGCGCGACGAAGCCGGGTGGGAAGAGTGGCTCTCCCGCTTTCGAGAATATTATGAGCTGTGGGAAAAACAGGGCTTTATCCGGATGTTCCGGTATTTCCTCCTGAGAGAGGCGGTGAGATCCCGTCTTCTTTCCCTGCCCAATGGGGAGAGGCGGCTTACCAATGTTCTCCACCTTTCCGAAGTTCTCCACCAGACGGCCATGGAAGAAAAATTAGGGATCGTCGGCCTCCTGAAGTGGCTTGCCCGCCAGCGCGATCCCGCCTCCCCTCGTCTGGAAGAGCACCAGCTTCGCCTGGAAAGCGATGCCAGCGCCGTGAAGGTTGTGACCATCCACAAGAGCAAGGGGTTGGAATATTCCATCGTTTTCTGCCCCTTTAACTGGGCCAAGTCGAGGATCAAACCGAGTGAAGTCTTTACCTTTCATGATGAAGCCGATGACTGGAGGCTCAACCTGGTTCTTGATCCCGAGAGAAGTCCGAACCGGCCCTCGGCCGAGAGGGAAGAGTTGGCCGAAAACATGCGCCTCCTCTATGTATCGCTGACCAGGGCCAAGCACCGCTGTTATCTCCTTTGGGGGCGATTCAGGGATGCGGAGACCTCCTCTTTGGCCTATATCCTCCACCCCCCCGGAGATGGAATAGACATTAAAAATGTCGTTGAGGAAACCGGGAACCACTTCAAGGCCATGACGGATGAAGTCATCCGACAGGAACTGAGGAGCCTGGCTGGAAGGTCAGGGGGAAATATTTTGCCGGCGGATATGCCCGGGACTCCAGGGAGGGAGGTGCCCTCGACCGAAAAGGCGACCAGGGATCTGGCTGGCAGGGTATTTTCCGGATCTATTCCCCGTGACTGGAAGGTGGCCAGCTTTTCGAGCTTAACAGCAGGCTGGCGAGAGGGCGAAGATCTTATTCCCCAGGCGGACACGGACCTCCCGGACCATGACCGGATAATCCTTCCTGAAGAGCCGGTGGTCCTGCCGATGGTACTGGAAGAAGAGCCCTGGTCCATTTTTGCCTTTCCCCGGGGAGCCAAGGCAGGAAGCCTTATGCACGAGATTTTTGAAGACCTGGACTTCAGGGGAAAAGACCCCGGGGTCGAAAAAAAGCTCATTGACGATAAATTGAGAGAATACGGGTTTGAAAGGGAGTGGCAGAAGACCCTGTCCCAGATGGCCGCCAGGGTTCTAAGGGTACCCCTTCCTTCTCCTTCAAACAGTCTCACCCTTTCCCAAATCAGCACCCAGGAGAGACTGAGCGAGCTCGAATTTTATTTCCCGTTGCAGGGTGTAACGCCAAAAAAGCTTAAAAAGATTTTTGCCGATCATGGGGGAACCGAGATTCGGAGCCGATTTTCGGGACGCCTTGAAGAACTCAATTTTTCCCCGGCCAGAGGATTCATGAAAGGGTTTATCGACCTGGTTTTTCAATACCAGGGGCGGTTCTTCATCGTGGACTGGAAATCGAATTTCCTGGGAACCCGGGTGGAGGACTACAATCAGGAGAAGATGGCCGGGGAGATGGAGGACAATTTTTATATCCTCCAATCCAACCTTTATGTATTGGCCTTGCATCAATATTTGAAGGCCCGATTACCGAACTATGATTACCGGCAGCATTTTGGCGGTATTTTTTACATCTTCCTTCGGGGGGTCGATCCCCAGAAAGGAAAAGAATTTGGAGTTTACCGAGATCTTCCCGAAGAGGAACTGATTGAGGCCTTGTCTAAAAATCTGATAAGCCTGCATGGCCATTAGAACCAGGAAGAATATACGAGACCCGATGGTATGAAGCCAGAGATTCTGAAATCCCTCCTGGGGAAAAATATTTTCACAGCGCTGGATGTCCATTTTGCCGGATTGATGACCAGACTTTCGGGCAAGGAGGCGGAGGACCTTTTTCTGGCGGCGGCATTGGCCAGCCATTATCAGGGGGAAGGACATGTCTGTTTCGACCTTGCCGTCATGGCCGGAAAGAGGTTGTTGGATGATGATCCTGACTCCCCGATTTGCCCGAGTCTCGATCAGTGGATGGGCAGTCTTGAAAAAGCAGATCCTGTCGGGAAACCGGGAGATTATAAACCGCTGATCCTTGAGGGAACCAGGCTCTATCTATACCGGTATTGGGAATATGAAAAGAGGTTGATTGACAGCCTAAAGGAACGGACCCAAAACGATTACCCGGCTGGGGATGATAAATTTCTTACGGACGGGCTGGCCCGGCTTTTCCCCCATAATGGTTCCGGAGAAACGGACTGGCAGAAGGTGGCCGCCTTTACCGCCGCCTTAAAAAGATTCTGTGTCATCTCCGGGGGGCCCGGGACAGGCAAGACCTTTACCATCGCCAAGATCCTGGCCCTTCTTTTGGAGTTAAATAAAAGCCGTCCCCTGCGTATCGCCCTGGCCGCGCCTACGGGGAAAGCGGCAGCCCGGATGCAGGAAGCCATCAGAACGGCTCGTGAGGGCTTAAATTGCAGTGAAGAAATTAAGGCGGCCATTCCCGGGGAAGCTTCAACCATTCACCGGCTTCTGAAGGCGATTCCGGATTCTCCCTATTTTCGCTATGACGCGAAAAATCCCCTTCCGGTCGATGTGGTGGTCATTGATGAAGCTTCCATGGTGGACCTTGCCCTTTTGTCCAAATTGTCCGGGGCCGTTCCCCGTGATTCCAGACTGATCCTCCTGGGGGATAAGGACCAATTGGCCTCGGTTGAGGCCGGGGCCGTTCTGGGGGATATCTGCGATACGGGGAATGAACACGGATTTTCCCGGCAGTTTCGGAATACCTACCAGAGAATAACCGGTGAGACCCTTGTTGTCAAAAAAGAAGGGCAGGAGGAACCGGGGATCAGGGATTCCATCGTTCAACTCAGAAAGAGCTACCGGTTCGGGCCGTCGAGCGGGATCGGAGCCGTAAGCCAAGCCGTAAACGAGGGAAACAGCGCGCGGGCTTTGGACTTAATGAAAGATGCCGCGCATGAGGATATCCGGTGGCAGGATCTTCCGCGGCCGGAGGCCCTTTCCGCCTCGCTCAAGGAGCTGGTGGTCAGAGGGTTTGCTGATTATCTGAGGGAAGACAATCCCCGGGAAGCGATTAATGGTTTCGGCAACTTCAGGATCCTTTGTGCCTTGCGGGAAGGGCCTTTTGGGGTCCAGGGCCTGAATCTCCTGGTGGAACAGATCCTCAGGAAGGAAGGTCTTATCCGAAAGGAAGGCCCGTGGTATCCGGGGCGGCCCGTGATGGTTACGAAGAATGATTATAATCTAAGGCTTTTTAACGGCGACATTGGAATTACCCTGGCAGACCCCGGGGGCAACAACCAGCTCCGAGTTTTCTTCCCATCGCCCGACGGCGGTATCCGAAAATTCCCGCCCTTCGCCTCCCGGACCACGAAACGGTTTATGCCATGACCGTTCACAAGAGCCAGGGGTCGGAGTTCAACCAGGTCCTTTTCATCCTCCCGGACGTTTCCGCCCGGGTATTGACGCGGGAGCTGATCTATACCGCCATAACCAGGGCCAAGGAAAAAGTCGAGGTCTGGGGTAAAGAAGAGGTTTTCCACACCGCAGTCTCCCGCCGGATAACCCGTGCCTCCGGCTTGCGCGAGGCCTTGTGGGGATGATCAACCCCTAAGTTTTGAACGGGACGGCCAATGAAACACATCATGTGTTTTTAGGCATCCTTGAGAATAACTACAAGATCCTTCGGCCAAGTGCCCGCGGTACGCTGAGTCACCAGATCTCGGACTCCCTGGTTGGAGTAAACCAGGGAGGATACTTCTCATACTTTTCGGCATCTTTCTGACAATAACGGGTCCAGGGAATGGCCTTTAGCCTTTTCTTGGTAATCGGCTGTCCACAGTCTTCACAGATTCCATATCTCCCGGTATCCATTTTTTTTATGGCCAGATCGATCTCCCGGACCTCTTTTCGCTCCATTTCATCTAATCGGCCGTACGGATCGGTTATCTCGCCCTCCTGGGCCATTTCCTCAACCTCGATCTGGGGTTCCGATGTCTCCTGCCAGCGATTTTCCAGACCTCTGACCTGATTAAGGATCTCTTCCCTTCTTTGAGCGAGTAAGCTCTGGAAAAGAGTGAGATCCTTTTCGCCCAACTCTCTTGATCTTTCCTTGATCTTCTTCCCTTTGCGCTCCATAGGTTTTCTCCCATTTTAGATGGAAACTATTTTATAACTGGTTTTATGTTATTAACAGTCTCAGAATAATCTCGACAGGTAACCACCCCCACCTCCATCCTCCCCCATCAAGGGGGAGGAAGTTAATTCGGTTCCCTCTCCCCTGGTGGGAGAGGGCGAGGGTGCGGGGGAATAGGTCGACATTATTTATGAGACCCTTTATAAAGTTATCCAGGCTGCTCCTCTCCGCCTGGATTGCGGACTTGACGGTATTTAATTTAAATAATACAATTAAATGATCCAGAATGGAATAGGTTGAAGACTGTATTTTTAGGGGGTGGCGCATTTAGGGTCGGGCGGGGGAAGCGTGAGTCCGGATAGGCCTTGACCAGGTCTGCCCTGTCGGGCATACTGTCTGATATTTGTGGTGTGAGTATCTGGCCAAACAACTTTTTTCGACTTGTTCGGGGAGGAGGTGGATTTTTTTGGAATCGCCAGCCGAGAAAGAGATTTCGAATCTTTGTCATCGTTTCGGAACCATTGCCGTAAAAAAGGGGTTTATTACCGAAGATCAACTTAAAGCGGCCATGATGGAGCAGTTGGAAGATAACTTAAACGGGAGAGATCATCGTATTATCGGGGCCATTCTCTATAAAAGAGGGTGGATAACCTACGATCAGGTGGATGCCGTTCTTAAAGAACTTTTTAAGGAATAATAAAGAAAAGATGCGCCACGAGATAAAAAGCGATGGAACAAACTTCTTGATCAGGAGGACGAAACATGTGGAAAGAATTTAAAGAATTTATCATGCGGGGAAATGTGATGGACATGGCCGTCGGTATTATTATCGGTGCGGCCTTTGGAAAGATCGTCACCTCTTTTGTCAATGATGTCCTGATGCCTCCTCTCGGTCTATTGTTAGGCAAAGTTGATTTCACCAACCTTTTTATTTCCCTTTCCAGCCAATCCTTTACTACCCTGGAGGAAGCCAAGAAGGCCGGGGCGGTAACGATCAAATACGGTATTTTTATTAATACCATCATCGATTTTGTCATCGTGGCTTTGGCTATCTTTTTGATGATTCGTCAGGTCAACCGTCTTAAGCGGCAACCGGCACCGGCCGCACCGACGACCAAAGAGTGTCTTTATTGCCTGTCGGTCATACCCTTGAAGGCTGTCCGTTGTCCCCATTGCACTTCGGAGCTTAAAACGACGGCATCCTGAAGGACAGCCGGCTTCAAAAAGAATTCGATTACTCCGTGATGCAGATGTAATCAGCCAGGGTAGGGTCCAGGGACCGGATGGGATAATCGAGGGGGATTGGTATTACCGTTCTAAACGGTTGGTTGGTCCGCATCTCGGTCAATTTCGGGACTCCGAAGTGATGGACCATATGTCCTTTTCCGATAAGCACCAAAATTTGTTGCCCGGCTGAAAGGGTGGCTGCTGTCCGAGCCAAGGTTTCGGCCATGGTTTCTTCCCAGGCCGCCTGGGATTCCAGAAAGGTTTCAAAATTTTTGATGTGTTCCTGGGGGTGGTAATCAAATTGGCTGCGTAGATATTCCCGATGTGCAGGGTCATCTTGATGAAAATCCGCGGCCAGACGACTTCTATCCCGAGGGGTGAGAGAAGAAAGCCCTTTCCTGGCGATCTGGTTGACCACATCAATGGGGGCATTCAATCCGATAATGCGTAACCTCCTGGCCCGGGCCAAATGTAAAATGCCCCGGTACAGATCAAAGGGATAACCCCAATTTTTCTCCCAATCGACCTTCTCCAGAAATTCCTTTTCCGTGATAAGCCCCTGGGAATATTGATCCAGCCAGGGCTGGGCCTCTCTCGGAAACATCTCCATGGCCAGGATCAGGGAAGGGTTTCGGCCATAGAGCCCTTTCAGGATCTCTTGTTGAAAGCGGTGGTCTTCGGCGCTGGTATGGGTCTCCCCCACGTAGATAATCGGGTATTTGGATAGATGATCGATCAGGGAGTCGAAGGAAAGGACGGCACCGGTGGCTGTTTCGACAATATCCCCAGGCCTTAAATCCATAGAAAATCCTCGAAGGATCAATGGCCGGAGCGGGGGTGCGGCCGAGCAGCCGATCAAAAAAAGAACGGTCAATCCCAGAATGGCTGTTTTAAGGAATTCGAAAACCATGAGGGTGTCCTTTGTCTGCCGTAACCAACGTTTTAGATCTCCATAAAGGATCCGGGAAAAGGCCACTCCGCACCTGAGGGAGGTCTGTTTTTGATCACGGGCTTTCGGAAAAGCCGGATCTTGTGAAGCCTCCCCGGCGGCCTGGGTAGGACCGCACCGGGGATCTTCAAGGGCCAAGGATGGTTTCATTTATTTTCTTTGGATTTTTCCCGTTCTTCATCCCGGAGGACCCGGCGCAGGATCTTGCCGACCGGCGTCATGGGCAGGGTTTCCCTGAACTCAACGGAATGGGGCCGTTTATAGGGGGCCATGCGCTCCTGGCAGAACTTCAATGATTTCTTCTTCCGTGGCCGTCTCTCCCGGTTTGAGCTGGATGAAGGCCTTGACCATCTCCCCGCTTTTGGGAGAAGGGACCCCGATGACGGCGGCATTGGCCACCTTGGGATGGGTATAGAGGATCTCTTCCACTTCCCGGGGAAAGGCCTTGAGGCCGCCGACGATGATCATATCTTTTTTGCGGTCGGTGATGACCGTAAATCCTTCTTCATCCAGATGCCCGATATCCCCGGTCAGGAAATAACGTCTTCCGTCAAAGGTATGGAAGACCGCTTTCATTGTCCTCCGGCCGGTTCCAGTAGCCCTTCATGACCTGGGGTCCGCTGACGGCGATTTCCCCGTCTTCCCCCTGGGGAAGCTCCTGGGTCCCGGTTTCCACATCGACAATCTTGACATAGGTATCCGGCAAGGGAAGTCCGATGCTGCCGAACTTGCGGTTTTTCCGGTTGGTCGGGTTGGTGTGGGTCACCGGAGAGGTTTCGCTCAGGCCGTAGCCTTCCAGGACGATGGCCCCGGTCAATTCCTCAAACTTTTTGGCCACCTCCACCGGCAGGGGGGCTGCCCCGGAGGCACAATAGATGACGGAGCTGAGATTGAATTTCTTGACAAAAGGATGGTTGATGATGGCGCTGTAGAGGGTGGGCACCCCGTGAAGGACCGTTACCTGGTATTTTTCGATCAGGCGCAGGACTTCCGTAAAGGGGGGGTTTCCGGCCCGGGGGTCCGGGACGCAGACCACCCGAAACCCTCCGGCGCAACAGGTCAGCAGGGTCAGGGTCAAACCGTAGGAATGATACCAGGGGAAGCACACCCAGGAAGGTGTGGTTGTCCATGGAGGAAAGTCTTTTGGCCGGGCCGCCGTCTTCCGGTTCGATCAAGGCCCATTCGTCCAGCATGGTCAGATTGGAACCGATATTGTCGTGGGTCAAGGACGCCCCTTTGGGGACCCCGGTGGTTCCGCCGGTGTATAAGATCAGGGCCAGGTCCTCCACCGGGTCTATGGTCAGGGTGGGTGGTGAGGGAGGGGTCTTTAAGATCTCTCGAAAGGGGATATGCTGAGGGTCCAATGAGGGTGCCTTGGGAACCTTCCCCAGCAGACCTCCGATAAAGCCTTTTAAGCGGGGGCAGAAAATCCTTAATGCCGCAGACCACCACGGTCTTGATCCCCGTCCCTTTGATGGCCTCCAGGGCCGTGGGATAGAAAACCGGATGATCGAGCACGAAAAGGGCCTCGGCCCCTGAATCCTTGAGCTGGAAGTTCAGCTCCTTGGCCGTATACAGGGGATTGCAGGTCACACAAACCGCCCCGGCCTTTAAGACCCCGAAAAAGGCCACCGGGAAATGGGGCAAGTTGGGCAGAAAGAGGGCCACCCGATTGCCCGGGTTTGATCCCTTTTTGGACCAGGAAGGTGGCCGCCCGGTTGGCCATATCCCAGATCTGACGATAGGTCTGAGCGTGGTCGGCAAAGATGGTGTAGGTCTTATCCGGGGTTTCTTTGACCCGGTCATCTAAGATTTGATAGAGGGGTTGAGGGGTACGACTTAAGGTTAAAGGGACTTCCTTGGGCCATTTAAATTTGTGCCAAATTTGTTGTTCCATGGGGACCCTCCTGGTTTTGAATTAGAAAAGGGGTTGATTCAATTCAACAAAGACTCAAACCATCAACTCGGTAACGATCATAGAAGAAAATTCCAGGGAGGGCAAGGATATTTAGGGGGCGATCATTTTAGAGGTGATAATCCTATAAAATTTATTTTGTGGAAATCTACACCCGGTTTTTTATATGTGTTATATTCTATGAACACGCAAAAACCCGTCATTCCCGCACAGGCGGGAATCAAGCTATTTTTATTTCGTTTTAAAAAATATTGAATCCATGATCAAACCAAAAAAAAAGCTCTCTTTCTTTTTCCCCGCCTTGAGAAGGCTGGAGGCTTCTCCTTTCCCGGTCCCCGGCACTTGCGGAACCGTGGCCGTATCGGTGACGGGCAGCTATTGTCATCTAATGTGTAAACATTGCGGGGGGGTCATCCTAAAGAACATGTCGGCTGCCCGGACTCCTCCGGCCTTAAAGGAACTGGCCCGGCGAATAGCCGAAAAAGGCGGTCGAAGCATCCTGATCAGCGGCGGGGCAGACCCAAAGGGGATGGTCCCCTTATTGGATTTTACCCAGGCCATTAAAGAGATCCGTTCCGAATTAGGCCTGAAGGTGTTGGTCCATACCGGCCTGGTTTCCCCTCGATTAGCCGATGCCCTGGCCGAAGCCCGGGTTGATCTGGCCATGCTGGATATCATCGGAGACAACCGGACCATACGGGAAGTGTATCATCTGGAGGCCTCGGTTGAGGATTATGAACAATCCCTTAAACTCCTTGTTGACCGGGCCATCCCGACGGCCCCTCATGTGGTCATGGGTCTCCACTTCGGCCAAATCCTGGGAGAACCCCGGGCCTTAGAGATGATCGCCGAATATCCCATAAAGACCCTGGTACTGGTCGGATTTCGGCCCATCCCCAAAACCGTCATGGCCAAGACCGCCCCTCCATCGCCGGAGGCCATGGGAGATCTTTTTGTCCTGGCCCGCAGTCTCTTTCCGAAAACGCCGGTTGTTCTGGGCTGCGAACGTCCTTTGGGCCTTCACCGCCAAAAGACCGATTTGCTGGCCGTCGAGGCCGGTCTGGACGGGATCACCTATCCCAGTGAAAGGGCCGTTCAGAGGGCCGGAGATTTGGCAATGGATATTTCTTATCATACCGATTGTTGCGCCCTGATCAATTCATGATAATGAACGGCCATGATACGAATTATCGACACCGGTCTTTTAAGCGGGGCGGAGAACATGGCCTGGGATGAGGCCCTGCTTACGGCCCGGGCTCAAGGAATCATTCCCGATACCCTTCGGTACTTGCGGTTTTCCCCTCCCGTGGCCCTGGTCGGTTATCACCAGGCCGTGGCCGAAGAGATCCGTCTGGACTACTGTCAACAGGAAGGGATCGACATCAATCGCCGGATCACCGGGGGCGGGGCCATTTTTTTCGATGAGGGTCAACTGGGCTGGGAGTTGATTGCCTCCAGAAGATCCCTTTCCCTGGGCCTGACCATGGAGGAGATCACCGAGGCCGTCTGCCGGGCCGCAGCCCGGGGACTGCAAACCTTGGGGCTTGAGGCCCAGTTCCGTCCCCGGAATGATATTGAAATCCAGGGCCGAAAGATTTCCGGGACCGGGGCGGCCTTTGAAGGGGATGTCTTCCTCTTTCAGGGCACCCTGCTGATTGATTTTAATCTCGAACACCTGATCAAGGCCTTGCGCATCCCCATTGAAAAACTAAATCACAAAGAATTGACCTCGGCCCGGGAGCGGGTGACCAGTCTGAAAGAACAACTGGGTCGGACCCCGGCTCTGGAAGAAGTAAAAGAGGCCCTGGAAAAAGGACTTGGGAATCGGGTTGGGGCTTCGATTCCAGGACGGAGAGATTACCGAACAGGAAGAGGTCTTTGTTCCGGCAATCGTTGCCCAAGATGCAATCAGGCGAGTGGATCCAGGGCTCCAGGATTCCCTTCCGCCCCCAGGAGGTCCTTCGCTCCATCCATAAGGAAGAAGGGGGATTGATTCGAACCTCGATCAAGGTGGACCTGAAAAAGAAAAGAATCAAAGACCTGCTGATCACCGGGGATTTTTTTATCCATCCGAAAAGGGCCGTTTTCGATTTGGAAGCGGCCTTGAAAAACATTCCCCTAAAGGATCTGGACCTTGGCCTGAAACAATTTTTTGATAGGGACGGGGTGGAACTCCTGGGGTTAAGGCCTGAGGATTTTTTGAAAGGGCTCCATCTGGCCCTGGAAAAGATGACTTATCCCGATCTGGGATTTTCCTTTGAAGAGGCCGATCAGATGACCACCTTTAACGGAACTCTGCCCGAAATCCTGGGCAACTGCGGTTTACTCCTGCTGCCCTATTGTTCCAAGCTGCCTGAATGTGAGTATCGCACCAAGGACGGCTGTATCCAGTGCGGCGGGTGTACCATCGGCGAGGCCTTTGCCCTGGCCGAGGGAAAGGGCCTCAAGGTCCTGACCATCCAGAATTATGAACACCTGGTGGAGACCCTGGAAGAAGAAAAGCGAAAGGGCCTCAGGGCCTATATCGGCTGCTGCTGTGATGCCTTTCAGCTCAAAAGGCAGGAGGCCTTCAAGCAAGCCGGTCTGCCGGCTTTGCTGCTGGATATAGAAAACACGACCTGTTATGAATTGAACAAAGAAAAAGAGGCCTACCAAGGGGTCTTTGAGAATCAGACCCATCTGCGGATAGGGTTGTTGGAAAAGGTTTTGAAATTGGTAAGATCAGGGATAGCGCTTCCTCTTCGAAAGAATATGGCTGGTCTTGATTTGCCTTCGACGAAGACCTGAAGAGGCTGCGGAGAGAAATGATCCGACTGACGATTTATGTTCCTATAATGTTAGTGAAAAAAAGACTGCCTGAAGGTTCAGCAGTAACTCTCAATTATGAGGAGGTTAAAACATGTCGAACAAATTATCACTTGAAGAAGCAAAGGGAAAGGCCTTAGAATTCATGCGCAAAGGATATCACTGAGGCCCGGCGGTCCTGCAAGTTATGTGGGAAGCATTTGAAATGGGTAATGAAGATTTCCTTTGGGCGGGTATTCCATTTAATGGGGGGATTAGCGGCCAACAGCAAGCCCCTTGCGGTGCGGTTTCGGGAGCGGCGGTATGCCTGGGGTTGAGACACCGTTGTTCCTTGGCGGACAAAGAGAAAGCCAAAAAGGCCAGAACGACTATTCGCCTCCAGGCCGGAAGACTGGTCAGGGATTTCGCCAAACAATTCGGTGACATCACCTGTCGGGGTCTTCTGGGGTTGGATTTTAACGAACCCGGTGCCTACCAGAAGTTTCTGGAGGCAGGGATTTGGAAGGATACCTGCGAAAAATATGTCTTGTTTGTTATTGAAAAACTGTATGCCTTTGAAAAGGAGAAAGGATTAGAAATGGTGTAGATGCTTATAGCGGTTCTGTTACCTTTTAGCGAAAGGGAGGATAGCAATGGCAGTATTTGATCATATCCCGATGGGGGAAGAAGGACTGAAAGAAATCTATCAGTGGTTGGATGATTGGGTGGCCCAAAATACACATTTGGCCCGGAAAGAAGTGATTGGAAAATCTCCCGATCATTGGGACATCCCGGCAATCTTTATAACGAATGAGGCCTTAGGCAATGAGGATAAGCAGATTGCCGTGGTTACCTTAGGGAGGCACGGCCAGGAGTTGGGAACCCGTGTTGTGGGACCTGAGATCATTCGTTACTTGTGCAGTAGCGATGCAGAGGAAATAAGAAAGAGACAGGTGGTCATTGTTATTCCCGTAGTGAATCCGGAAGGGTTTGTGGCTAACGAGTTTCGATCTTCAATGACGAGTCTTACGAAGACAGAACGTCTTGTATTGGGAGGGATTTTCAAGAAATTCCCACCTGATATGATGATTGATTTCCACAGCCTTGGTAAAACAGCAGGTCCAAAAAATGACCGGGGGGATATGGAGGTCATCATCCCCGCCAATACAACCCGGTGGGCCGTGGATGAACAGGTTCATCAATTTGTCGCACAAGAAATGCAGAAGGCTGCGGAGTCTGAAGGTTGGCCATATGAAGTCCATTCGCTTGAGGATTTGGCAACGTATTATTTCGGTGATACAAAAACTGGAAATATGCCCTGGACCTATCTGAAAGAGAAGGTGTTCCTGCTTCATATGCAGGATTCCTACGATAATTACCATATAGCCGAAGAAGATCAATATACCAATTATACCTGTGGACCCGCTTACCGGCAATGGCATACCTTAGTTTTTGGCATGGAAACCAATCATTACGCCTTGTCCCGGGCCGGCGATATCGCTTTAAGCGGTCTGGCGCCCTGTTCAGCGCTTTTAAAAATGGGGTGCGCCCGCTTGCCCTGGGAGAAAGACCAAGGTTACCCCGTCAATATTCTCCATGGCGATTTTCACATTTCTATCAGGCCCCTTGGTAAGAATGTGAGTGAACGCCGTGCCTCACGAATCAGAATTTGGAATGAAAGAAATAATTTCAATCTCCCCCAGCGGGAAATGGTCGATCCCGAAACAACGATAGCACGGGTGCGATATTTTGGGTGGGATCTTCCTATGAAGTTCGCGCTTTGTCTGCGTATGAGACAGAACAACATCAAAAGCATCACGACCCACGGTAAGGAGATTCAATTCGAAACCTTTAAAGATAGCTGTTCGACCTTCGTTTATTTTCCGGCCCTTATGGAAAGGGCCGGAACGATTGAATTCATCATTAAACATCCATATCGCTAACAGGCCTTTGCTGGAACAAGCGACCTATGGGAAGGGATTAGATTCAATGGGTTTAGAAGACAAGTATGCCATAGTAGGAATAGGATACACGCCTCAGGGTCGCATTCCTGGCCGAACGTCCCTAAGCTTTCATTTGGAAGCCTCCGTAAACGCCATTGCCGATGCAGGCCTACGAGGACAAGATATTGACGGACTTATCTGTTATCGTATTTTCTCACCTGCCTCAAATGAAAGTCCGGTGACCCCTTATCTGGTGGCCCAGCATCTCGGGCTTTCTCCCACCTATCTAAGCCAGGATGCCAATTGATCCAGGAGTCACATCCAGCACGCAGTTGGCGTGCTTGAAGCAGGGCTTTGCAATTATGTCGTTTTGACCTATGGCCACAATGCCTTTTCGAGTGATAGCATGAGGCGTATGCTTTTGGAGAGGAATGCCGATGATGCGGTATTCGGCCACTTCGGAGCTGCAGCCGGCTATGCCCTTGCAGCACGGAGGGCCATGCATACCTTTCGCACGGGTCCGGAGACCTGGAAACACATCGCTGTCGGGCAGAGGAAATGGGCTAACCTGAACCCTGCTGCCACCATGTTTGACCATCCAATGACCTTTGAAGATTACTACAATGCCAGGTGGATCGTGGACCCATTTCGACTTTTTGACAATTGCCTGATGACAGACGGCGGAAGGGCAGTGATCATTACCTCCGCTGAAAGGGCGCGCGATCTCAGACATCCCCCTGCTCTGATCATGGGATTGGGACAACACAATCCTTCCTGCGACGTTCTCCGGGCAACGCACCTTGCCGGTCCAACAGGGGCCAAAAAGGCCGGGGAGATGGCCTTAAGGATGGCGGGAATAACATTAGATGATATTGATGCTTGTGAGATCTATGACTGTTTTACCTATACGGTGGAAATTACATTGCAAGACTATGGATTCTTCGGACCCGGTGAGGGTGAGAATTGGCTCAAGAATGGAACCATTGAGCCCGGCGGAAAGATGCCCGTTAATACCTCCGGCGGGCAGCTCTCTGAGGGTTATTACATGGGTCTCACGCCTCTATCAGAGGCAGCCATGCAGCTAATGGGACGCTGCGGGAGGAGGCAACTGGGTCCAGTGACAAATACCAAGTCGCCCGAGATCATCTTGTGCAGCGACAATGGCGGGATACTTCAGACTGATAGTTGCATCGTATTAAGGAGGTCATGAATGGACCAATACCATAAACCGCTTCCCAACATTAACGGCGATAACAAGGAGTTTTGGGCCGGTTGCAAAGAACACGAATTAAGATTCCAGAAGTGTAATACCTGCGGCTATGTCCGTTGGCCGGCCTCTATCATATGCCCCATATGCTATTCAAAAGAGATGAAATGGATTGTTGCGGGAGGAATGGGCAAGGTTTACACCTTTGTCATCTATCATGTGGCCTATCATCCGGGATTTGAGAACGAGGTCCCCTACGTGGTGGCGGTGGTGGAACTGGAAGAGGGGCCTCGTCTGCTCACGAATATCGTCTGCTGTCGGCCCGACGAGGTGAAACAGGAGATGCCCGTGGAAGTAATCTGGGAGGATATTACAGAGGCATTCAGTTTACCCAAATTCAGGCCCTATTTGATTTGATAAGAATCTGCGTATAATGAAAGAAAAAGACATGGTCAGGGAGAAAAATAGGGCCAAAGGCAAAGGGACAAAGGGTGTCTTCTGGAAAAAGAGACTTTGCAGGTCTGGTATTGGTTCCGTTCCCCGGATAAAAAGGGAACGGCAGGGCCGACACCG
This sequence comes from uncultured delta proteobacterium, assembly GCA_963769305.1. Lineage (GTDB taxonomy): Bacteria > Desulfobacterota > RBG-13-43-22 > RBG-13-43-22 > RBG-13-43-22 > RBG-13-43-22. The sequence continues at coordinate 88,851 of CAVYLJ010000027.1, read as the reverse complement.
GCCCTGCCTGGTAAGCTGATAAACAGCAATAGCCTTTTTTAACCCGATTATCTGGTCCTTTACCGTATTTCAATTTTTACCTTTTTACTCCGCCCTGTTACCTTCATGGCCGTACCTGAAGTGGTACAGATTCTCTCCAACACTGGAACAGGACCTGGAATTGATCCCTAAACCGGATGGATAAAATTATAAAAATTGATCGTCTCCACGTTCGGCTCCGTGTCGGTTCTCAGCATAGGATATGTTCCCATTGTGCCGAGCAATTTGCCCTTCTGCGCGAAGGCCTTTTATCTCCATATAGAAGTCCGGCGGGTAAGGAGGATTAGGGAAGGGACCCGCTAACGGATAAATTGTACAAGTCGTATTCGCTTTCGGTCGACAGATCCTGATTAACCTGGGTGGTCCCTCGAGCATTCCATGTCGAACTGGGACACGGGGGCCGTACTACCGGCAGGATCGTTGGACACGGCTTAGAACCTTCCCCCTAAAGGTAAATCCTCCGTGGCCGTCAAAGGAAGTGACTCCCTGGGTTGAACCGCTGTTCGTATCCGAGATCAAACCTGTAGGCGTACCAAGGTTCCGGATTAAGCTTCCGATTCATCCAAAAGCGGCCGTAGGCCCAAGAGTACGCAATGCAGAATTGACCATAGTCCCCGCTGACGTTAGTCTGTTCCAAGTCCCCTGCACCGGCCGGAACGGCCACGGCGACTACCAGGAGCGCGATAGCGGCGGCAATAAAGCCAACCTTTGTTCCATTTTTCTTATTCATGACGTTCTCCTTTCATAAGTTCAAAAACGTTTACTCCTATCCAGCAACTACCTTGTGACCCCGAAAACCGATACGACCAACGCCTTCACCTCCCCTCCTCCTGTCCGGCCCTCTCCGCTTCCTTCCGGTCTTTGGGCGAATTCAAAATCTCCCAAAGTTCATCATAGCTTTGAAATGCCTTTTTCCCCTTTTTCCCCGCCTCTTCCACGACCCCCACCAGGCTTTTGGGACGGTCCTTTTCGAAGCGGTAGATCCGGATGATGTAACTGGCGACACTATCCATATGGCGGAAAAATATCAGGGTAGAGGTTACAGATAGGATACGGATTGGGAGGAAAATGAAAAAAAGTGGAGGGGGTTGAAAAAAAATAGCTCTGTAGGGTGGATCAAGCGAAGCGAATCCACCAAGGTTGGCAGAAGGTGGAAGGGGGCGACAAAGACAGGCAGATCAAAGCGAGGTCGGCGGAACAGATCGCTTTCCGCCGACCTTTGATCAAAGGTGCGGGTGTGGCGCCTCGCCCAGCAGACTATCCCGTATGACCCTGGTCTCTGCCGCCGGCTCGATCCCCAGTTCCTTTTTAAGCCTTTTCTCAAAACGCTGATAGAGCGACAGCCCTTCGGCCCGCAAACCCAGATTCCGGCAGCAGATCATGGCGCCCCGGCAGAATTCCTCGGCCAGGCCGTCCACCTCCAGCCCTTTCAGATAGCATTCCCGGGCCTTCTCCCAATCCCCGTTTTGGCTCCGCAGGGAACCCAGTTTCTCCACCCCGCGCAGGAACCGGCTGCGCAGCCTTTCACCGGCCGCCAACAGCCAAGGTTCCTCCATCTCCCGACCGAGAAAAAAACCCTGGTATAAGCTGACGGCCTTTTCCAGAAGCGGAATGGCGTTCTGCGGATCACGGCCATCGGCCTCCCCCAGAAGACGTTCAAAGGCCCAGGCGTCGATCCAGCAGAGACGGCCGTCCAGGCACACCCGCCCCTCGCTGACCTTAACCGCCTCCTCCCGGCCGATAAGGGCGCGGAGCCGGTGGAGGGTAATCTTCAACGACTGTAAAGCGGCATCCCCATCGGCCTCCGGCCAAAGGGCATCGGCCAGGTCTTCATCCCGGATGCCCTTGGCCCCGGCGGTGATCAGGACCTGGAGCAGATCGAGGGGCTTTTTCTGGGCTTTGCGGGAGAAGCGGAGGGGCTGCCCATCCTTGTAAATGAGGAATTGCCCCAAGGTATGCACCTTCAGCGGCCAGGGCCAGTTTTCCAGATGGACCGGAGGATTTTCCGGCATCAGTCTTCGCCGGCGGATGATCTCCTGAACGTATTCCACCTCGATCCCCTCTTCCAGCGCCTTTTGACAGAGAAAGGCGGTATCGGCCGGACAATCAATGTAGGTATTCAATAATCTCGCTTCTTTCCCCAGGGTCAACGCTTCCCGGAGAAACTTGAGGCCCTTGTTTTCCTCCTGGTTCTTGAAGGCCAGATAGGCCTGTTGCAGCCGGATGTTGAATTCCAGGAACAGGCTCTTGATCTGCCGGGAGGAGGCCTGGCCATGGGAAAGGTATTTCCGGGCCTTATCATCCAACCCGCGGTGATTCAGGATGGCGGCATTAAGCAGATAGGCAGACCCGACGATGAACGGAGCGCCGGTGTCGAGCGCGTAACGCAGGGCCTGTTCCCCATGAATGGCGGCTCGATCGTATGTTCCGCGGATAAGTTCTTCTCTGGCCACAGCAGAAATAATAGATTTGTCTGATCACGGGTAGCCATCCCACTGTTTTCCACTCCCGGGCTGGTCATGGAAGTGGATAACCGGTTAATGAACAGGCGCGCCATTTCGGTGTCATTCATATTCAATGAATTCTGGATGGCCTGGAACAGCACAAAATCGTCCATGGAATGCCATCCCAAGGTCCGGAAAAAATCAAGACCCTCGGAAACGGCCTTCTGGCATTTCTCAGGGAAGCCCGCTACCTCAAAAAACATTGTCTCTCCAAGGTAGCCCCAAGCACGAATGAGCGACTGTATTTCCAGAGTCTGCGTCAACGAGCTGAGCATTTCCAGCGCCAGGGTGGCCTTATCAAAACGGCCGGAATAGACTCCATAAAGCACCAGATGGAATAGAACCATCGTTCTTTCGTATTTAAATTCAGGGGCCTCCGTCAGGACCAGAGCGCGATCCGCCCATTGTTCGATCTCCGGATGACCCGACTGTCTCTGGGCCAGGGCCGAAAACATACAGGTGGTAACCTGGGCCCCTATCCAGGGAGAAGGAAATTCCTGGAAGGGATCCCGGATATGGAGTTTAAGTTCATCAATCCAATGGTCCAACTGATCATACCCTTTTATGCAGTGAATGATGACCCGAATGATACTGGACCAGGCCAGCAGCATCTCGGCTGTCTCCCCATTTTGCTTGAATTTTTCAAAAGACCGCTCCAGGAGATCCCGGCTTGGAACTGGATCATAGAACAAACCGCGCGGTTCCCTGCCAGAAAAGAAGCCAGGGATCCTGTTCAACCAGATCGCTTGGCAGCCCTTCCAGCCATTCCGCCAGCAGAATGGTGCCTTCCCTGCCCCTGCAGGGTTGGGGCCTGCTGGAGGATGATCCGCTTCATCATTTCCAGGTCATCCGCCTCCCGGGCCAGATTAAAGGCTTCTTCGATCTGCCCGGCCGTTTCCAGCAGGTGAATGGCTTTCCGGTTTAATTCCTTGAATGGTTCCGGGGGAAAAACGGCCTTGGCCTTACGGCGTAAAAATGTTCTGAACAGGGGATGGTACTGGTAAACCGGCTCTTGGCGGTATCGCTGATCGATAAAATAATTGTGCCGCATCAACCCGGCCAGGATCAAACCGGCCTGGGGGAGTCCGGTTAGCTCTTCCGCCATTTTAATAGTCAGTTGAGGCAGGAGGGCTGTTTTAAGTAGAAAATCCTGCAACTCAGGGCTGGTCTTATCGAAGATCTCGTTTCCAAAATATTGGAGAATCCCCTCCCGGGTGGATTCCTCCATCGTCTGGGGATCGATTCCCCTTCTCAAACTCTCCAGCATGAGCATCAACCCGGCCGCCCAGCCGTCCACCAGGGCATGTACATGTTCAATCTTGTCTCGCGGGATTTCCCGGTCGGCCCGCAGGCAAGCGATCTCCGCTGATTCCTCCAGGGTCAGGCGCAGGTCTTCCCAGGTCAGAAGCCCCAGTTGCTGGTTGGCCTGGAGTCTGATCCAGGATGGAGGCGGTATCCCACGGCTGATCAGAACCAGATGCATGCCCGGGGGGATTTCATTCACTCCCAGGAAAAAGATCTCCTGGACCATCGAATTTTCCGGGATAAACTGGACATTGTCGAAAACTAATGTGGCCCCGGTTTTCAAGCGGCTGAAGGCCTCTTTGAAAAAACGCCGGGCGAACGTGGGGATGGCCTGGAGATATTCCGGGGTCAAAAGGGGCAGGGGTTTTTTTTGTCTGGGAAAGGCCCGACTAAAGGCGGACCCCAGGTGATAAAAGAAGGTGGCCAGGTCCTTATCGGCCTCCTCGACCTGGTACCAGAGGCTGGGGATCCCCCGGTCCTGCAGATAGGAAATGACCAGGGTCGTCTTGCCGCAACCCCCCGGACCGGAGACCCAGATGGCCGGGCCTTCCTGAAAGCGGTCCAGCCGCTCAAACAGACGCTCTCGGGGAACGGCCTTCCGGAGGATTGGGCGACTGCTGTTGCCTGGGTTATTTTTTACCCGAGTCATATCGATGAACCCTCCTAAGAAAAAAGTCCCGTTTTAAAAATTTAAATCGACATGATAAATCACTACTGTCCCAAAGTTAAATTTTCAACTGAGCCTAAGTTTTTTACAGTTCTTCTTTCTTTATCAAACGATAGGTCTCTTCGTAAATCCTCTCCCGCGGGCCTACGGCGATTATCTCAATCGTCCGCCCGCTGATTCTGTAAATAATACGGAATCGGCTCACACGGAAGCTCCTCAGACCTGCCAGATCATCACGGAGGGCCTTGCCGGCATCAGGTGTTGAACTGATGATCTTCAAGGCCGCTTTTATTTTACGTTTTAATTCCGGGTGAATGGACCGGATAAAACGCGCTATGTCATCAGTGACCCTGAGCTTGTATGGATTAGGGTCCATAGTCTTAACGGGTTATCCGAAAAGCTCTTCAAGGGTATAGAGACTGGCTCTTATTCTTTTTAAGGTCTTTCAGACCTTTTCTGATCTCTTCCATAAGCGCGGCATTTGACCTGACCGCGATAGTCTCTTTCATACTCTCGAATTCATCCGGGCTGATCAGGACAGCTGCAGGGGAACCGTTTTTGGTAATGACGATCTCCTCATCGGTGGTTTTCACCACATCGATGAGGTTACTCAATTTCATCTTTGCCTCGGAAAGAGAAAGCGTCTTCATAGATAGACTCCTATTTTGGATGACCAATATTATGACTAATATATCAAATCCCCCAAAAAAATGACAAGTCCTTTTCTCGGTTCTAATAGAGAATGGGAGTTTATTCGATAAAGAGTTGCCTTTAGATGAAACAAGAGTTAAATAGAAAGGAAATGAGTGACGGAGAAATAATCGAGCTTCGATTTTGAAACTATGAATGAGTATCAACAATGGACCTGTGATGTCTTGGTGATCGGGGCCGGACCGGCCGGGAGCACGGCGGCCCGCTTCGCCGCCCGGAAAGGGGTCTCCGTCATTCTTCTGGAACGGCGGGAGAAGGTCGGTCTTCCGGTGCGCTGTGCCGAATATGTGCCCCTGCCGGTAAGCCGATATGTGGAATTAAATCGTCCCGGTATTCTGGTCCAATCGGTCCGAGCCATGCAAACCTTCATTCCCGGGGAGTCCGTAAAAGAAACGGCCGTACCCGGGGCCATGATCTACCGGGACCGCCTGGATCAGGAACTGGCCGATTTGGCCGTCAAGGCCGGTGCCCTATTAAAAACAGGTACCCAGGCTTGGACCCGGCAGGGCGATCAGGTTGTTGCTCGGGGGAAGGAGGGATTGGTCAAGATTTCAAGTCGAGTCATCATCGGGGCCGACGGCCCTTCTTCCCAGGTGGCCCGATGGATGGGGAACGGGCATAAGGAATTTTTGATCGCCGCCCAGTACCGGGTTTTCCTGAGAAGGCCCTTGGATCATACGCACATCTATTTCCGTCCATACATCACTGGAGGATATGGCTGGCTTTTTCCCAAAGGAGACAGAGGCCAACCTGGGTGTGGGGATCGATCCTTATTTAAACAAGGGGCTGAAGAAAACCCTTGATCAGTTTAGAAAGGAATTGATCCGGGAAGGATTGATTGAAGATGAAATCAAGGGTCAGGGAGGGGGACTCCTGCCGGTGGGTGGGCTGACTAATGTGGTCAAGGAAGAATATGATCCTGGCCGGGGATGCGGCCGGCACCTGTCATCCCATAACCGGGGCCGGCGTGGGCAACGCCCTTATCTCCGGGGAGATGGCCGGGGAGGCGGCGGCCGAGGCCGTTCGGAAGGGCGACCTCCGGCAGCTCCAGGCTTACGAACAGGAATTGATCGGCGCTCTGGGCCATAGCTTGAACCATGGGGTCCGAAAGAGAAGGGCCATGATGGCCCAATGGAACAGCTTGAATTTTTCTGAAACCATTCGCCGCAACTGGATCGCCTTCAGCGAATATTATAAATAGTCAACAGCGGTTAGCTTACAGCAGTCAGCTAAAGCCTTTTTTCAAGGGCTTTTCCGAACCCCGATCCTCGACGAACTGAATGAATATTATCCAGGCTAAAAAGATTCAAATTTTTCTCAAACAAAAGGTAGAAATTCATCCTTTAAGAAAGAAAATTTATTTTATCGCCGGTGTGGATGCGGCCTTTGGAGAAGAGGAGGTAATCGGGACGGCTTGCCTTTTCAGTTTTCCCGAGCTGGAGTTCCTCGAAGAATCATGGGCCGTTAAAAAAATTTCCGTCCCTTATATCCCAGGATTTTTATCCTTTCGGGAATCTCCGGCCATCTTAGCCGCCCTAAAGAAATTGGCTACCAGGCCGGACCTGATCCTGGTCGACGGCCAGGGAATCGCCCATCCGAGAAGGATGGGGATCGCTTCGCACTTAGGGGTTCTTTTAGATACGCCGACTATCGGTTGTGCCAAGTCGAGATTGATCGGTGAATACCAAGAGCCGGGGGTGAAAAAAGGGAACTGGTCTCCTTTAAAAATAGATCAGGAAACGGTGGGTGCGGTTTTACGGACCCGGGACGGGGTGAGGCCATTATTCGTCTCTCCCGGCCATCGGATCGATCTGAAAGAGTCCATAAAAATCGTCCTTAAAGCCACCACCGGTTTTCGTATATCGGAACCTTTAAGAAGGGCCGACCGTTTTTCAAAGATTTTAAAAAAGAGGTCCTAATGGTTTATCAAAAAAAAATAAATTCGCTGATACCACCAAGCAGTCCCGATTATCTTCAAATGAGTCTGGCTGCGGCCATGACCCTGGGGTTAAAAGAAGGGTTATTTTTTAGAAACGCCCGTCTTTACTGTCTGAATCTTTTGTTGACCTATCCGGAAGGGTGCCGGGCCAATTGTGCTTATTGCGGCCTGCAAAAATCCAGGGAAGGGGCCTTCGGGGAGAAAAGTTTTATCCGGGTGGCATGGCCAACCTATGATTTGGAAACGATTATTCAAGAAACAATCGCCCATAAGGAGCGTCTTCATCGGGTTTGCATTTCCATGATTACCCATCCCCGGGCCGTACAGGACACCCTCTATCTGACCGAGAGGTTCCTTCGGGAAGTGGGCCTCCCCGTTTCCATTCTGATGAATCCGACCACTATGAAAATTTTCGACCTTCAAGAGATGAAGAAGAAAGGGGCTCAGATGGCCGCCGTGGCCCTCGACCTGGCGACCGATGATTTATTTGACCTTCATCGGGGAAAAGGGGTGGGAGGCCCTCACCGTTTTGATCAATACTGGAAAATGCTTTCAGCCACGGCAGAGACCTTCGGGAAAAACAAGGCCGGTTGTCACCTGATCGTCGGGATGGGGGAGCGAGAAGATCAGATGATCGAAAGGATACAAGCGGTCAGGGACCTCGGGGCCCGGACCCATTTGTTTTCCTTCTATCCGGAAAAAGGTTCCCGTCTCGCCCGGGAGGAGCCCTGTGCCAAGGATCACTATCGAAGGGTTCAGTTGGCCCGGTATCTGATTGACTTTGATCATTGCCGGGCCGAAGAGATGGAATTCGACCATGAGGGGAAAATTACTTCTTTCGGCTTGAAAAAGTCCGAGGTTGAAAAGTGGATCGACACCGGAAGGCCGTTTATGACCAGCGGTTGTCCGGGTGGAGGGATGGAAGCGGCCTGCAACCGACCTTTCGGTGACGGCCCGCCCAGCGACATCCGGAGCTTCCCTTTCCCCCTGGAAGAGCACGATATCGCCCTGATGAAACAACAAATGGGTTGGGAGTAGTTGGTTTTGATAAAATCGTCGTCATTTATCCCCTTGACTCTCAAACCGGGTTCATTTTATACTCTATTTATCCAAAAAATTTAGCCATTCAAGAAAAGCTCAGCCATGAAAATAGGGGTCTTAGACGGTCAGGGCGGCGGGATCGGCGGCGCCATCATAAAAAAATTACGGGAGGTATTCGGTGAAAAGGTGGAGGTAATCGCCCTGGGCACCAATTCCATAGCCACCTCTCAGATGATGAAGGCCCGGGCCAACAAAGGGGCTACCGGGGAAAACGCCATCATTCAAACCGCTCCCAAGATGGACATCCTTATCGGTCCGATCGGGATGGTCCTGGCCCAGTCCATGATGGGGGAGGTTACCCCGGCCATTGCCCGAGCAGTCGCCGAAAGCCCGGGTCTGAAATTCCTGATCCCCCTTTCCCAGGAACGGGTTGAAGTGATCGGATTATTTTCGGAACCCCTTCCCCATTTGGTGGAAAAATTAATTATTCGTTTAAAGGAGTGTATGAATCATGTGTGAAGCAGCGGCCTATATCATTCGGGACGGGAAAGAAGAACTGGTTTTAGACAGCGTGGATCTCTTAGAGCCGGATAACGGGAATATCCGAATGGTCAACATCTTCGGCGAACAAAAAATCCTTCCGGCCAGGATTAAAAGATTATCATTAGTGGATCATAAAATCATTCTGGAGGAGAAATAAGTCAAAGCTGCTTAGATATCCAGAATCCAGAAGTCAGAATCCAGAATAAAACTTAAATTAAAACTTTTTGCCTATTTCATATCCTCATTCTGAATTCTGGCTCCAGCATCAAGTATCTATCTGTTCCCTTAGGCTATCCGATCATTAAACTTAAAGGAGGATACGGCAATGATGGAGGATGTTTTAAGCAAGATATCCTGGCTGGGGCACGATGGTATTTTATACCAGGATCAAAAAACCATCTATTTTGATCCCTTTCAGATTGCCGGAGGGCCGCCGGCGGATCTTATCCTGATCAGTCATGATCACTTCGATCACTGCTCGCCGGAGGATGTAAAAAAGATCCAAACCCAGGATACGATTATTGTGACTGAAGCAGATTCGGCCAAAAAACTTTCCGGCCAGGTCGAAATCATCAAACCCGGTGAGACGAAAACGATCCAAGGTATCACCATCGAGGCCGTCCCTTCCTATAATACCAATAAGGATTTTCACCCCAAGACCAAAGGCTGGCTGGGATTTATTGTTACCTTGAACGGGGTGCGCCTATACCACCCGGGAGATACGGATTTCATTCCGGAAATGAAAACGATCCAGGCCGATATCGCCTTTCTTCCGGTTTCCGGGACCTATGTGATGACTGCCAAAGAAGCGGCGGAGGCGGCCAAGGTGTTGAAACCCCGGATCGCCGTGCCCATCCATTATGGGGCCATTGTGGGAACAGATGATGATGCCCGGGAATTTAAAAAATTACTGGAAGGAATAGTGGAAGTTCGAATTTTGGCCAAGAAGAAATAAGGGTGCGTATCCTTAGATTAATAGAAACGGTGGGGTTTGCGGCGGCTCCGGGCAATAAACCAGCCTAATAATAAGCCCAGAATCAGTACCGCCGCACCGGCTAAAAACCATTTGATCCGGTCTTCATTAATCGGGCCTTTTTCTTTACGGCTGAGGTCGGCAATCTGTTTTTTGTAAAAGGCGACTTCTTTGCTCAGTTGGTCGTTTTTGGTTTTTAAGGTCCGTCAGGTCCGGGGACAAATGGGTATTTTTTTGTTGTTGAAGGGTCTGGGATAGTTTATTTAATTCTTCGGATTTTTGGAGCAGCCTATTTTTTTCCTGGATCAACCCCTCTTTTTCCCGGACCAGGTCCTGGTTGGTTTCCTTTAACCTTGCGAAGTTCTTCCTGAAGTTTAGGGTCTAAAGAGGAAACCGGCCTGATTTGATCCACCAAAAAACGCGTGGCCAGCCAACCTATTTTTCCGTCCGGGAGTTTGACCTTCGACCAATTTTTATCCCCTTCGAGCCATTCAACGCGGTCCCCGGTTTTTAACATAGCAATAATCCGTTGTTCTATTCCCGTGCCGGAACGCAAGCCCACTTCGATCCGGTCGGTAATATACATGGACTTGGCCCACAGGGAGGCAGGGCAAAGGAATAGAGATCCTATAATTAAGGCAGTTAAGAAAGGGTAGGCCATCTTTTCCCTCAATACAAGGGGTGAATTGGCCATTAGTTAACAAAACCGGAAGCGGAAGTCAAGAAAATTACAACAAAAAAGCCCCCGAAAACAAGGGGGCTTTTTTGTTTACCTTAAAAGTTTACGATTTAGTACATCCCCCCACCCGGAGGCATAGGCGGCATGGCCGGTTCTTTTTCTCTGGGTTTCTCAGCCACCATGGCCTCGGTGGTCAACAGAAGAGAGGCAACCGAAGCCGCATTTTGCAAGGCAAAGCGGGTGACCTTGGTCGGATCGATGACCCCGGCCTTCATCAGGTCTTCATAGACCCCGGTATCGGCATTAAATCCGAAAGCGCCCTTTTCGGCTTTGACTTTTTCCACGACCACAGAACCTTCAAATCCGGCATTATTGGCGATCTGCCGGACCGGCTCTTCTATGGCCCTGCGGATGATATTTACCCCTAAGGCTTCCTCACCTTCGGCTTTTAAGGCGTTTAAAGCCGGCAGACAGCGTAAGAGGGCAATTCCGCCGCCCGGTACGATTCCTTCTTCAACAGCCGCCCGGGTAGCATTCAAGGCGTCTTCGACGCGGGCCTTTTTCTCTTTCATCTCGGTTTCGGTAGCGGCCCCGACATTGATTACGGCCACGCCGCCGATCAATTTGGCCAGTCGCTCCTGGAGTTTCTCCCGGTCATAATCGGAGGTGGTTTCATCAATCTGGGCTCGAATCTGTTTGACCCGGCCTTCCAGGGCTGCTTTCTCACCGCCGCCGTCAACGATGGTCGTATTGTCTTTGTCGATAGTGATCCTCTTGGCCGTTCCCATATCTTTCAGGGAGACGTTTTCCAATTTGATCCCTAAATCTTCGGAGATCATCTGCCCGCCGGTTAAAACGGCGATGTCTTCCAACATGGCCTTGCGCCGGTCCCCAAACCCCGGGGCCTTGACGGCTGCGCAGGAAAGGGTTCCTCTGAGCTTGTTGACCACCAAGGTGGCCAGGGCTTCCCCCTCAACCTCTTCGGCGATAATCAACAAGGGCCGGCCCATCTTGGCAATCTGTTCCAAGACCGGAAGAAGGTCCTTCATGTTGCTGATCTTTTTTTCATTGATCAGAATGTAGGGATCACTCAAAACCGCTTCCATCTTTTCCGGGTCGGTCACAAAATAGGGAGAGATATATCCGCGGTCAAATTGCATCCCTTCCACCACCTCGAGGGTCGTCTCCATGCTCTTGGCCTCTTCAACGGTGATAACCCCTTCTTTACCGACTTTTTCCATGGCCTCGGCAATAATATTTCCGATGGTGGAATCGTTGTTGGCCGAAATGGTACCCACCTGGGCGATTTCCTTGTGGTCTTTGGTGGGTTTGCTGATACTTTTCAGTTCCTTGACTACGGCCTCCACGCCCCTTTCAATCCCTCTTTTAATGGCCATGGGATTGCTGCCGGCGGCAACCAGCTTGGACCCCTCACGATAAATGGCCTGGGCGAGTAAGGTGGCCGTAGTCGTACCGTCTCCAGCCACATCGCTGGTCTTGGAAGCCACTTCTTTGACCATCTGGGCTCCCATATTTTCGAACTTGTCTTCCAATTCGATCTCTTTGGCCACGGTAACGCCGTCCTTGGTAATGGCCGGAGATCCAAAAGATTTATCTAAAATTACATTCCGGCCTTTGGGGCCCAGGGTGACTTTAACGGCATCCGCCAAGGTATCCACCCCGATCCTCATGGCCTCCCGGGCCTTTGAATCGTACTTAATTTCTTTCGCTGACATATTTTACTCCCTCCTTTTATTCGATTACGCCTAAGATATCATCTTCTCGCATCATTAAAAATTCTTCGCCTTCGATCTTGATCTCGGTCCCGGAATATTTCCCAAATAAAATCTTGTCCCCTACCTTGACGTCAAGGGCAAGCTTGGTCCCGTTCTCCAAAATTTTCCCGGCCCCTACGGCAATGACTTTGCCTTCCTGGGGTTTTTCCTTGGCGGTATCCGGGATGATAATTCCGCCTTTGGTCTTTTCTTCTTCTTCAATCCTTTGAACAATTACCCGATCATGCAATGGTCTGATTTTCATAAATTCACTCTCCTTCCTAAAATATTATGGGTCTTGTTAGCACTCCCCTTTGTTAAGTGCTAATATAAGTTCAATGGTTATAAAATTCAAGGGCAAAAAATAAAATTTATCGCTTTTTATGGCCAACTCACTTTTTTTATTGAAAATAAATTTAATTTTTTTTAGGCTTTTTGATCAGGAAAGGAAAAATATGAACATCAGAGAACAGTTGGAAGCCATCGAGGAAGCCACCCTATCGGCCTATGCCGCCAAGAGCGCCAAGAGTATCGGCCGGACCCTTTTTGGCGATGAACCGGATGAATTCAGGACCGTCTTTCAAAGAGACCGGGACCGAATACTCTATTCCAAGGCCTTTAAAGATCTCCAATATAAGACCCAGGTTTTTTTGATCAATGAGGGGGATTTTTACAGGACCCGATTGACCCATACCCTCGAGGTGGCCCAACACGCCCGAACCCTGGCCAGGGCCCTTCGTTTAAATGAGGATTTATGCGAGGCCATTGCCTATGCCCATGACCTGGGTCATGCCCCTTTCGGACACACGGGAGAAATGACTTTGAACGAGATTTTAAAGGAAGACGGGGGGTTCGAACATAATTTTCAGAGCCTGCGAATCGTTGACCTGCTGGAAAAACGGTATAAGGCTTACGACGGCCTGAATCTCTGTTTTGAAACCCGGGAAGGCATTGCCCGGCATACCACCCTCTATGATCATCCCATCGTACCCGAGGAGTTCAGAAAACAGACTTCTCCCACCCTGGAGGCCCAGATCGTCAATATTGCCGACCCCTTGGCCTACTGTGCCCATGACCTGGAAGACGCCTTGAATGCCGGCTATCTGTCCATCAACGATATCCCTCAGATAAAAAATCCTCTGGTGATCAGGGTTTTAAAAAAATGCAGGGACCGATATCCCGGCTTCGATGCCGGCGATACCATTATCCGGGCCCGGTTATTGGTCAGGACCTTGATTGAGGAGACCAACATCATGGTCATTGAACAGACCCATGAGAATTTGCGTCGTCTGAACATTAAGACCCTTCAAGATGTTCGAAGGGCCGAGATCCCGGTTGTCACCGCCCCCCATCAGGATTGGGAAAATTTTAACCAGTTGAAAAGTTTCCTTTTTGAAAATGTTTATAAGCGTCCTCAGGTCTGCATCATGAATGAGAAGGGGAGACTGATTCTTTCGGGGATATTCCATCATTTGGAAAAAAACCCGGACATGTTGCCCAGGTTCTATAAATTCCGTTTTGGTCAGGCCGAGGATAAAAAGGCTCAACGCCGGGTCATTGCCGATTACCTGTCAGGAATGACCGACCGTTATGCCATGGATCTCTATCAAATGATGTTCGAGCCCTACGAAAAAGTGATGTTCGGGTTTAGGGAGTAGGGGAATAAATGGTGATATTTTGGCCTGGTTGGGGTTTGCCTTTTGAGGGAAGCCGGTTCCAGCGCCTGATCTCTTCCGGTCGGACATGAAATTTATTGGCGATCGAATTGAGGGTATCCCCTTTTTGTGTTTTATAGAGTATCGCCCTGGGGGCCGCCTTTTTCTCCCCCAGGCCCTCGGTTTTTTTAGCCAAAACCGTTAATTGATCCTTAAGGGCGGTTACTTGTTCCTGAAGCGTTTTCTGTCCTTCTTGCAAGGATTGGATCTCTTTTTTTAAGGGGTCCGCTTCAGCCCGCAGTTTCTGGACCTCTTCCTTGAGGGCCTTGAATTCCGGGGATTCCGATTGTTTTTGAAAGGGAATGAATTTCGCCGGTAAAATCATCCACAGGCCCATCGCCAGGAATGCCACCCCAACCAGGATGATCGAGACCAGGACCCCCTTTTTTTTAGATGGGGGGCGGGTGATCTTTGGATATCCTGGAGAGGATGGATAGTCTTCCGGTTCGTGGATAACCCCGACTTCCGGCTCTAACCGGTCTTCCTGATATTTTTCCATGTTATTTTTTAGGACACTTTAGACTTCAAAATCAACCTGGATTTTAAAAATTTTCTCCGCCGGGAGGCTGATCAATTCCCTGATTCCGGTCCGGCGTTTAATTTGCTTAAGAGAAGATTCGATGCTCTCCGGGGATTCGGCAATAAAGGTAAACCAGATATTATATTCGCCTTCCCTTTCATAATTGTGGGTGACGCCCGCATACCGATTAACCTCTTCCACAAAAAGGGGCAGTTTTTCAGGCGGGACCCGGGCGGCACACAGGGTGCTGGTGAAGCCCAGCTTACGGGAATTAAAATTGGCCCCGATGCGTCTGATTATTCCCCTCCGGGTCATGCGATCCACTCTTAAGAGGACCTCTTTTTCCTTAAGACCCAACTCCCCGGCCACCTCTCGATAAGGCCTGGCCTTGAGGGGAAATGAGACTGAATTTCATTCAGGATGGCCCGATCGACCCGATCGAGTCTATAGGGCGGCTTTTTTATTGGGGATGCTTTATTGAGGCTTATCTGCAAGATCCTACCCTTTTCTCCGCAGATGGGTGGGCTAATGGTGATAGTTCGTTATGGCTTGACTCTCGATGAAATGACACCTCGTGCCTCATGCCTCATGCCTCAAAGCCTGTTTTTTAGGCTGATAGGTGCAAAGCGGTTCCTCGGTCAAATAATCGCCGGTGGCTTCAAAGGCCCTGGCCCGGCAGCCGCCGCAAACCCGGAAATATTCACACTGACCGCACTTGCCCGAATATCGGGACCGGTCTCTGATGGCCAGAAATACCGGGGAGGATTCCCAGATCTCCTTGAAACTCTGCCTCCGCACGTTTCCGGAATCCACCTCCAGATACCCGCAGGGCTGGACTTGTCCTCGATGGGAGATAAAACAGAACCCGGCCCCTCCCAGACAACCCCGGGTTACCGCATCCAATCCATGGGATTCAAAGGTGATCCCTTTTCCTTCCTTGTGGGCCGTCTCTCTTAAAATCCGGTAATAATGAGGGGCGCAGGTGGCCTTTATGGAAAGGGGGATCTCCTGCCTTCGGGTAACCAGCCAGGTCAAGGTGTCTTCATATTCCTCGGCCGAAATGATTTGGTCGGACAAGGACCGGCCCCGGCCGGTAGGGACCAGCATAAAAATATGATGGGCCACGGCCCCCAATTCAAGGACCTTTTCCTGAATCCGGGCCAGGTCACGAAGATTGTGTTTGGTTACAGTGGTATTGATCTGAAATTCCAGACCCACTTCCTTGGCTGCTTCTATCCCCTTGAGAATCCCGGCATAAGCCCCCTTGACCTGTCGGAAAAAATCGTGGCTTTCGGCCGTCGCCCCATCCATACTGATGCTGATCCTCTGTATTCCGGATTCCTTCAGTTTTCGTGCCTTTTCCACGGTAAGCAAAGTGGCGTTGACGGCCATGACCATTCGAAGGCCCAAGGAATGACCGTGCCGGGCCAAATCAAAAATATCCGACCGGAGCAAAGGCTCTCCTCCGGTCAAAATAACCACCGGTTGTCCCACCTCCCGAATCTGCTCCAGGAGGTTAAGACCTTCGGCCGTGGTCAATTCATCGGGATAGGGACCCATTTCGGCCGAGGCCCGGCAGTGGAGACAGGACAGGTTGCACTGCCGGGTCACCTCCCAGGCCACCAGGCGCAATTCGGGGACCTTTAGGGAGGGCTTGATCTTCTTTATCCGGTTGGGGACGCATTGACCGGCTATGTCCTTTCCTGCAAAAGGCCCGCTGCCTGCTTGGCAAAGTAGGTCAGGATCAGGTCCGCCCCGGCCCGCCGGATCGAAATCAGAGTTTCCATGATCACCTTATCTTCATCTATCCAGCCCAGTTGGGCAGCGGCCTTGATCATGGCATATTCACCGCTGACATTATAAGCCGCCACCGGGAGGTCAAATTCTTCCCGAACCCGGCAGATTACGTCGAGGTAAGGCAGGGCCGGCTTGACCATGATGATATCAGCCCCCTCCTCAACGTCCAGGGTCACCTCTCGAAGGGCTTCCCGGGCATTGGCCGGGTCCATTTGATAAGTCTTTCGATCGCCGAATTGGGGGGCCGATTCCGCGGCTTCCCGAAAAGGACCGTAATAGGCCGAGGCATATTTGGCCGAATAGGCCATAATGGGTATCTGATCAAAACCGTTTTCATCCAAAGCCTGGCGGATCTCGGCCACTCTTCCGTCCATCATATCGCTCGGGGCGACCATATCCGCCCCGGCTTTGGCCTGGGCCAGGGCGGTCCGGGCCAAAAGCTCCAGGGTGGCATCGTTATCGACATCCTGTCCTTGGATTATGCCGCAATGACCGTGGCTCATGTACTCGCAAAGACAGACATCGCCGATGACGATCAAATCAGGCACCTTTTCTTTCAAGGCCTTCATGGCCCGCTGGATAATCCCCTGGGGATCATAGGCCCCGGAGGCCTTTGTCATCTTTTTTGTCCGGTATCCCGAAAAGGATTACCGCCGGTATCCGCAGGGCCCGGACTTCCTGGGCCTCTTTGATGAGTTGGTCTATGGAAAGCTGAAAAATACCGGGCATGGAAGAGATAGGCCGGCGGACCCCTTTGCCGGAAACCACAAACATGGGATAGATCAGGTTATTGACCGAAAGCAGGGTCTCCCGGATCATCTTTCTAAAAGCTTCGTTTTGCCGCAGCCTCCTGGGCCGATAGTCTGGGAAAAGCATAGGTCCTCCTTATAATTTTAAACCCTCGGCGATTTCCTGTAAGGCCTGGAAATTCTGGATAGTGATTAAGTCCCTATCGATATTAATTATTTCTCTTTGCTTCATTTTGGCCAAGGTCCGCGAAAGGGTCTCTCCGATGGTTCCCAATCGACTGGCCAAAAGGCCCTTTTTCATTTTCAGGGGGATTTTCAGACCATCGGTCGGAATAGGGGATATCTCTTGGGCCTCCAAAAGGAGAAAACGGGCCAGCCGGGCCGAGACTTCTTTCAATGACAGGTCTTCCACCTGCTGGGCCAACTGCCTTAATAAAAGGGAAAGGCCGGTCATCATATTCAGGGCCAGTTGCGGACTTTTTTGGATAAGAGAAAGAAATTCTGATTTATTCAAGTAATAGAGTTGACTGTCCTCTAAGGCCTCAGCCGATGCCGGATAGGTCTTTCCCGAAAAGACCGCCGCCTCGGCAAGGGTTTCCCCGGGCCCGACAATCCGCAGGATGTATTCCTGACCCTGAGGAGACAACCGGAATATCTTGATCTTGCCCTTGACAACCAGATAAAAACCAGAAGCGCCTTCGCCCTGGGAGAAAAGAAGTCCCCCTTTTTTTAAAAAATGAAGAGGTGGTAATCCCTTTGATCTGGCCAAGGCCATTTTCATCCAGGCCGCTAAAAAGGGGATTCCGTTTTATGAGTTCGGTCATGGGCTAATCCAGCGTCCTTTTCATGATCCCTAATTTAATCCTATAAATATTATTAGTCAATGAACTAATAAAACCCCTACTTTCTCCCTTTCCCTACCCAAAAAATACAGTCAAATTTTGGCTATTTTAATGGATCTACATTATTTATTCTTAAGATGATTTTTATCATAATGAATCAAAAATTGGGAATGACCCCTTTGTAGTCAAATTCAAATCGGGAAGGGAAAAAATGGCGAAAAATACGAATCATGCGGAATATTGGCTGTCGGCCAATGAGCGGGAAACGATTGACTGTCCTTATCAGCCTGGCAATTTGAAAATTTCCAAAAATGCTTGTTTAAAACGGTATCAGGCCTCGGAAAAGGCGAAATTGGAAATGATCAACCATGCCGATCTTTTTACTTATACCGTTGGACAGGGACTTTTGCGATGCAAAACATGTCCGATCGTCAAAGCCTTACCTCCTCTACAACCCAAAAGGGCCGTGAGTCATGGCGCCAGATTGTAGCTTCCGTCTTCAGGATAGGGGAAGGTGTATATAGGGCAATAAACCTGGAACCGTTTGCCGGGTGAGAGGCCCGAAGGAGGCTTTTATGACTAATAGAAGCATACCCGCCACCTCTTCGATAAACCTGCTGTTTGGCTTTTTGGCCGGTTTTTTTGCGACGCTGATCTTCCACCAACTGACGTTGCTGGTGCTGTGGTCCTTAGGGGTGGCCCCATTCGGGCCTTTCTCCATGGCCGCCACCCAGCCGTTTGGAGTCCCGGCAGTTTTTTCGCTGTCCTTCTGGGGCGGGATTTGGGGAATCTTGTTTGCCCTGATCCACGGCAGCTTTCCCCGTAGAGGTTACTGGGTAATCACTTTTCTTTTTGGGGCCGTTCTACCTTCCTTAGTCGCCCTTTTGGTGGTGCTTCCGCTTAAAGGACGACCCTTGGCCGGCGGCGGACATCTCCCCCTGTTACTGACCGCTTTCCTGATCAACGGTGCCTGGGGGATCGGCACTGGATTGATCCTTAAGATGCTGTCGAGTCGGTTCAGTAAGGGTGCGTTGAAATAATGAGTATTAGGGCTTATGTTAAAACAATACTGCTCATCGCCCTGATCACTCTTTCTCTCGGAGGGTTCTTACTCCACCTGCGAATCCATCCGATCTCTAAAAACAGCTCTAATCTCGTTCCGGTCATCTCCGGTATCCTCAGCATCCTGGTCATCCCCATGCTTTTTTCTTTCAAAAAAACGATCGCCTACGGGTATGTATTAAATGGATTTTTAGTCATTATCGGCACGATAGCCATGACTCATTTTTCACTGGTTCACCGGCCCAATCCCCTGACCCTGGGAACCCTCCTTTTCAATACCACCTTTTGCGACATCCTGATCCTATGGACTAAATTTTTTCTTGGAAAATCGCTCTTTGAGCTGGAATTCTTCGGTTATGATGATAACAGGACCAAGAAGGGCAACACCTTTCGGTATCCGAACCTGGCATGGTGGATAGTCCATCTGGCGGGTGTCAGCCTTGTTTACGGGCTCGGCAATCTCATCTGGAGGCAATCATGAATCAGTTTAAGTTGTTTACCATTAATTGGTGGATACTTCACCTGTCAGCCGTACTATTTTTCGTTTTTATGGGCCATTGGGTACGCTTATAAGAAATAACACCCCCCATCCCTAATTTGGTCTTTTCCCCTCAATCCGGGTCAGGGAGTGGCAGCCTGTCGGCCAAGCTCAAAGGCTTCGCGTTTGGCCCTCTCGTCCCTGGCAATCTCCCCCTTCTCCGAGGCGGAAGCCATAACGGCCCCGATCCAGCTCAGTCTGGTGAACTCGGCTGTGGTCTTAAAGCTATGGACAATAGGGTCAGCCGTATGCACGTTCACATCCCCGCAGACTGTGATCAGCCCGATTCGTTTACCCTTCATTTTTGGGTAAACCGCTTTATGCCATTTCCAGTCGGCATCAAAAAAGGCGCACCACCTATCGAGGTAGGCCTTCATTTGGGCGGTCATGCTCCAAAAGTAAACCGGACCGCTGTGGATGACGGCATCCGCTTCCAGAATCTTCCGGTGGATCTCCGGCATGTCGTCCTTGAGGGCGCAGATGCCTGTTTGGTTGCACTTTTTACAGTCCTGGCAGCCTGAAATTTTTTTCAGGTTAAGGATAATCTTTTCAACTTCCGCCCCGGCCTTCTTGGCACCGGCCAAGGCCTGGTCCAAGAGGATATCGCTATTACCCCCGATTCGGGGACTTCCCATAATACCCAACACCTTCATGTCATCCCTCCTGAATGTTTTTAGCGCAGATTACCAAAAAAAGGTCGAGAAAGGAAGGGCAATTAGGCCAGGAGGGAAACGTCCTGGGCCGCTTTGGGAAAATTTTTGAGAAGCGCAGGATCATGACCCGGGAAGATGAGGTCTATGGATGAGGCGCGGGCTCGGATTTTGTCATAACTTTTCATCCAGGCCACCAGGTCGGTGATGATGGCGCTGGGGAAGTCCGTTCGAATGCTGGAGGCAAGATGGGCCAGGTCTGAGCCGATCACGGCCTTTCCCTTTTCGGTATTCACGATGACAACCTGATGTCCAGGGGTATGACCGGGGGCCGGGACCAGTCTGATACCCGGCAGAATCATTTTTTCCCCCCGTACCAGCCTCAGCCGTTCCGTTCCGGCCAAATTTTTTAGATATCGGTTGGCTACCGGGTCGGAGACGAACTTGAAAGGGGCCCTCTCGGACATGGGGTCTTGGGTCCAGAACGTGAATTCCTTTTCCTGCACATAGACCTTGGCTTTTGGGAATAATCCTATTCCGCCGATATGGTCGAAATGGATGTGGGTAGCCACCAGATGCCTGACCTTTTTGGCCTCGATACCGATCCTCTGGAGGACCTCGGCCGGGCTGATGTAGTTAATGAGTTGCCGTTCTTTGGCCAATTCGGGCCGCACCCCGCAGTCGACCACGATCGTTTCCTTTTCTCCCTGGATGGCAAAAAGGTAATAATTGACCAAGACGGTTTTATCCATGTCCTGAAACCAGGTCATCATACAAGCCGGCCGGACAAAGGGGCCGGCATACTTAAGGGCATAAATTTTGTAAGTCGGAGCAGCCATCAGTCGATCTCCTTAAATAGTTTGTCCGCCGTCTACCCGGATTATCTCACCGGTGACAAAGGAACCGGCCTCGGAGGCCAAAAGGAGGGCCAGGCCGGCCACCTCCTCGGGTTGGCCAAACCTTTTGAGCTCGACCTCTCGAAGGCGCTGGGCCTTTCGTTCCGGGTCCGTCCAATTGACCCGGCTGAACTCGGTTTTGATGGAGCCGGGAGCGATGGCGTTTACCAAGATTTGGTAGGGGGCACATTCGCGGGCCATGACCTGGGTCATCATGTTCATGGCCGCTTTGCTGATGCAGTAAATTCCCGTGCCGTCAGCCCTGGCCCTCAGGCCGCTGATCGAGCTGATGTTGATGATCCTTCCTCCGCCTTGTTTGATCATGGCCGGGACCACGGCCCGGCTCATCAACCAGGCCCCTTTCAGGTTGACTTCCATAACTTTCTCAAAGGACCGTTCTTCAAGATCCGTCAAAGAACTCAAAACCGGGTTCATGCCGGCGTTGTTGACCAGGACGTCGATGCGTCCAAAATGAGTTAAGGTCTGCTGGATCAGGTTTTGCACTTCGGCCATCTTCCCGACATGGGCCGGGACAGCCAAGGCCTTTCGACCCAAGGCGCGGACCTCTTCGGCCACCTTTTCCAGTTCCGGCGGTTTTTTGTCTCGGCTGGAGACGACCACGTCAGCCCCGGCTTCGGCGAAGGCCAGGGCAATGGACCGTCCGATGCCGCGGCTTCCTCCGGTAATCAGGGCAACCTTTCCCTGCAAAGAAAAAAGCTTTTCGAGCATGGCTGGGACCTCCTAATCGTTTTAAACTTAAATATCCTGAATGTTTTAAGGATCAATATCCGGTTCAATTAATTCTTATCGGGCAATTTATCACAAATTTAAATTATGGCAATCCATTTCCCTTTGACACCTTCTTTGGTAGTCTGTTAATCTTGGCATGATCGTGACAACTCGTCATTCCCGACCAGGCAGGGATCCAGGAATATTACTCATTCAGGTCCCCGGCTTCCACCGCGGTGGCGGCCTTGACGAATTTTATGGATTTGTCCATTTTGCACTGAGAGACTTAACTTAGGGCCAATTCTATCCAAGACAATAAGGAGATTGAGAAAAAATGAAAGCAGCGGTCTATCACGGCATCCGTGATTTGCGGGTGGAAGAAGTTCCCGAACCGGAGCCCGGTCCGGGTGAAGTAAAAATAAAGGTTAAGTATTGCGGCATTTGCGGGTCGGATTTGCATGAATACCTGCACGGTCTTTTTCCCCGCAGCCCCTTCGGCCATGAAGCTTGCGGTCGGATCGTCGAGGTCGGTGAAGGGGTGGGGGGATTGCAGAAAGGGGATGAGGTTTTGGTCTTTCAAAAGGGGGCCTATGCGGAATACCTGGTAGCCCCTAAAGACCGGATAATAAAAAAACCCGAAGAAATGACCTGGGAAAGGGCCGCCGTGGTTGAACCCCTGGCCGGAGCGGCTTATGCCATCGAAAGGGGTGGTA
This sequence comes from uncultured delta proteobacterium, assembly GCA_963769305.1. Taxonomy (GTDB): domain Bacteria; phylum Desulfobacterota; class RBG-13-43-22; order RBG-13-43-22; family RBG-13-43-22; genus RBG-13-43-22. The sequence goes on along the minus strand of CAVYLJ010000027.1, from coordinate 66,464 downwards.
TCTTATCGAACGACACGGTTCTGATTGCCGGCGCCGGTCCGGTGGGCCTGATGGCCTTATTAGGCCTCAAGGCAATAGGGGTGAAGGAGATCTACATGACGGACATTTCGGAAACCAGGAGGAAAAAAGCCCAAGCCCTGGGTGCGTCCTTGGTGTTGAATCCCCTGGAAGAAAAAATTCCCCCCAAGATCAAAGGGGTTACGAACGGTAAGGGAGTGGATGTGGCCATCGAGGCCGTGGGAATGGAGGCCACCCTGAAGGATTGTCTGGCCTCTGTCCGTTATCAAGGGAAAGTTGTCGTCCAGGGGATCTTTACCGACCGGGTCCAGGTGCACATGCTCGGGTTTGTGACCCGGGAAACGACCATGATCGGCACGAACTCCATCAATCCTTCTTTGGCCATGTCCTGGATCGGATCAAAAGGGACCCAACCGGAATCGATCATCACCAAAATCGTTCCCCTGGCCGGGATCGCCCTCGAAGGGTTTGAAGTATTGGCCCAAAAAACAAAAGAGGAGATCAAGATCCTGGTGGCCCCTTAAAAGTTTGAGCTTCCCGGTGCGTCGTCACCCGATAGGGGTCACAAAACCATTTGAAATTGCTTAAGAACCATCGGCTTTTCCGGGAGGGTCTCTTGCTTTCCTCATTTTGCATCCTCTTACTTTTTGGGCTTGTTTTATGGTTTTTTAAAATAAAATAAAGTTGTTATCAAGAGATATGCTAAATATTCCGACCTTTCCTATAAAATAGTGTTGACTTTTTTATTTTAATTTTATTTTATAAAGAAAAATAACTATTCAGCCCGAGTTGTTGCAGCAACCGGAAGACAAAGATATTGAAAAATAGATCAAAATGATTAATATCTACCTTTGAAATGAAACAAAAAATTTCTAAGGGAAGGCCGGAAAGGAGGGTGCTAAAAAAACATACAAAGAAGAGTTTATGGTATCCGACCGGCATCTAGGAAGGCCAATAATTAAGTCTGGCCAATAAAGTGCGGACAAGAATTTCTCTTTGGGAGGGTAACCTTGTCCCAACGGGAAAGGCTTGAAATATAAAGTTAATTAACCTAATTTAATTTAATTTGGAGGGAATATGAGAACAAAGGAACAATATATTCAAGGTCTGTCCAAGATGAAGACGGAATCTTTATTTCGACGGCCAATTGATCGACCGTACCGACGAACTGCCAGATGGACTGCCTCAACACCATCGGCACCACCTTTGATGAGGCGGCCAAGCCGGAGAACCAGGACCTGTGCACGGCCATCTCCCATCTGACCGGGGAGAGGATCAACCGCTTTACCCACATCCATCAGAACACCGAAGACCTGCACAAGAAACAGGACATGACCCGTCTGCTCTGCCAGAAGGTGGGCGGCTGCATCCAGCGCTGCATGGGCATCGACGGCACCAATGCCATTTATAACGTTTCCTACGAAGCGGACAAGCAGAACAACGGGGCCACCCAGTACCATGAGAACTTCAAGAAGTGGCTGACCCGCTTCCAGACCGAGGACCTGGTGGGCTGCTGCGCCCAGACCGACGTCAAGGGCGACCGGCTGCTTCGGCCGGCCGACCAGCCCAACCCCGATGCCTATGTGCGCATCAAGGAAAGACGCAGCGACGGCATCGTGGTCAGCGGCTGCAAGCTGCACATCTCCGAGGCCTCCGTGGCCGATGAGGTGCTGGTGGTGCCTACCCGGGCCTTGCGTCCCGAGGACAAGGACTATGCCGTGGCCTTCGCCGTTCCGGGCGACTGGGACGGGTTGAAACAGGTGGTCACCATCCACAACCTCAGGCCCAGAGAACATTTCAAACGTGGGTTTCAGCCGGGGGCTACCGATTCCTATATGATCTTTGATGACTGCTTTGTGCCCTGGGAAAGGGTCTTTCTGGCCGGCGAATGGCAGCACGGCGGTGTGATGGCCCTGCTCTTCGCCCTGTTCCACCGCCATTCCTATTCGGGCTGCAAGCCGGCCATCGGCGATATCCTCTTGGGGACCGCGGCCCTGGCCGCCGAGGTGAACAACGTTCATAAGGCCTCCCATGTCCGGGAGAAGCTGGCCGAGATCATCATGACCATCGAGCTGGGTTATGCCGCCGGCTACACGGCTTCCGACCTCGGCAAGCCGGAGGTCTACATGCCGGGGGTGGGTTTTGTCCCTTATGGCCCCGGCTCCTACATCCCCAATTCGATTTACTGTAACGTCGGCCGCTGCCTGTCGGGCGAGGCGGTTTTCCGGGAAGCGGAGATCCTTTGCGACATCGCCGGCGGTGTGGTGGCCACCTTCCCGCACGAGAAGGATTTCCTGAACCCGGAGATGGGTTCCCTGCTCAATAAGTACACCAAGCGGAATCCGAACATGCCGGTGGAGGACCAGGCCCAGTTCTGGCGGTACTTGGGCGACATCCTCTGTTCGGCCATCGGGGGCATAACCAATGTGGGCAACTACCATGGTGGCGGCTCGCCGATTATGGAACAGATCGCCATCACCACCCAGTATGACATTGAGGCCAGGAAAAAGCTGGTCAAATACATCGCCGGCATGAGCGGCGGCGACCGCGATGCCTTAAGCAAGAAGGGGAAATAGTAGATCCTAAGGGATCCGCGGGGATCATTCGGCTTGAGAGGCGACCGTTTGGGATCCTCTTTTTCTAATGCGCTCGCTGGCCCTATATCCCGCCAGGGCGGGACAAGGTCGGCGAGCGCTTCGTATTTTCAGCCAGAGTATTATTTTTATATCCCCTCTGCTGGGCCGAGCATAGCGATGTGTTTTAAATCCCGCTACGGGGGAACTATCTTTTATTTGGGGGTCATATTATGAAATTAGAAAGAAAAGGCCGTCTGGAAGGAAAAGTAGCGGTGATCACCGGGGCGGCCAGCGGCATCGGCCGGGCTACGGCCGTTTTGTTTGCCCGGGAAGGGGCCAGGCTCGTTTTGGCCGATTGGGCTGAAGAAGGACTGAAGGAAACCCTGGAACTGGTCCAGAAAGAAGGCGGCCAGGCGATCATCAAGAAAACCAATGTGGCCGTGGAAGAGGAAGTTAAGGCCTTGATCGACTTGGCCTTCCAAACCTATTCGGGAATCGATATCGTCTGCAACAATGCCGGGATTACCGGGCAGCTCACCGGTCTGGAAGAACAGGACGGAGAAGACTGGCAAAAGGTCTACGCGGTCAATGTGCTGGGCGCGGTCTACACGACCAAGCACGTGGCCAAACATTTTCAGGAACGCCGGTCCGGGGCCATTGTCAATACGGCCTCGGTGGCCGGGATTCGTTCGGGGGCCGGGGGCAATGCCTACAGCGCCAGCAAGGCCGCCCTGATCAATTTCACCCAGACGGCGGCCTGCGATCTGGGGGGATTTAATGTCCGGGTCAATGCCGTCTGTCCCGGGTTGATCGAGACCGGCATGACCAAGCCCGTTTTTGATATGGCCCGGGAAAGGGGAAAGTTTGAAAAGCTGGGCAGCCGCTGCGAACTGAGACGCTACGGCCGGCCGGAAGAAGTGGCCGCGGCCATTTTATTTTTGGCCAGTGACGAGGCCAGCTATATTACCGGTCAGGCCCTTCCGGTGGACGGCGGCAACACCGCCTCCCTCAATCTGCCGGGGATGAAGTTATGAGTTGACGATGATTCAAGGATTGCCGGGTTCGAGGATTCAAGGGAAAATCGTTAAAATCTAAAAGAACTAATTGGAGAAGAACCTGATTTATAGAGTGGATTTGTTTCTCTTGACCTGTTCAAGGGTGGATATATCTGCCTCCTTAAACCTTTAATGGACCAGGATGCCTCCTAATACACCTCGTTTTTAAATCGGGGCCGGAGAAGCAAATTCCAAAAAATCAACCGATAAAAATCAGGGCTGCCGCTGGCAGGGCGCAGCCTTAAAGGAGAAACTGGGTATGACCGAAGAAAGACAAGTCGAAACCAAGGGCTCGCGCAAGTCCCTGATGACGGCCAAAAATGCCTGGAAGTTTATCATGCAGGATTACCTGGAAGGCCATGAGCACAAGAAAAGCGGTAAACCCGTGGTCTGGGCCTGTTCCCTGGTGGAAAAGGAACTGTTTTACGCCATGGGGCTCCATCCCTTTTACCCCGAGCAATTTGCCGCCCTGTGTGCGGTCCGGCGAAAAACCAAGGATTCGGAAAAGGAGGCGGTCCGTTTTGCCCGCATGGCCGAACAGGCCGGGTATTCATCGGACCTTTGCGGTTATGAGCGGGTGGCCACCGGGTATGTCCTGAGCGAAGATCTGGCCGATGCCCCTTTGGAAGGCATGGCCCCACCTGATCTTCTGGTCACCACCTCCTCGGTCTGTGACGTGCGACTGAAATGGTTTGAAGACATGGCCCAAAGGCTTAAGGTGCCGCTTTTTACCCTGGACCGTCCGGAACGGGTTTTCGAAAACATCATGCAAACCCCCAAGTCCCATGAGGTCCGTTATTACCGCTCCCAACTGGAAGACCTGTTGATTTTGTCACCGAAGTCACCGGGACCAAGTATGATCCGGACCGACTCAATGAATGCCTGGACTGGGGATATAAAACCAATGAACTGCGTCTGGAAATCCTGGAACTGCGCAAGGCCGTGCCCTCCCCCATGGGCTGTGCCGATGGGTTTGCCACCATGTATCCGGGTATGTATTGTTCCGGAACGGAAAAGGCTTACCTTTTTTATCAGGCCTTGCGTGATGAAGTCAAGGCCAAGGTGGACGCCGGGCAGGGACAGATTGAAAATGAAAAATTCCGGCTCCTCTGGTACGGGATCCCCACCTGGTTCAACATGGGCATCTTTAATTATTTCGAATCCATCGGCGGGGTCTTTGCCTATGAGCCGGCCTATAATCCCAACCCCTGGCCCCCCCGGCTGAAGTGAAGATCCCCTGACCGAGGTGGCGGTGCGGACCTTGTCCATCGGATCTTCGATGACCACCACGATCAAGGCCGTCCTGGAACAATGTCGGGAATATAACATCGCCGGCGGGGTCCTGGCCTACCTTCTGACCTGCCGTCCCATTTATCTGCCGGGGCTGCAACTGCGCCTGGCCCTGGAAAGGGAACTGGGTATCCCCTCGGTGCTCATTGAATGCGACCTGGTGGATGAGCGGTCCTTCTCGGAGGCTCAGATCAAAACCCGGATGGATGCCTTTGCCGAGCAGATCCTTAAAAAAATAGAGAGCGGGGAGCCCTTGCAGAACAGAAAGGCGGTGGCCTAAGATGAACAACACCTTTCTCCGATATACGGAAAATCGTCACCAAGCCGTGCGCGATTGGAAACAAAAAACCGGCAAGAAGGTTTTCGGGTATTTTTGCTGTCTGACCCCGGAAGAGATCTTGTTTGCCGCCGACATTCTGCCGGTGCGAATCACCGGGACCGGGGAACCCTTGCAGCAGGCCGACCTGCATGTGCCGCCCAATTCCTGCCCCTTTGCCCGAAGCTGCCTGGATGCCGGGATGAGAGGCCAATATGATTATCTGGACGGCGTCGTGGTCCCCAACAGTTGCGACATCATTTTCAGTATGGAATATTTCTGGAAGAACCTGGTGCCCAGGCCGACCAAGCCGGCCATGATCGCCGGTGTGGATATCAAGCCCTATGTCCATTACCTTAATTATCCGGAAAAGATCACCGGACGGGAGGTCCTGCCCTATTATCTGGAAGTCTTAAAGGGGTTTAAACAAGGCCTGGAGAGGACCCTGGGACAAGTCATCAGCGACGAAGCCTTGGCCCGGAGCATCGCCGTGTACAACGAAGACAAGGCCCAGATGCGGCGGATGTACGAGATGCGTAAAGCGAACCCGCCGGCCCTCTCCGGCTATGAAGCCTGGCAGATGACCTACGCCGGCGTGTTGATGCCCAAGGATGAGCATGCCGCCTTGCTCAAGAAAACCCTGGATGACCTTGAGGCCAACCCCCGGAAGGTTTCCGACGGCGTCCGGATCTACCTGTCCGGCTCGGCCATGGATGGGGTCAATGCCCGTATTTATCAGGTGATCGAAGAATCCGGGGGTATGGTGGTTTCCGATGACCTTTGCGTGGGGACCCGCTCCTTCTGGTATCCTTTGAATCCGGATCTCCCTCCCCTGGAGGCCATTGCCCGCAGGTCTTTGGGCACGGCCTGCCCCCGATCCACGGTCACTGCCGCCATTCCGGAAAACCGCTGGGCCCACCTGGTCAACACCACCAAGGATTTTAATGTGGAGGGAGCCATTTTTTATGTGCTTAAATGTTGTGACGCCCGTCTGGCCGAATATCCCCATTTGAGAGACCGGCTGCGGGAGGAATTAAAAATCCCGGTCCTTTATCTGGAAGGGGATTACACCTCCTCCGGGGTGGAACAAATGCGCGGCCGGGTAGAGGCCTTTATCGAGATGATCGAAGGATAGATCATGTTATTACGCCGGTATTGACGTGGGCGCCCAGAGCATCAAGGCCGTCCTCTTTGACGGGCAGAAGGTCATCGGACGAATGGTCGTGATTACCGAAGAAGAGGCCGAGACCGCGGCCCGAAGAATCTATGACGACCTCCTGGCGCGCTTGGATTTAAGGCCCCAGGACGTGGAAAGGGTCCTGGCCACCGGCTGGGGTGCCGGGGAGATCTCGTTTGCCGATGGAAAAAGTTCCGAGCAGATCTGCGCGGCCAAGGGGAGCCGGTTTCTGGTCCCAACGGCCCGCACGGTGGTGGATATGGGCGCCGAAGGCTGTCGGGTCATGAAGCTGGCACCGGACGGGACCGTGGAGGATTTTACCAACAATTCCAAATGCGCTTCCGGAACCGGCTCTTTTATCGAACTGGGGGCGGTTTATCTCAAGGTCCCGATCGAACAGATGGGGGCCTTGTCGCTGGCCGCGGACGGGGTGGCCGAAGTCAGCAGCACCTGCGCGGTCTTTGCCGAATCGGTCATTATCTCCAATATTCATTCCGGTGAATCGCGGGAACGCATCGCCGCCGGGATTCACCGGGCCGCCGCCGCCAGGATCCTGGAACTGATCGGCCGGGTAGGTCTGGTGGAAGACATCGTCATGGTCGGGGGTGCGGCCTTGAATCCGGGTTTGGTTAAGACCCTGGAAGATATGGCCGGGAAGCCCGTTAAAGTCCCGGAACATCCCCGCAGCGTCATGGCTTTAGGGGCCGCCATCCAGGCCTCAAAAAGAAAGGTCCAAGGATTCAAGGGGTCGAGGGTTCAAGTGAAAGGCTTAAATTCTACTCCACTCCTGGAACCCTGTAATCCTCGAATCCTTGCCCCCTTTTTTAAGGTATTGATCATGTATTTCGCCGGAATAGACATCGGGTCAGCGGCCTCCAAGGCCGTGATCCTCAATGAAAAGGGGATGATTGCGACGCACACCATCGAGACCGGGCCGGAAAGCCGGGGTACGGCCGAAACGGTGATGCAAGGCGTTTTAACCAAGGGGGGACTGGGTCGATCGGACCTGAATTTTGTGGTGGCCACCGGATATGGGCGGGTCAACGTCCCTTGGGCCCAGGAGATAATCACCGAGATTGCCTGTCATGCCCGGGGCGTTCATTTTCTCTTTCCGAAGGCCCGGACCATTCTGGACATGGGGGGACAGGATTGCAAGGCCATTCGGATAGATGATACGGGCCATCACATCTGCTTTTGCCATGAACGACAAGTGCGCGGCCGGAACCGGTCGATTTTTGGAGGTCATGGCCGCTCAGCTCAAGGTTCCCCTCGAGGAAATCGGTCCCCTCTCTTTGAAGGCCCCGGAGGACACCAAGATCAGCAATATTTGTACGGTCTTTGCCCGTTCGGAAGTGGCCCGACACCTTCGCCGGGGGACTCCCAAGGCCGATATTCTTGGGGGTCTTCACGCCGCCACGGCCGATCGGGCTTATGGGCTCCTTAAAAGGGTGGGACTGGAAGCCGACTTTGTCATCTCCGGCGGAATAGCCAAAAACATCGGCGTGGTAAAAAGGGTGGAAGACCGGGTCGGCCTACCGGCCTTTATTTCAGAAGACCCTCAGATCATCGGGGCTCTGGGGGCGGCCATCTTCGCCCGGGAAGAGGGCCCTGCTGAAGATTAAAGGATTATAGGCACCCTGTTTGGCGGATCTTACTTTTTCAGAGATCATCAAGTTTTAATTTATTACTCGGAGTAAAAAAAGGAGGACCCCATGCCTGAACTTCTGGTCGGCGACGCCCTGAGGGCCACCGCCCAAAAGCTGCCCAACAAAACCGCCTTTGTTTTTAAAGACCAACGATGCACTTACCGCCAATTTGAAGAGCGGGTCAACCGCCTGGCCAATGGACTTTTGTCAAAGGGCTATCAAGCGGGCGATCATATCGCCATTCTGGCCTATAACTGCATAGAATATTATGAAACCCTTTTCGCCCTGGCCAAGGCCGGCCTGGTAGCCGTGCCGGTCAATTTCCGCTTAAAGGCCGATGAAATCAGGTATGTGGTCAACCACGGCGATGCCAAGGGACTGATCTATGAAGCCTGTTTCCGGGATGTCTTTCGCGGTGTACGACCGGAGTTTGAAAAAGTGAAAGGCTATTTCGTTTTTGGAGGACCTGGGGATGACGGTGATCAAAATTATGAAGGGCTTTTAACTTCATCCAGTCCGGACGATCCCGACATTAAAGTCTCTGAAACGCTCACCTGGTATATCGGCTACACCTCGGGAACCACCGGCCGGCCCAAAGGGGCCATGCGCTCCCATCGCTCCAACATGCTTTTGGCCGCCAATAACTTTTACCGGCTTGACCAAGAGACCGTCACTCTGCTGATCATGCCCATCTTTCATTATAATTCCATCACCTTCGGCCTAGTCGGTGTTTATCACGGCGCCACCACGGTGATCTATCCTTCGGGGGGCTTTAACGGCCGGGAGATTTTGGAGATCATCGAAAAAGAAAAAGTCACCTTTTCTTCCATGGTCCCGACCATGTACACCATGATTTTCCAGGTCCCGGACAAGGAGCAGTTCGATACCAGTTCCATAAAGCGGCTCCTGACCTCTTCGGCACCGCTTATGACCAAGACCAAGGAGCAGATCTTAGAATTTTTCAAAGGCGCGGAGTTGGTGGAGGGCTATGGGGCTACGGAGATCGGAGGGGTGACCTGTCTACAGCCCAAAGACCAGTACCGCAAGGTGAGAAGCTGCGGGCAGGCCAACCCTTTTTGCCGGATAAAATTGATTAATAATGAAGGCCGGGAGTGCGCTCCGGGCGAGGTCGGAGAACTCTATGCCTTCTCACCCGGACAGTTCGAAGGCTATTACAAGGACCCGGAAAAAACCGCCCAGGCCTTCCTGGGGGAGTATGCCACGGTGGGCGACATGGCCATGGTGGATGAGGAAGGCTATTACTACATGGTGGATCGTAAAAATGACATGATCATCTCCGGCGGAGAAAATATCTATCCCACGGAAATAGACGATCTGCTCTCCAAACATCCCAAGGTATTCCAGGCCGCGGTGATCGGTGTTCCGGATGAGAAGTGGGGAGAGGCGGTCAAGGCCGTGATTGTTTGTAAGCCCGGAGAAAAATTAAGTCAGGCCGAAGTCATCAGCTATTGCAAAGAACATCTGGCCGGCTATAAATGCCCTAAGACGGTGGATTTCTGGGAGGCCTTGCCGTTGAACCCCACGGGCAAGATCCTTAAACGGGAGATACGAAAAAGTTTCTGGGAAGGTCAGGAAACTAAAATCTGATCCGAATTTTCTTTGCTTCCTTGGCGGATCACCGCTTTACCGGCCCAATTTCCTCCAGCCAACCTCGGGCGGCTGGGGGAGGGTTCACGCTTTCTTTTTCCATTAGAAAGGCCAATTCCTTCAAGGCCAGGACTATCGTATCTGAGGCCATCTCGGCGACGTTATTGATCAACCAGTGACTATTGACCCAATGTTTGGTTTCCAGGGGGGTTTCAATGGACTTCTGCCAGATTGGCCTCCCTTGGCTCAACAAGGTGCCTGAAATCTTCACGGAGCATTGGCCGTCGACCAACTCATTATAAATGTGAAGGCCATAGTTGAAGTAAAAGAGAGAGAGATTAAAATCAGTCAATTTGGGTTCAATGACCACCGGGTAGTTTTTAGCCTCCTCGGCGTTTCGGATGAGATGAACTTTTTGGAAGATCTGGGAAAAGGTTTGTAACGAGGCTTCTTCAAAGGCCTGTCCTATGGGAAGCTGATAGGGCTCGATAGGGTAAATAATAAAATTGCCACGGTAATCCGGATAGGGAGGACTCTTAAAAATCCGGTCCCTGGATTCTTGGGTAATGAGCAGACCGGCCTCCAGGGGAATCGGCTTTCCTATTTCTATCTTTTCCACGTGGGGGGTCATTTTTGCCTTATAACTGAAATCAGAGGCGCAACCGGTAAAAAGTACCGTCCCTATTATCATAATTGTAATAAACATTTTCATTGTCCCGTCCTCCCTTGCTGAACAAGGATGGTTAAATTTTTTCTCCTTCTTCTCGTTTATTTTATGATAAAGATATTTCCGGAATCGGGAAATAAGGGATAAACTGTATATTGTTCATTCGGGAGATGGTATTTTATCAATAGATGATCTCTGGCGGACTTGGTTGCCCGCTTCAACTGGAATTTGGAGGGGAATGGTGCATTTAAAAAAAATTATCATCCACGGCGGGCGATTTCCGACTAAAGAGTGTTACCCTTTTGATTTGGAGCTTTTTCATAAAACGAAAGAATTGTTATTAACCAACCCCCTGACCTTTTTTATCGGAGAAAACGGGACGGGCAAGTCGACCCTATTAAAGGCCGTGGCTCAAAAATGCGCCATTCACATCTGGCGGGACGAAGAGGGTTATCAAAGAAGGGTTTTCTACCAAAACAAATATGCCGAAGAGCTCTATAAATATATCGAGGTCGAATGGTGGAATGAGGCCGTTCCGGGCTCGTATTTTGATTCGGAGATTTTTCGCTATCTGGCCGAATGCATCGATGCCTGGGCCAAGCCCAGCCCGAAGCTTTTTGACTACTTTGGAGGAGATTCCCTCCTGTCCCGTTCTCATGGACAAAGACATATTAAATATTTTGACAGCACCTACCGAAGAAGGGGCCTGTATTTTCTCGACGAGCCTGAAAATGCCCTTTCTCCGAAGAAACAGATCGAACTGCTAAAAATTTTAAAAGAAACCAGCGAGAAAGGTCTGGCTCAATTTATTATCGTAACCCATTCCCCGATCCTTTTGTCCTACCCGGGGGCCACGATCTACAGTTTCGACACCCTACCGATCACTGAAACCCGGTATGAGGACACTGACTATTACAAAATCTATAAGGATTTTATAAACAACCGGCAGAAATATTTATGGACCTGATAGATCGGCAAAGCCCGTAAATCCATAGAGGGAGGGTCGTTTTTTAAAACTCGCCCCCTCCCCCATCTTTCCAAAAAAAACTTGACAATGGATCGCAATTATTATAATGTATTGCTAAAAATAGATGTCAGGGTCTAAATTTCTAACCAGCGGAGGATAACCCATGTTAGTTAAAGGATGGATGACCAGCGATGTCATTACCGTAGATGAAGATACTTCAATGATGAAGGCCTCTCAGATTATGAAGGAAAATAATATCCGACGCCTGCCGGTCATGCGCAAAGGGAAATTGGTTGGCATGGTGACCGACAGGGATATTAAAGAAGCCTCCCCTTCCAAGGCGACCACTTTAGATGTTCACGAATTGTATTACCTTCTTTCGGAACTAAAAGTAAAAGATATCATGAAGAAAAATTTGGTCACCGTTGGGCCGGAAGAAACAGTGGAAAAGGCGGCGGTTAAGATGCTCGAGCATCGGATTTCGGGGTTGCCGGTAGTCAACGAAAAAGGAAAGGTGGTCGGGGTCATCACCCAGGGGGACGTTTTTAAGGTCCTGGTCTCTTTAACCGGTATTTATCGGGGAGGGATCCAATTTGCTTTTAACCTGGAAGATCGGCCGGGTTCTATCAAAGACGTGGCCGATATGATCCGAAAACACGGCGGCCGAATGGTCAGTATTTTGACTTCCTATGATATGTGTGAGGAAAATTGCCGCCACGTCTATATCCGCATCAAAGATTTACCGGAAGACAAATTAAAGGCCTTGACCGAAGAATTAGATAAGAATTTCATCCTCCTTTACATGGTCAAAGATTCTCTAAAAAACATTTAATTTTTTAACCCCTTCCCATGGAAAAGCCCTTTGATCTCCAAGAAGAGTGAAAGGGGCTTTTTTTTAAACCCCTCCTTATCTTGAGAGAGATGGTCCTCCTGTCAACCTTTAAAATCCTCTCCTCCACTTTTTAAGTCCCAGGGTCGTTTTCTTCGGGTTTAGGAACAGGAAATTCTTGGGCCGGGATAGAAGATAAGGCTTTTTGAAAGAATTCCAACATAATGGGACTGGCCGCCTGGGCCCCGGTTTCTCCGGACCCTAAGGGGGTAAGATCGTCAATACCCACCCAGACTCCGGCCGTATAGGAAGGCGTGAACCCGATGAACCAGGCATCCCGGAAGTCGTTGGTGGTCCCGGTCTTCCCGGCCACCGGTTTTCCCAGGGCCTTTAACCGCCTGCCGGTACCTTCCTTGACTACGGATTCAAGGAGTTGAGTCATCGTATGGGCGGTTTCGGGGTTCATGACCTCTTCGGCCTTGGGGTAAAATTTGTAGATCCTCCGGCCGTAGCGATCGGAAATTTGACTGATATAAAAAGGGGACAATCGCTGTCCCAGGGTGGGGAAACAATTATAGGCCGTAACCAGTTCCCAAAGGGAAACCCCCGAAGACCCCAAGGCCAGGGAGAGATTGGGATAAAGGGGAGAAGAAATTCCCAACTGGTGGGCATAGTGAATGGCGTAAGGGACCCCGATGCGCTGAAGAATCCTGATGGAAACGATATTGCGGGATTGGATTAATCCCGTCCTTAAGGTAGTCGGCCCAAGAAATTTATGATCAAAATTTTGAGGGGTCCAGGGAGAAGCCCCCCCATAATGGATAGGCGTGTCCATTAATATGGAAGTGGGCGTAAGTCCTTTTTCAAGAGCGGCGGCGTAGATAATGGGCTTAAAGGAGGACCCCGGTTGGCGCCGGGCCTGAACCGCCCGATTAAATTCCGTCTGGCTATAATTTTTCCCCCCCACCAGGGCCTTGACCGATCCGGTTTGGCTTTCAATACAGAGGAAAGAGGCCTCCACTGGATCCTCGTCTAAAATGGTCCACGAATGGCGCCTCGGGTCCCGACGAAGTCGAATGACATCTCCCACCGTCAGGTCGGGCCAGGTCGTTTCCTTATTCATGGCCGGCCCTTCATCGTCTTCCTGGCCTTTGACCGGGAAGGCAGAAGCCGTTGGCAGTGGTATGGTCGCCCATTCCCGGTCCATGCAGACCCTGGCCGTATGGGCGATGGGATCTATCTGGGCTACAACGCCGGTGGTATTTTCAGCCTCTTTTTTATTTCCCTTGGGAACGGGCTGGTCCGATTTGGAACAATAGACCTCTATTTGATCCGGGGAGATGTGCCTTATGGCTTTCCTGTAGTGGTGGCGACTTTGGACGGCCCTGGTTCCATTGATAACGGCTTCCCTGGCCGCCCTCTGGAAGGAAAGGTCCAAGGTTGTTCGTACTACCAACCCGGCTTTTAGGACAAACTCCGAACCCCAGGTATGAAATAAATATTTTCTAACCAGATCCGTAAAATGGGGGGCCACGGTCAAGTTAGAATTTTGGTTGATGGCAAATAACAAGGGGGTTTGGTCGGCGGTCTGGGCCTCGGTTTCGGATATATATCCTTCCTCGGCCATCCTTTTTAGAACATACCGTTGCCGTTCCTTGGCCCTTTGTGGGTGGAGCACCGGTGAATAGCGACTGGGCGCCTGGGGGAGGCCGGCCAAAAGGGCACTTTCGCTTAAAGTAAGATCATGGGACTTTTTTCCGAAATAGGTCTGAGCCGCTGCTTCGATACCGTAAGCCCCGTGCCCGAGGTAAATCTGATTAAGATAGATATACAGGACCTCGTTCTTGGACAAATTTTGATCCAACCGATAGGCCAGGACGGCCTCTTTGATCTTTCTGGAAAGGCTCTTTTCCGGAGAGAGAAGGAGGGATTTGGTCACCTGTTGAGTTATGGTACTTCCGCCTTGAACGATTTCACCGGCCCAAATGTTTTTCCAAAGGGCCCTGATGATCCCCAAAAAATCCAATCCCCGATGTTTAAAAAAACGGGCATCTTCCGAGGCCACAAAGGCCTGAATTAAGTGGGGGGGTAATTCGGAAAGGGGGACCAGGATCCTTTTTTCTTTATAAAGGTACCCGATGGGGGTTCCGTCGTCGGACAGAATTTGAGTAGCTAAAGGGGGGTTGTAATCATTTAAAGTCTTAATGTTCGGTAACTGGAACAACAGGGTTATATAGAAAAATCCCATCAGTAAAATGGTGACCCCCAGTAGGGTTATCAATAAAAGGGAGAGCCTCGTCAGGAAGTTTAAGCGTTTTTTAGGCATGGGCCGAGAACGGTGGGCAGGCATTAGTTAGAGGAGACGGCGGTCTAAATTCCGGTACTGGATGGCCTCTGAAACATGATGAGGTCCGATATTCTCCATGTTTTCCAGGTCGGCAATGGTTCGGGAGATCTTCAATATGCGATGATAAGCCCTGGCGCTCAATCCTAAATATTCCATGGCTTGTTCCAGAAGGTTTTGCGAATCGGGGGAAAGGGAACAATATTTTTTTATTTGCCTCGGTCCCATTTGGGCATTACAAAAAATAGTCTTGCTTTGAAACCGGTTTTTCTGCCTTTCCCTGGAGGACTTGACCCGGTTCCGAATGGATTCCGATGGTTCTCCCCCTGATTGGCTGGCCAGGTCCTTGAATTTAACCGAGGGGACCTCCACATGCAGATCAATACGATCCAGGAGGGGGCCGGATATTTTTGATTTGTAGCGTTGGATTTGGGGATAGGTACAACGGCATTCCCTTTGAGGATCGGAGAGAAATCCGCAGGGACAGGGATTCATGGCCGCTACCAGCATAAAACGGGCCGGATAGGTCAGAGAGGTGATGGCCCGAGAAATGGTCACTTTTCCATCTTCAAGAGGCTGCCGAAGGACTTCCAGGACGTTTTTTTTGAATTCGGGCAATTCATCCAAAAAAAGGACCCCGTTATGAGCCAGGCTGACTTCGCCGGGGCGGGGGATTTGGCCGCCCCCGATAAGCCCGGCATCGGAAACCGTATGGTGGGGGGATCGAAAAGGCCGAACGGTAATCAGGGCTTGATCGGCCGGCATCAGGCCCATGACACTGTAAATCTTTGAGGTTTCCAGGGCCTCCTCGAAAGTCAGGTCGGGCAAAATGGAAGGAAGCCTTTGGGCCAGCATGGTTTTCCCGGAACCGGGAGGCCCAACCATGATGATGTTATGACCTCCGCCAGCGGCGATTTCCAGTGCCCGTTTGACTTGTTCTTGTCCTTTAACTTCGTTAAAATCAAAAGGATAGCCTTGAAGAAGGGGGAAAACCCGGTCTCGTTCCTGACTCAAGGGGAAGATAGGCGCGGAACCGTTCAAAAATTCGGCCACCTGTCCCAGGGTTTTGGCCGGGATGATCTCAATCCCTTCGACTACGGAAGCCTCCAGGGCATTGGCCTCAGGGACAATTAGTCCGCGGAAACCGTTATTCCTGACCGATAAGGCCGTCGGTAACGTACCCCGAATCGGCTTGATTTCTCCATTCAAGGAAAGTTCCCCCAGGATGAGGTAGGATGAAATAGCCGAAGAGGTAAATAAACCGGTCGCAGCAAGAATCCCTATGGCTATCGGAAGGTCAAAGGCCGACCCTTCTTTTTTAATATCCGCCGGGGCCAGATTGACGGTTATCCGGTGGCTGGGAAATTCGAAGCCGGAATTTTTAATAGCTGATTTTACCCGATCTTTGCTTTCCCGGACGGCCCCTTCGGGTAATCCTACGGTGGCAAAGGCCGGCAAACCCCTGGTGATATCCACCTCAACCTGAACCACATAGGCATCGATCCCGGAGATAGCACTGCTGTATGTTTTGGCGATCATAACTTTAACCGATCTATTCGGTTTTAAAATGGATTTGGTAAATTATAGAAAATTGGTGAAATTATTTCAAGGAAAGTTATTGAATCATTTTAAGTCGGCCGATTTATAATAAAATAAATTTACTTTTTTCAATAAATGAGTTATAAAACTAAGTTTCATTTGGATAACTATTATAAAAAGGAGCAACAGTGGCCAGAGTAACTATTGAAGATTGCCTTGATCAGGTGCCCAACCGGTTTTCCTTGATTCATTTGGCTTTTCAAAGAATTAAGCAATTACGGTCCGGTGCGGCCCCTTTGGTCCAATCCAAGAACAAGGAAGTGGTGGTATCCCTCCGGGAAATCGCCGCCGGGAAAGTGAATTTTCCATTCGAAAGTGAATTAAACCTCAGGAACGGGGATTGAGAAAAAAAAAGGGAGGGGCGCTCTCCTCAAAAAGCGAAAGATCGGGATCCAGTCCCGGCCCTGAAGGATTGGACCCATGTCGATCCCCAGGGTCGAGCCCGGATGGTCAATGTCAGTACCAAGAGGGTAACCCTGCGGGAGGCCTGGGCTGCTGGAAGGGTCTTGATGAAGGCCGAAACGTTAAAAAAGATAGCGGATAATGCTTTAAAAAAGGGGGATGTATTAAGTGTCGCCAAGGTTTCGGCGGTTATGGCGGCCAAGAAGACCTCTGATCTAATCCCCATGTGTCACCCCCTTCAGATTACCGGGGTGGAACTGAGTTTTTCTTTGGTTCAAGAACCCCCTCAGGTAGGTATTCTGGCCAAAGTCCAGGCCAGAGACCGGACCGGAGTCGAAATGGAGGCGTTGACGGCAGTAGCCGCAGCCGCACTGACCATCTATGACATGTGCAAGGCGATCGACCGAGAAATTCAGATTACCGATATCGGATTGATCAAAAAATCGGGTGGTAAGAGTGGGGTTTTCCTCAAGAACGGGATGTTCTCCGGCAAAAAAGGAAGTAAAGGGATGGGAGAGATGCCATGAATGCTAAAAAGCTATCATTTTTTAAAAAGCTTCTATACGAACAGCGGAATGCCTTGATTCTGGAAGCCCAAAAAACGGTCAGCGGAATGACCGACAGTAAAGAGAATTTTCCTGATCCGACCGATCGAGCCTCTTTGGAATCGGACCGCAACTTTATGCTCAGGATTCGGGGAAGGGAACGAAAGCTCATTTTGAAGATTGAGGAGGCCCTGGAACGGATTGAGGATGGGAGCTTCGGGACCTGTGAAAAGTGCGGTGAAGACATATCCGAACAGCGGTTAAAGGCCCGGCCGGTTACCACGCTCTGTATCGACTGCAAGAAAAGGGAAGAAGTCCTGGAAAAGGCCCGCGGGGACTAAAAGGCGACCTTTATTTTCCCGCCCATTCCCCTTTTTTCCCTTAAAGCCCTGATGAGGCCTTTAGAACATGTTTAAAAAAAGGTTGCAGTTATTCCGGTCCTTAATCCTTTTCAACGATCTTTTCATCCTCACGGTTTGCTGGATCACGGCCTTTTATCTGCGATTTAGTGCCCCCATCATTCCGGTAACCAAGGGTGTCCCTCTTCTTAAAGACTATTTGTTTCTCCTCGTTTTTGTCTTAGCCATCTGGATAGGGACCCTTCATTTAACAGGAGTATATCATCGTTTTTTTAATCGAACCCAGGAAGTGAAGGCCATATTTAAAGCCAATTTCATCGCCTTGATGATCTTGGTCTTTATTACCTTTTTTTTTCAAAGGACCGATTTCTCCCGTCTGGTCTTTCTCTATTTCGGCCTTTTAAGTTTCCTTTCCCTTTCTTTGAGCCGGATATTTTTTAAAAAATACTATATCTCTTTACAAAAAAAACATCTCCTTTCCGAACAGGTCCTGATTGTCGGGGCCCGGGAACTGGCTCAGGGGGTTGCTGAAACGATCCGCAAACATCCTGAATTGGGGCTGGTCATAGGCGGATTTTTGAGTCGATTGCCCCAAAAAGTCGGGACGCAAATTAAAGGGATTGATGTGCTGGGAGTCTATGAAGAAATTGACCAGGTGATTCAGACCCATGGAATCCATCTGGTTATTTTTGCCATGCCTCTAACCGCCCATCAGAAACTGGAAGAGCTTCTAAACCGGATTCGCGACGAAATGGTGGACATCAAAATCGTTCCGGATTTGTACCGCTTTATCAGTCTGCGGGGCGGCGTCGAGGAATTTGAGGGGCTGCCTTTTATCAACTTGAGGGAATCCCCCATGGTGGGATGGAACCGAATACTAAAAAGATTTTTCGACATCCTTCTGGCCTGCCTGGGACTGATCCTCCTTTCTCCCTTGTTCCTATTGATTGCCCTGGCCATAAAGATTACTTCACCGGGTCCGGTATTGTACCGCCAGGTGCGGATGGGCTTGGACGGCCGCATCTTTGAAATGTTAAAATTTCGATCCATGGTGGTCGGAGCAGAACAGGAGACCGGCCCGGTTTGGGCCCAAAAGAAAGATCCCCGTCGGACCTTTTTGGGCCGGATCTTAAGAAAATTAAGCTTAGATGAATTGCCGCAATTGATCAATGTCTTAAGGGGAGAGATGAGTCTGGTCGGACCCAGACCTGAAAGGCCGGAGTTGATTTATCGTTTCAAGGAGAAGATCCCCAAATATATGTTACGCCATAAAATGAAGGCCGGAATGACCGGATGGGCTCAAATTCACGGCTGGCGGGGAAATACTTCCTTGGAAAAACGGATCGAGTTTGATTTGCATTATATTGAGAACTGGTCCCTCCTCATGGATGTAAAGATTTTGATCAAGACCTTTTGGAAAGGGATAATCAGCAAGGAGGCCTATTAAAGAAAGAAGGAAATAGCGGTCAGCAAAAAGCAGAATTAACGAATC
Organism: uncultured delta proteobacterium; assembly: GCA_963769305.1. Taxonomy (GTDB): domain Bacteria; phylum Desulfobacterota; class RBG-13-43-22; order RBG-13-43-22; family RBG-13-43-22; genus RBG-13-43-22. The sequence continues at coordinate 47,574 of CAVYLJ010000027.1, read as the reverse complement.
CTTTCTTCCGTTGAACTTTTTTGGGACTTAAAGTCGATCGCTGATTGCTAAAAGCTCTATTATGTTTTTATTGATCCGTCAACATATCGTGGAATTGTTTCGTTACCGAAGTCTGGTAAACAGTCTGGTGGTCAGGGAATTGAAGGCCCGCTATCGAGGATCTGTCCTCGGTTTTTTATGGACCTTCCTGAACCCCCTTTTGCTCCTGGGGGTCTATGCCCTGGTCTTCAATGTCTATCTAAGAGTCCGTATCGAGCATTATGCCGGATTCATGTTTGTCGGGCTTTTGCCCTGGATATGGTTTTCTTCCTCGCTTTTGGAAGGGACCTATTCGATTACCGCCGGAGGCAGTCTGGTTACCAAGGTCCTTTTTCCCAGCCAGGTCTTGCCGGTGGTCAAGATTTTATCCAACCTCTTAAACTATTTATTGAGCTTACCCGTCCTTTTCGGTTTCCTGTGGACTATGGGGATTTTTCCGGGATGGCTTCTGCTCTGGTTGCCGGTGATTGTCTTTCTTCATCTGTTGTTTCTTGAGGGCCTGGTTTTATTACTGGCCACGATTAATGTCTTTTTCAGGGATGTCCAGCATATCCTGGCCAATTTCCTGACCCTTTGGTTTTTCTTGACCCCTATCCTCTATCCCCTTTCCCAAGTGCCGGCCCCTTTTACTAAATGGGTCCTGCTTAATCCCCTGGCCCAAATTACTATGGCCTACCAGAACATTTTTTTTTATAACCAAAATCCGAATCTGAGAGGGCTCTTGTCCTTTACGGGCCTGTCCCTACTTTTGTTGGGGATCGGGATGTTCTTTTTTGAACGCTACAAAGAAACCTTCGCGGAAAAGATATGACCCCATGCCCCCAGCTATTATTTTAAAAGGGATTTCAAAAGAATTTAAGCAAACGACTCTGAGCCGGGATTATATCACCTTGAAATCCCTTCTCCTGAATCCATTTTCCCGGAAGAGGAGACCCAAAGACAGTACCCGGGTTGTTTTTCAAGATCTGGATTTAGAGATCCCCCAGGGAATCAGTCTGGGGGTCATCGGTCGGAATGGATCCGGCAAGAGCACCCTTCTTAAGGTGATGACCGGGATTTATAAACCGGATTCCGGGACAGTGCGGATGAACGGCCGGGTTTCCTCCTTGATCGAATTGGGAGCGGGGTTTCATCCTGAATTCACCGGTCGTGAGAATGTTTTTATTAACGGGACGATTCTGGGTTTAAGCCGAAAGGAGATCGAAAAACGGTTTGATCGGATTGTTCGTTTTGCCGAATTGGAACCCTTTATCGATGTTCCGGTCCGGACCTATTCATCGGGCATGTATGTGCGCTTAGGGTTTTCGGTGGCCGTCAACGTAGACCCGGATATTTTACTGGTCGATGAAGTTCTGGCTGTGGGCGATGAATCCTTTTCCCGTAAGTGCGTTGACAAGATGACGGCTTTTAAGAAGGCCGGGAAAACGATTGTCCTGGTAACCCATGACCTGCCTACCGTGGAGCGGTTTTGTGATCAGGCCCTGTGGCTGGACTCGGGATGTGTTCAGGCCCAGGGAGAGCCGCGGCAGGTGATAGACGCCTACCGCCAAGAGGTGGCCCGAAGAGATGATGATCGATTTAAAGAAGAACAAGCCGCCTGCAGTGATACAGAGAGATTTATTTCCAGAAGTCGTTGGGGGAATGGAGACATAGAAATAATTCAGGTTCGGTTATCGGATGATCGAGGCCAGGAAAGGCACATCTTTCAAGATGGGGAGGACCTATTCTTGGAAATGAACTTTCAGGTTCATCGTCCTACCCCGGATGTGGTTTTCGGGGTGGCCATCTTCGATGGAAAGGGGACCTGTTGTTATGGTACCAATACCCATTTGGACGAAATAAATCTTCCGTCCCTTCCAACAAAAGGTCAAATCGGGGTAAAGTTTGAAAAGGTTCATCTGGTAGAAGGGACCTATCTCCTGGACGTGGCCGTTCATGCCCTGGACGGGCATGCCTACGATTACCAGAGCGGGTGTACTTCCTTTGCTATTCGTTCGGCCATGAAAGATACCGGGATCTATCGGATTCCCCATCATTGGGTTATTGAATAATAAAGCAGGATAAGAGAGGCAAGTTGCAAGAGCCAAGATGCAAGGGAAACAATCTGAAAATGATTAATTTTTTATCTTATATCCTGAAACGTATATCCTGAATCTCTTATAGAAGGCAGGTACCCTTTGGAACCAGAAGCTAAGTTGGAACCATCCATCGATGTGAATCGCGTTATGGGGCAGATCCGCTCCCGCATCGAGGAGAAAAAAAGGACCGGAAAGTATTCTTCCGAGGAATTGGAAGGGATAGAACGGATGACCCTTCAGATACAATCCGAAAATTCGGAAGCTCAAGAAGGCGTTATTCAATACCATTTATCCCAGGTCAATTACCTCTTTAACACCCTAAGACCTCCGGAATTTGCCTCTCATCGTAAGATCCTGGGGCCGCTGGTTACCGGATTCAAAAAGGGTATTCGCAGGCTCACCGATTTCTATATTCAGATGATCCTCAAACACCAGGTGGCGTTTAATGTGGAACTGGTGCACCTGTTAAATGAAATGACCCTGGATGCGCGTCATCGCTGGTCCCTTCAGGAAAAACAACTTTCCCACCAGGAAAAACGACTGTCTCTTTTGGAAAAGAGATGGGAAGAGGTGACCACCTCTTTAGAAGCCCTCCGCCAGGAACTCAGGACTCAAAAGAACGTTTTTGAAGAGTTGTTGTCTCAAGTTAAGGTGATGAAAAATCAGGCATTCGAGGTGACCGGCTCAATGGCCGACCTGAAAGAAAGAGTTCGAGAGCCGGAATACGTTCGTTTTGAGGATCTGCATCGCGGCAGCCAGGAAGAAATCAAGTGGAAGCAGAAAAATTATCTCTCCTATTTTAAGGATAAAGGTCCGATCTTGGATATCGGCTGCGGCCGAGGAGAATTTTTGGAGCTTTTAAAAGAAGCCCAAATCCCGGCCTCAGGGGTGGATACCAACAAAGAGATGGTCCGCCAGGGTCAAATCAAGGGTTTGGAGGTAGTCCTTGGAGATGGGATAAGTTATTTGAAAAGTCTGGCGGATCAGAGTTTGGGAGGAATTTTTTTGTCCCAGGTTATTGAACATTTGTACCCTGAAGCACTCCGGGAGTTAGTCCGGGTGAGTTTTGCAAAACTGCTTCCCGGCGGAATCCTACTCGCTGAGACCATAAATCCCCAATGTCTGACCACCTTCAGTGGGGCCTTTTATTTGGATCTTTCCCATCATAATCCAATCCATCCCGAGGCCGCCCGCTATCTTTGGGAATCACTGGGTTTTCGGCAGGTGAAGATCCTCTATGCTTCCCCTTTTCCCGAGGAAATGAAACTGAAAGAAATGGTCCGCCGGGAAGATGATTCCTACGAGGATGAATTGGCCCGTATAGTAAACGAAAACGTTCAAAGCCTCAATGCCCTGTTATATGGGTATCAGGATTATGCCGTTTTGGGGTATAAATAACAGCACAAAGCAGGCAGACTTAAACCCTGCGTCTTAAACCCTGGTCTTTGAACTCAAACAAAAAACGAATTAAACCAGACGAATTCCTATGCAAATCGCTTTTATTTGCCCGTGGTACGGTCCGGATATCCCCGGTGGGGCTGAAGCCGAGGCCCGACGTACCGTAGAAAACCTCTCCCAAAGGGGAATTCCGGTAGAGGTCTGGACGACCTGTGTCAAGGATTTTGAAGGGAATTGGGCGTCCAATTATTACCCGGCTGGAGATTCTTATATCAATGGGATAATGGTCAAACGGTTCCCGGTCGGTCCCCGCAACGGGGAGCTTTTTGCCACCTTGAATCGCAGAATCCTTTCCGGAGAAACCCTTTCCAGGGAGGAAGAAGACCTTTTCTTTCAGCACATGATCAACAGCCCCTTGCTGTACCGGCACATCCGAGATCAAGGGCCGAAGTACCTCTTATTTTTTATTCCCTATCTCTTCAGCACTACCTATTACGGGGCCCGTATCTACCCGGATCGCTCCTTCATCATTCCCTGCCTCCATGATGAAGGCTATGCCCGAATGGGAATTTTAAGAGAGTTGTACCACCGGGTTCGGGGACTCATTTTTCACACCCATTTCGAGATGAAACTGGGACAGGAGCTTTATTCCCTGACCAATTCCCAATCCTATCTTTTCGGCGAAGGGATTGATACGGAAGTCCTATCGGTTGCCGAAAGGTTTCGCCTGAAATATCATTTAGAGGACCCGTATATCCTCTATGCCGGGCGAAGGGATTCGGGGAAAAACACGCCTTTATTAGTTAATTATTTTATCCTGTTTAAAAAACGAAATCCTTCCAAGCTAAAGCTTGTCTTAATTGGTAACTTGGCTATTCAGATTCCCTTGGCCGGCAAGCAAGACATCCTGGATTTGGGATTTGTTTCCAAACAGGACAAATATGACGCCTATGCCGGGGCCGCCCTCTTTTGTCAGCCTTCGGTGATGGAAAGTTTTTCAATTGTTATTATGGAATCCTGGCTCTGCGAAACCCCGATCCTGGTCAATGCCCAGTGTCCGGTAACGGTGGAACATTGTCAAAAAAGTCAAGGGGGTTTATATTTTGACAATTATCTGGAATTTGAGGAATGTCTTACGCAGATGCTGGATCACCCGGAATGGGCCCGGAAAATGGCCCAAAATGGACGGGAGTACTGCCTTTCCCATTTTAACTGGGATGTGATCAGCCAAAGATATATCCAGTTGATCCACCAAACCTGGAAGGTCCTGGGCGAAACCCAGGAACCTGACCGGAAGGATGAAAAGATGAAAAAACGTCGTAAAAAACCCATGATCGCTATTCATCAGATGCTTCCTGATTTTGGTTATGGAGACGCCATCGGCAATGATGTCCTGGAAATACAGAAGGTTTTGAAAGACTGGGGTCATGAATCGGAAATATACGCCCAGAATGTCCATTCCAAGCTCAGCGGAATAGCCCGCCCTATCTGGGAATATAAGGAAGTCAGCAGTCCGAACAATATCCTGATCTTTCATTTTTCCATTGGGTCGGAAATATCGGAATTTGTGAACCATCTTTCAGACCGCAAGATTCTAATTTATCATAACATCACTCCCCCTCATTTTTTCCAGGGGATCAATACCGAAGTGGAAAGACGATGTGCCTGGGGTTATGAGGAGTTAAGAAAAATGGCCTCCCATTTTGACCTGGCCTTGGGGGTCTCGGAATTCAATCGCCAGGAACTTTCTCGTGCCGGTTTTCAAAATACCGGCGTCTTACCGATTTTTTTAGACTTCAAGCATTATTATCAGGTCCAGGAAGAAAAACTTAAAAAAAACCTTCAAGACGGTAAGGTCAACATCCTTCATGTCGGCCGTTTAGTCCCGCAGAAAAAGATCGAGGATGTGATCAAGACTTTTTATCTTTTCCAGAAACGCCTTTGTCCCGAGAGTCGCCTTGTTCTGGTCGGCACCGATATCGGGATGCGTAACTACAGCCGGGCCGTTAAACAAATGGTGGAAGATCTGGCCATAACCGACAAGGTCCTTTTTGCCGGCTTTGCTTCCTTTCGGGAACTCATCACTTATTACTCCACGGCCCATCTCTATCTATGTTTGAGCGAGCACGAAGGATTCTGTGTCCCCCTGATGGAAAGCATGTTTTTCGGGGTCCCGGTTATCGCCTATCTGACCGGGGGGATCCCGGAAACCCTTGGGGAGGCAGGACTCGGTCTGGTCGAAAAAAATTTCGAGGAGATTGCCGAACTGATGGCCCTGATCCTGGAGGATCAAGATCTTCGAGAAACTATTGTTAGGGGCCAGAAAAAAAGACTTGGGGAACTTTCTCTGGAAAAAAATCGGGAACGGTTGAAAGCTCATCTGACGCCATTTTGGGAGGGCCATTGAAACGTTTTCAAAATTTTTTCGATAAGCTTAACCGGGCCTATATCAGGAACAGCCTGGTTACCACGGGCCGCACCGGAAACCAGTTCATCCGCTTCGCCCTGGTAGGGGGAAGCGGGGTTTTCGTTAATCTGGCAGTTTATTCAGCTTCGATTTATCTGCTTCATTTCCATTATCTTTTGGCAGCCACTTTTTCTTTTTTAGTGGCCATGACCAACAATTTCATCCTGAATCTGCGCTGGACCTTTAAAACCCACAATCAGGGAATCAAAGCCATCCGAGATCAATATCTGAGATATGCCATGGTCACCATGGTCAGTTACGGGATCAACATGGCCGCCTTGTGGCTCCTGGTGGACCTCTGGCACTGGCACAAGATCTCTGCCCAATTGGCGGCTATTTTCATTACGACTCTGAGCAACTTTCTGGGCAGCAAACTCTGGGCCTTTAAATTGAATCCGGCTTGAAATTGTAACGATTTTATGCAATTATCAAATCCTGCCCAAAAAATCGTAACGGAATTCTCTTGACACCCGGGACCAGTCTCCTATATTTTTCAGGTCGGTCACTATAAAAATTCTAATCCTTTCAAGGAGGTCGTCATGTTCGAAAAAGCGTTTATCCCCTATAAGGGCTATTGGTCTTCACCCTTTTCTCGCTGGCAGATGTCCTTTCAGAACATCAATTCCATCGAATTGGCCGCTCAAACAGCCCGCAAATTTTTAGAGTTGCGGGGTCTTAGCCCGGATATCTTTGATGGGTGTGTCCTGGGCATGACCATCGGACAACCCGCCTGGTTTTATGCCAACCCCTGGTTTTGCGCCTTGTTAGGAAATGATAAAATCAGCGGTCCGACCCTCAGCCAGGCCTGTGCCACCAGCGCCACGGCCATTTATACCGGGGGGCTTTGGGTGGAATCAGGTATGTATCAAAATGTATTGGTGGCCACCACCGATCGCTGCTCCAATGGTCCTCATACGGTCTGGCCCAATCCGAATGGTCCAGGAGGAGAAGTGATCAGTGAGAACTGGATGATGGACAACTTCAATAAGGATCCCTATGCCAGACAGGCCATGGTTCAGACCGCTGAAAATGTGGCCGTCATGTGCGGGGGTGTGACCAAGGAAGAATCGGACGCCATGGCTATTCGACGCTACGACCAGTATTTGATGAGTCTGTCCGATGATCGGGCCTTTCAACAAGAGTACATGGTTCCGGTGGAGATTCAAGTAACGAAAAAGAAAACCGTCCTGGTGGAAACCGATGAAGGGATTTCTCCTTGTACCCCCGAGGGTCTGGCCCCCCTCAAGCCGGTCATTGCCGGCGGCTGTATTTCCTTCGGTGCCCAAACCCATCCGGCTGATGGAAACGCCGGGTTGATTATTACCACTAAAGAGCGGGCCAAAGAGCTCGGTCAGAAGAAAGAGGTGACCATTCAACTCTTGAGTTATGGTTATGCCCGGGCCAAAAAGGCCCACATGGCCGCGGCGGTCACCCCGGCGGCCGAAATGGCCTTGAAGAATGCCGGCATCGCCGTCAAGGATCTGGCGGCCGTCAAGACCCACAATCCTTTTTCAGTCAATGATATCGTCATGGGTAGACTGATGAAGATCCCGGAAGGGATCTTTAATAATTACGGTAGCTCCCTGGTTTTCGGCCATCCACAAGGACCGACCGGGGCTCGCTGCACCGCGGAATTGATTGAAGAATTGGTCAAAATTGGCGGTGGTTATGGCCTGTTTGCCGGTTGTGCGGCCGGAGACACGGGCGCCGCCCTGGTGGTTAAAGTTTATTAATTTTTTCAATGGCGAAGATTTATCCCTATTCTTTCAAAAAATTGCGGTTAATGGCCTTTGACGGAGGGGATCCTGGATCTCAGTAACTGGATACGGGATTTCTATTTTCTCAACTCGAGAAGGAAGTATTTTATCCAGTATCCAGTTTTAAGCTAAGGGACTGTGTTTTGTTAAATCGGAGGTTAAAAATTCCAGAAAATCCTCGTCGTCCTTTTCGTTATTTGTTGGGGACCTGTGGGGTGACGAACCGGTCGAACCTTTGACCGAAGACCCCAAGCCAACGGACGGCCTCATAAATAGATCCCGAAATTCGAATCTTCGGGGAACGATCTATCCGCTCTGGTTTTTGGCTGGTTTGGTGGAGCTTTCTTTTTTACAAAAGGAGAGGATAAAATCTTCCAGAAGAAAGGTCGGTGTGGCCCCGCTGGTCTTGAGCCTCCGGTCGGCCTCATGAAGGGTTTCCAGGCCGGAGAGTAAATGGGGAAAAGAAAAATTTACGGCTGTTTTCATCGTATTGTAAAGGACAAAGGGATGGACTTTGGACAGGAGATCCGGTAAAGGGCTTTGCTTTAATTGGGGCAGGATTGTTGCGGAAAAAGTCCCGTAATCCTTAAGGGACCGGGAAGGGATTTTGGAAACCGTTTTCAGGAGTTCCTTGGCTACCAATAGCCGACGTAAACTGTTGGTAATACCAGAAATGATTTGCAACGGATTAAAGCCTTGTTCCCAGAGTTGTTTCAGTTTTCGAAGGGCTTCTCCAGAATTTTTTTCCCCTAAAACTCTCGTTAATTCATACAACGGTTCTTCCCGATTGGCCCCTACCAAGTCGTCTATATCCTTGGGAAGGACCTGTTTTCGATCCCCAAGATAAGAAACCAGTTTTTGTATTTCCATTTCCATTTGAAAAACCTCGGGGTCAATCCTTTGTAAGAGGAGGGCTTCGGCTTGGGGGTGGATGGTTTTTTCCATCTGGGAAAGGCGGGACTTTAAATATCCCTTTAAGGCGTTTGTCTGATCTCCTTTTTTGCCCTGCTTTAAGGCCAGATTTAGGACCACCCCCTCCTCGGCAATGGACTTGATGATCTTACTCGATCTGACAGGACCTTCTAAGAGGAGGATCAATATGTGGCCTTGGGGGAATCCTTGCCGGATAGCCGATTCGAGCACTTGATCCGCATTCAGCGTCACTGATTCCTCAGGAAAGTGATTCTGTAAAAAGGCCAGGGCTTCTTTAAACCACTCCGGTAACGGGGTAACTTCATCAGGGAAAAGTTTTTCTCTGAGGGTCTCCTCATTCCCTTTCAATCCCCCCTCGATCCATTTTAGGGGAACCACTCTGTCTTGTAAAAAGGTCCGAAGCAACCGGGCGCATCGTTCCGGCTGCCCTTTCTGCCAGGCCTCCTCCATCTTTTTCCAAAGGCGGTCCTGGCTACCGGCTGAAAAAATTTGAATAGGGTTTTTAACCGAGACCACCTTGCGCCCGGGAAAAAAGGGAAAAGTCTGAAGCCGTTCCAGGATGGAATGGAGGTCTTCTTTTTCTCCATCGACCATTTCCAGGTTAAAAGAACGCATCTCTTCCGGTAGCAGCCGGTTGATCAGTTGCTGGTGAACCTCCCGGGCGAGGTAAGAATCACCGGAGATAAGATAAACGGGTGCCGGCCGGCCTTTTTCTGCCTGGGTCAGGATCATGGATATATCTTTGTAGGCGTAGGTGGGCATAAGTGTCAAGGCAATGAAAAGAGTAAAAATGTAAAGACCGGCACTAAAAAGGCCCCGGAGGGGCCTTTTTAGGTTTTTAAATTTTAGGTCGATCCTTATGATTCTAAAACAAAAATGACTTCCAGCTTGACCCGATATTCGATGAGTTTATTGTTTTCGACAGCGATTCTTTGCTCGACCACTTTCATACCGGTAATCCCCCGCAAGGTCTTGGTAGCCCTTTTGAAGCCCGCGGTGATCGCGTCTTCAAAGCTTTTGGGTGATGCAGCAATTATTTCCGTTACTCTGGCAACTCGGGTAGCCATACAATCACCTCCTTTTCTGAGTCTATGATAAAAACCATCCCTGAGATATCAACGTTCGCCTTAAACGCGGCTTGTTAAGCGCCTTTGCCCTCAACGGTTTGGAGGGAGAATCATATAGAATTATTTATATGCTATAGTAACATGGTCCGGAAGGGTTCGCAAGGAGAAAAGAGAGGAACAATTACTCCTTGACTTTTTCATTTGAACCAAGATATTATTTTAAAAAAGGAAGAGCGAAAAAAAGCGATGGAGTGGCAAGTGTTCGAAATATTAGAAGAAAAAATAGATCAAGTTGTAAGAAAGATGGAAGTTTTATCTAGAGAAAATCAGGAATTTAAAAAAAAGATTAAGGAAAAAGAGGATATTATCCAAAACGCTCAAGAACGGATCGATATCCTCGAAGAAGAAAAAGGGCTCATCAAGGCCAAGGTTGACGGGATTTTAGAAAAAATAAATCAGGTACTGGGATAATTCCATAACTCGTGTCTCAATTATTTAAAATCGAGATATTAGGGAGTGAATATACCTTAAGAGGGGATCTGGATCCCGGGCTGCTGGAAAAGGTAGCTGCTTTGTTAAATCAGAGGATTAAAGAAGTTCAGTCCTCGATGCCTTCGGCCAATAAAATCCACCTGGTCATCTTGTCCTCCCTGAACATAGCCTATGATTACCTCCGGGCAAAAGAGGAATTGGATCAGATGGAAAAGATGGTGGAAACCAAAAGCCATCAGTGGATAACCAAGTTGGAATCCACTGCATTATAGAAATCAACCTCCCCAAGGAGGTTTTATTATATAAGGGATTAAGAGCAAGCTTTCCTCAAGAGGTTTGGGTCGATTATATAATTTAATTCATGCGGCCTTCAAATAAAATTTAATATAATTCTCAAAAACCCATCCCCTGGTCTTGCTCCCCTGGTCAAAGGAAGTCCCCCCGGGATATTTCTTTGTCGGCTCATTGCCAGTAACTTACTAAGACGGTCCGACTGGCTCTATAAACAATGATAATTTTTAATTAAGGAAGTCATGGCTATCTCAGCACAAATGGTCGGTCTGATCAGTGGAATTCTCTTATCTCTTTTTTTGGGAATCCTGGTCGGTTTTATAATACGGAAAAAAATCACCGAGAGCCGGGTCGAATCCATCGAAGGCCTCTCCAAAAAGATTGTTGAAGAGGCCAAAAAAGAGGCTGAAACGGTAAAAAAAGAGGCCCTGTTACAGGCCAAAGACAACCTTTACCAGATGAAGGTGGAATTTGAAAAGGAGACCAAGGAGAGGAGACAGGAAATTCAGGATCAGGAAAAAAGGATCCTGATCAAAGAGCAAAATTTAGATCGAAAGATCGAGGTCATTGATAAAAGGGAGGCCGAGTTTGAAAAAAAAGAGCGATCCCTGAGCCACAAAGAAAAAGAAACCTCCGATCTAAAAGAAAAATGCGAACAGATGATCGACGAACAGAAACGGCGGTTGGAATACCTGGCCGGGATATCCTGCCAGGAAGCCAAGGAGCTCTTACTCCAGGCCATGGAAAATGAGGCCAAGCATGAAGCGGCTAAAATCATCCGTCGCCTTGAAAGTGAGGCCAGAGAAGTAGCCGACAAAAAGGCCAAAGAGATTATTTCCTTGGCTATAAAACGATACGCCGGAGATTATGTGGCCGAAAAGGTCGTTTCCTACGTCAACTTACCCAATGAAGAAATGAAAGGTCGAATTATCGGCCGGGAGGGAAGAAATATTCGGGCCATCGAGGCGGCTACGGGTATCGATTTGATCATTGATGATACCCCGGAGGCGGTTATCCTTTCCGGCTTTAATCCGGTTCGGAGAGAAGTCGCCCGTCTTTCCTTGGAAAGATTGATCAGCGACGGTCGAATCCACCCGGCCCGAATCGAAGAAGTCGTTAAGAAGGTTTCTCAGGAGATGGAGGTGGCCATCCGAGAAGCCGGCGAAGCAGCCAGCTTCGACGTAGGGGTCCATGGGATCCATCCGGAAATGGTCAAGTTGATTGGAAAGTTGAAGTACCGTTCCAGTTACGGCCAGAATGTGCTTCAACACTCCCTGGAAGTGGCTTTCCTTTGCGGGGTCATGGCCGCTGAACTGGGTTTAAATATTAAACAGGCCAAGCGGGCCGGTCTGCTCCATGACATCGGCAAAGCGGTGGATCATGAAGTGGAAGGATCTCATGCCATCATCGGGGCTGACCTGGCCAAGAGGCATGGCGAGGCGAACCGGGTCATTCATGCCATTGCTTCTCATCACGAGGATATCCCCCTTGAAACTATTTTGGATGTCTTGGTTCAGGCGGCCGATACCCTTTCCGGAGCCCGGCCAGGAGCCAGGAAAGAGATGTTGGAAACCTATGTTAAACGTCTCGAGGACCTGGAGAAGATAGCCAAGTCTTTTGAAGGAATCGGCAAGACCTATGCCCTTCAGGCAGGACGGGAGATCCGGATTATCGTCGAAAGTGAAAAAGTTTCTGATAATGATATCTACATCCTTTCCAGGGACATTGCCAAAAAAATAGAAGAGAGTCTAACCTATCCCGGCCAAATCAAGGTTACGGTAATCAGAGAAATCCGGGCGGTAGAATACGCCAAATAACCCAACAGGTGCACGGTTTAAGGTTTAAGGGGCAAGGGTTTAACCTTACACCTGAGACCTTGTACCTTGAACCTTATCTCAAGGAATATTCGTGTCCGTTAACATCCTATTTATCGGCGACATCGTCGGAAAACCGGGCCGTAAGGCCGTACGGGAATTGTTGCCTTCCTTGACGGATCGTTTTCAGGTGGATCTGGTTGTGGCCAACGGAGAAAATGCTTCCGGGGGTATTGGAATTTCCATTAAAGGGGCCGATGAACTTTTAACCGGCGGCATCCATGTCCTTACTTCAGGAAATCATATTTGGAAGAAAAAAGAGATCCAGACCTATATCCAGCAAAACCCTGATTTGATTCGACCGGCCAATTATCCGATCGAAACTCCGGGGAATGGGTGGGTGATCAAAGAGACCAAATCGGGTCACCGGATCGGCATTCTCAATTTGTTGGGGCGGACCTTTATGGAAGCGGTGGACTGTCCTTTTCGAAAGGGCTTGGAAGAACGATCGCGAATAATTAAAGAGACTTCGATCATCCTGGTGGATTTTCATGCCGAGGCCACATCGGAGAAAGTGGCCCTGGGCTGGTTCTTGGACGGCAAGGTCAGTGCTGTTCTGGGAACCCATACCCACGTCCAAACTTCAGATGAGAAGGTTTTGCCTCAGGGCACGGCTTATATGACTGATGTGGGGATGACCGGGCCGACGGATTCGGTGATCGGAGTAAAGAAGGAATTGGCCATTGACCGGTTTCTGACCCAAATGCCCCACAAATTTGAGGTAGCTAAAAAAGAATTGGTCCTGGAGGGGGCGGTCTTATCCATCGATCCCGAGACGGGACGGGCAAAGGCGATTACCAGGATTCGGGAAAAGTTGGCGGGAATGGTCGAGTAATTGTGATTAGTTCCGAGTAAAGAGGTTCGTAGTGAAAAGATATGAACTCGAACTACAAAAAGAATCATTCCGGACTTAAATAGATTTCGGCGGCGAGGAGTTTTTTGAAGAACTTTTATCAAACATTAATGGAACGGGGTTTCATTGAACAGGCTACTGATCCCGAAGAGATGGAGACCCTCTTCACACAGAAGACCCTGTCGGCTTATATCGGATTTGATCCCACGGCGGAGAGTCTGCATGTGGGCAGTTTGATCCCCATCATGGCCCTGACCCATTTACAACAACACGGGCACCGCCCGATCGCCCTGGTCGGCGGGGGAACTGCCTTGATTGGAGACCCCAGCGGCAAAAAAGAGATGCGTCCGGTGCTGAGCCATGAAGAGATTCGGCATAACGCCGAAGGATTAAAGAAACAATTGACCCGTTATATGATCCTGGATGGCCCCAAGGGGATACTGTTAAACAATGTGGATTGGCTGGCCCCATTGAATTATATTGAATTTCTGCGGGATATCGGACGCCATTTTAGCGTGAACCGGATGTTGACCGCCGAGTCGGTCAAGCAGCGTCTCGAGACCGGTTTATCTTTTATTGAATTTAACTACCAACTTCTCCAGGCCTATGATTTCTTGCATCTTTATAGTCATCAGGATTGTTTGCTCCAGATGGGAGGGTCGGATCAATGGGGAAACATTGTGGCCGGGATCGATCTGATTCGAAGGATGAAAGGCGGGAAGGCCTATGGTTTGACCTTTCCCTTGATCGTAACCAGTTCCGGCGAAAAGATGGGAAAAACCGCCCAAGGAGCGGTTTGGCTTGATCCGGAAAAGACCAGCCCCTACGAATATTACCAGTTTTGGATTAATACCGAAGATCAGGATGTGGGACGTTTTTTGGCTTTATTTACCTTCCTGACCATGGACCAGGTCCGCGAACTCGCCCGGAAACAAGGGGCTGAGTTGCGGGAGGTCAAAGAAATCTTGGCCTTTGAAGCCACAGCCATCGCCCATGGCCGGGGCGAGGCCGAAAGGGCCCAACAAACTTCCCGCAACCTTTTTTACGGGCAGGGTGTGGAAACCGAGGCTTTGGCCTTTACGCAGATTCCAAGGGGAAAATTGGATCAGGGGATCGAAGCTTACCTGATTCTGGTAGAGGCCGGTGTTTGTAAAACCCGGAGTGAGGCCAGGCGGCTGATCGCCCAAGGGGGAGTAACCCTGAATGATCAACGGCTTTCTTCTTTCGATCAAAAGATTTATCCACATAATTTGAAAGACAATACCCTTCTCTTCAAGATCGGGAAAAAAAGATTTCATAAAGTTGTTTCTTTTTAATTTTTTTCTTGACATATTTTTGAAAACAGTTAATATCTCATTTTTACTTTGCGAGAGGAAATACTTCTTGACAAATTAAGAAAAACGGGTTATCTTCTTTAACACTTGATCTTTGAAAACTAAATAGTGAACCGATTTTGTGGTCCCTTTTTTTATAATCTATTTTTGAGTTTAATTGGAGAGTTTGATCCTGGCTCAGAATGAACGCTGGCGGCGTGCTTAACACATGCAAGTCGTACGAGAAACCCGCCTTCGGGTGGGGAGTAAAGTGGCGCACGGGTGAGTAACGCGTGGGTAATCTACCCTCGAATTGGGGATAACATACCGAAAGGTGTGCTAATACCGAATAAGACCACGATCACTCCGGTGATCGGGGTCAAAGATGGCCTCTGCTTGCAAGCTGTCGTTTGAGGATGAGCCCGCGTACCATTAGCTTGTTGGTGGGGTAATGGCCTACCAAGGCAACGATGGTTAGCTGGTCTGAGAGGATGGCCAGCCACACTGGAACT
>CAVYLJ010000027.1:0-30000 GCA_963769305.1 uncultured delta proteobacterium | reverse complement strand
TTTGCATAATGAGTCAGCGAGTTACTTTACGTAGCGAGGTTAAGCCGTAACAGGCGGAGCCGTAGCGAAAGCGAGTCTTAATATGGCGTATTAGTTGCGTGGAGTAGACCCGAAGCCAGGTGATCTATCCATGGCCAGGGTGAAGTTTCGGTAACACGAAATGGAGGCCCGAACCCACTAACGTTGAAAAGTTAGGGGATGAGTTGTGGATAGGAGTGAAAGGCTAATCAAACCTGGAAATAGCTGGTTCTCCCCGAAATATATTTAGGTATAGCCTTGCAGATTACGCAACGGGGGTAGAGCACTGGATGGGCTAGGGGTCCTACCAGATTACCAAACCTAACCAAACTCCGAATACCGTTGACGCTTACTGCAGGAGTCAGTCTACGGGTGATAAGATCCGTGGTCGAAAGGGAAACAACCCAGATCGCCAGCTAAGGTCCCTAAATATGTGCTAAGTGTGGAAGGATGTGGAAACGCCTAGACAACCAGGAGGTTGGCTTAGAAGCAGCCATCCTTTAAAGAAAGCGTAATAGCTCACTGGTCAAGTGACTCTGCGCCGAAAATTTAACGGGGCTAAGCACATTACCGAAGCTGCGGGATACATCCGCTTCACTAAGGCAATGAAACTGAACTTAAATGAATTTGTGAGGCCGCCTTGGCGGGCGAACAAAATTAGTTCAGGCAAGCACACAACAAAAGAGCGTAAGTTCATTGTTTTAGTGAAGCGGATGGATCGGTAGGGGAGCATTGTAGCAACCTGTGAAGGCATACCGTGAGGAATGCTGGAGGAACTACAAGAGCGTATGCTGACATGAGTAACGATAATGCTGGCGAGAAACCAGCACGCCGTAAGCCTAAGGTTTCCTGAGTAAAGTTAATCTTCTCAGGGTTAGTCGATCCCTAAGCCGAGGCCAATTGGCGTAGGTGATGGAAAACAGGTTAATATTCCTGTACCACCTTATGAGCGTTTGAGCGAAGGGGGGACGTGGAAGGGTAGACCATCCGGGTGTTGGATGTCCCGGTTCAAGCTGGTAGGCGGGTCCGTTAGGCAAATCCGATGGACCATTAACGCCGAGAGGTGATGAGGAGAGTTTTTAACTCATAAACTGGTTGAGCCCATGCCACCAAGAAAAGCCTCGTAGTGAGTTCATAGGGTGATCGTACCGCAAACCGACACAGGTAGGCGAGGAGAGTATCCTAAGGCGCTTGAGAGAACTCTGGTTAAGGAACTCGGCAAAATGATACCGTAACTTCGGGAGAAGGTATGCCCCTGCGTAGGTGAAGAAATTCGCTTTTGGAGCCGAAGGGGGTTGCAGAGAAATGGTGGTGGCGACTGTTTACTAAAAACACAGGACTCTGCTAAGTCGAAAGACGACGTATAGGGTCTGACGCCTGCCCGGTGCTGGAAGGTTAAGGGGATTTGTTAGTTCACTTCGGTGAGCGAAGCTTTGAACCGAAGCCCCAGTAAACGGCGGCCGTAACTATAACGGTCCTAAGGTAGCGAAATTCCTTGTCGGGTAAGTTCCGACCTGCACGAATGGCGTAACGACTGCCGCGCTGTCTCAACCAGGGACTCAGTGAAATTGTAACACCGGTGAAGATGCCGGTTACCCGCAACTAGACGGAAAGACCCCGTGCACCTTTACTACAGCTTGACATTGGATTTTGGGCTAACATGTGTAGGATAGGTGGGAGGCTATGAAACTGGGACGCTAGTCTCGGTGGAGCCAACCTTGAAATACCACCCTTGTTATCTTAGAGTTCTAATCCCGACCAGTGAGCCTGGCGGGAGACAGTGTCTGGTGGGTAGTTTGACTGGGGCGGTCGCCTCCTAAAGAGTAACGGAGGCGCGCGAAGGTTCCCTCAGGCTGATTGGAAACCAGCCGTAGAGTGCAAAGGCATAAGGGAGCTTGACTGCGAGACCAACAAGTCGAGCAGGTACGAAAGTAGGTCTTAGTGATCCGGCGGTTCTGTATGGAAGGGCCGTCGCTCAACGGATAAAAGGTACGCCGGGGATAACAGGCTGATCTCCCCCAAGAGTTCACATCGACGGGGAGGTTTGGCACCTCGATGTCGGCTCATCGCATCCTGGGGCTGAAGCAGGTCCCAAGGGTTTGGCTGTTCGCCAATTAAAGCGGTACGTGAGCTGGGTTTAAAACGTCGTGAGACAGTTTGGTCCCTATCTGTTGTGGGCGCAGGATATTTGAGAGGAGCTGTCCCTAGTACGAGAGGACCGGGATGGACGAACCTCTTGTGTTCCAGTTGTTCCGCCAGGAGCATCGCTGGGTAGCTATGTTCGGAAGGGATAACCACTGAAAGCATCTAAGTGGGAAGCCCACCTCAAGATTAGATATCCCTCTGCCGCAAGGTAGACTAAAGGCCCCTCGGAGACTACGAGGTTGATAGGTCGGGTGTGTAAGGGCAGTAATGTCTTGAGCTTACCGATACTAATCGGCCGTGAGGCTTGGTCATAAAAAATTCTTTTCTTCCGCTCCATATTTGTTTTTATAAAAAAGGTCCAAGGTGTAAGGTTTAGGGTGTACGGTAAAACCCAACATCTTAATGAATCCTTCTGCCTTGTACCGTATACCTTATACCATATACCGGATTTTACAGTTTCCCGGTGGCAATGGCGAAGGGGCCACACCCGTTCCCATCTCGAACACGGAAGTTAAGCCCTTCAGCGCCGATGGTACTGCCCGGGCAGCTGGGTGGGAGAGTAGGACGCCGCCGGGAATTTTTCTAAAGCCCGTTTTCAACCACGCATCGCGCGTGGTGGATGAAAACGGGCTTTATATTTTTTGCTATGGATTTCCCTTCATGTCCTACCCTTTTTTCGGCAGGCCCAGTAGCTCCCTGACCCGCTGAACCCCGCGCCGGTTAAGCTCGTCCAATTCCGGTTGGATGGCTTTTCCCCGCTCGAAATCGATGAGCAGGGCTTCCACGGCTTCCCGTCCGTCGGCTGTTCGCATTGCCTCTCTCGGGGTCCGCAGACCGAGGGCCGGTATTTTCATATCGACCCAGCCTTCCCAATGGGAGCACATGGCCTCGGCCAGGTACTCCTTGAACTTCAGGGTTCTGCATCAGGGATTCATGAGATGATGGAGTCTTTCTCTCCGGTTCTTGAGCGGAGGCCAACATCTCCTCAGGCCGGAGAGGGGTTATCTCGTCCATTTTGAATCGGACCCCGCTACTCAGACGTCTTTCAATAATTTTTCGAATTTTCTTGGCCCGTTCGGCCGAATTCACCTGGACGACCAATTTTCTCCCATCAATGGAAAGGTTTCCCAGAACGGTATTGGACATTCCCGGACTTTGCTTGTGGCCCAATCTGCTCCAATCCCATTCCACCCGTTGGAGGCTAGCCGTCATTATTATAACGAGCGTTATGGAGAATTTCTTCTTTGGATTCAGTAACACTGAGGGAGGCCAATTTATCCAAAACCGTTTCCGGGGAGATCGATCTGGAAAACCAGTTTGTGTGGTTCCAGAGGATCGCCGTCGGTATTGCATATAGTCGGGGGGTGATAGAGACGATAATCCATCTCGAGGTAAACCCGGCGAATTTCCACCTCAGCCTCTTTAATATCTGCTTCGGTTAATTCCGGTTTTCGCGCCTTTAATCGGTTTCTGCAGATCGATAAGGCCGACCTTGAAGGCCGGCGGAATGACATAAGGAGCAAGCCCGATAAACATTCTTCACTTCGTCAACAGCGGCCACTCGTCCGAACAAAAGATCTCCCGGTCGCATGTACTGCGAACCGGACTCGCTCCTGGACCGTATGATCCGACCCGGTCAAAACATCCTGCAAATAAACATGTTTCCCAGCCTCCACCCGGAGCACCTCAAAAAAGCGGTAAGGAACCCGGTTGGACGCTTCGGCCACCCGGCGTTCCAGGGAATCCATCCGGGACCCATGGTCCTGCAAATAAATTTCTGCTATGGTTTTCCCATTGACTCCTTTGATTCCATTAGATGAGCCGACAGTCTTAATCGGCCAGTTAAATATCATCCAGGGAACGAATAGCGGCATTTAGCGATCGATCTCCTTATCTCCCGGTTGTACTTCCCGTCCAACAGCCATCCAGTACTCGGCCATGGCCCGGTCCATGGCTTCCGGGTCTAACAGGCGAGCGCCGTATTCGGCCATTTTGTCGAATCCCCGGTTATAGGCCTCCGATAACCGCTGGTAGTGAAATTCCTCGGTAGAAACCACCTTGGTTTCAGTCAGGCAACATTTCTTGTACTTTTTCCCGCTGCCGCAGGGGCAGGGATCATTGCGTCCGATAGCCGTCATCAAAGCCTCCTTCAAGCCCTCTCTGGCTCTTTTCTAAAACTTTTCGTAGGCCAGGAACTTTTAATAGCAGATCCTAAATCGCTCGTATCCCATTCCGCATCCAAGACATCCCTGATTTTCTTGGCCGATTCCTTTCCGATCCCTTCCACCTTCATTAGTTCCTCAATCGAGGCCCCGATCATTTTCGAAACAGAACCGAAATGATCCAAAAGCCTCCTGGCCAAAGTGGGCCCCACTTGTGGAAGTCCTTGGAGGATATACAATTGTCTGGATTTTAATCGCTTTGGCCGATATCCACCGCGGAGGGGTACCACATCTGAAAAGGTTTCGTTTTGCCGGCCCATCATCAAAAAGATATTTTTTGTTTCCTGGATGGATTCGGAAGAGACAACAGGAATGTACCAAATGGCCTGGGTCGATATCAACGCCCCCTTGATCGCCAGTGGATCGAATTGCAAATCGGTTTCAAAGGGGTTACCCTCGATAAGCAGCAAGGGATGAATACATTTCTTTTTAAGATTGGCAAGCTGATTGAATAGCCGGCCGTCGATTATTGAAATGAGAAAATCCCGTGCGGTTTTTCTCTCGATAGTAATAGCCTCATTGATAATGTAATCCCCATAAGGTATTTTGCCGATTTCCAGAGAGATTTCTTCCTCTCGGAGTAACTCAATAATCCCTGATGCCTTTTCCCGAAAATCGACTTTGATCTTCATTGCCCACCTCGAGATTCAGAATTTCTGCCGTCATAAAGTCCACTTCGTTGGTTCATCCCTGACCCCACCGCTCCCGGAAACGGTCGAGGCGATAGGCAAGAAGGACCTTATGAACCTCCTTGGCCTTGATTCCGATTTTTTCAGCAATCAGCGGATGGAGAAATAGGCCTGGCGGGGCGGAGCCGGCCAGGTAATTTTCATATTCAGCCAGGATGGCCCTTCTTTGCTCCGGTGAGACATCGGGGACCTCCTTCAGCTTATCCTCACCATCGTGAAGTATGTCCAAATACCGGGAAACAGACCAGAGATCTAATCCCGTCTCCCGGCAGATCCGTTCTTTGATCTGGCCGAAGGATTTTTCTTTTTCCAGGAAGGAGAAGTAAGCTTTTTCCACAGAGAAGCGGTCTTCCCGACTCAAATCCCTCTGCTGAGCCTGGTTCCAGTTTCTTAGAGTTAGAACAATGGCCTGGTAAGGGAGTGCCATATCGGCGGCGATTGTCTTTCGCCTTCCCCTGGGAGGGCGTTCCATGACCTGAACATAGGCTTGATATCGTTCTATGATCTCCTGCGTTTGTTCTTCGGTCAGCACGATCTCTGGCTTTTTCCTCTCGGGTCTCTGGTCGGCAGGTGTTTGGCTGGATTCCTGTTTCCCACTGCCCCCTTCATATGTTTTAGACTTAGGCGGTGAATTCTGGATTTCCGGTGAGGTGTCGACTTTTTTTGAATCCCGAGGAGCGGGTTGGGGGACTGGAGTCCCCGGTGATCTTTTTCCATCAGGAGATTTGGCGACGGCCATGGTCTTTGATGGGGGCTCCTTTCCCCTGATTTTCTCTGGCTGCTCCATTTTCCGACCCTTTCCGGCACAGCGCGGGCAAAATTTTGCCTTCCGGTCGGGGGTCAAAAAACTGTGCCCGCAATCTTCACAATCTTTCCTGAAAGCCATCCCTCCGGACATAATACCATCCACCGTAAATAATAATTGCACCCTTCATTTATATTTGAATCGGGGGGACTATTCAAGGACAAATATATTCTTGGTGTCGCAGGGGTAATGGAAGTTAATACTTTTAGCTCCGAGTTACCTTAGGGGTCTGGTGAGAGAACAGACGTGGCCGTTAATTTTTTTAGCCTGTCTTCATTGGGATTGAAAACGGGTTTTTTTATTTTAATGTTAATGGTACTAAGAGCCAAACCGATTTATCTTCACCTCGAGGGCCATCTCTATCGAGCTAAAGAATTTCCCCTTTCCCGGTGGCAATGGCGAAGGGGCCACACCCGTTCTCATCTCGAACAGGTCGGTTAAGCCCTTCAGTGCCGATGATACTGCCCGACAGTTGGGTGGGAGAGTAGGACCGCCGGCCTTTTTTCTGAATCCCCTTTGTAACGAGTCTTTTTTATGGTATCATTTAAACATGATTGCGGTGCCTAAAAAAATTGTTTGGGACTATCGGGAACCACCTGAAGACCTGCTCTGGAGGCTCCAACGACTGGCCGATTTCTTCCCCCGCTTCGGGCAGGACCGGGAAACGGTAAACCTTTTATTCCAATACCGGGACCGGTTGAAATTGGATCCCCCCACACTGATGCTGATCGAGGCCTACCAAGATGCCTGGAAGGAAAGATGATGCTCTCGATTATGGACAACCCCATATTAACAGACGAACAAAAAGGGTTTCTCCTGGCTTTCAGAGATTCACCGCTATCCAAGGTTTATTATTTAACCGGTGGGACGGCCTTATCAGCCTTTTACTTGCAGCATCGCCGGTCGGGGGCCTGGATTTTTTTTCCCAGGGATTGGTGCCTCTTGAAGTAGTTCTTGGTTTTATTCATTCTCTGCCGGGGATAATCAAAGTTCAGTTTGATAGGAAATTTGACCGAAGGATATTTCTTATTGAACTCGAAAAAAATCAGGCCATTAAAACGGAATTTACCCTCTATGCTTTTCCTCGTTTGGAAAAAGATATCGTCGTGGATGGGGTTTTGATCGATAGCCTTCAAGATATCCTGGTCAACAAAGTCATGGCCCTGACCGATCGAATGGATGCTAAGGATTATGCTGATTTATATTTGGCGGTACAGAAGCGTCCTGAAATCAAGATCGAACGTCTCATTGAAGCTGCGGGGAAAAAATTCGGCATTTCTGGAGTTGGTGACATCATTCAGGGACGTTTTTTGGGTGATATCCCTTCACCACAGAGGCTTTATTTGACAGAATCGTTAAGTCCGGAGACATTGAAGGCCTTTTTCCGAAACCAAGCCAAGTCTTGGATCGCTCGCCGGCTTTCAACAGAGCCTGACCTTTAGCCAGTCCCAGGTTCACACTTCCTTATTCATTAACTAATTCTTTCAGCGCCGATGGTACTGCCCGGGCAGCTGGGTGGGAGAGTAGGGCGCCGCCGGGAATTTTTTTGAGCCCGTTTACAATGTTATGGACATTCTTTTAAAGATTTATTTAAATGCCATATTGTCTCCTTTAAATAATTGAACCATTGGCGGCACAGATGTAACCTGTTGGCGGCGAGTCAGTTCGACCTTCAAGCCGTGAGATTTTTTTACCCTTTTGGCTGTAGAAGGGGGGAAAAATTAGATTAAGTCTCAATCAATTTGAAGCACTGGTAAGTCAGGCCTTAAAAGAAATTCCCCCAGAATTCCTCGAGAAATTGGAAAACCTGGAAATCGTTGTTGAAGAGGAGCCTTCCCCGGAATTGTTAAAGGAATTGGGTCTTGGAGAAAGGAATCTCCTTTTCGGTCTTTATCAGGGAGTTCCCCGGCCGGAAAAGAGTTATTTCCAGGGAGTAAGTCTTCCGAATCGTATTACCCTTTTTCGTGCCCCTATTCTTCGTTCCTGCCGTTCCGAACAGAACGTTAAGGACCAGATCAGAAAAACCCTGGTCCATGAAATAGCCCATCATTTTGGCTTTTCCGAGATCCGGATCCGCCATTTAGGATATTAGTCCAGTTTAGAATTAATTAATGGTTTTAGGGAGCAGGTCTCCAAAAATTTCCTCAACATAAAGGCTGCAAATCATCCTTTTTCTATTGAGGCAAGTCAATGATTTTTCATTCCATTCCAGCCAAATACACTGTTGACATTGGAGATCCGGGAGCTTTAAATTAAAACAAGATGGGTTTTCCTGCCATTTTTCTTCCATATAACCCCTCCCCTCAGAAAATTTGACTAAGTATCCCAAGAAAATCAAAAAAAATATTATTACTCTATATAGTATAGAGTATAAATTTATAATACAATATATTGGGTGTCAATCAAAAAAAACGAGTCGGATGGACTTAGGGGACTATTATTAATTGAATATAGGTTTCGCCAAAAGGGATATGCTGGGATGACCCGAGATAAGGAAGGATATCTTATTAAAATAAAAGGATATTAAGATAATAAAAAAACCTTTTGAGATTTTGCCAAAAATTTCTAAAATTTCAAGTTTACCGGCCCATAATTGGCACTCAGAAAACTAAACTTGACCGACCTGCCTTTAAACATAATAATCTAATATAATTGCAATTAATTAATAATTTATTTACTATTTTGCTTCTTTTTTTGGCAAAACCTGATTGCATTCTTCATTTAATGAGTGCCATATTTTGAGATATAAGAAGGCAAAGAGTGCCATTGATGATAACTAATTAAATTTACATGATATAGTTAATAAGAATAAGAAATTTAGTGAAAATATTAGAGTGCCAGGTAGTGCCAACTTAAAAAAAAATTATTTTTATATGCCTCTTTTTTTCTCTTGATATGCAAGAATATTCTTGCTATTAAATACATGAACATGTATACGGTGTTATATGGATAAAGGAATGTTTTTAAATAATGATGTCGCGAGGATCGTTGGAATAACCCAAAGGCAAGTATTGTCATGGTCGGAAAAAGGGTTAGTGAATCCCCATATGGAAGCTACTGGAGCAGGGACCAAAAGAAATTATGATTATATAAATCTCCTTGAGTTCGGGCTCTGTAAGGTCCTCTTTTCTATGGGGACGGGGGTTCAGACAATTAAAAAAATTCTCAGCGAACTTAGACAGGAAAAGGTTATTCGCGACTGGGCAGAAAATTTTTCTGCATATTATAAGATGGTTTTTGAAGAAAATAAGGATCATTATCTTAGAATCAAAAAAGATTTTGAATTAGTGAATGACCCTAAAAAAGATGCATTTTCTGCGCTTATTGGTAAAATTATCGCTAAAGGACCGGATAAACCTGAAGTGCCCAAAGGTATTTTATTATATTTTTTCAATGAAAAAGCGGAAGGAATCAATGATTATTCCTTGGGATATGGACTATGTTATTAATTTGGATATCATTAAAGACGGCCTGTCTGAATCCTCCGGATCACTTATTGTTGATCTCGGAAAAATAAAAAAAGAAATAGACAAAAAAATATAATTTTTTTCTGCCATTAAATACATGAATATGTGTTAACAGTTAAACGTTTTCATGGAGAAAAAAGATGGATAAGAGGCTTAGACTTTTAATTATTGGTTTATATGGAACTCAGTCAAAGTTCGCGCGGGTGTGCGGGCGATCCGAGAGCTGGCTTTCAAGAATAATTACAGGAGTCCACGAGCCATCCGAACAGGATAAAAAGTTAATAGCCCAACATTTAGAGATCGAAAATATTGACAGATATTTTTTAAAAGAGGGGTCTTTAAATCAATAATGGGAAAAATCAATCCTTACCTTAATACCAGTGAATTTCTCTATTTCTCTGAAATGACATTAAGAACCTTTCGCCGGGAGATAAAAAGAGGTCATTTCGTTCCTATTAAGCGGGAAGGTAAAAATTATTTTATATATACCGAATTACCAACCCTGGCCGCTCAGGAAGCATTTTTAGAGGAACGAGGCATAAACCAAAAAGAAAAACAGAGCCCCGAATATCCTAAAATTTATAATTTAAAACCCTGGCAAAAAGAAGAGGCCGACAAGAGAGAAGCCATAATAAAAGAATATGATGCGGTTTATAAGGATGTACCTCCCAAAAAAAGGACAGAATTTAAACGAAAATTCGCAAATTCAAAGGGTGTCGGATATCGGACCCTTGATAATTACATCGCCCTCTATAAAGAGGGTGGATATTATGCTTTGGTTCCTGGATGGAATAATGGGACGGGGAATCAACTCCTTAATGCAGAAATAGTCAAATTTATTGAGCAGTCCTACCTGATCGAATACGGACCTCCACTAAAAAAAGTTTGGGAAGACTCGGTCAGATTACTCGGGGACAAATATCCAAAACACCCCTCCTATCGCACCTTCGCCCATTACGTTCATGGAAAATGGACTCCTGCCCAGCAGCTTCTTGTTCGAGATCCGGAAGCCTGGAATAGAAAATATTCCCCTCATGTCCGTAGAGACTGGAACATGGTTGAGGTTAATGAGGTTTGGGTTGGAGATGGAAAGCAAATTGATGTGGCCTGCCTTTATCGGGGGAAACCGATTTTCCCCTGGATGTCTGTTTTTATGGACGCCAGATCAAGGAAGTTTGTTGGTTGGATTCATGACTCCAGTTCATAACAGCTTGTCTATCGGTCAGGCTTTTGTTTATGGGGTGCGGCACTATGGCCCTCCCAAAACCGTCTATATTGACCACGGCAAGGATTATAAAAGCAAATATATTTCCGGCGAAAAAGTGAAAAAAGGTAAAGTAATTAAGCTCTTTGAAGACATTAACCAGACAATGATTCCGGGCATTCTTAGGGATCTTGGGGTTGAAATATTTTTTGCCGCTCCCTATAACCCAAGGGAAAAAATTATTGAGGCGAATTTTGGGATTTTTACTGATCGACTCCGACACCTGCCGGGATACAGGGGGCATAACATAAAAACCCGGCCAAAGAAATTAGCCCAAGAGTTAAAAACCGGAAGCCTTCTTTCCTTTGAAGAACTCTCTTCATATTTAGATAAATTTATTGAAGATAGAAACGATAGCCCGCATTCAACGACCAACAAAACCCCCAATTCCCTTTATGAAAATTTCATTTCTCAAATTCCATCCCAGGCAGTATTGGATTACCTTTTAATGGATGTTCACCGCGTCAAGGTAAAAGATTCTTCGATTATTATTGACCGTCATTTATATCGGGGTGAGGAACTTTTTAGGCTGGCCGGCGAAGAGGTTGAGGCCCGGAGAGATCCGCAAGATATCACCAGGGCGGTCATTATTCACAAAGGCCATGTTTTTGGGTCGGCCAACTTAGAGATGCCGGATCATTACCGGGGGCCGCTTACCCTTGAATCCAGTAAAACCTGTGCGCGAGAAAGAAAACAAATCCGCAAGTATAAAGAGGCGGTTTGGAAGGCGGAGGGAATTATTGATGATCCAATCCGGATGGAAATCGAAGCCGAACAAAAAGACAATTCCCGGAAGCGAGATATCCGCCCAGCCCCAAATTCTAAGGTTATAAGCTTGCATAAAAAGGAACCCCTTGCCCGGAAAGTTTCTAAAAATTCTGAGCCAACCAGATCCCGAATCTCTTGAAGAAATCCAGGGTGGCGGCGGGGGGCGGAAAAGACATCTTATTCGCGGCTGGCCGCGACCTATCAACCAGTTATTAAGGAAAATACTGTCACTTATGCCTCGATACATAAAACAACTTTCTTATAAAGAGGCCGATGAGGACACATTTTAAAGGAGATTTAAATGTCGCCTGAATTAGCATTAAAACCGGCTTTAGAGGGATCTCGGGTCTCCGAGAATGATTATACAGACGGAATTCATGCAAGATTTGTCTTCTGGATCAATCAGACCGGAAATTCTCAAAAGAGAGTAGCCGGAATGATCGGACGTAGCGCGGCGGCGATTAATCAGTATATCCATAAAAAATATGAAGGCAATATCACCGAATTTGAGAAGGATGTTGAATCTCTCTTGAGACGCGAGGAGGATATTGAATTCCCCTTTAAAAATCCGGTCTTCCGCCTAACCAGTATTTCCCAAAGAATATGGACGGTCCTTCAAGCCTGTGATCAAGATCGGGATATGGGGATTGTTGTTGGGCCAGCAGGTTGCGGTAAATCCGAGACTTTAAGAGAGTATAAGCGCCAGGTTCGAAGCTCAATCTTTATAACCGGGGATGTCACCACCAGGGCGGTGGGTTCCTGTACTTGGGCTTCTCGGTCGAAAGTTGACCATTGGAAACAGAACCAGCAACAGCACTTTTTTACAAAGGATCACGGAAGCTTTAAGAGATAGCGGTCGCCTTTTAATAATTGACGAGGCCCACTTTTTAAATTGGGAAGCCTTTGAGGTTATAAGAAAGCTTCACGATTGCGCGGGGATCGGCGTTGTCTTCTGTGGGCAGGAACAACTTTATGAACAGATGCGAGGGGGGCGGCGGTCTTTTTTGTGGGACCAGATTTATTCCAGGGTTGGGGTTCGATGCCATTTAACCACCGTCGATAAAAAAGACGTTAAGGCCCTGGCAGATACCATTTGCCCGAACCTGGATAAACAGTGTTTGGAGTATTTACTTGCTAAAGCAATGGGGAAAGGCCGATTTCGGGTGATGATGAAAACCCTTCAAAGAGCGGTGAGGATAGCCGAGACGGAAAAGGTTCCGGTCACCCTCGACATAATAAAAGAGGCCAACAGTTTACTTCTCTTATAGGGAGATCTTGCGATGTCGAAACACTTTATTATCTCTTGAGGCCCAAACAATCTTAAGGTCAATAGATAAAAAGAAGAAGCGAGATCATTCAAAAGGACTATCCACTTCGATGGCGACCGAAATGAGGCCATAGTTCGCCCTGGGGAAGCAGGGGATAAAGGGAATTTTGTTGGCTGAGATTACCGGCCTTAGTGAACAGTTCCATCAGCCGCATATTGGAAACAGGTAATAATAGAAAACATACGGGTGTTTACAGAAAAGAGAAGGAATTGGGGAGACTGAAACTCGGAACTCGACAGGCTGTTTAAAAGATATCAGTCTTTCATTAGATCAGGAAAAGAGAAGGAGGTGAAAAGTCTCCGGTGTGTGGATCAAGCGTATGGAGGTCTCTTATGATTAATGCAAAACAAATAAAATTGATTTGGGTATTGGCCAAGCAGATCGGGTTTGACGAGGACCAGGTTCACGACATAATCTTCCAATTCACGGCCAAAAAATCAATCAAGGCACTATCGGACCTTGAGATCAACCAGCTCATCGAACACTTTATCCGGCTGGGCGCCCAGGTTAAAAAAAGGAGACCGCTTTCCAGAAATTTGCCCTTCAATGTGGTCGAACTCGTAAGCCAAAAACAGACCCGGCTTGTTGATATTTTGGTGGATCAATTAGGGTGGCGGGATGATCCTGATCGTTTAAAGGGATTTGTCCGAAGGGTTATCAAACGGGACCGGATTATAACCAAACTGGACGGAATGAAGGTCATTGAGGGGTTGAAAAGTATTCTGAATAAAAAGAGGGGCGAACCTTTTTCCCCAAAAGCCCAAAAAGCCGTCTAAATGAGCCCTGTAAGGGGCGCTTTGCAGCGGGGACGCTCAGAAGCCGGGCCAGGGGAACTTAAATCAAATTAAACGAATTTAAACGGGTTTTGAACGATTCTAAACTATAGGGAGGGAAAAAATGAATCAAGATCCAAAAAAAGGAGTTTCGGATCAGATAAATGGAGTCCGCCAGGTTATTCACGACCTCGAATTTCATGCTCGGCTATTTATGTTGGTCTCCGGTTACGAGGAAGTTTCTTTTTGTTCCAGGGATATTGGAAGCGTCGGTATGTTTCTCCTCGATTCAGTCAGAAAACTCGAATTGGCTATCGGGCCCAAGCCTACTACCAATAGGGACAAGGAATAAACGTAACAAATTTATAAGGAGGGAAAATGAGTCAAATTCCAAATAAAGAGATTGAGCATGTTTTCGCGGGGGCTTTGGAGGAAAAGGTATTTATGAAAAAAATTTCATCAGAGAATTTCGATGAGGCAATTTGTTGGGTTTATGGCCTCAGTGCCATTGCCGACCTCTTAATTCCCAATAAGGATTTACACCAAGTCAATAGGGGTTACTTGTCCCTTTTGATGGATAAAATCCTGAAGAAAAATATTCCAAATATCAAGCTGAAGTGAAGGAATTGATGGGGGCAATCAACGACCTCCTGGACCCGAGCGAAGACCTTACCGAATATTTAATCGCGGTTTTCTATCGGACCTATTGAGAACAATCTCCGATGAAATTTTATTTGCCCTTGGAGGGAAGGAGAGACAAGAAACACAAAATTGAGCTGTTTGCCCTGGATAGGCTGATCACCGAAAAGGCGGAAACTCTCACCGTCCTGCCAGGGCAAAACAAATGAGAGGCAACTTAGAGAGGGGTTGCAATAGCGAGATGCTATTCAACCCCTTTTATTTTTTATCATTCAGGAGGTGATCATGAAAGATTTAACCCTTGTTGTGGGTAGACCGGGAATTTCGACTGCTGACCTCGAAAGCCGACTCAAAGAACGGGATTTTTCTAAAAGAGAGGTTGCCAAAAATTCCCCCAATACAATTGACGAGATTCAGCGCCGAGTCAACGAACTGATGGGAATTAGCGATGAGGATTTCCTTAAGTATGGCGGTTTCTCTGAAAGAGAAATTAACAAAAGCTCTGTCAATACAATTGACGAGACCCAGCGCCGAGTCAACGAACTGATGGGAATTAGCGATCAGGAGTTCCTTAAGTATAGCGGTTTCTCTGAAAGAGAAGTTGCCAAAAATTCCCCCAATACAATTGACGAGATTCAGCGCCGAGTCAACGAACTGATGGGAATTAGCGATGAGGATTTCCTTAGATACCGCAACAAATGAGATAAATTAAGCCAAAAACACAAAGGAGGAAGACAAGATGGTAAATAATTCGGTGTTGGATGAACATAATTCCTGGATAAAGGACGTTCTCAATTCGGGGCCTTCGACTCTCGCGAGCATCAAACATAGATATCGTGTTGACGTAAACAAATATGAATGGCTGGATTTATACCTTCGAGACAAAAAACTTCGAGAAGAAATCAGTTCATTGAGAGAGGAAAAAAAGAAAATTATAAACTCTCCTATCCATCGAGATGAACTCAGGGAAACATTTAAAAATAAATTAAAAAAAGATCACTCTGAAATAATATCTTCCATCCGGGACCACTTTGCCTCAGTGCAGAAAAGAGAGGAATGGTTGGCCCCTCTTAAGATTGCCCCCGAGCTTTTACTGGATCTCAAAGACAGAGAAATCGATGAGATATTTTCTCAACTACCTGATGGAGTTAAACAAGAGGAAATTCAGACTTCCGTTATAACAATCGAACAGAAGATCTCTAAGCTGGAAGAAAAAATACGTTTAGAATTGAGCCCTCATCGGCGATGGTTTTATGATCAGGAAGGTAATCCGTTCCCTTATCCCGCAGGGTGCCGGTGGACCATTTTTGTGGAAGATTGGAAAAAAGTGGTCTCAAGGTATAATGGAGAAGCCTCCATCGAGGGGGCTGCTATAACCTCACCTGAAGAAAAGACGGCCTATTATGCCTTAGGTTTGGATCAAGTTTGGAGATTAACGCCATTACGCGAGCCAAAGAAAATGTACTAAATCTAATCCATGTGGCCTTGACCATGACCGCTGGTTTTGTTGTGGCAATTCCCTGGCCCTCCCCAGGTAATTGTCATGTCTCCCTACAGGACATACTCCGGGCCTGTCCTGTGGGGTTTCCTCCTTCCCCTGGGGTGTTCCCAACAACTTCCCCAGGGGAAGGAATTATGTTTTGATGGGACACTTTTATTAAAAAAATAGTGGGAAAATTAGACCAAATTCTTAATGGCCCGGATTATTTTAACTGCATAAGGCTGGCTTGCAGATTGCGAGTGAAAGTCTGTCTCCGGCGCCAAGAGATTAACGTCAAAGACGTTCCATTTATTGGAGATACGTTTCCCCATTGTTTAAATTGTGCTCAGGGGGACCACAATAAACTCTTGAAAAAATCAGGGGGATTTATGGCAGAGGATCTTAATCTAACGAAAGAGAAAAAAGAAGCAGAAGAAAACAAAACCCCTCAAAGTAAAAACCCCAGGCTGTGCGCATGTGGTAAGCCAACCCTTTCCCCGAACTGTCCCTATTGTCCGTCCTGTATGTCGAAAAAATCAAGGGACAGTAAAGGGAAGAAGGAGAATAAAAAGGACACGTTTGGGGATAATTTTAAGGGCATTAAAAGGGATATTAAAGGCCCACAAAAACCCCCTGAAACACCCGTTCAAATTGGCTCGGGCAATGACATCCTGATTGATTTTAGCTCTCATGACCACATTCTGAGGAGCATAGAAAAGCTGGCCGAAGAAGAGGTTCGACCGGTTGAATTGCAGATAATTTACATTCTGAAGAGTTATCTGAA
This sequence comes from uncultured delta proteobacterium, assembly GCA_963769305.1. Lineage (GTDB taxonomy): Bacteria > Desulfobacterota > RBG-13-43-22 > RBG-13-43-22 > RBG-13-43-22 > RBG-13-43-22. The sequence continues at coordinate 13,618 of CAVYLJ010000027.1, read as the reverse complement.
GTCTCAGCAGACTCTTTAAGGAAAGAAGGATAGCCACCTAATTAATTTTAACCTGTCCCGACATTAATAAGCCCCCTTTCCTCGCCAAACACTCGACGCCAAGTCGAACAGGATTTGTGTTCCCTCTACTAACCTCCTTATTTTTTTGGCAAAACCTAATTGCACTTTGGCAAAACCTAATTGCCGCTAATAACTATTTTTAGCCAATCTTTACCATTTTTTTCCAGAAGGTGTTTTTTTCCGATTGGAATCTTTAATTGGTAAATACCGGCTGGTAGGGTATACCCTTGAATTTCCGGATTTAATTCTTTTAGTTCCTTGAAATAAGATCCGCAGCCTTTGGCGATATCCCGAAGAGGAACCGAACGGGAAAGCTGGATCGTAACTTGATCAAATTCGATCGGGGGATAACATTCTTTTTCAGGAAGCTCAAATCCGTATTCTTGGGGATCGGTCAAGATAACCTTGACGGCCAGGATGCGGAAGATATACCGTTCGGTCTCCTGGGGCAAGGCCATCCGGTAATAATCGCTTTCTCCTTGAAGGGATATTTCCTCTCTAATCCGGTCTTCCCCGCAATTATAGGCCGCCATGGCCAGGTTCCATTTGCCGAATTGATTGTAGAGAATCTTTAAGTAATTGATGGCCGCCTCTGTGGATTTGATCAAATCAAGCCGTTCATCAATCCAGGGTTTTTTCTGGAGGCTGAACCTCTTAGCGGTCTTCTCAATAAATTGCCAAAAGCCCGCCGCCCCTTTATTGGAAAGGGCTCTCGGGCGCAGGGAACTTTCGGCCACCAGCAGGTATTTCAGGTCATCAGGCAACCCTTTTTCTTTGAGTCGGGCTTCGATGAAAGGGAAATAGCGTTTACTCCTCTTTAGCCACAAAAAAACCTGGGCGCGGTCGTAAACATTAATTGTAAACTCCCGGTCCATTCGTTCCCAGACCTTTCGGTCCGCAAGGGGAACCGGTTCACCGCAGAGAGTCAGGCAGGAAGGAAAGGTATAATAAAAGGCGGCGCAAGGGCTTGTCCCGAGAAGAGACCATACCTCCAACAAACCAAAAACAAAAAAAAATTTAATAGCCGATTTTTTTATCACCATAAGGTTCTTACATTAGGCAACTTTTTTTGGTCGGGAACCTATCCGACCATCTCCAGGGCATTGAAAAAATACCCGATTTCAACCTTGGCGGTTTCCGGACCGTCGGATCCGTGGACGATATTTTTTTCGATACTACTGGCAAAATCAGCCCGTATAGTCCCAGGATCAGCCTGGGTGTAATCGGTAGCCCCCATTAATTTTCTATTTTGTTGGATAGCTCTTTCACCTTCGAGGACCAGAACCACGCAGGGTCCGGAAGACATAAAATCGGTCAAGCTGTCAAAAAATGGTTTTTCCCGATGAACCTCATAAAAACCCTCGGCCTGTTTCTTGCTCATGGAGATCATCTTCATGGCAGCCACCTTGAGGCCGTTTGATTCAAACCTTTTAAGCACCTCCCCGATCAGCCCCTTGGCCACCCCATCAGGTTTAATGATTGATAACGTTCGTTCCATCAGTCCCATCCCCAATCTTTTTGGATTGTTTATTTTAGAACTTTATCGAAATCTTTCCTTGACTGTCAAGGAGTAATTGAAAATTCCCCTCTTCACTATTGGATAAGGCAAAGGGAAAGTTACAATTACGGGTAGAAAAGAAAGATGATGGTTGAGGGAAGGATGACCCCATTCACTTTTTAATTTTATAAGCCATTCCGATAAGGGGATAAACAATCATCCCCGAGAGGACGGCGATGTCTTCTGCCGACAGATATTTCGAGATGCTGGCGTCAAAAAGGAGATTGCCGTCAGGGGGAAATTCCTCATCGCCGGCCCAGAGCACCAGGCAGACCGGGATGCAGGGGAAGGCCTTAAAGCAAAGAGAGACGTCCCCTTCCTTACCCTTGATTCCCCCCATTTTTAAACCCAACTCAACCAAAAGATCCGGCTGGTCCCCGAAGGTCTTAACCAGGGGCTCCTTGGCTCTCTTGACAAAGGCCGAATAATAAAATTCTCCGGAGGGGATTTCCCGGAAGGTGATCCAGGTTTCGGTTATAGGGGCGCCCTTGGCCTGAATCAGATAATGCATGATCAAGCCCTGTTCCTGCAAAGAAAGCTCTTTGGTTACCTCCGGAGCCATGATTTCTCCTTCCGGCCAGGTGATGGTGATCGGCCGGTTGAGAACAAAAAGTTCAAGGGCCCCTCCGCTCGGATTAGGCCGGTATTCGGCCCCGCTGTCTGAGGCCATATTTCGTGGGTCTTTTTTTCTGAATTCCTCTTTGGCGATTTCGAGGGTGTTTTTAAAATCATCTATTCGGGGCACTTGGGTTCCTTATTCTGACAATAGGTGCAGATGGTCTTATCCTTGAGATCGATCAGTCGAAATCCCCGGGCGCAGATCTGATCCCGAATTCTATCGGCCTCGGCATATTCCTTGCGCTGCCGGGCCTCTTCCCGTTGGGCCAAAAGATCCTGGACTTCGTCCGGCAGGGCTGGGTCCGGAAAATCCATGACCTGCAAGACGGAATCGGCTTTTTTGATGGCCTGGTCCAATTCCATAAACTGGGCATGGGAGATCTTTTTTTCTATCAGAATCGGATTGATGGTCCGGACCAATCTAAAGAGGGCCGATAAGGCCGAAGAAATGTTTAAGTCATCGTCAAGGGCCTCTTTAAAACCGGTTCTAAATTGATAGACAGCCTCGCTCACTGCGGAAATGTCCTCCGGGCCGGTCTTGCTGGTATAAAACTTGTGGATGAATTCATCCAAACGCTTCAAGGTCTGACGGCCGGCCTCCAAGGCCTTTATAGAAAAGCTCAGTTGTTTCCGGTAATGGGTGGCCAGTAAAAAGTAACGCACCTCCCGACCGGTAAACCCCTGGTTCAGGAGGTCCCGCAGGGTGATGGTATTTCCTCCGCCATAAGACATTTTTTTCCGGTCCACCACGACCATCTCACTATGCAGCCAGTAATTGACGAATTTTTTTCCGGTGGCCGCTTCACTGATGGCAATCTCATTTTCATGATGGGGAAAGATCAGGTCCACGCCGCTGGTGTGGATGTCAAAGGTCTCGCCCAAATATTTGAGGGCCATGGCCGAACATTCCACATGCCAGCCGGGTCGGACATTTCCCCATTCGGTTACAAAATAAATACCTTTCTTCAACTCGGCCAGATTGGAGCGTTTGAGCAGGGTAAAATCCTGAGGGTTATCCTTTTCGTATTCATCCAGGTCTACGGTCTTGCCCAGTTTGATCTTTTTTAAATCCACCCGGGAAAGCCGTCCATAATTCTTAAACCGGGAGATATCGAAATAGAGGGAATGCATTTTTTCATAGGCAAACCCTTTTTTTAGGAGGTTCCGGCCCAGCTCGATCATGTCCTCCACATGTTCGCTGGCCTTGGGATAATAGGCGGCCCGCTTGAGGCGCAAGGCGTCAATGTCCTTCAGGAACTCCTTGATATAGGCTTCGGTGAATTCGCGCAAAGGCAACCTTTTGGCCTCGGCCCCCTGAATGGTCCGATCGTGCAGATCGGTAATATTCATGATATGGAGGACCTCAAGGCCTTTAAACTCCAGATAGCGGCGGAGCAGGTCGGCCACCACAAATCGGCGGGCGACCCCAAGGTGGATCAGATCATGCACCGTCGGGCCGCAAGTGTAAATGGAAACCCGGCCTTCCTGAAGGGGCTGGAAGCTTTCCTTTTCCCGGGTCAGAGTATTGTAAAAAACCAAGCCGTCCTTTTCCTTTTCGGTAAATAAGGTAGTGCTCAGATATCTTTCCCCGCTGTCCGGGCAGATGACCACGACTAGGCCTTTTTTTAATTGCTGGGCCTTTTTCAGGGCCACGGCCATGGCCGCACCGGAACTCATACCTACCAGCAACCCCTCTTCCCGGGCCATCTTCCGGGCCGTTTCAAAGGCCTCTTCATCCCCGATATTGACCACCTCATCCAAGATGCTTTTATCGTAAATCCCCGGCTTGTAGGATTCCTTCATGTTTTTTAAGCCCTGGATCCTGTGGCCCAGATAGGGTTCAACCCCGATGATTTTGATGTCCGGGTTGTATTCTTTCAACCGTTTGGTTATCCCCATCAGGGTGCCGGTGGTTCCCATGGTGGCTACCACCATGGACACTTTGCCCTTGGTCTGCCCCCAAATCTCCACGGCCGTGCCGTGATAATGGGCGGCACTATTGTCTTCGTTATTAAACTGATCAAGTAAAAAATATTTTTCCGGCTGTTCCCGGGCCATTTGGTAAACTTTTTCAATAGAGCCGTCTGTTCCTTGAATGGCCGGGGTCAATAAAAGCTTGGCCCCGTAAGCCTTGAGGATTTTTTGACGTTCGATACTGGCCGATTCGGGCATGGCCAGGATCAGGGGATAGCCTTTGACGGCCGCCACCATGGCCAGGCCGATACCGGTATTGCCTGAAGTGGCTTCAATGATGGTCTTGTCTTTGGTTAGGGCTCCGCTATTTTCCGCGGCCTCGATCATGGACAAGGCGATTCGATCCTTGACCGATCCCCCGGGATTAAAGTATTCGAGCTTAGCCCAGACGGAAACTTTTTTATTGGAATTCAACCGATTTAAACGGACCACGGGGGTATGGCCGATCAGTTGTAAGATGTCGGTATAGGCCGGCTGTCTGACTTTATTCACTTTTTCTCGTGCCTTTCTTTTTGTTGATCCTATCGTACAAAGCGATCTGTTCGGCCATGGATAACTTTTTGGGGGTTTTTTTTCTGGACGACAGGCATAAGCGACATCGATTCCGGGAACAGCCCTGACAAAAAAGGCAATCCGGACAGGGGCGTCTTCTGGCCGAAAAACACGGTTTACGGTTCAAGGTATAAGGTCTACGGTCTGGTGTATTCGTTTTTTCTTTGTGCATCCTCGACCTTGTACCTGCACCTCAAACCGTGCGCTGTTTCTATTCCACCGTCACACTCTTGGCTAAATTGCGCGGCTGATCCACATCGGTGCCCCGGAGCACGGCAATATGATAGGCCAAAAGCTGTAAAGGCACTACATATAAAATCGGAGACAGTCCCCGGCCGGCCTTGGGCAGTCGGATTAAATCATCGGCCTTCGACCCGAGCGGCTCCCCGCTTTTTCCATCGGTCAGGGCGATAATAATCCCACCCCGGGCCCGGACCTCCTCGATATTGCTGAACACTTTTTCCTGAATTTCGTTTTGAGGAATTAAAAAGACCGTGGGCATCTTTTCATCGATGAGGGCAATGGGCCCATGCTTCATCTCTCCGGCTGGATAGCCTTCGGCATGAATATAGGAAATTTCCTTTAATTTCAAAGCTCCTTCCAGGGCAATGGGGTAATGGATTCCCCGGCCCAGGAATAAAAAATCCTGGGATTGAAAATAACGCTGGGCAACGGCCTGGATCTGACCATCGGCCTCTAAGATCTGTTCGATTCCGTGAGGGATGCGCAGCAGTTCCTGTATCATGGCCAGTCGGTCTTTCCGGGAGATCTTTTTCAATGTTTGGCCGATGTATAAGGTCATGAGATACAAGGCCGCCAATTGAGTGGTAAAGGCTTTAGTAGAGGCCACGCCGATTTCCGGTCCGGCATGGGTATAAATCACCCCATGGGCCTCCCTGGCGATACTGCTGCCCACGACATTGCAGATGGCCAGGATCCGGGCCTTTTTCTTTTTGCCTTCCCGTAAGGCGGCCAGGGTGTCGGCCGTTTCTCCAGACTGGGAAATCAAAATGAGCAAGGTCTTGGGGTTGGCAATGGGATTTCGGTAGCGGTATTCAGAGGCATAATCCACTGTCGTCGGTATCCGGCAATATTGTTCAAACAGAAATTTGCCAATTAGGGCCGCATGCCAGGAGGTCCCGCAGGCTACAATGCTGATCTGATCGATCTCTTTCAACTCCTGGTCGGAAAGATGGATTTCCGGCAAGAGGACTTCTCCCTTTTCCGGGGAAACCCGGCCCCGGAAGGTATCGATGACGGCATGGGGTTGTTCAAAGATCTCCTTCTGCATAAAATGCTTGTACCCGGCCTTTTCGGCCATTACCGGACTCCAGGAGATCTTTTGGATCTCCTTTTTTATCTTTCCTTTTTTCAAAGAAATAACTTGGGGGAAGGGTTGCTCGATCTGGGCCACTTCCCCGTCCTCGAGATAGATGACCTGGTTGGTATGATGGAGAAAGGCCAGAACATCGGAGGCGATAAAAAACTCTCCTTCCCCGATCCCCAGAATCAAAGGGCATTCTTTTCGAACGGCCACGATGCGGTTCGGGTCCTGGCTGTCGAGGACGACTAAGGCGTAAGACCCCCGGATTTTTTCCAAGGCCATTTGAACCGCCTTAAACAGATCCCGGCCTTTCAAGTATTTGTCGATCAGATGGGCGACGATCTCCGAATCCGTTTCCGATAAAAAAGTACGACCCTCGGCGGACAATTGTTTTTTGAGGTCCAAATAGTTTTCGATGATTCCGTTATGGACCAAGGCGACCCGGCCGACCACATGGGGATGGGCGTTGGTTTCCGAAGGCCGGCCGTGCGTGGCCCAGCGGGTATGGCCGATCCCTATCCGGCCGGCAATGGGATTCTGAGAGAGCAGACGGGCCAGTTCACTTAATTTTCCCTGGCTGCGCCGCACTTGGAAATACTTGTCTTGAATTACGGCAATGCCGGCCGAATCATACCCCCGATATTCCAATTTTTTTAATCCCTCAAGGATGACCTCTACGGGATTTTGAGGACCGAGATATCCGATAATGCCGCACATAGGCTTGCTCCTTGACCGGCTGATGAATTCATTAAAGGTCTTGTTCTGTTCGGTTTCATCATTCCTTATTCTTTTTTGAGGTTTTTGTTTTTTATAAAAGAAAAGGGGGGAATCACAATCCCATCCTTAAGGGTGGCCGTATCGATCACCACATGAGACTGGATTTCGCAATGGGAGCCGACGCGGGTCTTCCCCCGGATGATCGTAAAAGGACCGATGACCGTATCCGCGCCAATTCGAACCGTGGCTTCAATATAGGTGGTCAGGGGATCGATAATAGTCACCCCCTGGTGCATCCAATCCTTGAGGATCCGTTGCCGCAACACGCGGGCTGATCGGGCCAGTTCTTCACGATCGTTGATTCCCAAGACCTCCTCCGATTTAGCGTGACAGAGTACGGCCACCGGCAATCCTTTTTCCCGGGCTAATTGAACCAGATCGGTCAGATAATATTCCTTTTGCCGGTTTATTCGGGTCAGCCCGGAAAGGGCTGTAAAAAGGAATTCCGAATCAAAGGCATATAGACCGGTGTTGATTTCCCGGATAAGCCGTTCCTGTTGAGAAGCCTCTTTTTCTTCGACGATTCGCACCAGTTGTTTTTGAGGATCCCGGATGATCCGGCCGTATCCTTTGGGGTCTTTCACTTCCGTACTGATAAGGGTCAGAACGGCCCTCCCCCTTTGGTGAAACTGAAGCAGTTTTTTCAAAGTCCCTTTTTCGATCAAAGGGACATCTCCGGAAAGGACCAACACGGTCCCTTGAAAGGATTTGAGTTCTTTCTGAGTTACTTTCAGGGCATGGCCTGTCCCTAATTGAGGGGATTGGTCGACAAAAGTCCCTGTCCATTCCCGGAAAGCCTCCCTTACCCGTTCTGCTTGATGGCCCACGACCATGATGTTCTTGGCTGCTTTCAAACTCCTGGCTGCGTCCAGCACATAACCGAGCATCGGCTTTCCCAATAAAGGGTGAAGCATCTTGGGGAGGTCGGATTTCATCCGGGTCCCCTTTCCGGCGGCCAGGATCACCACGGATAAAGGTTTTTTAGGCATTGGTCCAGATTCTCGGTCAAATGGGATGAAAAAATATTTACAATAATATCATACTTCCGTAATTTTTACTGGTTAACAAAGAAAAAGGCAAGTCAAAAGACTTTATCCATTTAATTTCCTTGCCTGCTTCCTCTTAAAATGCTATTCCCTTTATACTTTGTTGATGAAAAATCACCCCTGCCCGCCGAAGCCGATGCCCTCATCCCTAATTGGTCTGACGAGTGACGAGTTTTAAGTTTTTGCCGGCGCTTTCTCATGCATTACTTATCACTTTTCCTGGATGCGCGGTTTGCCTATGGGAGGGCTTTTTTAAACAGCCGGCATGAAATGATTTTTCCGTGTGTGACCATCGATGATCTCCGATAGCCCTAAATTGACCAACAAACGCATCTTATTGTTCTGGCTGCCGCTGGAATCCACCTGGCTTATGATGGCCCTGGAAAGTTCGCTCCTGAGCGCGATCATAGCCAGGATGGCTGCGCCCAAGTTTAACCTGGCCGCCTACGGGGTAGCCTTTTCCTTTATCCTGGTAGTCGAAGCACCTATTCTGATGATCATCAGCGCCGCCACCGCCCTGGTCAAAGACCGGGATTCTTTTATCAAAATGCAGCGGTTTACCTTTATCTTGATCGGGATGATCACCTTCATCATGGGAATCGTCCTTCTGCCGATCGTTTTTTCCTTTCTTACTAAAAAGCTGATCGGCTTGCCGGAAGAGGTCGCCGGGTTGACTTACCATGCTGTTCTCATCTCAATCCCCGTACCCTGGGCCATAGGTATTCGCCGATTTTGTCAGGGGATATTGATCCGTCATAACAAAACCCGGTATGTCGCCTTCGGAACCGCGATCCGGCTGGCTTCTATAATTTTGGGCGGTCTGTGTTTATATCATTTTTCCCATCTTGATGGGGCTTCCGTCGGGGCCGGTGTCCTGTCCATGGCGGTTATCCTGGAGGCGGTCTCCAGCAGGTTCATGGCCGCTCCCATCATTAAAAACTTGTTAGGAGAACCCGGTTCCAAAGGGGGGACTAAGGACATCTTGACTTACCGGGCCATTTTTAAATTTTACTTGCCCTTGGCCTTGACCTCCTTGCTGGCCTTGGGGGTCCAGCCCGCAACGACCTTTTTTGTCGGAAAAAGCCGGATGGCCATCGAATCCCTGGCCGTACTCCCGGTCATCTACGGCCTGGTGTTACTTTTTATGAGCTGCGGCTTGTCTTTTCATGAGGCCAGTATCGCCCTCATGGGGAACCGGAACCGCAATTATCAGGAACTGCGCGACTTTGCTCTGATCTTGTGCGCGATCACCGTAGGGGCGCTGGCTTGTATCGCCTTCACCCCATTATCCCATTTGTGGTTCCGTTCCGTTTCCGGCCTTTCTCTGGAATTAACGCAATTTGCCTTAAGCCCTTTAAAGCTATTGACCATCATGCCCGGAATTTGGGTGCTGCTTACTTTCCAGCGGTCGGTCCTGGTCAGCGCCCGGGACACGGGCCCTATCACCTGGGCTACCGGCCTGGAACTGTTGATCGTCATCGCCGCCCTTTTTGCGGCCATTCGTTATTTCGACGCCATTGGCGCCACGGCCGCGGCCCTGGCCCTTATCTTGGGCCGGACCGGAGGAACCCTCTGTCTTTTTACGCCTTTTTTGAGGATCTTAAAACGCTTCGACCAGGGACAGGGGGCTGCTTGATCCTACCGCTTTTTTTCTTAAAAAGAATAAGGATTTTTCCGACCCTTTCTGTTAAATCATGGTGATGAAATTAAGGGAATTGATTCCGCTTGCTTTTTGTTAACCTTCTGTAGTTCTTGCCAAATATTGAAAAAAGGGGTATATTGATTTTTATTCGTGCATAAAGGGCTTGACTAAAATATGCGGCTCACCATTTTTTGGCGATTAATGATCGGCTATCTGATCATCTTTCTTTTGGTGATGATGGTCGGAGTCTATGCTATTATCCAACTTAAACGGTTTAATACGGTTACCCAACACTTCCTGAAAGTGGACAATCGACATCTGGAATATGACAAGAAGCTTGAAGATTTGATTCTTTCCCAACATCGATTTTTAAAAAAATATATCATCACTAAGGATCAAAGCTTCTACGACCATTTCCTTTCCACAAAAGAAGCCTTTTACAAAGACCTGAATCAGGCACTGGCTATTTCCGATATTCCCGCCAGGAAGAATGTTTTCAAGAAAGTCCGTGATTCCTATGACCGTTACCAAGCCTTGGCGGAGGATGAAAACGAATTAATCCGGTCAAGGCGATACTATTCAGCGAAACGATACGATTCGGAAAAGGAAAAGTTGGTTGATGGGATCTTAAATGAGCTGGATATCTTGAAGGGCCAGGTCCAACAAGATGTCTATCGCTGGATGAAGGAACAGGGAGAGGTGGGAGATTCTGTCCGTAATGTCGCGGTAATCCTGGCCTTGCTTGCCCTGGGTTCTGTCCTGGTAATCTCATTTTTAATCACCGGGAGCATCACCGGACCTTTGAATCAGTTAAGGTTTAAAACTCGAGAAATCTCTGAGGGCATTTTTAAAAGCGATTTGCCGGCTTTCTCCTCTCCTGAGATTTCAGAGTTGTCCCAGGCTTTTAACTTAATGATTCAAAAACTCCGTAATTTAGATAAGATGAAATCCGATTTTTTTTCCACCATGTCTCATGAACTTCGAACCCCATTGACTTCCATCAAAGAGGGGATTGCCCTCCTTAAGGAAGAGGCCGCAGGACCGATCACGGCCAAACAAAAAAAACTGTTGGACATCATTGCCCAGGAGAGTCATCGCCTGATCGACCTGGTTAATTCCTCTTTGGACTTGTCCAAGATGGAGGCGGGCATGATGACCTATCGGTTTGAACCGGCCGGGCTTGCCCCTTTGGTCGATAGGGTGATCAAAGAGATGGGGCCCCTTTTCGAGGCGAAGAAAATTAGGTTTGAGAAAACGATAAAAGGGGACTTGCCGAGTATAAAATTGGACCACGAGAGGATCCTTCAGGTATTGCGTAATCTGGTTGGGAATGCCGTGAAATTTACCCCGGAGGGGGGACAGGTGGAGATTTCGGCTGAAGCCATCAACCAAGGTATCCAGGTCGAAGTGAGGGATACCGGTCCTGGGATCCCCAGAGAGCATCTTTTAACTATCTTTAACAAATTTCACCAAGTAGTGCCAATAAAGTCTTACCAGATCAAGGGAAGCGGTTTAGGATTGGCCATTGTCAAATACATCATCCAATCACATGGTGGCAGAGTATGGGCAGAAAGCACTTTAGGACAAGGAAGCACATTTTATTTTTGGTTGCCAGCTTGATATTTTTAGGGTTTTCCGGGTGTGTGAAGGAGGAACTGGTCCAACCAACAATTTCTCCAGCGGGAAAAGAAGAAGCTGCAAAAAGGAAGGCGGCCGCTGCGGATGAGAAGATAAAGAACGAAAGGGCCAAGACCTTACTCCTAGAAGGGAGTTGGCTTTTTTCTTCGGGTGATTATGAGGGGGCTCTTCGGGATTATCAAAAAGTTATCGATCTTTTGAATAAAAAGCCCCCGGCTGATGAGGCCTATTTCAATATAGCCCTGATCCATGCCTATCCTGGAAATCCCAAGAAAAACTATGGCCAGTCGCTTTTCTTTATGAAAAGGCTGATAACGGACTTTCCTCAGAGCCTTTTTTTTTATCAGGCAAAAGTCTGGATCGATGTTCTCCAAGTGAATGAAAAATTGACCAAAGAAAATGAGAAATTGGTTAAAGATTATGAAAAGACGATCAAGGACCATGATAGATTGGCTAAAGAATATGAAAAAATGAACAAGGATTATGAGAAACTGGTTAAAGATTATGAAAAATCGACCAAGATGTTAGAGGAATACAAAAAGGTCGATATCGAGATAGAAGAGAAAAAGAAAGAGAGAGGAAAATAAAAGGACATGTCTTTGGGAAAGATCCTGGTGGTAGATGATGACCGAAACCTCCTGGAATTGGTAAAAATGCGGCTTGAATCCGCAGATTATGAGGTCACGGCGGTCTTAAGGGAAGAAGAAGCCGTCCAAGCCCTCAAAGAGCAAATTTTTGATCTGGCTATCGTTGACCTTCAACTGGAAAATCAGGACGGAATATCGCTGATGACGGAATTTCACCGTCTCATTCCCGAGTTGCCGGTGATGATCCTTACGGCTTATGGAAGCATCGAAAGCGCAGTGGAGGCCATGAAGAAAGGGGCTTACAGTTATCTCACCAAGCCTTTCGATCCTCAGGATTTGTTGTTACAGATCAAAATCGCTTTGGAAAACAGCCACCTTACTTCCGAGGTCAAAAGGCTGGAAACCCTTTTGGAGGAGCATTTCGGCTTCTCAAATATTGTCGCCCAAAGCGAGCAGATGCGCCTTCTCCTCGAAAAGGTTTCCCAGATCGCAAAAACGGATTCGACGGTCTATATCCATGGAGAAAGCGGCACCGGGAAAGAACTCATTGCCAAGGCGATACATATCGCCAGCGAGAGGAAAGACAAGGCATTTGTGGCCATCAATTGTGCCGCCCTCCCGGAAGGGCTTTTAGAGAGCAGGCTCTTTGGTCATGAAAAAGGGGCTTTTACCGGGGCCATCAAGAGTACCAAGGGACTATTTGCCCGGGCCGATGAAGGCACCATTTTTCTGGACGAAATCGGAGATATGCCCCCCGGGATCCAGGCCAAAGTGTTGAGGGTCCTTCAGGAACGGCAGTTTTATCCCTTAGGCAGTGAGAAATTGGTCGAGGTTGATGTCCGAGTGATTGTAGCCACAAATAAGGATCTGGATGCTTTGGTCAAACAAGGTCTTTTTCGGGAAGACCTCTTTTACAGGATCCATGTCATTCCCATATTCCTGCCTCCCTTAAGAGAGCGGAAAGAAGATATCCCCCTTTTAGTCGAACATTTTCGTAAAAAGTTTTCTCAAGAAATGAATAAGGAAGTCAAGGGATTGACCCCGTTGGCCACGCAAAAACTGATGCTTTACGATTGGCCGGGGAATGTGCGGGAATTGGAAAATACCATGGAGTATGCCGTGGCCATGACCCAGCAGGATATCATCTCAGAAGACCTTATTTTTCAGAAGCAGAACAAAGCACTTGCCTCTGAGCAGCCGACTTTGCTCCCCCTCAAAGAGGCCAGGAATGCCTATGAAAAGAATTATCTGATCCAAATTCTCTCCACCTGCAAGGGCAATATAAGTAAAGCATCCAAGCTGGCCGGAAAATACCGCGCCGATTTCTATGAACTCCTGAAAAAGCATGACCTGAAAATAAAAGATTTTAAAAAACCAAAATAAAACCGTAGGAATTAAACTACGCCTTTATTCCAGTCCTGTAGGGGAAACCCTCTAATTATTTTAGAGAAACAAGTTTTCCTGAATTTTGATGTCAAATACCCGGAAGTTCTTGAATAAAAAAAGGCCCATTTTTTGAATGGGCCTTTTTTTTTCTGGCTCCCCGGGACGGACTCGAACCGCCGACCAAGTGGTTAACAGCCACCCGCTCTACCGACTGAGCTACCGGGGAATGATTTGTAAATTCGGATTTTGGATTGCGGATTTCGGAATGAGAAAAATATAACTTAAAATCCCGCTTATTTCAAATTATTCTTTTTTGGCTTCCTCTTTGGTTTCTGCCGGTTGGGTACAGGTCTCCAACCTAAGGAGTTTTTGGTATTCCGCGTCCACCCGCTTCTGGATGATGGCGATCAAATCCGGGGTCAAATGGCTGAAACGCCGCTGTAGTTTCAAATATTC
>CAVYLJ010000026.1:0-47731 GCA_963769305.1 uncultured delta proteobacterium | reverse complement strand
TTCGGCAAAAAAATCGGAATACCTGCTTCCCCTACTTTCTGTAGAATACCCCCAGAGCCGCTTCATCCCCCAATGGGTCAGCTTATTGAGTACAACCCGTAACTCCTGAATATCAGGACATCGTTTACCCTGGGACAAAGTGTTTTAATGTCAGGACATCGTTTACCCAAATCACGAATTAGGGTCAATCCAAGGGGGAAGATGGTAGGGGAAAGTGACCACCAAATCCTGTCCATGAAAGACCTGAATCTCATGTAGGTGGGTAATGATTTTAGCTCGAGCATACGAGTAAACCAAGCTCTCAGGCAGTTAAAAATGTTCTCCCCAGATATCCAATTTACGGTCACTGCGAATGAAGCGAATGACCGAGATAGTCCCATCAGGGATATAGGAGATTTTAGGCAACGTGAATTTGGGAGGAGCCAAAAGGGGTTTAAAGCCGGCCTCCTCAAGAAACTGAAAAGGGGTTGAGCCTTGGAGATAGCCATAGCGATGGTTCCGGTTGTGGAAAATCTCAAAGTTTTTGGACTGAGCCCGGAGTTGTACATAACTTCGGAACCATTGCCTACGGAAGAATCGTCGGTTATAGGTATCATTGAAGCTTTCCACCACGGCATTCCGCCAGGGCTCTCCGACTGGGATAAAAACGACTTCGACCCCCATAACAGGCAAAGTCGCAGGACTACCCCAAGAGATCGAGGATGGCGGTTGCTGCCCCGAAACTCAGTTCGTTGTCGAATTGGAGGAAATCCGGTACGCCCATGGTTTTCCAGCACGAATCAAAGCGGAGGCTACGGATAAATCGTCTTTCCGGCGTTGGGGATGAATAAAAACCGATGACTGCCCCGATCGATGATATGCATGAATAAAACCGACCGTCGTTCTTGATATACCTGGGACCCACGAGATCGGCCTGATGGATATAGTTGATGCCCAAGGATTCCTGGAAATAGGGATACTCGACCTCCGGCCAACTCCTCTTGACTAAACTGCTGATAATAGCTTTCCCAGACTTTCCTGCTTGCGATCATCCGTAACGTATTCGACCGTTCCGTTGTCCAGGTCATAGACCAAGGGTCAATTTTATGCCCTCGGGCGATAGCTTTTTCATCCACCCCAATTCTGGACGGTATGCGATGCTCTTTCCGGCTCAATCCTCTGTCAACAGCTCTTTCCAAGGCATTCCAGCTCTGATCCCAGCCCCAGACTGCACAACCTGCTGGTAGCCTCAATACTGCATTCTTGGGCTATTCGAATCTAACAAGGCTTTCAAAGGCATAGGTCATTTCCGAACCATTTTCACCCAGTTCAGAAGTAATCTGTTTAACTCCATGATCCGGACAATTCACCCGAGGCGGTCGAACATGAATATAGGTGGCCATCTGGCAGGTGTCCGGATGCCGATAAACTCTTTCCGGACTATGATCATAAACCCCATAAAATTGATCACACTCCGGGCATCTTACCTGTATGTCTTTCTCATGATCAAGATAGATGTCCACCCGTTGCTCCGTTTCATTAAGGACCACTTTGGTGATCACCCAGGGGGGATGCAGTCCCAGCAATTTGTAATAAAAGGTCTTGCCGTCCATCTCTCTTTCTTTGCTAAAGTCTTGATGTTTTATTTTTTAATAAAGAAGCGGCTGCGAGAATGGGCACCTAAACGATTCGTCGGAGCAGCCGCTTTCCATTTTACCACAATATATTTGGGGGTACCCATGAAAAACCCAGGAGAGCCCATTAAATATGTTCAAACCATGCTCGGACATTCGACCCCAATGGTTACCCTGAACGTCTACTCCCATTTAATGAAACCGGTCAATCAAGAGGCCGTTTGCCGGCTGGAAAATACCATTTTTGAGGCAACCGGTAGCAAAATGGTAGCAAAAACAAAAAAGGAGCTAACCCCCAAAGGGCTAACTCCTTGATTTTCAAGAAATTTTTGGTTTTCAAAATGAATTTATTGGAAGAAAAGAGGGCCACACGGTGTAGGAAAATAAATAAACCATCCGCCCATACCGGAGATTATAAAAAACCCACAAAAAAAGGGATTGGCCGAAGTGGCCAACCCCCATAATATCATGGTAGGCACGAAGGGTTTTGAACCCTTGACCTCTACCGTGTCAGGGTAGCGCTCTCCCCCTGAGCTACGTGCCTGCGAACGCTTTATGTTTAAACAATTATAGTCTCAGGTGTCAAGAAAAAACCAAACTTTTTCTCAAATCATCTCCTTCAGGTTATAATCTTGAGGCCCGAATAGAGATAATGAAGTCCTGAAAAGACGGTAAAAATCAAGGTAGTCAGGACCAAGCCTTGCCGCAGGAAATATCCAAGGTGGACATATCCGGAAGAAAGGACCAACAGGATCAGTAATAATTGGAAGATGGTGGTCAGTTTGCTGTAGATGGTCGGTTTGATCTCAAAACGGACTTGATTCAGAAACAAGATACTCACCCCTAAGACGATGACCACATCCCGGCTGATGACGATCACCGTAAGCCAAACCGGTATCTCTTTCAATACGGCCAGGGCGATATAGGCCGTAGATAATAACATCTTATCGGCAATGGGGTCTAAGAAGGCCCCCAAACGGGTCTTTTGGGAAAACCAGCGGGCAACCAAGCCATCCAGGCCATCGGTCACCGCCGCTCCGGCAAAAACCCACAGGGCCTGGTTAAAGGAACCGTTGATCAAAAGGATGGCAAACCAAGGGATCAGGACAATACGAATCAATGTAATCAGGTTAGGGATGGACATAGTCTCTTGGGCGATTGAAAAAATCGATTACCTTTGAAAGGATCTTATCAAATTCGAGGGGAGAAAACCAGTTCAAATTGTCTTCCCCGCTTAACCAGGTTAATTGCCTCTTGGCATAACGGCGGGTATCCCTCTTCAGAAGATCGAGGGCCTCCGGCAATTCCCAATCCCCTTGTAACACCTTGGCCAAATGACGGTAGCCCAGGGATTTCATGGACTTTAATTCCGGAGAATACCCCAAATCAAGCAGTCTGCGCACCTCCTCCAGAAACCCCTGGGCGATCATTTTTTCGGCCCTTTGATTGATCCTTTGGTAAAGGATCTGGCGTTCCAGGGTAAGGCCGATCCAAAGTATTTCATAATCCGGCTCACCCTCCTGCCCCCACTGTTGCCAGTCGGAGATGGGGCAACCGGTCAATTCCAAAACCTCCAGGGCCCGGATCAATCGATAGGTGTCCCGGGGATGGATCCGAGCCGCTGCCGAAGGATCCTGCGCTTTTAAGGTCTCCCAAAGGAATTGAGGGCCGTGGGTCCGGGAATTCATTTTCCATTTTTCCCTGATCTCGGCTTTGGGCTTGGGGCAGGCAAAAAGTCCCCTTTGCAAAACCCTGAGATAGAAGCCGGTCCCCCCGATGACGAAAATCGGGACTTGGCGAAGGTGCAGTTCCTGGATAACGGCCTGGGCCCTTATCCGGAACTCCGAGGCATCAAAGGGTTGATCGGGATTAATAATATCCATCAGATGATAAGGGACCTCTCTTCGTTCCGCCGGGGTCGGTTTAGCGGTTCCGATGTCCATATTACGGTAAACCTGCATGGAATCGGCATTGATGATTTCTCCTCCCATCTCCCGGGCCAGGCTATGGCCCAGACTGGATTTCCCGACTGCCGTCGGTCCGGTGATGATAACGACTCTGGGGCGATTTGGGTTCATGGGAACAGGTCCAAGGTGCAAGGTTCAAGGTTCGGAAAACCTATTTTCATATTCGTAGCGCCAAAATAGAAGAAGCTTTTGGTATAAGAGCGTACGGTTTTTCCTTAAACCTTACGCCTTGAACCTTGAACCTTGTAGATTTATCTTCGTTTGAATCGTTTTTCAATTTCTTCCCAGGAAATCAAGATCCAAAGGGGGCGGCCGTGTGGACAATGGGAGGGACTTTCGGTTTGATCCAATTGAATCAACAGGGACTTTATTTCCTCCGGGGTCAAAACCTGGCCGGCCCGGATAGCACTGTGGCAGGCCAGGAGCCTTAACAAAGATTTTGGACAGGGCTCCTGGCTCGATAAACCGTCTTCAGACCTCATCTCCTCCAGGATTTCTTTAAGGACCTCTTCGGCCTGTCCTATTCTAATTCCAACCGGCAGGGATTTTACCCATAAGCTGCTTCCGCCGGCTGAAGTTATTTCAAACCCGAGCACACCCAGTTCCGTTTGGATCGATTCAAGCTCGAAGCCCCTTCCGGGAGGCTGTTCGATCAGGATGGGGACAATGAGATACTGAGAAGATACCCTCCCGGTTTTCCATTGATTCCGGTATTGTTCATAAAGGATTCTCTCATGGGCCGCATGCTGGTCGATCAAAATCAGACCCCGGTCCATTAAGCCCAGGAGATAAGTCCCCTGGAGTTGGGTTATCAGGGTTAACCGGGAAAAGCCCCCTTCCTGATAGGCCTCAAATTGCCCGTCAGGAGGCTTATCAAAGAGCTGTTCAATCGCTTGATCCTGAAGAAGGCCCTGGGGGACACCCCCTGATGATAACGGCATTAGGTCTTCTACGCCGGTCGAAGTGATAGAAAAATTCTTAAAACCGGAATCTCTAAAGAGAAAAGGTTGGGTTTGGCCCGGTGACCACGTTGGATGAAGAAACTCTTTCTCGGTCCAGCTCGGTTTAGGCACATGGGATTTCAAGGCCTGTCCAAGGGCCTTGCCGACCAAAGTTTGAATCCAGGAGGTCTGACTGAAACGTACTTCCTGTTTTGTGGGATGAATATTGACATCGATCAATTCCGGAGGAACTTCCATCCAGAGGGCTATGGTGGGAAAACGACCCGAGGGGATCATACCGGCATAAGCCCTTAGGATCAAGGGATATAGGAGGGGACTGCGAACCCACCTCTGATTGACTACAAAAGCCATATGCCTGGAAGTATTCTGGTGTAAGTGTGGCGGAGAGATAAAGCCGGCAATTCGAATTCGATCTTCCGCTAAATCCACCGGGATCAACCCATTTGTTCTTTCCGGGCCCCATATTTCTCGCAGGCGAAGGATCTTATCCGGTGAGGGGAAGAGTTGAAGGATTTTTTTCCCGTTGTGGGTCATTTCAAAACGAAGGGAAGGGAACCCCAAAGCCACCCTCTCCAAGGCGATTTGGATCTGGGTCCACTCGGCCCTGGGGCTTTTCAAAAAGGCCATCCGAGCCGGAGTGTTATAGAAAAGATCCATGACCTCCACGACCGTCCCGGAAACACCCCCGATTTCCTCCAGGCCTATTTTTTTCCCTCCCCAGATCTCCAAACGATGGCCGGATATGCCTTCTCTGGGAATGGAGATAATGGTCATCCGGCTGACCGCGGCTATGCTGGGCAGGGCCTCTCCCCGGAAGCCCATCGATTTCAGAGCCATCAGGTCGGCATATTCCTGGATCTTACTGGTGGCGTGGCGTTCGATGGCCAAGACCAGGTCTTCCTTAGTCATCCCCCGGCCGTTATCCGTAACCCGGATACAGGACTTCCCCGATTGGATGACATCGATTTGGATGTCGGATGCTTCTGCATCAACTGAATTTTCCAACAATTCCTTGACGACCGAGGCCGGTCTTTCAACCACTTCGCCAGCAGCGATTTGATTAATCAAAGATTCGGGAAGTAAGCGGATCGAGGCGTTCATGAGTGATTATATTTATATCGCATAAAAAAATTTTTATCAACCTCCGCATTGGGAAGCGTATGTCGATATTTTCGAATAAACCCTTGATTTCCCTTTAGGCCATAAGGTATCTTTTATTTTAAGGAGGGCTGGTCAGGTTCTTCTTACCAGGGGCCTCCGCCTGAAGAAACGCCTTCTTCCTTATGGCAGAGGCCCCTAATTTATGATTTATGAAGGCCAATGGCCTGTTATTGTTGAGGAGGTTTAAGCGAATGAAACCTGAAGAAGAGATGATTTTAAAGACAGCCAAGGAAGTGGTGATCAAATACATTGAAATCGGCCGTCTACCGTTGACCGGTTTTGACGAGGCCTTTCGAAGTATCTATAAAACGATCCAGGAAACCGTCCGGCCGGAAAAGTGATGGGCAAGGACGTCTATCAAGGCTACAGGGGAGAATCACCTGCTTCGGTTTTAGGATAAAGCACTTTTCTCAGGAATAACCCCTGTGCCGGGGCCATTTCTCCGGCCCTGGATCGGTCTTTGGATTGGATAATTTCTTTAAATTCTTCCATGGAAATTCGCTTCAAACCGACGCGGATGAGGACCCCCACCATATTTCGAATCATATGCCTTAAAAACCCATCGGCCTTAAACCTCAGGCGAAATCCGCCCCAAGGCAACGGAAAAAGACCAGCCCGATAAATAGTACGCACCGCATGGGCGACCTCACTCCCCTGGGATTGAAAGCTGGAAAAATCCTGCTCCCCGATCAAAAGGGATAAGCCGTCTTTGAGCAGGGTAATATTCAACCGTTCCCGAACGAACCAGACATAATGGCGAAGAAAAGGGATGACCTGAGTTTGATTCCAGATCCAATAATCATAGATCTTGGCTTTGCTGGAATAACGGGCATGAAAGGCTGGGGCCACTTCTTGGACCTGGCGGATCGCTATGTCCCGTGGTAAAAGAGCATTCAGAGCGGTCTCTATTTTCATAGCGGCCAAATCGGAGGACGTCCGAAAGTTGGCCACCTGTCCCCAGGCATGGACTCCGGCATCGGTTCTTCCGGCCCCGATCAGAGAAACATTTTCCTGAGTTATTCGAGAAAGAATCCCTTCGATTGTCCCCTGAATCGTCGGATTTTCCTTTTGCCTTTGCCAGCCCAGAAAACGGGTACCATCATAGGCAATCAAGAGGCGAATATTTCGTTTCCGGTCCATTTCATTTATTGGGTTTATTGGGTTGGTTGGGTTTTTCCCTTTGACAGGATTTACAGGATTAAAAAAATTTCTCCCTTTCCAGGAGAAAGGTGAGAATAATGAATCTAAAAAATCCTGTTTATCTGTCTGGGGGAAAATTATGGATACAATGGAAGCTGGGTCAAACTAAGAGTCTGGTCCCAGCCAAAGAGGATGTTCATGTTTTGGACGGCCTGCCCGGAGGCTCCTTTAACCAGATTATCAATCGCCGACAGGATAATTAATTGTCCGGTTCGGACATCCAAGCTCCAGCCGATACGGCAATAGTTGGATCCCCTGACCTGTAAGGTGGAAGGCCACTCCCCCTCTTCACACAAACGGACAAAAGGGGCTTCCCGATAAAAAGCCTGATAAAGCCCGATCAAGTCCCGGATGGTTATCTTTTTTGTCGGTCTGGCGTAAATGGTCGACAGGATGCCCCTGGACATGGGAACCAGATGAGGGGTGAAGGTCAGCTTAACGGGTTGTTGGGCTATCAAGCTCAATTCCTGTTCCATTTCCGGGATATGGCGATGCCCTCCCCCGACTTTATAGGCATTAAATCCCTCGTCGGCTTCACAAAATAGACTCCCCAAATATAAGGCTCGCCCGGCCCCGCTGACACCCGATTTGGAATCGGCAATGATTCCCTCTTTTTTTATAAGTTTTTCTTTTAAAAGGGGGGCTATTCCCAAGATGATACTCGTCGGATAACAACCAGGATTTCCGATTAATCGGGCCTGTTCGATTTCTTGGCCATGGATCTCAGGCAAGCCGTAAACGGCCTGTTCCAGCAACTCAGGGGCAACATGAGGCACCTGATACCAGGTCTCATATTCTTTTACCGCTCTAATTCGAAAATCGGCACTTAAGTCTATGATTTTACACTGTGATTTCTTCATCATTTCAGGAATCAGTTCCATGGCCTTCTGGTGCGGGACGGCAGTAAAAATTACATCCGAATCCTTGACTATCTTATCGAGGTCCAGGGCGCCAAAGGTCAGCCTTGTTATCCCCAGAGAGGGGAAAACCCAGTGGACCGGTTTCCCTTCATATTGCCTGGAAGTAACCCGAATGACTTCTACTCCAGGGTGCCGCAATAAAAGGCGCAAAAGCTCAAGACCCGTATACCCGGACCCGCCAACTACCGTAACTTTCTTTTTTCCTTTTTTCATGATCCCTCACCCCTTGACGATTGATTAAGGAGATAAAAAAAGGGAAGGCCTTCAGAGCCTTCCCTTTCGTCATTTTCTTGACTCAATCAAGGACTATCGTTTTGAGTATTGGTAACGAGCCCTGGCCCCTTTCTGGCCGTACTTCTTTCGCTCTTTGACCCTTGAATCCCGGGTAATAAATCCGGCTTTCTTCAATACCGGCCGGAGTTGCGGGTCGTAGACCAAGAGGGCCTTACTGATTCCGTGTTTAATAGCCCCGGCCTGTCCGGATAAACCCCCACCGGTGACATTAACCAGGATATCAAATTTGCCCAGAGTATCGGTCAGCTCGAGAGGTTGAAGAACCACCATCTTGGCCGTCTCCCGGCTGAAATAGCGATCAATGGGCCGGCCATTAATGGTGATCTGCCCGGCCCCCGGTCTCAACCAGGTACGGGCGATGGCTAATTTTCTTTTCCCTGTTGCGTAAAATTCCTTTTCGGCCATATTCTCTTCCTGACTTTTAAGATAGGTTCATGGGTTGCTGGGCCACATGGGGATGTTCCGGACCCACGTAAACCTTTAATTTTTTATTAAGTTTTCTGCCAAGACTGTTTTTAGGCAGCATCCCTTTAACCGCTTGGCGAATGAGTTCTTGGGGCTTTTTCTCTTTCAATTTTTTGGCCGTAATGGATTTCAACCCGCCGATAAATCCGGTATGTCGGTAGTAAACCTTTTGTTCTAATTTTCTTCCGGTCAAAATAATTTTTTCGGCATTAACCACGATCACAAAGTCCCCCGTATCGGCATAAGGGACGAATTGGGGGTTGTTTTTACCTCTCAGCCGTTGGGCCACCTCAGAAGCCAGCCGCCCCAGGACCTTTCCATCGGCATCGAATAGGCACCAGCCTCGCTTGATTTCGTCTTGTCTTGGAATGTAGCTTTTCATGGTTTTCTTAACTCCGTATTTTAAAAAAGTAAATATTAACGAAAAAAGATTTTTTGTCAATAAAATTATTAATATTTTTTCAATTCAGAGAAAAGCTCAAAGAATAAGGGGAGTGAGTCTAAACCGGCGGATTAACCATTAGTCCCTTGAATAAACTTCCAAAATCGGATATATTTCAGGAGTAGATTATGAGGAGGCTTATCCCTTTTTCAAAAAACAAATGCATAGCCTTGACCCACTCCAATATTCTCTGGGCTACTGGTTTAAAAATCTCTCAATTTTAAAACAAGCCCTTACCCACCGTTCCTATGTGAACGAGCATCCCGAATCGGGCATGGGGCATAATGAACGGCTGGAATTCTTAGGGGATGCCGTTTTGAATCTGACCCTGAGCGATTTATTACTGAAAAAATATCCCAACCTGCCTGAGGGGATGCTTTCTAAAATTCGGGCCGGACAAGTGAACGAGAAAACACTGGCGGCTTTATCCCTCCAATTAGGGTTGGGGGGCTTTTTGTTAATCGGGAAAGGAGAGGAACAGACCGGAGGTCGTGAAAAGGCCTCCATCCTGGCCAATGCCTTTGAGGCCGTTCTCGGGGCACTCTACCTGGAAGGGGGATTTCAAGCGGCTATGACCTTTATCGACCGCCTTTTCCAATCCCATATTGACGATGACCAAACCCAGAGCACTCGGGACCACAAAACCTTTTTGCAGGAATACTGCCAGGGGACACTGAAAACAATGCCGGCCTATACGGTCTATCGGGAGGAAGGTCCGGATCACCAAAAAAAATTTTTCGTCGAGGTGAAAATCCAAGGTCAGGTTGTGTCCAAGGGAAAAGGCAAGACCAAAAAAGAAGCTCAGCAAAAGGCCGCTGAAGAGGCCCTGAAACAATTAAAGCTCAAGGCTGAAAGTTAAAGAGGACACCCTTGGTTTTAAGCTTTAGGGATTCCTCTGGGAGTTTTCAAATTTGAGCCTTTTTTCTGAAATATGAATCCATTTATTATTCCCATATTTCTCCCCCAAATGGGCTGTTCTTACCGCTGCCTCTATTGCAATCAAAAAACCATTACCCGAAGCCCGACCAGGCCCCTTGATTGGGATACCTTTTCCTCTATTGTCGAGGCCGGTTTGTCTTCCAAGCGAAAAAAGCCTGGACAGATGGTCGAGATCGCCTTTTTCGGCGGAACCTTCACCAATCTTCCCTCGGCCTTCCAAGACCGAATCCTCACCTGGGCGGGCCATTATTTGTCCGAACAACGCATAACCTCTATTCGTATTTCTACGCGCCCCGACGCCCTTTCTGAAAAAATGATGGAACCCCTTTTGGCTCTCGGGGTGAGGACCATTGAATTGGGAATTCAGTCCCTCGACGATGAGGTTCTGACTCTATCGAACCGGGGTCATACCGCTCGAGACGCCATCCTGACCCTGGCATTATTAAAAAAATATCCGATCCAAATCGGAATTCAATTGATGGCCGGCCTCCCGGGAGACACGGCTGAAAAATTCCTTGAGACCATTAGACAAACAGTCGCCCTTAAACCCGATTTTGTCCGGATCTATCCGACCTTGGTCTTTCGGGGCACTCCTTTGGCTCAGTGGTGGCGGAAAAACCGGTATCAACCTCTATCCCTTGCCGGAGCCGTTTCTTTATGCAGCCGGGCTTTGGAACTTTTTGAAGAAAACGGCATCCGGGTCATCCGTATTGGTCTTCAGGAAAATGAGGGAATGCGCCCTGGAAGGGATTTGATCGCCGGTCCCCATCACCCGGCCTTCGGCTCTCTGGTTCGGGGAGAATGTTTCACAAAAAAAATCCTTCAGCGCTTAAGTTCCCAAAAATCGCTCCCCTCCAGGCTTGGCCTCGAAATCGGTCCCAAAGACTTATCCTATCTTTCGGGGAATAAAAGAAAAAATTTGGTTCGTTTAATGAAGGAATCTGGGATTGACCTGATTGATATAAAAAGTGATCCAAGGTTGCCTTCTGGATCATGGCGCTGGGTCTGACCCCCGATTACATAGAAGAGAAACCCATGTCTTTTAAATCCGGATTCATTGCCCTCCTCGGGGCCCCTAACGTAGGAAAATCAACCCTGCTCAATGCCTTGTTGGGACAGAAGATTTCCATTGTTTCCTCCCGCCCGCAAACTACCCGAAATCGTATTCTGGGAGTGAAGCACGTCACCGGGGGCCAGCTCATTTTTCTGGATACGCCGGGGATCCTGGAACCCAAAGGGTTGCTCCATAAGTCCCTGAACCAAATCTCCCTGAAATCCCTGTCCGAGGTCGATTTGATCGTCTTGCTCATCGACCCCTTTTCCACCCAAATTGTAATACCGGATCATCTTCGCTCCCGATTGGACAAGTCCAAGATCCCTCTTTTTCTGGTTATTAATAAAATCGATCTCATTGACAAAAAGGACCTCCTTCCCCTTATGGGACAGGCATCAACGTTACTCCCTTTCAAAGAGATCATCCCGGTCTCGGCCTTGACCGGAGAAGGCCTGGAGGTCCTGGAAAGAAGTCTTTTCCAGATCCTTCCAGAAGGCCCTCCTTTCTTCCCCGAGGATATGGTCACCGACCTTTCAGAAAAATTTCTGGTGGGGGAAATAATACGGGAAAAGATCTTTCGCTTAACCTCCCAGGAAGTCCCCTATGGGGTGGCCGTGACCGTCGAATCCTTCAAACCAAGGGAGCATAAACCCCTAATCGACATCCAGGCCACTATTCATGTGGAACGGGAATCCCAAAAAGGAATCCTGATCGGCAAACAAGGGAAGATGTTGAAAGCCATTGCCCAACAAGCACGGGAAGACATGGAAATAATGTTAGGGACAAAGGTCTTTCTGGAGGTTTGGGTCCGGGTAGAAAAAGATTGGAGCAAGGACCCTAAGTTTTTAAAGAAATTCGGGTATGAAGAACCATGATGATTTTAAATTGCGGATTGCGAAATTGTGCTGTCTTAACGGTCCGGATATCCGAGAACTTCACCATTCCCTGTTCCAACAAAAAAGGCCTCCTGACTTAGATCGCCAGGAGGCCTTATCGTTTTAAATTTTTTATGTTCTTATTCGTTCATTCCGCAATCCGAAATCCGCACTATTTTTGGGGTTTTCCCAACACGGACTCGAAAAAGGATTCGTCCAAAAGTTTCCCTTCGGCGATGTTCTGACGGTATTTAAGGAAATCAATGACATCCTGGCCGGTGATCTTCTTGGTATTGAAGGCCCCAAAGCCTAAGAAGGCTTCTCCCATCATATTAGCCGCCAGCCAATGCCGGTTGTAGTTTTTGGAATAATCCCAGAAGAATTTCTTCTTGGCCCGGACGGAATCAATCGACTTGATCAGGCAACCCGGGAAAAGGTTGGCAAAGGTCCAGACCACTTTATCCACTTCGGCGTCCAGAAGCGCGAAATCATAATCATTGCCCTTCAGCTTGCCGTTGACCCATTCTCGTGCCTTTTTAAATTCATCACCCTTCTTAAACTCGCCGTAAACAATTTCGCCGTCCTCGACATACTGCCCCGTAATGACTTGGGGGTTACGGACCCAAATGCCTTTTTCATCCTTAAGGACGGGCACACACTTGGAGATAAGCGTTTTGGCCTTCATCTTATAGGCGCTCCACATCTCGCAGCTCACGCAATTCCACATGGCGTCTTCCATACTTAAAAACCAGGGAAGGAAATCGGAAGAACCCCCATCCGGGGCGGAACCATGCCGCGGTCCTGCCTGCCCGTAGATGGCCAGATCCGAAGAGATGGCCAGATCACAGGCCATACCGATCTCCTGGCCCCCGGCCACTCTCATGCCATTGACGCGGCAAATCACCGGTTTCTTGCAGGCCAGAATGGCATCAACCATGTTGTTGAAGAGTTCCATGTAAGCCCCATACTCTTCTGGCCGGCGGCTGTAGTATTCCGAATACTCTTTGGTGTTCCCACCGGTGCAAAAGGCATAAGGACCGATCCCGGTAAATATGGTGGCCACGACCGATCGGTCCGTTGAAGAATTTTCCATGCCGGCGATGACCCCCTTGACCATTTCCGTGGTATAGGAGTTATACTGGGACGGATTGTTCAGAATGACCCAGGCCACATGAAGCCCCGGGACGATATTCCCTTTCGGGTCCTTTAAAGGTCTTTTCTCATAAACGGTGCAGGGGGCCTGCGTACCCCAGTGCTCCGAACCATAACGGTCGTGATTCTTTATTCCATCTTCTCTCGGTACCCATTCAATTCCCATAATCAATCCTCCTTAATAACTTTTTTTTCCTAATTTTTTTCGTTTAATTCAAAACGCCTGACAGGTATAAAACCTTTAAGCCTGCGGGCACCACGAAGGATGAAAATATCGAATATCGAATGTCGAATTATGAATATCGAAGGAAGGTAAAACAAACCACTTCACGATTCTGAATTCGATGTTCTAAATTCAATATTCGAATTTTCTTTCTAAAAATCCGGGGTCAGGACGATCCGTTTGGCCGGAGACCCGGCCTTGTGGACTTCTTCAAAGGTCTCGCGAATCGTGCTCATGGGCCTGGATTCCACGAAGGGGATGATGTCGATTTTTTTATTCAGGATCATATCCAGTACTGCCGGATAATATTCAGGCAGGCAGCCCCAGGTGCCGATAATTTCGGCATCAAAGGCCATTAACCGGCCCAACATGTATTCCACTTTGGACATTCCGAAGCCGACAATGATCAGCTTGCCGGTGAAACCGAGTAAGCCCAAGGCTATTTCCTGCCCGGCCTTGACACCCGTAACTTCAAAAATCTTCCAGCCGAAATTGGGCAGTCCATTGGCCTTGCAAATATCCCGAAATTCCTTAGAAACAGCCGAAGCGTCTTTGTCTTTCGAGTTGATGACAAAATCCGCCCCATATTTTAAGGCCCTCTTCAACTTTTCTTCATTCCGGGCGATTCCGATCACGGTCTTGGCCCCCAGGGCCTTGGCCATCTGCCCCATATATTGACCTACTCCTCCGGTGATACCAATAACGATTACATTGTCACCGGGCTGTAAACCGGCCCTCTTGGCCGCCTGGTAAGGGGTGGTCGCGGCATCGGCCACCACCGCTAATTGGGCCAGAGAAAAATTCCCTCGATTTTTAACTTCACAGAGGTCGATGGTGGGGACAGGGATGTGACTGGAGAATCCGCCATAATTGCCCAGGCTGTTCCCGGGCATCTTCTGATTCAGACAACGGTTCCCACGGCCGGTCTTACAGAGGTGACATTGACGGCAGGGCATGACCGCCGGGATGATCACTTCCTTTCCGATCCAACCCATATCTCCGGCCACCACGGTCCCGGCGATTTCATGACCCAGGGTCAGGGGAGGTTTGACGACCGTAGGTACGCCATCATAAAAATATCCCAGGTCCGTATGACAGACCCCACATCCGGCCACTTCTACAAGGACTTCACCCGGCTTAAGTTCCGGAACCGGTATTTCGGTCATCTCGATTTTCCCTGGGATGATCTCTCCCGTCTCCTTATTTTTAGAAAAGGGCTGCACCATCTGCCAGGTCTTTATCACGCTTGGTATCTGGACCATAATAGTTCCTCCTTTGATTACTTTATTGACAAATTTAACTACGAAATTCGGATATCGAAATCCCAGCAATCCCAAAACTGAAATTTCCCCGTGACCGAAACAGAATCTTTCCCATTATTAAATTTTTTTCTTTTGGTTATTTGAATCTGTTTCGTACTTTGGGTTCGGATTTCAGGCTTTCTCTTTAGATCATGCCGTAGCCGCCATCGACACAAAGCAGTTGGCCGGTTATGTAACCGGCTTCATCGGAAGCCAGAAAAACAAAGGCCGGGGTAATATCTTCCGGTTCGGCAAAACGTTCCAGCAAGATACGACGCATGTAAATATCTTTTAATTTAGGATCGGTCCGGATTTTCTCGGTCATATCCGTGGCCACTATCCCCAGAGAAATTACATTGACGCAGACATGATAACGGGCCAGTTCCCGGGCGGCCGATTTGGTAAAAGAAAGGAGACCACCCTTGGCGGCACTATAATTGATCTGCCCCACCGTTCCCACCAACCCGGCAACCGAAGTCACATTGATGATTTTTCCTTTTTTTTGCTCCATCATAATCAGCGCTGCGGCCTGAGTGCATAAAAAGGCCCCCTTTAGATGAAGGTCCACCACGGCGTCCCATTGTTCTTCGGTCATTTTGTGTAGCAGGTTCGGCCTGGTAAATCCGGCATTATTGACCAATATGTCCAAATGTCCGAATTGTTCCCTGGCGGCGTTTACCACCGCAAAGGCCTCTTCCTTCTTGGCCACATCTCCCCTGACCATTACCGCCTTGCGTCCCAGGTTTTCAATCTGCCGGACAACCTCTTGCGCAGCCGCTTCATTAGAAGCATAGTTAACGATGATGTCGGCGCCTTCCTTGGCATAGGCCAAAGCCACCGCCCTTCCCACACCCCGACTGGCTCCGGTGATCACGGCAGCCTTATCCTTTAAACGCATCAGACCTCCATAGCTTTCGGCTCTATTTTTCAAGGCCGAGAATAATAATCACAAATTAACTATTTTATAGTTATAATATAATTATAAATGGCCTGAAAAAGTTGTCAAGAAAAAAGTGGTTGTTTTCATATCTTCATGTTTGTTATCTTTAAATTTATGGGGCGCTTAATATTTATTTTTTTATTCCTTATTTCCGCCATGACAGCACCCGGATGTTCCAAGCCGGTCGTTCGTTCACCGGCCTTAAGCCCTCCTCCACCTCCCATGGCCCTTCCGAAAAGTCCGCCGGGGGTCTCCAAAAAAACGACCCGAAAAGAAAAACCCTATTCCGTTAATGGGAACTGGTATTTCCCAGTCGGCTCTGTGGCGGAATACAAGGAAAAAGGGATCTGCTCCTGGTACGGACCTGATTTTCACGGCAAGCTGACTTCCTCCGGGGAGACCTACGACATGTTTGGATTTACGGCTGCCCACCGGATACTGCCCTTTAATACCCAGGTCCGGGTAAAAAACCCGGCGAATAATAAAGAGATCCTGGTGAGGATCAACGACCGGGGTCCATTTTTGAAAGAACGCATCCTGGATCTCTCCTATGGGGCTGCCAAAGAGTTGGGACTTATCGGACCGGGAACGGCCTTGATTGAATTGGAGGCCTTGGGTGTTTTGGAAGAAGAGGAAGAGAACGGGCAAAAGGTCACCCGTCTGGTCCAGCAAGTTGATTTTCAACAAGGGGATTTTTCAGTCCAGATCGGGGCCTTTAAGGATCGACAAAATGCCTTGCGCTTAAAAGAAAGACTGCTGAAAGAATATCCGCAGGTAGAAGTTTCAGAAATGGTTCGTTTTGGTGAAACCTTCTTTCGGGTAAGACTGACAAATTGCCCCCAACTCCAGGAAGCCCTACGCTTACAAAAGGAATTAGAGGGTAAAGGATTTGTTCAAGCGTTGGTAGTAGTCCAATAAAATAGGCGTGTTTCCTGTTATTGCCGTTAATAGACAGGGTTTTTCACCATCATTCTTGGTCGGCATTGACGTCTTTTCTTAAAACACCCGAGGTCTTGAAGACAACCACCTTCCGAGCCTTTAACTGCAAATCCTGATTGGTCTGGGGATTTCGACCCCGTCGGGCCCGTTTTCTCTTAACCACAAACTTACCGAATCCACTAATCAAGATGTTCTCTTCACTGGCCAGGGCTTTTTTCATTATTTCCAATAATTGTTCTATTACATCCCTGGATTGACTTTTGCTAAAACCTATTTTCTCATAGATGGTGGCAATAATCTTTTCTTTGGTCAGGGCCATAACCCACTCCTTTCCTCAATCAAGACCTTATTAAAAAATTTTTTCTCCCAGAGGATCAATAGTAACATAACCCATCTAATTTAAAATGAATTTTAATATGCTCTAAGGAAACTGCCTTGTCAAGTATTTTTGTTCATTTTGTTTTTAATAGATTTTTGATGAATCTCTCGGGCCGAGTGGGCACCTTCGGCTACGGCATCCAAGATTTTTCCGGGACTCAAGGCATCACCAACCAAATGTACCTGAAATCCTTTCGTTTTTAATTTTTGAGCTAAACCATCTTCAGAACGGACCCCCAGGGCGTTAACAAAAGTGGCTATCCCCTTCAAGACCTTTATTGATCGGTGTCCGTCCTTTTCTTGTTTGATATAAGTAAGCTGCCCCGGTGAAAGCGATTTTATACGACAGCCGATCAGATTCTTGACCTTGTTCTCCCGGAGTCGGCGCATCAATAAATATCTTCTGGCTGGTCCGACATCCTTGGCCAATCGATTGCCCATTTCAATGATGGTTACCTTCTTCCCAAGGTGCGATAAAAAATCAGCTACTTCACATCCGGTATTGCCGCCACCCAGGACCAGCACCTCTTCCCCGATCATCGCCGGAGAAATCAGGGCCTTTCGAACGGAAACGACGTCATCCCCTCGAATTCCCGGAATATCCGGATCGGCCGGGACCGATCCGGTGGCCAAAATGACATAATCCGGTTTCAAGTTTTGGATGATCTCCTCCGTAGCCTCGGTCTGTAAAAAAAGACGGACGGTCGAACCTTTCAACTTGTTGGAATAATATCGAATGACTTCCTTAAATTCGGCTTTGGACTGAGTCATCATGGCCAGTTGGATCTGTCCTCCGATCTTTTCCTCTTTTTCAAAGAGGAAGACCTGGTGGCCCATCTCCTCCAAACGGGTTGCGGCTTCGAGCCCTCCCGGGCCTGCACCGACAACGACGATGTTTTTAGGGGTGCCATTAGGCCCGAGCGGCCATTCTCCGTCCTTACCTACCGTGGGATTATACAGGCAGGTAATTGGGCGCTCGGCCATCAAAAAATCAATACAGCCTTGATTACAACCAACACAGAATCGTATATCTTCGACCTTCCCGGCCTTGGCTTTGTTGGGCCACTGTGGATCGGCCACTAAGGCCCGCCCGGTGGCCACCAGGTCGGCCTGCCCTTCTTCCAAAAGCCTTTCGGCGAATTCGGGATGTGTGATCCTGCCAACCCCTATTACCGGAACGGACAAGGCCTTTTTCATGGCCTGGGCCAGGTGCAGATGGACCCCCTGGGGAAAGAACAGGGGAGGGATGATCAGATGAGGGGTTTCATAAACCCCCCCGGAAACGTTGATCAGATTGACTCCCCATTGAACAAGACAATCGGCGGCCTCAATCGCCTCCGGCAGATGCATCCCCTTAGGAACATATTCATCTCCACTAATACGAAAGGAAATAAGAAATTCCTCTCCTTGTTCCCTGCGAATCCCTTGAACAATCTCCTTGGAAATCCGCAATCGGTTTTTTAAATTCCCTCCATAGGCATCGGCTGCGGAAATTGCTGTAGGGAGACATGAATTGACTAAGAAGATATTCATGGGCCCCATGCAATTCAACACCGTCAAACCCGGCCTCTCTGGCCCTCCTGGCCCCTTCCAAAAAGGCGGAAACGATCTCCTGGATCTCTAATAACGTCATTTCCTTGGGAGTTTCTTGTCCGACCGGACTGCGAACAGGAGAAGGGGCCCAGGGTTGGGTCCCGGAAATAATCGAATTGGTATTTCGGCCTCCGTGGTGGAGTTGAATAAAAATCTTGGCCCCGGCTTGGTGGACGGTATTGACCAATCTTTTAAGGGCGGGGATTAATTCATCTCGATCAATCGATAATTGATATAAGAAACCTCTTCCACTTTGGTGGACCGCGGTCCC
Organism: uncultured delta proteobacterium; assembly: GCA_963769305.1. Classification (GTDB taxonomy): domain Bacteria; phylum Desulfobacterota; class RBG-13-43-22; order RBG-13-43-22; family RBG-13-43-22; genus RBG-13-43-22. Next base: position 29,042 of record CAVYLJ010000026.1, on the reverse strand, counting down.
CTCAACAATGATCAATCCGGCCCCGCCCTGGGCCCTGGCCTGATAATGCTGGATCAAAGGGGCGGTTACTTCCCCTTTGGCTGTGGCGAAATTAGTTCCTAAAGCCGGCATGACGATTCGATTGGGTAGGGTAATCGGACCTAAGGGAAGAGGGTCAAAGAGTCTTTTAAAAAAGGTCATCTGAACTCCTGTAGGTCTGAAAGGATTATTATTTAAGTCATCGTTTCAAAAAACAGAATTGGGTCGAGACACCCTTTAGAATTTTCGGGCCGGTCAGGCTAAGATATAGAATAAATATGGAAGGCTGTCAAATATTAATACGTCAAACTACCGGGAATCATATTTTTGAAGATCCATTATCCTTAATTTTTCCATTTTTTAAGGTGAATTAAGAGGATGGCGATGGCCGCCGGGGTCACTCCGGAAATACGGGAGGCCTGGCCTAATGATTGGGGACGGATGGACAGAAGCTTTTCTTTTATTTCGTTGGATAATCCGGACAACTGCCGGTAATCGATCTGCTCAGGGATCAAGGTTTGTTCATTTTTTTCAAACCGCTTCACTTCTTCCTCCTGTCTTTCCAGGTACCCTTCATACTTGGCCTGCATAACCAATTGTTCGGCCGCCAAGGGCATTATTTGGGCTAAAGAAGGACATAAAGGATAAAGATCTTTCCATTCGATTTCCGGTCGTCGCAAGAGATCTTTTAAGGATAGCCGTTTTCGAAGCGGTTGGCTCCCTAAGTCTTTTAATACCTGAAGACAGTCAGGGGTCGGGGTGACCTGGGTTCGGTTTAACAATTCCCACCCCCTTTGTATTTCCCGTTTTTTACGCGAAAAAAGATGATACCGTTCGTCAGCCACCAGGCCGATCTCCCTTCCCAGTTCGGTTAAACGCAGGTCGGCATTACCTTCTCGCAATAATAAGCGATATTCCGCCCGGGACGTAAACATGCGGTAAGGCTCTTTGGTCCCCTTGGTCACCAAGTCATCTATAAGGACCCCCACGTAGGCCTGAGACCGGCTTAGGACCAAAGGTCCCCTGTCCTGGCATTTTAAGGCGGCATTGATCCCCGCCATTAAACCCTGAGCAGCGGCTTCCTCATAACCGGAGGTGCCGTTAATTTGTCCGGCCAGATAAAGTCCTTCTACTGATTTTACCTCCAAAGTGGGGTACAGTTGTGTGGGGTAGATAAAGTCATATTCTATGGCATATCCCGGGCGGACCATTTCAACCGCCTCCAACCCGGCTATGGACCTGAGCATGGCTGATTGGACCTCCACCGGAAGGCTGGTTGAGATGCCGTTGGGATAATACTCGGTAGTCCTTCGGCCTTCAGGCTCTAAGAAGATTTGATGCCTTATTTTATCGGGAAAACGAACGATCTTGTCTTCGATAGAAGGACAATAACGAACTCCGGTCCCTTTGATCCGTCCACCATAAAGAGGGGAACGGTCCAAATTGCTCATAATCAGGTCATGAGTTTGAGCGTTGGTATGAGTGATATAACAGGGGATTTGGGCTTGGGTGATCGCCTCGGTAGTGAAGGAAAAAGGGGTAGGGGGATCATCTCCTCCTTGAGGAACGAGTGATTTAAAATCAATGGTTTTCCCTTGCAAACGGGGCGTGGTGCCGGTTTTTAATCTACCCAGTTCAAGTCCCAAGTTCTTCAGAGAATCGGACAAGGCCAGAGAAGCCGGGTCCCCCATTCTGCCGGCAGGAAACTGGGTAAAACCGATGTGGATCAAGCCTTGCATAAAAGTGCCGGTAGTTAGGATGATGGCCTTGGCCAAAAAAACCTGACCCAAATGGGTTCGAAGCCCTTTGACCTTCCCCCCTTCCACCCAACAGGAATCGACCATGGCCTGTTTGACATCCAACCGCTCCTGATTTTCCACGACCCAGCGGAGACGTTGTTTGTAATCATCCATATCGGCCTGGGCCCTGGAAGACCAAACGGCCGGTCCTTTTTGGGTGTTCAGCCGGCGGAACTGAATTCCAGTGGCATCAATATTTTTGGCCATTTCGCCGCCCAGAGCGTCAATTTCCTTGACCAGGTGGCCCTTGGCCAACCCGCCTACAGCCGGATTGCAGGACATCGCCCCTATATGATCGATATTAATCGTCAGGAGCAGGGTTTGACATCCCATACGGGCTGCCGCCAGGGCCGCCTCGCAACCGGCGTGTCCGGCCCCCACAACTATGACGTCATATGTTTCCAGAAATCTCTCCTCAACCCTTGAAAATGGAAAGGGATCTAAGGGTTAGACTTATTCCCACTTTTTGTTTGCCTCTGGGCTCGCGCTTCTTGCCCTTACTTTTCTATTTTCGGGTAAAAAAAACGGCCGATAGATCTTTGGGAACCTATCGGCCGTGAAGGGTTAAACTTTATGACCCAAGGCTATTTTTTCATCTTTTTCATAAAAACGGCCTCGGCCTTATTGGCAGCGGCTTCGGCTTTGTCAGCGGCCTTTTCGGCCCTGTCAGCGGCCATCTCAGCCTTTTGAGCAGCCATTTCGGCTTTTTTGGCGGCTGCTTCGGATAAACTGGCAGCGGATTCAGCCCGTTTGGCGGCGTTTTCGATCCTGTCATAATCTACCGCCGGGGCAGGTGGCGGGGCCTGAACAACGGGTGCAGGGGCTGGAGCTGCTTGAGGAGGTTCAGCCGTGGCCTCTTTAAAACAAGCACATCCCATCCCAAAGGCACCAATAAAAGATAATAAAGATAAGATAACTACTAATCTCATGGCCTTTCCTGGTCGGATCATTCTCTTTCACCTCCTCTCCAAAAATCCTTACTAAGCGTTTTCCTTAACTAAAAATTAATTTTTATATTATAATTATAAAAATTAAAGGCAATGCCTTGCTTTGTCAAGAAAAAAAATTAATTTGAGGTGATATCGACGGGAATTCCCTCTTTTTCTTCCAGGGCCTTAGCCAGTAGATTCCGGTTCACCCTTTCAATTAGGCCCAAGGACTTTACTTTGTTTAACCCATACTCGGTTAAATCTGGGATTTTTTGATAGGTGTCGGGATGGACTTCCACGAAAACCCTTCCCTGTTTAAAGCCTATTTTAACCGGTTCGTAAATGAGTTCCACTGGGGTTTTAACAGGCACCATAGGGAACAATTTCTCTATATCCTCCGGATAGAGGCGGATACAGCCATGAGTCACCAATCGACCGATAGCCCAGGGGAAATTAGTCCCATGGATCCCATAACCGGAGAAGGACAAGCCCAGCCAATAATCTCCAAGGGGATTATCCGGACCGGGAGGCATCGTTTTCATTTGATATTTTTCCTGCAACGACTTGGGAATATGCCAGGTAGGATTTTTCCTTTTTTGGGCTACAAAGCAGGTTCCTTCGGGACTGAACCAGCCCTGGTCTCCGATCCCGATGGGATAGGTCCGGACCATTCGAATATTCTTTAAAAAATAATATAATCGCATCTCGGCGATATTGATCACGATCCCGTACTTTCGGCTCTGGGGAAGGATCCATTGACTGGGGATGATGATTTTCATCCCCGGGGGCGGTACCCAAGGGTCGATATGGGGGTTCAAGTCTTCCAGTTCATTGAAGCCCAGATCATAATCCCGAGCCACATCCAAAAGGGTATCTTTTTCTTTAACCGTATATTCTCCCAAAAGGCCGATGACGGTGTCGGCCTTGGGATCTAATGAAAGTTTTGGGTCTGGAAAACGATAGGGATAGGCCCCGCCGGCCCATGATTCCAGGGGGAGAAAAAGAGACCACAAAATCCATAGCCCGGCCAGGGAAATGCCGGTCCGATACAAAAAAGGGTACCAATTTTTTCTGAAACATCTCATAATTTTTCAATCCGCACGGCGCAAAGCTTCAATTCCGGAATCTTGGCCACAGGGTCCAGGGCGGTCTGGGTAAGGCGGTTGGCCGCTGCTTCCGCGTAGTGAAAGGGGATAAAGATGGTCCCTACCGGGGAACGGTCGGTTAATTTGACCTTGGCCTCAAGGTCACCCCGCCTGGAGACAACCCGTACCCTCTCCCCATCGGCGATCTTCAAAGAATGGGCATCGTTTAAAGAAACTTCGATTAAACATTCCGGGGCCATTTCCTCCAACCCTTTGCTCTTCCGGGTCATGGTGCCTGTATGATACTGGTAAAGAATCCGGCCGGTGCTCAAAACCAAAGGGTATTCCGCGTCCTGGACTTCCCGAGGTCCCTGATAAGCCAGGACATGGAACTTGCCCAGGCCGCGGGTAAACCGATCCTTATGAAGATAAGGGGTCCCGGGGTGCTCCAAGGTGGGACAGGGCCACTGGAGTCCAGTCCGGTTGATACGCTGGTAAGTAATTCCGGCGTAGGATGGCGTCAATAAACGCACTTCTTCAAAAACGGCCTCGGGGTTTTCATAGGACATGGGCAGACCCATTCGCGTTGCTAAATCGACCAATATCTGCCAATCGGGTCTCGATTCCCCCAAGGGGGCGATTGCCTGGCGGACCCTTTGGACCCGCCTCTCGGTATTGGTAAAGGTCCCATCCTTTTCGGCAAAGGAGGCCCCCGGCAAGACCACGTCCGCCAAGACCGCGGTCTCGGTTAGAAAGATATCTTGGACTACCAAAAAGTTCAAGGCTTTCAGGGCCTGGGTCAGGTGATGGGAGTCCGGGTCGGAAACAACCGGATTCTCACCGAAAATATAAAGGCCTCGAAGCTCTTTTTTCAAGGCCGCCTGGGTCATCTCCATCAAAGTAAGACCCACCTGGTTTGAAAGACCTTTTACCCCCCAGGCCTTTTCCATTTTTTCAACCAGTTCGGGATCGCTTACTGACTGATACCCGGAAAAAACATCCGGTAATCCTCCCATGTCACAAGCGCCTTGAACGTTATTTTGGCCCCGTAAGGGATTGACCCCCGCCCCTGGAAAGCCCACATTGCCGCAGAGCATTGACAGATTGCCCAAAGCCTTGACATTATCGGTTCCATGCGTGTGCTGGGTGATCCCCATGGTATAATAGATGGCCGCCTTGTCGCTGGCATACAGACGGGCCGCCAGGGCCAGGTCCTTTTCAGGGATGCCGGTTATCTTGGAGACAGTGTCGGGGGTAAAGGAGGAAACTGCGGCCTTGAATTCTTCAAACCCTTCGGTCCGCTCCTTGATGTACTCCTGGTTTTGAAGCCCTTCTTGAATGATATTGTTGATCAGACCGTTGATCCAAGCCAGGTCGGTACCCGGCTTTGGCCTCAACCAAAGGTCGGCGATCTCGACCAATTCGATCTTTCTCGGATCGACTAAAATAAGCTTGGCGCCATGATGGATTACAGCCCGTTTGATGGCCGCCCCGATGACCGGATGATTTTCCGTGGTATTGGAGCCGGTAACTAAGATGACCCTGGCTTTCTCTATATCAGAAATAGAATTAGTCATCGCGCCGCTTCCAAAGGCCGCAGCCAGACCGGCTACGGTAGAGGAGTGTCAAAGCCGGGCGCAATGGTCGATGTTGTTGGTTTTAAAAACACCCCGGACCAACTTTTGCATCAGATAATTTTCTTCATTGGTCGCCCGGGCCGAGGTCAGACCGGCCAACGCACTTGAACCATACTGATCCCGAATTTCCAAAAATCGTTTGGCCACCAAGTCCAGGGCCTCATCCCAAGAGGCCTGGCGGAAATGATCCCCTTCCCTGATCAAGGGGGATGTCAAACGGTCCGGATGGTTGATAAAATCAAAGCCGAACCGGCCTTTTACGCACAGATGTCCATAATTGGGAGGGGTTGTTTGGTCTCCCCCGGTAACCCGGACGATCTGATTATCCACTTTTTCCAGATAGAGTTGGCAGCCTACGCCGCAGTAAGTGCAAGTGGTCTTTGTTCTCTTCAGATTCCAGGGGCCTGGGCGGCCTTCGATTTTTTCGGTCAGGGCCCCGGTTGGGCAGTAGGCCACACAATAACCGCAGGAAACACAGCGTTCATTGATAGCCGGGGTAAAGGAAGGAGGGCCCCCATTCGGACCCTTTTCGACCTCCCGGAGTTCAAAGGCCTGCTGAACCTGATACTCCGAACAGCCATGGACGCACCGGCGGCAGGTAATGCATTTATTCGGATCAATATTGATGAAGGGATGTTCCGTTTGGAGGGGATACATCCGTTTTGTCCAGACTGGTAATTTGTCGATATCCACCTTGTACATGTCGGCGTAGGCCCTCAGGCGGCAATCATAGACATCCTGACAGCCGCAGGAAAGGCAGCGGGCGGCTTCTTCCATGGCCTCCGCCTGCCCTATGGTGGCCTCGACTTCTTTAAAGTTTTTCTCCCGTTCCGGTAAAGGCAGATGGGGTTGATGGACCCGCGGACGCTCCGGAATGCCTTCAAAATTGGCCTGGTCCACCTCGGCCAATTTCCCCTTGCTGATATTAAAGGGCTTTTTTACCGGCTGGACGGCCCCACGGGTCAGGAGTTGATGGATGGAATTGGCCGCTGTCCGGCCGTCGGCGATGGCTTGAATAACCGTTTGCGGACCCCGCCAGAGATCTCCTCCTATAAAAAGATCGGGAATGGAGGTCTGAAGAGTTTGGGGATTCGCATCGGGCGTACCCCACTTGGAAAGGACCAGCTCCTTCAAATCCGGGTCCTTCTCCAGGAAGGTGAGATCCGAAAACTGACCGATGGAGATCACCGCCAGGTCGGCTTCCAAAATAGTCTCCGACCCCGGGATGGGAACCGGCCTGGCCCGTCCCCCGGCATCCGGTTCCTTGAGTTCGTTGCGAATAAATTCAAGGGCCTTAAATCGACCGTTTTCAGAGATGATCCGGGTCGGAGAAACCAGGAGTTCCAGCTTAACCCCTTCGGCTTCCGTTGCAGCCACTTCCTCCGGATGAGCGGTCATCTCTTTTCGGGACCGCCGATAAAGCATGGTCACCTCCTCGGCCCCGAGCCGCAGACAAGTCCTGGCCGCGTCCATACCCGTATTCCCATTGCCAATGATCAGGACCTTCTTTCCTATTTCCGGCGGATTTCCCATGGCAGTTTGAATCAAGAAATTCAGGGCATGCACAATACCGGGAAGGTCCTCGCCTTCCAGGCCTAAACGGGTCGATTTCCAGGTGCCCACGGCCAAAAAGATGGCCCCATATCCTTCCTTGCGAAGATCGGCCAGGGTAAAGTCCTGGCCGAAGACCTGATTAGGCCGGACCTCTACGCCCAGGTCGAGAATCCCCTTGATTTCCTGGTCCAAAATCTTTTTAGGCAACCGATATTCCGGGATGGCGTAGCGGAGCATTCCTCCCAACTGAGGCTTGGCATCCAAAATGGTGACTCCATGTCCCTTTTGGCGCAGATAATAGGCCGCGGAAAGACCGCCCGGGCCTCCTCCGATGATAGCCACCTTATGGCCGCTGTTTGGGGCCACTTCGGGTTTATAGGAAATCCCCTGCAGGAGGTCGTAATCGGCCACAAACCGCTTCAAGGGGTTGATGGCGATGGGTTGATCCACCCGGTTTCTTCGGCAGGCCTCCTCGCAGAAATGGGGGCAGACCCGGCCGATACATAAAGGGAGGGGGTTTCTCTCTTTAATCAACTTGAGGGCTTCCTCAAACTCACCCCGGCTGATATGGGCCACATAGCCCTGGATATCAATCCCGGCCGGGCAGGCCAAGTGGCAGGGGGCCAGACAGTCCCCGTAATGCTGCTCTAAAAGGAGCTTCAAGACCCCTTGGCGGGCCTCCAGAACAGCCGGGGAATCGGTCTCGACCACCATCCCCTCCTTCACCGGGGCGGCGCAGGAAGCAACCAGTTTTTCCTCGCCTTCAACCTGAACCACGCAGATCCGGCAGGCCTCTTCCGGTTTTAACAGCGGATTATGGCAGAGGGTCGGGATAAAAATCCCTTCCTGGGTGGCGGCCTGTAATATCGTATCTCCGGAATCCGTTTGCACAGACCGGCTATTTATTGTTAAGGTCACTTTTGACATGGATCATTCCTCACAATGATAAATAAAATAGGGACTCCGAAAAACCCCATCCCATGGATATCACCACGGTATGAAATTGCCCGAACCCTTATAATATGAAAATAAAAGAGAGTCAATGAGTTTTGATGATTTTATTCAAGTCATCCGTTTTTTTTACTCTTTGAGGCCTGAAAAGGTCTATTATAGTCAACATACCGATATAGTGAAAAATTCTACTGAAAAGATAAGCCTGCCTTTCGCGCGGATCGAATCATTTTATCTTGAAATAATTTTTTCGAAATGTTACTGATGCCTATAAGTTGACAATAATCTCCCTGAAACCATTTTTTAAAAATATTTTTTATTTTCAATATATTGCATATTATGAAAAGGAGCTTATTCTTTGCAAAATTGGAATGAGCTTGGTATAATGCGCCCGTCCAAATGTCACCAGCGGGCAAGTAAGATAATCCCTTCCATAGCGTCTTTATCTTATTACCTTTCACCCCCGTGGTATACGGGATGGTTAGTTCGAAAATAGGATTCGAGACTACCCTCGACCAGCCCTATTTTCATAATTCGTGGATTCACGCCCCTGGCGGGGCATGACGGTTTAAAACGAAAGGAGAAAAGGATGAAAAAGAAAATCTGGTATGGGTTCCTGTTTGGGATGGTTTTATCACTACTCGGACCGGTTTATCCTGGCTTTGGCGCAGAACCTATTGTAATCGGTGTGCCTACTTTTTTAAGCCACGTCGACGGCAAGAATTCCCTGGACACCCTGATGATGGCAGTAGATGAAATCAACGCCAAGGGGGGGGTAAAGGTCGGGGCTGAAAAAAGGCTTTTTAAGGTCGAAGCCCTGGACATTCGCGACGGCGCGCCGGGAGTTCCGGTACCCGAGGCCCTTCTGGGTATCGAAAAGGTCATTCTGGAGAAAAAACCCGCCGCCCTTCTGATCGGCCCTTTCCGATCCGAAGCCTTGATGGCGGCCATGGATCTCATCGCCAAATATAAAGTCCCGATGATAGGATCGATTGCCATGATCCCCGCCTCTGAAGACAAGATCAGGCAGGACCCCGCAAAATATAAATATATATTTCAGAAATTGCCTCAACGCCAAATATCTCGTCGGCAACCTGATTGGCGTCATGGCCTTCATTCATAAGGAATTCGGTTTCAACAAGGTTCTGGTCATGCACCAGGACGTGGCCTGGGCCAGGGCCACGGCAAACGGTATTATCAAGAATTACTTTGAAAAGTCGGGCTGGACGGTTTTGGGGCAAGAGGCCTATCCCACAGGGGCATCCGATTTCTCGTCAGGACTGATGAAGGCCCAAAGCGGCGGCGCCCAGGTAATCCTGCCCATTTTTGATATGGCCTCGAGCGCTGTTCTGGTAAAACAGTGGAATTCCATGAAGGTTCCCGCTCTGGTGGCTGGCTTCATCTCTCCTCTGGCCGGGCCCAGCGCCTGGAAGACCTTTGATCAAAAAATCGGAGGAGCCATTAATGTGAATTTTGAACTGGGTAGCGCCATAGCCAGCAAAAAGTGGCCCAAATCATGGGCCTTTGAACAGGCCTTTGAAAAGAAATATAAACGTCCCCTGGATGGGGGGCACGGCGAAGCCCCCTCTTATGACGCGGTTTATATCCTTAAAGAAGCCATTGAACGGGCCGGGTCCCTCAATGCCGACGCTATCGTCGCCGCCCTCGAAAAAACCGACTATTCGGAGTCATGGGCCGAACCCGATTCGATAACGGTCATCAGGCCATTTTCGGCATGGATCCCAAAGAAACCGATGTGGCCGCCGCTTTTCAATGGACGGATAAGGGGGGGCGTACGGTCGTTTTCCCCGAGTCCATCGCCGAGGGCAGGATCCAATTGCCCTCCGGTTTAAAATCGGCCAAATAAGGCGCCAGATAAAGAAATTAGGGAGAGGGTCCCCTTGTTTATAGGCACTGTCCTATATGCACTGATCAACAGCGTCATTCTGATTCTGATGGCCCTGGGGTTCAACCTGACTTTCGGTATCAGCGGCGTTTCCAATTTCGCCTATGGGGCGCTCTATGTCCTGTCGGCCTTTGTGACCTGGATCCTCCTGAGACTGGCCGGGTTGCCCTATGTCTTGGCGGCGTCCATCTCCATCCTTTTTACCGCCCTTCTTGGCGGCCTGATGTACCGTTTGATTCTCATACGCGTTCGCGGCCAGGCCCTCTCCGAAGTGATCTCCACCTTCGGAATAGGCCTGGCCCTTCTCGAACTTTTTCGCTATTTTGGTTTCGTCGGTTTTGAATATTCCCTGCCTGTTTTTATAGACCGGAGTTTCGTCATCGCCGGTGCCCATGTCGATGCTCAAAGGCTCATGATTGTCCTGGTCAGTGCGGCTCTGCTTTTTTCCTTATGGCTCTTCGTACACTACACCGCCATGGGCCTGGCCTTTCGGGGGATAGCCCAGGATGAGCGCACGGCCATGACCTTTGGCATCGACTCCGACCGTATGGCCATGTGGAGTGTTGCCATAGGCGCCGGCCTGGCGGCCATAGCCGCTACCGTGATCATGCCCCTGGGGGCTATATCCGTTGAAGAGGGCTACGATGTCCTGCTCAACGCCCTGGCGGTTTGCATCATTGGGGGCTTGGGGAGTTCCGGCGGGGTGATCGTGGCCGGTCTGGTGGTTGGATTTGCCCAAAGGTTCACCGATTCCTATATCGGCTCCAATTGGACCATGATCGTCAGTCTGGTGGCCATTTTCATAGTACTGGTGATCAAACCATCCGGCTTTTTCGGAAAGCAGAAAGAACTGGAAGAAAGGATTTAAGGGCACCTTGACCAAGCGGAAGGAAAGAATCGATCGTGGAATAAAGATACGATCGGAGGATATCTTCGCCCTTTGTTCCTGGCGTGAAATGCTTTATCTGGCCAGTCCCAGGTTGATCCCGGTCATCGGGTTTCTGGTACTCCCCCTCGTCGTCAGCGTATACTGGGAGAAGGTGATTCTCTCCGTCGCCGTTTTTTCCTTGCTGGCCATCAGTTGGGATATCCTGGCCCAAAGCGGCATGGTTTCCCTCGGCCAGGCCCTCTTTTTCGGAATGGGCGCCTACTGTGCCGGAATCATGAATCATTATTTCGGGTGGCCCCCTTATATGACCATTCCCCTGGCCACCATTCTGGGAGGTTTTTTCTCTACCCTGTTCCTCCTGCCCGTCTTGCGCCTTCGAGGAATCTACTTTGCCATGGTCACGCTCATCATACCGCTCATGCTGGTCCGGATCATTGAAGCCTCCAAGATATTCGGGGGAACGGACGGGTTAAGCGGCCTGACCCCTCTTCCCGCCGGGTTATTCGAGTCTTACCTGGTTCTGGGGGTCCTCCTGCTGGCCCTTTTCGGGTTCAGGCGTTTGATGGACTCGGATTACGGTCTCGTTTTAAAAGGGATCAATGATAACGATCGATCGGTCATGAATGCCGGCATCAACATCTATTGGTACAAGATTCAAGCCTTATTCATGGCCAGTTCGATCGGCGCTTTTGCCGGTGCTTACCTGACCCATATCTATATGTTCGTAGGCATGCCAGTTTTTGCCCTGGATTACTCGATTCTACCCATTGCCGCTGCCGTGGTAGGCGGCCCAGGATCTCTGGCCGGGTCAACGTTAGGGGCCTTTCTTCTGGTGCCCTTATCCGAAGCCCTTAGGGGCTTCGGCGGCCTGCGGATCGTCATCTATGGTTTGTTTTTGGTCCTCTTTGTCGTGGCCCTGCCGGAAGGGATCTTCCACTACATTGTCCGTAAATATCAACAATTCGAACGATGGGTCGAGGTAGAGCAATGAGTGGAACTCCCCTATTAAGCGTCCAAGACCTGTCCAAATCATTCGGGGGGGTCCAGGCCTTGAGTCAAGTTGCTTTTGATCTCGCCGAAGGTGAATTGCTGGGAGTCATCGGCCCCAACGGATCCGGGAAGACGACCCTCGTCAACCTGATCACCGGCTTTGTGAAAGCCACCTCCGGTAAAGTCCATTACCGGTCCAAGGATATTACCAACTGGGCGCCCTATAAGATCATCCGTCTGGGGGTGGCCAGGACCTTTCAGATGGTGAAGCCTTTTTACCAGCTCCCGGCCTTCAAAAATATGATTATTCCGCTGTATTCACCCCGGGTGAAACACCTGGCCGGGGGTAAATACGGGAATCGGGACGCGGTCGCCCTGGACCTTCTGGAAGAGGTTGGCTTTGAAAGGGATTCCCATGTGGCCTATAAACCGGCCAGCGTGCTTCCCCAGGGTTATCTAAAAAGGCTGGAATTGGCCAAGGCCATTGCCCTGCAAGCGGATCTGCTTATTCTGGACGAACTCTTTTCCGGGCTCAGTCTGGCCGAACTGGGCACCATCCTTCCCATCATTGAAAAACTTCGCCAGGAAGGGAAGACCATTATCATGATCGAACACCGACTAAGGGAACTTTTCCGCATTACCAATCGGGTCATCGTCTTGAACTATGGCCGGAAGATCGCCGACGGCCCTCCCCGGGAAGTCATGGAGAGTGACGCGGTCAAAAAGGCCTACCTGGGAACAGAAGGATGATCAGGAACCCGATGCTTACTATCAGCCATTTAATGGTATTTTTTGAAAACGCCCTGGCCTTAAACGATTTCAGCATGGAGGTCCATGAAGGCGAATTGATCGGTGTGATTGGATCCAATAGCGCCGGCAAGACGACCCTCATGAATACGGTCTCGGGTCTCATTATCGATATGCGTCTGAAGGAAAAAAGAAAGGGCGGGGAGCGCATTAACGTCTATGGTCATATCGTCTATCAAGGGGAGGACGTCACCGAGATGAAGCCCAGTGACCGGGTCAAGAAAGGGATCGTCCTTTCCAGGGAGCGGCATCCGGTCTTTCCCGAAAGCAGCGTCCTGGAAAATCTAAAAATCGCCGGCTACTTACGGAAACGGGCCGAGATCCAGGAAACCATGGAAACGATCTTCGAGTTGTTTCCGGCCCTGATCCAATTAAAGAATCGCAAGGCCGGATTCCTCAGCGGCGGGGAACAACAGATGCTGGCCATCGGTATGGCCCTGGTTGTCCGGCCGAAGCTCCTTCTTTTGGATGAACCCCTTCTGGGATTAAGTCCCGTTATGCAAAAGGTCCTGGTGGAAGGCATCGCCAACCTGAAAAAGAGGTCGGGTATTACGGTCTTGTTGAGTGAACAATTTGCCAGACCGGTCTTGCCCATGATCGACCGGGGATATATCATCGAAAACGGGATGTTAACCTTAAGCGGGACAGGAGATGAACTCATGGATAATCCTGAGGTAAAATCCGCTTATTTTGGGGTCTGATGGGAAAAGTGGAACACGCTAACCGGGGTACCATATTTTCAACCTTCGAGAAGACGGCTGAGCGGCGAAAAAGCCACACCGCCATCATCTATCTCGGAACCCAATACTCCTACCGGAAATTAAAAAACCTTTCCGATCGCTTCTCCTCCGCCCTCATGGCTGTCGGCGTCAGGCCCGGAGAAAAGGTCATCATTTATATCCCCAATACGGTCCAATGGGTGGTGTCCTGGTTGGGGATTCAAAAGGCCGGGGCCATTGCCGTTCCCATCTCGCCCATCTATACTCCGGCCGATCTCCGCTACATCGCCAATGACAGTGGGGCCGAAAGCATCGTCTGCGCCGACACCAATTTTGGTTATGTCAAGCGGGTGATGCCTGAAACGGGATTAAAACAGGTTATCGTCACCAGGATGGCCGATCTGCTTCCCTGGTGGAAAAGGAGTTTCGGTGTTCTTTTCGATGTCATCCCTAAAGGCAAAATCGCCCTTGGGGGCAATATCCATTCCTTCAGATCCCTTCTCTTTAACACCCCTCGGCCTTCTAAGGCCGCCCCCCCCATCTCTCCAAAGGGAAGTGACATCGCCGAAATTCTGTATACCGGTGGCACGACCAAGCACCCGAAAGGGGTGCCGCTTTCTCATGATCTTTTCCTGGTCAGCGTTAAGGAACAAATCCGGGTGAGCGAACCCCTTATTCCGGTTGAGGAAAACATCCTCATGGGGAATGCCCCCTTGTTCCACATCATGGGGCAGGCCTGCGCCCTGTCCACCCTCCTGGTGGGGGGAACGCTCATGATCCAGCCCAAGGTAAACCTGGATGCCACCTTCGAATCCATAGAACGATTCAAGGCCACGAGCATGATCGGTGTCCCCACCCTTTACCGCATGATTCTCGAACATGATCGAACCGATCAATACGACCTAAGCAGCGTCAAATACTGGTACAGCGCCGGCGACGTCCTACCGGTGGAGGTGGGGAAACGGTGGACCGAAAGGTTCGGGAAGGTGATTTATCAGGGGTATGGCGCCACTGAAACCTGCGGCGGGGTGACCATGTGTCCGGTGGATATCCCCAACCCCCCCAAAAGTGTGGGCCGCGTCGTTCCAAGCAAGAGAATCAAGCTGGTAGACCCTTCGACGCTCGCGCCCGTGGAAACGGGACAACCGGGGGAGTTGCTGGTCTCCTCCGACTACATGGTGACCAGCTATCTCAATAAGCCGGAAGAAACGGTTGCCTCCTTCATCGAGATCGAAGGAAGAAAATGGTATCGCACCAACGACATCATGTCCATGGATGAGGACGACAACCTCTATTTTATCGACCGAACCGTCGACACCATTAAACATAAAGGATACAGGATATCGGCCTCCGAAATAGAAGCCGTCCTTCAGGAACATCCCGCCGTTATCGGCTCTTGCGTGGTAGGCGTGCCCGATGAAAAGGTAGGTGAACGGATTAAGGCCTATGTGGTCCTTAAGGAGGACGTCAAGGGGGTCACCGGTTATGACCTCATCAAATGGTGCCGGGAGCAGTTGGTTTCTTATAAGGTGCCCCAGTATATCGAGTTCCGGGACATGCTCCCCAAATCCAAGGTCGGCAAGCTTCTAAGGCGGGAAGTTCGGAGGGAAGAACATAGAAGGGCTGAAAAGGACGACGCGAGCGACGAGGCTTTTAAGGGCGTAGAGATTTAGCCACCCTTACCTTTGCAGGGCTCCACAGGGGCGGATTTAAAAACCCGCCCCTGTGAGGGGTTATCCTGTTGCGTGGCCCCCCATCCCTCAAGCCCCGAATTTCATTTTTTCATTAAATTCTTTCCAAAATTTTTCGTCCTTATTTTGCCAATCCGGACCGAAACGTTTACTGAAGAAGTCCTCCAATTTTTCAAAAAGCCGTTTCCACCCCGGCATAGTCTCATAGCGGAGTACATCCTCCAGGAAAGGGACGAGTTGTCCCAATTTTTCTTTCGGCAGATAAGCCCTGGCCCCTGATTCAATGGACCGTTTCAAGGCATCAGGGGATAAGGCGTGGGCCGTAAGCATGGCCACCGGAAACTTGCGGTTAACGGCCAATTCCAAAAGATCAAAGCCGCGGACCCCCATGATATCCAGGATCACCAAATCATAAGTCCAGGAAATCATCAACTCGACCGCTTCCTCATAGGACGATGCTTTATCCAATTTACAGTCCGGACAAGCCTCCAGGATTTCTTCTTCAATCACAGCTAAAACATCCGGTTCATCATCCACTGCCAACAAACGCTTATTTTTTAATAGCGTCTCTTTCATAAAATCTCCTCCTTATCGGCTGTATTAGGATTAATGTACGCTTATTTATTCAAAACCTTCTGATCTTACCGCTCTTTAATCTTAAGGGGAGGGATTCGAACCATGAACCGGCTTCCCGATCCTTCCCGGCTTATCAAAGTGATTTCACCCTCCATGGCCTCTACCAGGCTTTTTACCCCGCTGAGTCCCAGCCCAAGTCCGGAGATTTGGTCCATTTCCTGGTTGCTCAAACGGATAAAACGTTCAAAAATACTCTTCTGGCCATCCAAAGGGATCCCTTTGCCGTCGTCCTCCACAGCCATCAACAGGTCCCGGTCCCCTTCAATGGTGATTGAGAGACGATGGCGCCGGTATTTCATTCCGTTGCTGATCAGATTCCGAAGAATCTGTTGAACTTTTCTTGGGTCGTGGGCAAAGGGTTCCTCTTTATACCGGCCGGATATCTCGAAAAAAATCCCTTGTCCTGCTAAAAGCTGTTTAAAATTTTCAATAGATTCAACTTGACAAAGTTTTTCCATATCCTCTCCCGGGTTGACTTCCAGAATATCCAGCAAAGCCTCTTTCAGGACTGTTTCCGGGTAAAACAGTTCGGGTTGGAATACCTTGGCCTCGCAACGGAAAATCTCGATCATTTGCTGAAGAAGGTTCTGAGCTTTTCGGGTATTTCTTAAAATCCGTTCCAGGACGATTCGTTGGTTTTCATCCAAGGAACCGTTTTTATCTCCTTTTTGGAGGAGTTTCTGGGCGCTTACGGATACTATCGACAGGGGTCCTCTCATGTCATGAATGAATAAGTCGAGCAATTCTCCGCTCTTTTGCTTTCCGGAATCGTTGTTCGACTCTTCCGGTTTAACCTCTTTTTTTCCAAGTAAATGTTTCCAGTAATTCATCTTCAGCGAATCGGGGAAAAAGAGAAAAAATGCACCCAATAGGTTTGGATTAAATTGAATTAGTTTTGGTATCCACCCGAGTTAGGAATAATCCTCGGATAATGGATTGTATAAATTTTTATGCTGGATACGACTTTTTTGTCAAGATAAATATTAGTCCGCCCTTAAATCGTTCTATAGGGTCGATCCCCGAAGGGGTCTGATTCAATTCGGTTTTCAACGATTTTAAATTCAAGGACCGTCAGAATCCAAAGGGAACTTTTCCAAAGTTTTAAACGGGTTGAAGTTCATCTATTTAAAATAGGTTTTATAAGATTAAAAAAATGATTTGACTTATCTTTTTTTTTTGATATATTTTTATTTTTATCCTTAACCAAATTTTAAACAGACGGAGAGGATTCTTGCAGGCATTAAAAAATGCCTCGATTTTTATATTCCCATTAGAAAGGGGTGTTATAAAGGATGTCCATCAATGTGATTGTCAAGGACAACAACATTGAGGCGGGCATAAAGCTGTTACGGAAAAAAATGCAGATGGATGGCCTGAAGAAGGAACTCAAGCAACGAGAGTTCTATGAAAAGCCAAGCGTCAAGAAAAAACGAAAACAGCGGGAAGCCGCCCGCCGAAAACGAAAGGCCAATCTATACAACCGATGATTGGGCAAACGATCCTTCAGGTTTTAGCCACCTGCTTTAATTTTTAGGGCCTCTCTTTCCCTGCCAAACCTGTGGGGTTTGAAAGGGAAAGGGCACTAAAAAGCCTCCTAACTAACCTGACCTCCTCGGCATTTAACCCTTGAGTAAAACAAAACCTGGCTGTACCCCCAAACGGTTCCAATGGCTGATTCCGAAAGACTCAGCCGGAGCCGTTCGGGTGGAAGTTTGGTTAAAAATTAATCTGCCCGACTTTTCACGCCGCATAATCAGAGACCTTTTTCCCGGGGGCGGGGTTCGAATCAATGGACGGCCGGTCTCCAAGGGATTCAGAGCTTCCCCGGGAGATCACCTGGAAGTTGAGATCCCCGGATCATGGAATTCGTTCCCGGTTCCCGATCAGGCACCCATGCCCTCGGTCTTTTTTGAAGATCAGACCTTTCTGATTATTGAAAAACCCGGCCTGGTGCCCACTCATCCCCTCAGCCCTTTTGAGACCGGGACCCTGGCCAATGCCCTGGTCTCTAACTGGCCGCAGACAATCGGTGTTGGAAACAAACCCCTGGAACCCGGCTTGGTCCACCGCCTGGACAGCGGGACATCCGGTTTACTGGTGGCCGCCTTGGAGCAGAGAGCCTGGGTGCAGCTCAAGAAAGACCTGGTAGCTAAAAAATGGGAAAAGACCTATCAAGCCCTGGTTGAAGGGGTCCTTCAAGGTCCGCTGGTCCTTTCCCTTCCCTTGGCCCATGATTCCGGGGATAAGCGAAAGATGAAAGTGATTCAAGACTCCGGGGAAAAGTACCGAGGCCGAGTCTATCAAGCCATAACCCAGGTCCAGCCATTAAAAAAATATACCCACCATACCTTGGTCGATGTCAAGTTAATTACGGGGGTGACCCATCAGATCCGCGCCCACCTGGCCTTCCATGGCCACCCGGTTGCGGGAGATATCCTTTATGGAGGGGAATCCGGTGAAAAATTAGGTCTCCCCCCTGAACGTTTTTTCCTCCATGCCCATCGTCTTTCCCTCCCTCATCCGGTCACCCGGGAACCGATTACCTGTATCTCCGAACTGCCGGAAGACCTGCGGGAAGTCTTATCCCGATTGGAATCGATCCCATAGCCAAGCCAGCCCTCCCACTCAATGAGGGGAAGGCGGAGAGGGTTACTTTTCCAAAAAATATTCTTTTATCTTTTTATCGGTCTTTGGCAGGAATTGCTGAAGAAATTTCTGTTTTAAGGAAAGGATGCGCTTTAGGCTGTCTTTGAACCATTCTTCGGAAATGGCCCCCTTTTTTATTTTATTCAACAAATAGAAATAGCCCCTTTCTATCTTTTCCGGGTCATGGCAGATCAATAAACAATCGGCTCCGGCACTAAAAGCCAGAAACAGGGTCTCTTCAAGCTCATAATGCCGGTTGACCGCCCCCATTTCCAGGTCATCGGTCATGACCAGCCCCTCATATCCCAATCCCTGGCGCAGGAGTCCGGTAATGACGGCCGGGGATAGGCTGGCCGGGTGCTTTAGATCATAAGCCGGATATTTAACATGGGAAACCATAATCGCCCCCGGCTGGATTTTGACCGCCTCCTTAAAGGGTACCAATTCGACCCTCTCCAATTCGGCTTTATCTTTCAGTTGAATGGGCAGGTCCTGATGGGAATCCAGGTCCGTGTCCCCGATCCCCGGAAAATGCTTGGCGCAGGCTATGATCCCGGCCTGCTGCAATTCGGTTATACATAAGGCCCCAAGCCTGGCCACCTGAGCGGGATCGGAACCGTAGGAACGGTCAGCCATCAACCCTTCTGGACCCTTCGTATTAACATCCAAGACCGGGGCCAAATCCATATTGATCCCCACCAACTTCAGCTCTTGCGCCTGGGTTTGAGCGAAATAACGGATCCACTCCTCCGGATCTTCGGAAGAAGCCATGGTCGATGCCGAAGGGAACTGGGTAAAAGGAGGTCCCAAACGGGCCACCGGACCTCCTTCCTGATCGATGGAGATAAAGAGGGGAATGGAAGAAATTTCCATGGCCCTTTCCTGCAGCGACCGGGACAGCTCGGCCAATTGAAAGGGGTCTTGAACATTTCGCTTGAAATAAATCACCCCGCCGATGTGCAATTTTTTTAAAAAATAGGAAAGATCAGTATTGAACTTGGTCCCTTCAAAGCCGACCATAAAAAGCTGTCCGACCAATTCTTCCAAAGACATTTTGCGAATTAGACGTTCCATGATTTACCCTATCAATTATTCATTGAGTCTGCCAGGTAATTATACCATAGAGGGACATGGCTGCCATTTTCGAATCAGCTCACGACACAGGCATGCTCCGGAGGTTTTAGAATTTTTCGGGGGAAACGGTAAACCCCTCTTTGTGGGCCGCCGCCCGTAAATTATGATCAAGGCAAACGATCACTTGGTCCTTGGGGGATTCTTCCGCCCATATTAAGGCGGCTGAAAGTTGGAAGGCATCCGCCGTTCTCAGAGGATGAACCATTATAAGTCTCTCCACCCGTTGTCGAAGACGTTCACCGGGTTGGACCTCTGACCATTCGGCAGATAAGATGTTAAGAATAGCGGTTGCTTTGATCGCCTCTTCCGGAGAAAGCACCCCTTCCCGCCTCCTCCTGGCTAAAGCAGACTGGCATTCAACTCGTGTCGCCCACCAGACCATCATATCTTCATCGGCTTTAATCAGGCCTGTTATGGTTTCAGACCAGGGTTCTTTGAGGCAGAGAGGAATGATGGCTGAAGAATCCCAGAATTTCACCGACCTTCCTTCCGCTCCTCCAGGAGGGCCGAACGGATAAGTCCTTTGGGGTCCTCCGGCCTGGATATGACCCAAAAATCCTTGGGAGTTTTCCCGATCCCAATTTAATTAAGCCCTGCTTTTCTATTTTGGCCTGAGATCGCCTTGGATTTTTTTGGCGGGAAAAGGGGGACTATACCGAGCCACTGGTTTTCCGTGGTCAGTGATCAAGATCTCGGACCCCGCCTTCACCTGGTTTAAATAGTCACTTAAATGGGCTTTTAATTTGGAGACAGCCGCTATTTTCACTTTTCCTCGCACTCAAAATTTAGTGACTATAATAGTCATAATAAATTGACCTGTCAATACCATTTTTTATCCTGATAAAATCTCAACCATTTAGGAGGGACACCTCTCCGATATCAATTCCCCAAAATCCCCGGCTCATGCCATCCGCCCTTTTCACCAATTGATCTGCTGTTTTCCATATGGCAGTTTACTCGGTCTCATAATGTTCTCCTCTGGATAAACCGGCAGCATCGGCATTTAACAATTAACCCTTAAGAGACATAAATTAGATATGGAACAACTCTGTTCATGTAATAATATCAGATGTTTTTGTTAGGAAAATCCTGATTTTACATTGACAATCCCGGAACTTCCTGATATTAAAAGGAAACTATTCAATATATTGTTAGGCCCTGGAAGTACAAAAGAGGAGGACAAGCACGATGAGCAACGAACAGGTGGCACCTGAGACGAAAGGTGTTACGGTGAAGTTACTTGCAACGGTTGACCTTGGCCCTGAGATCGAGGGCATGGCAGGGCGCCAACTTCGAATGCGTATGGTGACCATCGAGCCTGGAGGCGTCTTCGGCCCGATTCACGACCATAAAGACAGACCAGGCACCGTCTACATACTGCAAGGAACGATCACTGACCATCGAAATGGAGTCGCTACGGACTATGGGCCGGGAGTGGGCTGGCCCGAGGATAGGAACACCACACACTGGCTTGAGAACAGAGGAACGATTCCGGCAGTGGAGATCTCGGTCGATATAGTCAGGCAAGAGTAAGCTCAGGCCCGACATCTAACACGGTCGGGCCGAACACGCCGCTCGACCGGACGCGCTTCAGTCGGCTTCGCCTCCTTTCGCGCGCCGGTTAGCCAAAACGTTATGCCGAAAGAGAAAATAAGCCAGATCGGAGGAAATAGAACCGAGTTCGCTGCCGCAGGAAATCAGCGATGGCTTCAGGTCTCCATCGATAAGCATCGAGCGATCATTGATTGTGCGTTCAAGGGGGCACTTGATTGCCCCCTAAATGATACAATCCAATGGGTGTCTCCTCTTCTCGCTTATCAGTTCAGAGAGTATCGCGACATGGAGGCATTGCGTCGGGTGGCGTTCAGTCGTTGAATTACCGGAAACTGAGCGATTTCTGGCCGAGGCGAGGCCCAGTCTGGGACGCATCAGCCGAGAACCATTTCGGGCGAACTTATCCTTGTGGAGGCCAAAGCGCACATCGCGAGAGGCTGGCGTCACCTGAAACCAAGGCAAGTTTAACGTCTTTAGAACTGATTCAGCGGAGTCTTGCCGAGCACGACGGTTCCATGCCCCGAAAGCCACGGCAGAATGGTCGGGAAGCTCTTGACGACCAGTACGCGAATCGGCTGGCACTTCACTTCCTCTTCCGAAAACTGAATCGATTGCCGAGTCATCTGGTCTTCCTCTATTTCATCAATGCAAATGATGTAAACGGGCCAGCCCGGAGTTGGAATGGCAGGGTGCGACCCAGTTGCTTCATGCGGCGTTGGGACTTGCTCCTGGAAAACTGCCCGAAGGCGTACACGAGGTTTTCCTTGATGAGAGTTTGCTGAAAAACGAAAAAGGCATAACAGACGGCTCCACCGCATCGCCGATAGACGCGGCTCCCGCTAAGCCGTCCACGTTGGCGCGCCTGTGGCGTCGCCCCTATCGGGTCCATGTCCCGGCCGGTCCGCCGCAGCATCTCTGACCAGGCCATCGAATACCGACGTCCCTTGCCTTGCCCGGGCCGTTCGTCCGCAAACTTCGTATCATGGGTCAACGCCGCATTGGTCAATACCTGGAGATACACAGAATCAAAGGGACATCCTATAGCCACCAATTAGCCGACGTCGTAAACTTATGGAGCATTATATCTTAACCCAAAACAGGAGGATTTGATGAGATCAATCGCTCGTATGTCATTACTCATTTTGCTTCTGGCCCTTTTTGGAACGAATGTTTTCGGTCTCGATAAGCAGGATACGAAGAAAGCGCCTTTCCAGGGCAGTACTGCTGTTATGATTGAGCCGGGATTTACCATTAATCCCGGGAAAACAGCCGTGCTCATCATGGACTATGAAAATGATATCGTGGGCATGCTTCCCGAAGACGTCCGGGGCCCGCTAATCGAAAGGGCAAACATGATACTCAAGGAAGCGCGGCGAGCAAAAATTCAGATCATCTATGTCGTCGTTCGGTTTCGAGAGGGCTACCCCGAGGTCAATCTGCAGAACAAACTATTCAGCGGTTTGAAACAATCAGGCCGGCTCGTAGAAGGCACACCGGGTGCAGAAATAGATTCGAGGGTTGCGCCACAGCCGGGCGATATTGTAGTTACAAAGCGCCGGGTCGGAGCTTTTTTTACAACCGACCTGGACACCATACTCCGGTCAAAGAATATCAACAAACTGGTATTGTTCGGGATCTCGACGAGCGGCGTTGTTTTATCAACCGTTCGCTGGGCCGCCGACATGGATTACTCGCTGGCGGTAGTATCCGATGCCTGTGCCGACCGCGATTCCGAAGTGAACCGAGTACTCATAGAGAAGGTATTCCCGTGGCAGGCAACGGTCGTAACGAGCGACGAGTTTCTGAAGGCCATCGGCGCCAGGATTATAAAATGATTTGTTAATTTCTTCCTGCTGTTGTGACTATGGTCTCCATCGGAACAGTCGTTTAAATGGGGTCAGGCCATGCGAAGCATATGATTTAGCAAAGAATGCCGCCACATCAGCCCTATAAAGCAGGTCTATAATAATTTTTTTCGGCGGCAAAAAGGCCTTTATTCGTAAAAGTATGCGATGGTGGGTTGAGCTCCGAGCGTGGGCTGTCCATTATAAGGCTCCTTGCCCAATCCCAAAGTGAAAAAGTGACAAACATTGAAAACATGCATAGGAAATCAAGTTTTGATGTACCGGGGATCCTGCACCGCGTCCCCCATCCCCTTTTTCTTTATGATGATCGCGGTCCTGGCCCTTGCCCAAGCCTCCGCCGCCCCTCGACCTCCAGCGTATCTCAAAGTACTCCGGGTGCAGGTCATGCTCGATCGAGCAGGCTTCTCGCCCGGCGTGATCGACGGGCGCATGGGCCCCAACACGAAGAAGGCCCTTGCCATCTTTCAGAAACAGGGCAATCAGGAACTGGCGATAGAGCCGGTCATTCGCTACCGCATCACCCCCGAAGACGCAGCGGGTCCCTTCGTAACGATCCCTTCCGACATGATGCAGCAGGCATCTCTTTCCGCCCTTGGGTACTCGTCGCTCCTCGAAGAAATTGCAGAGCGCTTTCACAGTACACCGGCCTTTCTGCAGCGACTGAACCCCGACGCCCATTTTGTCGAAGGTGAGGAGATTAATGTTCCGAACGTAGAAGCCATGGTGATACCGGCTTTGATATCGAAGCCCTCCGTGGAGAAACCGCCGGAGCAGCTCGCACCCAATGAAGCACCTGCCCGGGAGCCCGTGCGATCCAAGCCGAATGTCGTCGTAACCGTCACCAAGAGGACGTCTGCGCTCACCGTCACCGACGCAAGCGGCCGTATCATATTCTACGCGCCCGTTACCACCGGCAGCAAGCACGACCCGCTCCCGATCGGCAAGTGGAAGGTCAATGGCGTACGGCTCAACCCGACTTTCCATTATAATCCCCACCTTTTCTGGAATGCGGATCCGAAGGATTCGAAAGCCACGATCCCCGCCGGGCCCAACAATCCCGTCGGGCTTGTGTGGATCGACATCTCCAAGGAGCATTATGGTCTGCACGGCACCCCGGAGCCGTCAGAGATAGGGCGCACGCAGTCGCACGGCTGTGTGCGGCTCACCAACTGGGATGCGCTGAAGCTTGCCGGCCTGGTGAAGCCCGGAACGCGAGTGCTGTTCAAGAAATAGCGGCGAGGCGATGCCGTTTCCCGCCCGGGCTTTGCAAATCGTAAACTATCAGATGAACAGTCATGATCGATAAATTCCCTGAATGGAGGCAGACCGAGTGAAGTATCTGATTTGCAAAAAACGCTGTCACGTGGGAATGGCTTGACTTCTCGGCGATATACCTTACTTGGTATTCCAATCCCAGAGGAGTCGCAGAGCCAAAAACCGATGAAGCCATAACCAGAGATGAGCCATAAATAATCATAACCGTTTTTTTATAATCCGCCAAGGTAATCTCCGTCGTGTCGTCTCCCAAAAAGGGTTTCTCGCACCTCTCTCCCTCATAAAAAGCCGGCCCCCCCAATTGGATTTGCAAGGCCCCGGCCAAGGCGGCTTCCGGTATGGCGGCGTTCGGGCTCTCGGATTTGCCACCGTCCCGCTGACGAATTCGCCAGGCCTGTTCGAAGGAAAGACCAAGGGGCCAGGCCAGGAGGCAAATCAAGAAACCGGTGATTCGGGCCGGGATATAATTAAACAAGTCATCCAGGCGGGCCGAGGCCCAGCCGAAGTGAAGATAGCGATTGTCTTTATAACCCACCATGGAATCGAGGGTGCTGACCGTCTTAAAGGCCATGGCTAAAGGCACCCCTCCCAGAAGGAGATAGAACAGAGGGGCGATAATCCCGTCGGAAAGGTTTTCCGCCAGGGTCTCCAGGACCGCCTTAAGGATCTCCGGATAAGTCAGTTGTTCGGTGTCGCGCCCGACGATGCGGCTTAAATTTCTTCTGGCCTCGGAAACCCGGCCATCTTTCAGGGCCTTCACCACCCGGGCCGCTTCGAGATGAAGGGAACGGGTGGCCAAAGTAGTGTAGGCCAGGACAATAATGAGCAGAGACCCGGCCCAGGGATGAATTATTTTTACCCATTCAATCAACCAATAAGTGCCAGAAAAATTCCGGCCGGTAAACCAAGGGCCAGAAGACAACCGGCCGCCTTTTCCCAGACAGGGCCGGGAAGAGGGCCATCGCAGCATCTTTTCAAAAACCCGAATTAAAAATCCGATTCCCCGAACCGGATGGGGAAAATATTTTGGATCGCCCAAGGCCAGATCCAGAAGATAGGCCAGGGCAAATTGATAGGCGCTCACGACGAAAACTTCAAAAGAATGATTGAGTTCAAAATAAACGAATAACGAATTACCGAACATCGAGTTTCGAATCATGAAGTGCTTTGTCTTTCCATCCTTCAACATTCAATCATTCGATCTTCGATATTTCCATACCTCTGGACCTGCATACTATGGGCTTAATGCTACCAGCAAATCTTCCATCCGTTGAAATCTTTTTCCCGACAGACCTTCGGGCCGTTCTATGACCACTACCTGACAATGTTCCAGCCTGGCGGCCTCCAACTTGTTCAAGACACCGCCGGGAAGACCGCTGTCTTTGGTGACCAGGACCCCTATGGAATATTTTTTGATCACCCCTCTATTCTCTTCAAATGAAAAAGGCCCTCGCCCTGTCAGGATACGATCCTTCTGAATACCCGCAAGGCGACAGGCCTCTAATGAATTGGTCTGGGGAAGGACCCTGACCCATAGAGGGATCTGGGTTTGTCTGCTCCTTCGAACATAGGGCTCTAAATTACGGGACCCGGTGGTCAGCAATACCGGTCTTATCGATGGAAAAGGCCAGGCAAGCCCCTTCTTCATGATCCTTGGCGAATAAAAAACCCTGATCCCTGGGGACCACTGCCGGACGGTCCCATAAAAAATAGGGAATGTCCAATATCTTGGCTATTTTTTGGGCCAGGGTTTTTATTTGTTGGGCATAGGGATGGGTGGTATCGACAATGGCCCGGATGCCCTGGGAACGAACCAGATCGATCAATTCCTCTTCATTCAGGATCACCATTGTCTTCTGGTTATCAAGGGATGATTCTCAAAGTCCAGGGGAATATCCGTGGCCGTTGAGACCAGGACCGGATATCCCTGCTCGGCCAAGCGGGAGGCCAGGAAAACGGATTCGCTGGTTCCTCCCAGAAGCAGGATCATAGGGCATAACCCCTTGGGGTAATAAACCAGCCCTTCAGGTTTATAGAAGATTTATTCCCCACGATGAGAATACTCCTCATGGATATATCAAATTCCAAACAATGAGCCAGATCGGTTAAAATAAAACGTTCCTCTTCGGTTCCTATGGCCGTGCCGATCCCTACCGGCGTGGTCCCCGGACGGAAGCCTTTAAAGAGGTCGACGGCCTCTTCCAATTGCCTTATCCGCTTTTTGCTCTTGGGATTGTAAAGAACCGCCACCAGGTCGGCCTGGGCCACGGCCGTCCAAGCCGCTTCAGAATGGTTTCCCAGGGAACCAGCAGATCACTCAGACTGATGGAGGCATAGTCGAGCATGATCGGGGCGCCTAACTCGGGCCGCCGCGGCGTTCGAGGCCGAGACACCGGGAACAATTTCAATGGGGACGTCCATTCCTTCCGCGGCAGAAAGCTCCAGGGCCAGGCCGGCCATGCCGTAAATACCGGGGTCCCCGGAGGAGATCAGGGAAACCTGGCTTCCTTCCTGGGCCCGCCTAAGGGCGATCAGACAGCGTTCTTTTTCCTGACGCATCCCGGAGGAGATGATCTCCTTGCCCGGAGTCAGGTCTTTTATCAGCTCCAGATAACGGGCATAACCCACGACAATGGTGCTTTGTCCGATGGCCTTCTCGGCCCGAAGGGTTCGGTCTAACGGTCCTCCGGGACCGATGCCGACCACAAAAAGTTTTCCCTGGCGATGGCGATGGTCACCCCGTTGAAGATCTTCTTGGGTAGAATTAATTGGGTCCTCCTTCCTGCCAATAAAGCCGAGGCTTCGGCCACGGACGGCAGATTGACTTTCTTTTTTACAAACTCCGAGTGTTCAAAGGCTTTGATGGTTGTGCGTATCTCCTGGGAAGCGATAAACCGCAAGGGAATCTCCAACCCTTTGGCCGCTTCAATAAGGCCTTTTTCATCGGACTTGATGTCGGCCGAGGCCAGATAACGGACCTGGTCGATTCCCACGGCGCTTTCCTTCAAGAGCGGTCTTAGCACGGCTGTCATAATTGCTTCCGCCCCGGCACCCCGTCGGCAGCCGATCCCGACGATCACTGATTTAAGGGCCTCGGTGGAGGTGGTGATGATCGGTTCGGCCCCCAGGATGTTGCCGACTAAAAGGGCCAGATCGTTGGCCCCGCCCTCGTGGCCGCTGAGCAGGCTTATGGCGAATCTCCCGCCCACATCCACCACCACCACTGCCGGGTCTTGGGTTTTATGGTGAAGATAGGGGGCCAGGCTCCTGACCGCGACCCCGGCCGGCATCACATAGATTAACCCTTCATATTGGAAAAAAATCTCTTTGGTCAGGGTCATAATGCTGTCAAATCGCTTTGCCGGCAGTTCCGATGAGACCTGCCGGTGTAAAAAGACCTCTCCCTCGGGCAAGGCCTTCTTTAGATAAAAGACCAAGGCAGCCCCTTCCTTTGAGAGGCTGATCAAGGCCACTTTCATGACTGGTTCCCCTGGCGAAAGCCGTGGCTGAATCCCTGGTCATAAAGCTTGGAGGCCGGAATATCCCGGGCCAAGGCCTGTCCCACCAGGATCAGGGCTGTTTTTCGGATTCCGGTTGAGCGCACCTTTTCCGGAAGGTCCAGCAAGGTCCCCCGGATGATTTGTTGATCCGGCCAGGAACTCCGGTAGACGACGGCGGCCGGACAATCCGGCCCATAATAGGGGACCAGGGTTTGAACGATGGAATCCAGGCGGTCTATGGAAAGAAAGATGCACAACGTGGCCTTCAAACGGGCCAAGGCATCCAGTTCCTGCTCCTTGGGCATGGGTGTGCGTCCGGAGGTTCTGGTCAGGATGATGGTCTGGGCCTTTTCCGGTGCGGTGAGTTCGGTCTTTAAAGCGGCAGCAGCGGCCTGAAAGGAACTGACACCGGGAACAACCTCATAGTCGATATCCAACTTATCCAACTCATTCATCTGTTCCCGGATGGCCCCATAGATAGAGGGGTCTCCGGAATGGAGACGGATGACGTCCAGACCCTGGTCCTTGGCCTGAAGGCATAGGGCAATAATTTCTTTCAGAGATAATCCGGCTGAGTCATATTTTTGGGCCTTTTCCGGCAACAGCCGAAGGACCTCGGGACTGACTAAGGAACCGGCATAGATGCAGCACTGACAATTTTTTAAAAGTTTCTCGGCCTTAACGGTCAACAGCTCAGGGTCTCCAGGGCCGGCGCCCACAAAATGGACCTTCATGATTTTTCCTTTCCTTCGGCATGGACCAGGATGATAGAAAGATACCCGGCCTCGGGGTCCTCTGCCTTCAACCGGCGCAAATCGGTTTCGATCCGCTGTCCGTCTTGCCCGGCCCGGGCCACAAAAACGGCTTGATCCATGAGCCCCAGCTTTTCCAAAAGGTCCAGAATCTTGGCCAGACGTTTTCCGATCTTCATCAAAACAACCGTCCCGCCCTTTTCCAGGGCCTGTTCGACCATGGCCAGGTCATCGGCCGTGGGGATGATCGTCACCGGTGCCTTGGCCTCGCCCACCGGAAATTCGGTCAGGGCCGCGGCCGCGCTGAAGGCATTTACCCCTGGTACGGTCAGGGCCGTAAGATCAGGAATCTTTTGACGCAGATGACGTAAAAGATAGATATAAGTCGAATAGAGCAAGGGATCGCCCAGGGTCAGGAAGCAGCAGTCATGCCCTTCCAGGAGAAAGTCAGCGATTTTTTGGGCCGCCTCATCCCAATGATCGGAAAGTGCCTTGGGATCGGTGATCATGGGAAACATCAATTCCATGACCTGGGAATCCCGGCCTAAAAACGGACCGGCGATCTTCAAAGCAGCACTGTCCCGCTCTTCCCGGGATTTGGGGACAAAGACCATCCGGCACTCTGAAAGGAGCTTGGCCCCCTTGATGGTCATCAATTCCGGGTCCCCGGGTCCTACGCCGATACCATAGAGTTTTCCAAGTGTT
>CAVYLJ010000025.1:0-16879 GCA_963769305.1 uncultured delta proteobacterium | reverse complement strand
AAGGGGACCGGAAAGTCCTTTCCGATTCTCACGATTATCTCCATCGTCTCCGCAACCAATTGCATTTCCTGGGCGGAAGAAAAGATGACCGGCTCTCTTTCGAATTTCAGGAAGCCATGGCCGAATGGTCCGGGGTCAGGGCCAAGGGAGATATCCTGCCCGTCGAAGTCTTCATGCAGGAAGTTTATCAACACTTGCAGGGGATCCGGACCATTCATCAGAATTTTTTTGAACACATGGCCGAGCGGGAACAGAAGGGGGAAAAGCACCGGGAGCTCCTGGAGCCGGGGATCTATCTGGTCGAGGGAAGGCTCTATCTGGATTCGGCCAAGGTCCTGACGGACAATCCGCCGCTCCTGATGAAGATCTTCTGGTATGCCCTGAAGAAAGAGGCCCGTCTGAGCCAGGAGACCATCCGTCTGATCAAGCAATGCCTGTTTTTAGCGGATGAGAATTTTCAACGATCCGAAGAAGTCAGCCGGTTATTCCTGGAGATCATCGGCGATTTAAAAACTTCCCGGGAATTATTGGAGACCATGCTGCAGACCGGGCTGTTGACCGAATACATCCCGGAGCTTAAAGCCACCGTCTGCCGGACCCAGTTTGACACCTATCATGTTTACACCGTGGATATTCATCTTCTCCTGACCCTGGTGGAATTAAAAAGGATCGGTCAAGGATACTATCTGAAAGAAGAACCCTTACTATACGGCATCTGGGGGGAGGTCGAAGATTTTCCCGCCCTCTATTTGGCCGGATTGCTCCATGATCTGGGCAAAGGACAGGGTAAAAACCATGCCCAACAAGGGGCCTTGATGATCCCCGGGATCGCCGAAAGGCTCAAACTGCCTTCCCGAACGGCCGGACACGATTTCTTTTCTGGTCAAGAACCACCTCTTGTTGGTTGAGACGGCCCTGCTCCGGGATTTAAATGATGAAGATCTGATCGTTCGCTGCGCCCAATTGATCCAGGATTCTCAAACCTTAAAGATGCTCTATTTATTGAGTTATGCCGATTCCTTGGCCACCAGCCATCAGGCCTGGAACAATTGGAAATCCATGCTGCTCAGGGAGCTGTTTTTTAAGCTCCTCCATATCCTCGAAAAAGGAGAGCTGGCCTCCGGCGTAGGCCATAGAGGCTTCCAAACGTCAGATCCTGGAATTGGTCGAAAAAGAGATCCCCGCCAAGGAGGCCCTGACCTTTCTGGAGGGGATGCCCCATTCCTACATTCTTTCCCTATCCCCGGAATCAATCGCCCAGCACCTGCGACTACTCCGCCAGTTGGACGGAAAACCGTTTCTCTGGCAGGTGGAAAAGAAAGAAGAAATTTACGAAATTTTTATCTGTTGTCATGATCGGCCGGGACTCTTTTCCCGATTGACCGGTGTATTGGCTTTAAATAATATCAACATCCTGGGGGCCCATATTTTTACCCGGTCGGATAAGATCGCCCTGGATATTTTTCAGGTCAACCCTCCTTTGGATCCCCTGTTCGAAGAGGAGACCTGGGATAAGGTTTATGAACAATTATCCAAGGCCATCGAAGGAAAACTGTCCCTGGATTATCGTTTGGCCCAGAAAAAACCCATGCTTAAGATTTCTCCCGGGCCGATCATGGCCCTCGAAAACCGGGTCCTGATCGACAACCATGGATCGGATTTTTATACCATCCTGGAAATCTATACCCAGGACCGGCTGGGTCTGCTCTATACCATTACCAAGACCCTTTCGGATGCCGAACTGAATATCCATTTTGCCAAGATTTCAACCAAAGTGGACCAGGTGGTGGACGTCTTTTATGTGGCCGACCTGGATGGTCAGAAGATTTACGACCGAGAACAATTAGAGGAAATACAAAAGGCAATTCTATTTGCCTTAAAATCAACATAAGCATAAGGAGGAAGGACTAATGACCCCAAAAGAAGTACTGGCCTTTGCCCAGAAAAACAAGGCTAAGATGGTGGATTTAAAATTTTTGGATTTTCCCGGTATCTGGCAGCATTTCAGCGTCCCTCTGCACGAACTGGATGAAGATTCCTTTGAAGGCGGTTTCGGCTTCGACGGCTCGAGCATCCGGGGCTGGCAGCCCATCCATGCCAGTGACATGCTGGTAATCCCGGACCCGGATACGGCGGTAATGGACCCTTTCATGGCCATTCCCACCTTGAGTCTGATCTGTAATATTGTCGACCCGATCACCAAGGAGGCTTATAGCCGGGACCCCAGAAACATCGCCCGCAAGGCAGAAAACTATCTCAAGTTTACCGGTCTGGCCGATACGGCTTTTTTCGGTCCCGAAGCCGAATTCTTTATCTTTGACGATATCCGTTTTGACGGCGGGTCCAATTTTGCCTTTTACGAGATCGATTCGGTGGAAGGGATCTGGAACAGCGGCCGGGTGGAATCTCCCAACCTGGGCTACAAACCAAGACACAAGGAAGGCTATTTCCCCGTTTCCCCCACAGACAGCCAGCAGGACCTGCGGACCGACATGGTCTTGGTCCTGGAGCAACTGGGCATAGAAATAGAGGCCCAGCATCATGAGGTGGCCACGGCCGGCCAGGCGGAGATCGATATGAAATTCCGGCCCCTGGTCAAGATGGGCGACCAGCTCATGTGGTTTAAATACGTTTTAAAAAACGTGGCCAAAAGAAATAACAAAACCGTCACCTTTATGCCCAAGCCTTTATTCGCCGATAATGGTTCCGGCATGCATACCCATGTCAGCCTCTGGAAAGGCGGGAAACCGCTCTTCGCCGGCGATAAATACGCCGGGTTGAGCCAGGATGCCCTTTATGGGGCCGGCGGCATCTTAAAGCATGCCCGGGCCTTGTGTGCCTTTTGCAATCCCACCACCAATTCCTATAAACGCCTGGTCCCCGGTTTTGAGGCCCCGGTGAATCTGGCCTATTCCAGCCGGAACCGCAGTGCCGCCATCCGCATCCCCATGTATTCGGCCTCTCCTAAGGCCAAGCGGTTGGAATTCAGGACCCCGGACCCCTCCTGCAACGGCTATATGGCCTTTTCCGCCGTCCTGATGGCGGTCATTGACGGGATCGAAAACCGGATTGATCCTGGAGCACCATTGGATAAGGATATTTACGGTCTGAGCCCGGAAGAATTGGCCAATGTCCCGTCCGCCCCGGGTTCTTTGGAAGAGTCCTTAAATGCCCTTAAGGAGGACCATGAGTTCTTACTCCGAGGGGACGTCTTTACCCCGGATGTCATTGAAAAATGGATTGAGTATAAAACCGAGTCCGAGGTCAATCCCGTGCGGTTAAGACCCCACCCGCATGAATTTATGCTGTACTTTGATATCTAAACAAAAATCAGGGTTCAAGGATGCGAGGGGGCAAGGATTCAAGTGAACAGAGCTATTAGAATAATTTTTAAACCCTTGAATCCTTGAACCCTCAACCCCTTGAATCCTTAATGTCATGACTGAAGAAGGTCAACAACTCCAACGAAAAATAGAGGCCTTTTCTCCGTATCTCACCCACATCATGGGCCTGCACCCTTTGTTGGTCAAGAAGGTCCTGGACCAGGGTGGATACCTGGAAAGGAAATCGCCTGCCCGGATAGCCGAAGGCCTTAAAGAGAAGCTGGCCGGGATTAAAGATTTTCAAACCTTTTGTCTCCTTTTGCGTCATTTCAAACAGGAAGCCATATTTCACATCGCCGTTCGAGACTTGGAAGGATTGGCCGACCTGAAAGAAACCATGGAGAACCTTTCCGCCCTGGCCCGGATTTGTCTTCAAGCCGCCTTGACCTTCTGTCTTCATGACCAGACCGGTTTTAAGAACACCCCCTTCCCTTCGGATCTTGAAGAAGGCCTGGTTGTCCTGGCCCTCGGAAAGTTGGGCGGTCTGGAGTTGAACTTCAGCTCGGATATCGACCTGATCTTCCTTTACCGGCCTTCCCCGGCGAGCTTGGTTCCTCCCCTGGAGCAAAAAGAATATCTTCAGATCGTCACCCGCCGGGTTATTCAAGCCATGGGTGCATCCATAGAGGGAGATCATGTCTTCCGGGTTGACCTGGGGCTTAGACCCGGCGGCAAGGACTCGGATCTAGTTATTTCCCTGGATTCGGCCTTGGAATATTATCAGACTTCGGCCAGGACCTGGGAACGGATGGCCCTGATCAAGGCCCGTCCTCTGGGCGGAAACATGAACCTGGGAAAGGCTTTTTTAAAAGAGATCCGGCCTCTTGTTTACCGAAAATTTATCGATTATACGGTCCTGGCGGAAATCCGTTCGATGAAACAAAAGATCCTGACCGAAACCGAGTCCCACCTCCTTAAGGGGGATGATATCAAACTCGGCCCCGGGGGAATTCGAGAAATCGAATTTATCGTTCAAACCTTGCAGATGATCTTCGGCGGAAAGGTCCCCTCGATTCAGGAACCGAATACCTTAAAGGCCCTGGTCAAACTAAAGGGGGCTCAGGTGATTCCGAAAGAAGAATGCCGACTCCTTTCTCAAGCCTATACTTTTTTAAGAACCCTGGAACACCGGATACAAATGGTTCATCAGCGCCAAACCCACAGCCTCCCCCGTCAGCCGGAGGCGCTGCAGGGGATCGCCCGGGTGATGCCTCTTAAACGGCACCGGGAAGAGGACCCTATAAAGGGATTGGTGCAAGAATTGGATCGGGTGCGAACAAAAGTGCGGATCGCTTTTGAGAATCTTTTATTGGCCAGTTCCCCGATTTCTCAGGACCGGCTGGTGGGGTTTTTTCGATCTTCAAAGGTCCCCTTAGACTGGGAAAAGGAATTAAAAGTCGCGGGGTTTCAAGAATGGACCAAGGCGCGGGAAATCATAGAAACCTGGACCAGAAAGTCCGCTTCATCGCCGGTACGGCAAAAGGACTTTTTGAACAAGTTATATCCTTTACTCTTAGGGTATTGCCTGCAATCGGTCAACCCGGATCAAAGTTTGTCTTTGATTGACCGGTTCTTACAAAGTATCGGCGGTCGGACAGCCATACTTTCCATGCTTTTGGAAAGAAGCGCCCTGGCCAAAGAGATCGTCGATCTATTCGCCCAAAGTGCCATGATGGGCCGATTATTCATCCAGAATCCGGAGATGATGGACCACCTGGCCCTCCAAAAAACCATAGGCCAGCCCAGGTTGGAAGAGGGGTCTCTCCATTTTATGAAAACCCGGGAGCGGGGAAAGGAGCCGGAGGATCAACTCATTGATCTTAGACGATGGAAAAGCGGATATTTTCTGGGAACGGCCCTGGAAGAAATCGCCGGAAAGCTCGGTTCCTGCGAGGCCTCCAAGAAACTGACCCTTTTGGCAGACCAGGTTCTGGTCGAAACGACCCGTCTGGCGGAAGAAACCCTGAAGCAGGAACTGGTTCATCCCATCCAGCCCGATCGTTCGGCCTCTTCCCTGCCCTCGCCTTTTTGTATCCTGGGGCTGGGAAAGCTCGGAGGACAGGAACTGGGCTATGCTTCCGATCTGGACCTGATCTTTGTCTATTCCCTGAAGGCCCCTTATTTAACGGAGTCCTCCACACCCGCTTCTCAGGCCATGCGTAAAGGAGAAAGAAAGTGGGTCACCTACCATGAATATTTGGTCCGGCTGGCCCAACGGCTTATTTCCTATCTTTCCCTGCCCCTGAAAGAAGGGCCGGGGTATTCGGTGGATACCCGTCTAAGACCTTCCGGAAGTTTTGGGCCCTTGATTGTCACCTTAGAGGCCTTTCGTGACTATTATCAGAACCAGGCCCAAAATTGGGAAAAACAGGCCTTGCTCAAGGCCCGGGTCATCCTCGGGCCGCCTCAGCTCAGCCATCAGGTTCAGGAGATGATCGAAGAGATTCTCTATCATCATCCGCCTTCACCCCAAGTCCGCGGGGAAATGGCCTATTTCCGGTATCGTATGGAAAAGGAGAGGTCCGGTGAAAATCAAGATCGGGTCAATCCGAAATTGGGATACGGCGGCCTGACCGATATTGAATTTATCGCCCAGTATCTCCAATGGATCTATGGCCAGGCCGATCCGGGGTTTAGGCAAACCAATACCCTCAAGGTATTAACGGCCCTGAAGGATAAGGGCTATTTGAGCGATGAATTCCAATATCAATTACGGGAGGCTTTTCAATTTCTGGCCCTTTTGGACCATGGGCTCCAACTCCTCTATGACCGGAAAGAAGACCCCCGGACCTACAGCCCGGAAGAGCTGATGCTGACGGCCAAACAGAATTTGATGGGCCTGGGAGAGGCCGGCATTCCTTCCTGGGATATTGTGAACCATTATAAAAAGATAAGGGAAAAGGTCCGGTCCATTTTCAATCAGATCTTTCATCAAGATTGAAAAATCGAAAAATGACCGAGAGGATATTTTTTTATGGAATTTTTTAAAATTATTTTGTATAGTCTTTGGCTGGTAATATTGAGGCTGAAGAATACTGCCGCGAGAGACTTTGCCAGACCAGTCCAGTTTGTTCTGAACCGTCTGTCCTACGGGTTGCAGATTTTCCCTAAAGCTAAAATCCCTGGTTAAAACCCTTGGTAGTGAAGGATTAGGGGAAAAACAATATTAAAGAAAGACCGAATGTCTTTGGAAATAGGTTCCTCCCAAAATCGGGAAGATTCTATAAGAACAGTTTCGACTCAAATAGGGGCATTATGAGTATAACCAATTTGGATGTCAATGTTTCCATCTTTTTTTGTCAACAGTTAGACCCTGATCAGGATGCGAATCGGCGGGTTCTGGAAAAAGAATTGGGCTCCCGAGTCAAATTCTTTCCTTTGCCCTGCAGCGGCCGTATCGAGTCCCTCCATTTCTTACGGGCCTTTGAAGCCGGGGCGGACCTGGTTTATTTGATTACCTGCCCTGAAAAGGTTTGCCGTTATCAGCATGGAAATATCCGGGCCAGGAAAAGACTTATCTATGCCCAAAAGTTGATTCAGGAAATCGGCCTGGACCCCGATCGATTGGTGCTGATAACGACCCATCCCCCCCTTCCCAAACGGATCGATCTTTTAACCCGGGAATTGTTAATCGAACTGCCTTCCAAAGGTCGTTCCCTTTTAAGCCGGTTATAATTTTTATAGG
This sequence comes from uncultured delta proteobacterium, assembly GCA_963769305.1. Taxonomy (GTDB): domain Bacteria; phylum Desulfobacterota; class RBG-13-43-22; order RBG-13-43-22; family RBG-13-43-22; genus RBG-13-43-22. The sequence goes on along the minus strand of CAVYLJ010000025.1, from coordinate 9,811 downwards.
AGAGAACCTATGATAACTGCAGAAAGAAAACCTCTGGATGAAATCATCGCCATGATTTCGCCCTATAAAAAAATATTGGTGGTGGGCTGTGGCAGTTGTGTGGCCGAATGTGCCGCCGGTGGGGAAAAGGAAACGGGGCTTCTGGCCTCGGCCCTGCGCATGGACGCCCGAATGACCAATAAGGAATTGGAAACCCGGGAAATTACTTTGGAACGTCAATGTGTCTATGAATTTATCGACCAGTTGACCGGCCTCACGGACGAGTACGACGCCGTCCTCTCTTTAGCCTGCGGCGCCGGGGTTCAGGCCGTGGCCGAAGTTTTTCCCAACCTCCCGATCCTGCCGGCCTTAAACACCCTTTTCCTCGGACAGACCAAAGAGGCCGGGCTTTGGTTGGAAAACTGCCGGGGCTGCGGCCAGTGCCGGCTCCACCTATTCGCCGACGTCTGTCCGGTCACCCGCTGCGCCAAACAAATCTTTAACGGCCCCTGCGGAGGCTCCCAGGCCGGCCAGTGCGAGGTCAATCCCGAGACCCCCTGCGCCTGGGACCTGATCATCACCCGGTTGGAAGAAAGGGGGCAGTTAAATCTCCTGGAAGAAGTCCATGAACCGGCTGACTGGTCTAAAAGACAGGGAAAGGGATTCAGAAAAATCGCCAGGGAGGATCAACAGGTATGAAAACCGAAAGTCAACTCAAGAAGGTTTTGTCTGCCGGCCATTTTGCCATAACCGCTGAGTGCGGTCCTCCCAAAGGGGCCGATCCTGAGGCCATCGTTAAGAAAGCACGGATCCTCAAGGGCTCGGTGGATAGCGTCAATGTTACCGACAATCAAACCGGGGTGGTCCGACTGTGCAGCCTGGCCGCCTGTGCTTTGCTCAAACAGGAAGGGCTTGACCCGGTGCTTCAAATGGTCACCCGGGACCGCAACCGGATCGCCCTCCAGTCGGATGTCTTAGGGGCCTCGGCCCTGGGGATCCGCAATATCCTCTGTCTGTCCGGGGACCATCAGTCCTTTGGCAATCAACCCCAGGCCCTGGGGGTCTTCGATCTGGACTCGATACAATTCATCCAAACCGTGCGACGGATGAGGGATGAGGCCCAGGTGATCGGCGGCGAAGCCCTGACCCGGCCCCCGGACCTTTTTGTAGGGGCGGCGGCCAACCCCTTTGCCGATCCTTTCTTTTACCGGGTGATTCGAATGGCGAAGAAGGTCAAGGCCGGCGCCGAATTCATCCAGACCCAATGTATCTACAATCTGGACCGGTTTAAAGAGTGGATGACTCAGGTGCAGGACCGGGGCCTTCATGAAAAAGTATCTATTTTAGGCGGGATCACTCCCTTAAAATCAGCCAAAATGGCCGAATACATGAAGAGTCAGGTGGCCGGAATGGATATCCCCGAAGAAATAATCCGACGGATGAAAGCGGTCCCGGCCAAAGAACAAAGGAAGGAAGGCCTTAAAATCAGTGTCGAGACGGTCCAGGCCCTTAGAGAAATAGAAGGGGTCAAAGGGGTCCACATCATGGCCATTGAATGGGAAGAAGCGGTACCGCAGATTGTGGAGCAAGCCGGCCTTCTTGCCGAGACCAACAATTTAAAAGAAGGTACAAGGTTTAAGGTATAAGGTTTTTCTCTTGAAGGTTTTAATTTGTGCCTTGCACCTTCGATCTTGAATCCTTGAACCCTTTATTTATAGCCGAGGTTTTATTATGCCACCCAAATACCATATCCATACGGCCATGGTGCCCAACCGGTTCCCGACGGTTATCCGTTCCGGGGTCATTGCCTGGGAAGAAGGTTGTCTAAAGTGTCCCCAATGCGTCAAACGGCAATGTGTTTACGGGGTCTATGATAAACGGGGACTCGAATCCCGTTTCATGTCCGATTCTCTGGACAGTTTGTGCAAAGACTGTTTCCGCTGTGTACAGAATTGTCCGAACCGTCTGATCCATAAGGCCCTCAATCCCAATTACAAAAACCTGGGGGACAACTACTGGACCCCGGAGATCATCTCCAAGCTCTGGTATCAGGCCGAGACCGGCCGTATACCCGTTTCCGGCGCCGGTTATGGCGGACCTTTCTCCGGACCCGGTTTTGACGCCATGTGGACCGACATGTCGGAGATCGTGCGACCTACCCGTGACGGGATCCATGGCCGCGAGTACATCAGCACCCAGGTCGATTTAGGGCGCAAGCACCAGGCCCTGGAATTTGACGATATGGGAAATCCTCTTGTCCGTTCCTTTCCCTTCCGTGGAAATCCCTCTGCCGATCATTTTCGACATCCTGCCCTGGTCTCCGCCCCGGGACCGCATCAATCATACTTTGCTGCGAGCAGCCAAAAATATAGGGACTTTTACGGTTATCGACCAAAAAGATTGGCACCCGAGCCTGAAGCCTTACTTAAACAACCTGATGCTTTATCTGACCGAGGATCCCCTGGGGTTTGACAAGTCGGTCCTGAAAAAGCTCCGGTTGATCGAAATTCCCGACGGCTCACTGGTTAAGAACTGGGTGAAAGGGCTTAAGGATCTGAATCCGGAAGCGGTGATTGCCGTCCGGATCCCTTTAAACGCCAAAGCTCGGGACCGGGCCTTAAAACTGACCGAGGCCGGGATGGAAATCCTCCATTTTACCGCCGATGAATTCGGCCGGGAACAGGGGGATTCCCCTATGTTCATCAAAGACCGGATTAAAGAGGTCCATTTGCATCTGGTCAGGAACGGGGCCAGGGATCAAATTACCCTCCTGGCCGGCGGCGGGGTAGCCATGGCCGAAGACCTGGCCAAGTTGATCATTTGCGGGGCCGATGCCGTCACCCTGGATATCCCCCTGATGATCGCCTTGGAATGCCGGGTCTGTCGAAGGTGCGCCGAAGGCATCCCCTGCCCGGTCAACATTGCCCAGATCTATCCTCCCCGGGGACAGGCCCGCATCCGGAATCTCATCGCCGGCTGGTACAACCAGCTTTTGGAAGTCATGGGGGCCATGGGGATTCGTGAAGCCCGGCGTCTGCGGGGCGAAATGGGCCGGGCCATGTTTTTTGAAGATCTGGAAAGGGAGATTTTCCTCCCCTTAGGTAAAAGGAATTAACTTATGTCTCCTGTCTCTGATTTCATTTCCCCCGAGGTGAAACCGACGCCGACCCGTTTTCGCAACCCCCTGGGTAAATTTCGAATTTCCATCCAGAAAAATTGCGACAATTGCGGCCTTTGTCTCAAGCTTTGTCCTCACGGGGTCTATCAACCCGGATCAAAACGTCCCAAGGCGAAGAAGGATTATCTCTGTCTCGGTCCGGCCTGTCAAAAGAACGAATATTACTGTGTAGCCCGGTGTCCCAAGGAGGCGATCCTCTTGAATCTCAACCCCTCCTTCGAGGTCCTGGGCGATAACCGCTGGACGGCCGATCTGTTGGCCAGCACCTGGTATATGGCCGAGACCGGCGAGGTCCCCTATCAGGGGCTCAACTACAAGACCGGGAATTCAGGGGGTGGGTTTGATAAACTCCGTTTGGTCTTACCCCCGGAAAAATCAAAAGACGGCCCGGGGGAAGAGATTTCCCTGACTCTGGAGCTTGAACCGTACCGGCGATGAACGACCCCGCGTCACCCTGCCGGTGCCCTTCTACCTTGGGGGCATGTCCTTTGGATCGGTCAGTATCAATGCCATTCTCTCCAGGGTTCGGGCGGCCACGGCCTGGGGGACCTTCTGCTGTACCGGCGAGGGGGGGTTCCCGGATGATCTTAAACCCTATGATGATCATATCATCACCCAGGTGGCTACCGGTCTCTTCGGGGTGCGGGAGGAGACCATCCAAAGGGTCAGGATCGTCGAGTTTAAATATGCCCAGGGGGCCAAGCCCGGCTTGGGCGGCCACCTTTTAGGAGATAAGGTCACCCCGGAGGTGGCCCGGATGCGCGAGGCCGTAGTGGGGACTTCCTTGTTTTCCCCGTTCCCCTTTCACAGTGTGTATTCGGTCGAAGATCACAAAAAGCACATCGATTGGATCAAAGAGGTCAATCCCAGGGCCCTGGTGTCGGTCAAGGTCTCGACCCCGACCGACGTGGATATGGTGGCCGTGGGCAGTTTTTTTGCCGGCGCCCATATCCTCCAAATGGATGGGAGTTACGGGGGCACCGGTGCGGCCCCGGATATCGCCAAGAAAAATATCGCCATGCCCATCGAGTATGCCGTTCCCAAGGTGCATAAGTTTCTGAAGGATGAGGGCATCCGGGAAAACCTGACCTTGATCGCCAGCGGCGGGATCAGGACCGCCTATGATGTGGCCAAGATTATCGCCCTGGGCGCCAACGGGGTTTGTCTGGGCACCAACGACTTGGTGGCCCTGGAATGTCTGCGCTGTCACAACTGTGAATCCGGACGGGGTTGCGCCCGGGGTATTGCCACCACCGATCCGGAATTGACCAATCTCATCACCCAGGATTGGGGGACCCAGCGGATCATCAATGTCTATACGGCCTGGATGAAACAACTGAGGGCCATCCTGAAAAGATTGGGCATGACCCAAATCAGCGAGTTGGTGGGAAGGTGGGACGTCGTAAGACATCTGGATTATATTCAAGGACGAAGTAATCGAAGGAGAGCTGGAATAAAATAATAATCAGGATTCAAGGACTCAAGGGGCCAAGGATTCAAGTGAAAAGATTTTAGAATAAAAACCCTTGAATCCTCGAATTCCAGAATCCTCGAACCCTATTTTTTCGCTTAAAGGTACAATCATGAATCAACGATTATTTTCACAAGCCATTCTTAATTCCCGGGCCCGCTTATTGGAAAAAACCAAAGGGCTGCCCATCCTTCCCAGACGCACCGAAGCCGAGGAAGGGGGCTGCGGGGTAACCGGGTTTGCCTGTAATATTCCGGTCAGCGGACGCCATATCTTTGAACCCTCGGTTCAGATGCACAATCGGGGAAACGGCAAAGGGGGCGGGATCGCCGCGGTCGGTTTAGAGGCCGCCAAGCTGGGCGTGGATCAGGCCACCCTGGAATCGGACTTCCTGCTGCAGATTGCCATATTGGACCCGACGGTCTTACCGGAACTGGAAATGCGGTTTATCCGTCCTAATTTTCAGGTCGATCTTGAGGCCTTTGTGCCTACCGTCGATGATTTTCGGGATGTCCCCGGGCTGGAAATAGAACCGCCCCAGGTCAAACGGTATTTTGTCCGGGTTCAACCCAGGGTGTTGGCCGCCTTTCAGAAGGAAAGGCATTTGGAAAAACTGTCTCCCGAAAAGGCCGCCGAAGAATTTATCTATCAAAATACCTTTCAATTGAATCAGAGTTATTACAGCTCCCTGGGAGAAAAAAGGGCCTTTGTCCTTTCCCACGGCCGGAACATGATGATCCTGAAGATCGTCGGTTATGCCGAGCAGGTGACCCAGTATTACCGACTGGAAGATTTTAAGGCCCATGTCTGGATCGCCCATCAGCGCTACCCCACCAAGGGAAGGGTCTGGCATCCGGGCGGGGCCCATCCTTTTATCGGTTTGGACGAGGCCCTGGTCCATAACGGCGACTTTGCCAATTATTATTCGGTCAGCGAATATCTTTACCAGCGGAACGTGGTCCCCTTGTTTTTGACGGATACGGAAGTCTCCGTCCAGGTCTTTGATCTCTTAAGCCGGGTCTATGGCTATCCTCTGGAATACATCATCGAATCCCTGGCCCCGACCACGGAGATGGATTTTGATAAGCTGCCCCTGGAAAAACAAAGGATCTATCGTCAGATCCAGGCGACCCAGATCCACGGTTCCCCCGACGGTCCCTGGTTTTTCATCATTGCCCGAAATCTCACCGGTCAGAGGACCTATCAATTGATCGGCATTACCGATACGGCCATGCTGCGGCCCCAGGTCTTTGCCCTGCAAAAAGGAGAGATACAGATCGGCCTGATCTGCTCTGAAAAACAGGCCATCGATGCCACCTTGCAAAGTCTGGCCAAGGAAGACCCCCGTTTCGGGACCGTGGCCGACCGGTACTGGAATGCCCGGGGCGGGAGTTATACGGACGGCGGGGCCTTTATCTTTTCCGTCAAGGAATCAACACCGGGCCAATGGGATCTGACTTGCCAGGATAAATTCGGCCGGGAGATCGACATCCCGGCGGACCGGAAACCCTATGATTTTCGGATAGAGCTTAAGACCGCCTCTTTAGAAGAAGATCTGATCAAGAAGATCAACCTCGGCCTGGAATCAAGGGAAATCGCCTCCCTCTTTTCTTTTCTGCAGGGTTCCATCCCCAAATGGGATTACCCTCAGTTGGGCGGTTTGTTAAATCACCTGGAAGCCATGGCCAAAGATGAAAAATGGTTAGAGGGGACTATCGAATTATTGACCTTACTGCTGGACCGAAGATATCCGACGGGTAAAAAACGCCGCCGTTCCGTTCTGCAGATGATCACCCGGTCCCTGGAAAATATTTTTCAGGCCCTTCCCTTGTTGATAAAGGCCAAGGGTGGGGCGTATGTCCGGATAGATTATCCCCATCGTCTTTCGCTTCGGGCCCCAAAGGCCAATGAAAAAATCTTAGTCATTAACGGCGGTCAGTTTCCTCCGGAAGGGGAAGACTGCGACGCCCGGCTGGTGGTCAAGGCTTATGAGCTGGGCTGGAAACGGTTTATCGGCTATGGCTATCGGGGACAGCGATTTTTAGGCTGCGGTCTGGGGCCGGAAACCCAAGGGGTCCGTATCGATGCCTACGGGAGTTCCGGCGATTACCTGGCTTCAGGGATCGACGGCCTGGAAATCCATGTCCACGGCATGGCCCAGGATCAATTGGGTCAGATCCTCAAAAGCGGCAAATTAGTCGTCCACGGGGACGTAGGCCAGACCTTTCTCTACGGCGCCAAAGGCGGGGAGGTCTATGTCCTGGGTAATGCCGCCGGCCGGCCGCTGATCAATGCCGTGGGCCGGCCCAAGGTGGTCATCAACGGTACGGCCCTGGACTTCTTAGCCGAATCCTTTATGGCCGGCGACCCCCATAACGGCGGGGGTTTTGTCATCGTCAACGGCCTGACCATCGACAATCAAGGCCGGATTATTCCCCAGGAAACTCCTTATCCCGGCTCCAATCTATTTTCCCTGGCTTCCGGCGGGGCCATCTTCATCCGCGATCCTTATAAGAAGATTGTCCCGGAACAGCTCAACGGCGGCGAACTGGTCCCCTTTTCGGAACAGGACTGGCAACTCATCCTGCCTTATTTGAAAGAAAATGAAAAATTATTCGGGATCTCCATTGAAGATCACCTGCTGGCCGTCGATGGTAAGAAACGCAAACCGACCGAGGTCTTTCGGACCGTCCGCCCGGCCAAACAAACGATCCTGGCCAGCGGGCTGGAGGAGTGGGAGTAAGGAGAAAAGCGATCTTTTCTGCCAGACGGTTTAAAGTCCCGAGGATAATCCTGGCCATGTCCTGGTCCGGGGAGTCTATTTAAACTTAAGGTATCATCTATCCGCTTGAAGTTTCATATTATAAACTTAAACCCCTTCTCCCTGAAGAGCCTCAGGCAGGCATCGACCACTTCGGGATCATAAAGGATCCCCCTGTTTTTAGAGATTTCATCCAAGGCGATATCTATCCCGTAATCCACGCGGTAAGGCCGGTGGAAGGCGATGGCCTCGACCACATCGGCCACCATTAACACCTTGGCTTCCAGGAGGATTTCCTGGTCCTTAAGACCGAAAGGATACCCTGAACAGTTTATTCTCTCATGATGTTGAGAAACGATCCGGGCAATGGGCCAGGGGAATTCGATATCTTTTAAGATATCATAACTGGTCTGGGGGTGACCCTTGATCAGGCCGAATTCCTGCTCGGAAAGTTTGGTCGGTTTACTCAAAATCTCGGCCGGTACGGATATCTTTCCTAAATCATGGACCGTTCCGGCCATGCGGATGGCCTCGACCTGATCTTTGGTCAGCCCCATTTCCTGGCCGATGGAACGGGCCAGGTCCGCGACCCGACGCTGATGGCCGGCGGTGTTAGGATCACGAGTTTCCACCGTCAGGGCCATGGCCTGAATGATCCCTCCCATGGTTTTATGTAATTTTTCAAGACTTTGCTTGAGTTCCTCCTCCGCACGCTTGCGTCCGGTGATGTCAACAACGATCCCCCGTAAGCCCACAGACTGGTCATCACGGACAATCGGCGTAGAATAAAACAGGGCGGGAAAAACGCTTCCATCCTTTCTACGCATTAATACCTCGTTTGAACCGATGTCTCCACCGTTCAAGGTTCTTTGTATGTTTTCCAGTGCCCGACCTTGATCATCGGGAGTAACCGTGTCCAACACATTCAAACCGGAGGCAAAGTCCTTTGGGGTGTATCCCAAACTCTTAAAGGCATTCTGGTTCGCAAAGGTCAGAATACCCCGTTGATCTATTTCGAGAACGATTTCAGGCAACCATTCGGCCAGATCTCTGAAGCGCGCCTCGCTCTCCCGCAGCGCCTCCTCCGTCCGCCTTTGGGCCGTAACGTCTATGAGTATTCCGTGGGCGTCCTTAAACAGGCCGTCTTCCGATTATAGGTCTGGTTCTCATCCGCGCCCATCTAAGCTCACCGGATTTTTTAATGACTCTATACTCAAATGGGTATTCTCTACCTTGGCGGAGTTCAGAAAACCATTCCGTCAGACTACTCAGATCCTCTTTATGCGCCAGGGCGATAAAGTTCTTCTCCACGATTTCAGCCGAGTCGAATCCCAGTAAATCCCTGATAGCCGGACTGACATAAAGGACCACACCCTGACTGTCCAATTCATAGATGACATCCCTGACGGTTTCCACCAGGCTTCGGTACCTCTTTGCGGTTTTCGATTTTTTCAGCGCGGCATTTTGCGAACGCAATTCCGTTAGCTCATAAACGAGCTGTTTTTTTGTCTTATTTTCATCTTTCATAAGGTCACCTTAAAAGAGGGACGATTAAAACAAAAAACCCCACCTCTCAAATGAGAAATGGGGTCTATCCTTCTTCCATCGACACTCCCATAGTATAAGGTTGCCAACAAGAAATCTTCGCTATTTTTTTAAGAGTCCCAACTTCTTTTCCTTTATTACCATAAAGGCGATAATTCTTAAATCATTTTTAGTGAACAGCTTTTGAAATCTGGCCTGGCAAGCCAAAATTAAAAACAAAACTTCAGGGTGCTCTCTTTACTGGATATTCGGCCTTGCGTGAAGTAGGTGCTTTCCGTTTCACGGAAGCCTCGTTTTATTGAGGATCCTGGCTTTTGTTCTCTGGTACGAGAAGAGATTTGGGATTAGAGGGCTCCGCCGCAGGAAGGGTCATTTTTAAAGGTCAGCAAAACCTCCCCGGTTTCGACGGCCTGACCGGGCCGGACCGAAACCCGATCCACCTCTCCGTCGCAGGGGGAGGCCACAAAGCTTTCCATTTTCATGGATTCGATACTCACCAGGTCCTGTCCCTGGAACACCCGGTCCCCCGGCTTGGCCAGGATGGTCACCACCAACCCGGGCATGGGGCAGGACAGGACATTCTCAGCGGCCGCTTCTTCGGGCCTGGGCATGTATTGAGACAGGCGCCATTCCCGGGGGGTGTAAATCTCGAAGGTACGGACCACCCCATTATAGGAGGTGCGGATAAAATTCCCCTGGTATTGAAGACGGAACATGGGGGCCTTGTCATCGATTTTCAGCCTCAGCCGGCGGCGGAAAAATTCAAATTCCGGTGTTTTCACCTGGTATTTTTCCCCATCGACCCAAGCGGCCCATTCCCGGTTTAACGATTTCTTGAAAATCCGGATAGTAAACAGATCATCCTCGGCCTTGACCA
>CAVYLJ010000024.1:0-25303 GCA_963769305.1 uncultured delta proteobacterium | reverse complement strand
TCACCGGCGTCCCTAACTCTCGAGGGAGATCGCCTCGTCAAGTTGTTCCCTTCCAATTTTATCATGGGAACCGGTAGAATCGATAAACGCCGGGTCGTGGTCGGGGCGGGGGACCTAGTGATTTCACCATTCGGGGAGGTGCGGCCCATGCGGCCATCGGACGGAAGGCCCCTTATGCCGAGCGCATGGCCCTGGAACTGCATCTGCCCATGAAGCGTCTGGTCGACGGTACCGGCGGGGGCGGGAGCGTAAAATTTTTGGAGCAGATGGACCGTGACTTATGTGCCGGCCAACCCGGCCATGGAGATCATGGAGGCAATCTTTCGACCGTGCCGGTGGTCGGCGCGGCCCTGGGATCGGTGGCCGGACTGGGCGCGGCCCGGGTGGTCTTTTCCCATTTTTCGGTCATGCCCAAAAAGACGGCCCAACTCTTTGTGGCCGGCCCTCCGGTGGTCGAACCGGCCCTGGGCCGGAAGGTGGATAAAGAAGAGCTCGGCGGCTCACACATCCACACCAGGGGATTCGGCGCCGTGGATAACGAAGCGGCCTCCGAAGATGAGGCCTTTAAACAGATCCGGTCGTTTTCTCTCTTATCTGCCCGACTCGGTTTATGAGATGCCCCCGGTAAAGGAAACGATCGATCCACCCGATCGCCGCGCCGAAGAGCTTATCGGCATCATTCCCAAAAACAAGCGTCTTCCCTTTCCTGTACGGCGTATTCTGAACCTGGTCCTTGACGAAGGGACCTTTTTCGAAATCGGGGCCAGGCATGGGCAATCGGTGGTTATTGGTCTGGCCAGGCTGGCTGGCCGGCCCGTAGGGGTCATGGCCAACGACCCCAGGTTCTACGGCGGCGCGATCACCGCCGATGGGGCCGACAAATTGGTGCGCTTTATCGATATGTGCGACACCTTTCATCTGCCCATAGTCAATTTTGTGGACAACCCCGGATTTATGATCGGCGTGGAAGCGGAAAAACAGGGCACTATCCGTTTCGGGGCCCGCTATATATTCGCCGTCTATCAGTCCAAGGTCCCCTGGTGTTCCATCATTCTCAGGCGGGTTTTCGGAGTGGGCGGCGCGGCCCACGGCAACCACTCCCGTTTGAACCTGCGTTATGCCTGGCCCTCGGGGGAATGGGGATCCCTGCCGATCGAAGGGGGCGTACAGGCCGCTTACCGGCGCCAGATCGAAGCGGCGGAAGATCCGCAGGCCATGAGGGCCGAGATCGAAAGCCGTTTATCCAAGGTGACCTCTCCCTTTCTTACGGCCGAAATTTTCGGGATTGAAGAGGTCATCGATCCCCGTAATACCAGACCGTTACTCTGCGAGTGGATAGAGACCGCCTATCGCCTGCTCCCCAGTCAACTGGGTCCGAAAAAACGGGGTATGCGCCCTTAGCCCTTTTTATCGGTCGATCTCCAGGTCTTGGGTGCGCATGTCGGGCCATTTGAGGCTTCCATTTTCAAAGAGCACCGTAAACACCTGTCCCGGGTCATTGCTTTCCCGGACATTGGGAAGGTCCTTTCCCCCGTATCCTGGGGGCACAAAGAAGGTGAAGTCCAGGGGCTTCATGGCCTTTTCCCGGACCGCCAGGACATATTTCTGGGCGGCCTCGTGGTCCGGAACGGAGCGAACAGGGCCGACGAACTTTCGGCCATTCTGCCGAAAGTCGGCAAAGGCGCAAGCGCTGCCGTAGAGACTGGAAATTCCGATCCTGGCCGGGTACTTCCAGCCGTAGACGATTTGTTTGATATACCGGTCATAGGCCAGGGAATAACTCGGCCACTTCCCCCTCCCCCAGAGCAGACCCGGGAAGAAAGGGTCTTCCTGTTCTTTCGGCGACTGGGACATCATCTGGGCCACCACGGCGACCGAGCCGATCAGTTGTTCCCTGGCGAAGTGGTGTCCATCGGGGTTCCACTCCGGATTGGAACACCTCAGGGAAGTCGACATCAGGGCATAGAAGGCCCGGAAGGATTCCGATTCATCGGCCCCCCCTTTGGTGCTCAGGTGGAGTCCCCCTAAAATCATGGTCGGTCCGTAGAGTCCTTTCTTTCCGTATTCTTCGTAGGACACCGTGCCGTCACCGTTTTCATCAAAGGCCTCGAGAAAAGCCGTCTTTAAAGAGCGGCCTTCTAATCGGTCGACGGCGGAGAGATAACCGAAAAAGGTCTTCTGCAGGTCCCAGGGCATCTTGTAGATGTCGGAATAAAGGGCCTTGGTGAAAATCTCCCGGAAGTTTTCCCCTTCTACCAATCCGATCCGTCCCCGGAAGGAGGCCATGGGCTGACCCGTTATCCCATCCCGGCCGATCACATGATAAGAACGCTTCCCGAGTCCGCGTTTTTCCGCCCGGGCGAAACAGGCATCCCGGCTCAAAGGACAGTCGTATCCGCCGAGCGGTCGTGATCGCTTTGCCGTCAAACCGGGGCATAGGAACGGCTTGCGGAAAACGGCCGCCGGTCCCGTCGTCGAGCCCGGCCTCTTCGGCCTCTTTCAGACCCACGTTGCTGAACATATAACGGGCGCAGCAAAGGTCGGTGGCCACCGGGTCCATTCCGGCCATCACCAGGCCGTCCGGCACTTTGACGCCCAGGCCGATTCCCTGGTGATCCCGGTTGATTCCCTCCACGGCATCGACAATGTGGAGCATAAAAATGTCCTGGTCGGCCACGGCGGCGATGATGTCGAGCATGGTGCCGGTCAATCCGCCGGTCTTTTTTACTTTATAGGACCCGTCGGAATCTCTTTTAGGCAGGCAGGTGGCCGGGTCCATCTCCGGGACCCAGACCTGATGGGGGATGCCGCCCTTCATTCCCGGGATGGCCCTGTGGGGCGTAGCGTACTCCCAGGCACAACTATTCGAACGGGAGACTTCCATGGGATAGAGTCCGATCCCCAGGTTTTTGATCACATTGGTGAAAAGGGCCTGGGCATGGACCTTGAGCCTGGGAAGGTTAATCAGAATACACCCGGGATAAAGCGCCCGGTCAGCGGGATCGGTCGGGTCGCCGCCCACGATGACTTTGTGGAGGATGAGAGACTGGAAATTTTCACCGGCCGGGACCGGGATCTCCCGGCCTTTGGAAGGATCGTCGCAAATCCGGTTCAGGTCGTAGACCATGAGCTTATCCCGCACCTCTCCGGGGGGAATGTAAATTCCGGCCATGCTCTCCTCCAAACCCTGCATAGGATCATCCCCCAGGGAGGAATCGGAAACCTCGGCCAGGTATTTGCGGACGAAATAGAAACCCCAGCCTCCGTAAAATTCGTCGGACCGGCCCTCAATGACCGACTCGGTGGTCACCGGTCTCCCGGCCTTCTTGATATAACGATAATTGGCCGCCACGCTGGACAGGGCCGTGGCCGCCTCTCCGAGGCTCATCTGAAAAAAGCGAATGCCCGCCCGGTCGTGGAACCAGCGCATCACCGCGGCCACAAAGGGCCATTCCGTATTGCCGCTGCTGCCGATGGTCGGCCCAAAATGATAAGGGTCGATGTTCTCGGTGCTCACCAGGTTCGGTTTGAAGAGCAGCTTCTGTCCCTGCTGGAGGCGTTTATGGATGATGGGCAGAAAGTGCGTCTCTTCCTCCAGGGCGGATAAGGCCCTGATCCAGGTTTTGATAGGTATAATCGATCTTGGTTTTGATCTCCTCCCAGGCCGATTCATCGGCCTGGCCGATGAACTTCTGGAGCAGGAGGTCAATCCCCTGATACGATTTCTCAACTTCCATACGGGCCACGGCCACGGCGGCACCGTCTCGGTCGAGCGGGCCGTCGCCTACGGCGGAATGAACCAAGCCTTTATGCGTCTCTTTCATTCTTGTTTTCTCCTTATGATCGTTGACGAGAACCACATCCTGTAACCGTTTGATTATTATCACAACTTCGGTCAGACATGGGAATAGTTCTTGAAGCCCCTCGTCTAGAGTCGGGATCTTCTTTTGAGACTAAAGCCGTTAATGAGTCAGAACCAGAACTGCCTGATGGTTTTTTCACAACCGGTCAGACATGGGAATAGTTTTTGAAGCCGCTCCTCTTCGTTCATTTAAACAAAATTTTCTTTTTGACGAAGTATCCCCGGAAAAGGTACTATATAAAAAAATGGATTGGGCTTTTGCGGCAAGCCTTTTCCGAGCCATAAATCCTTAGATGGGGAACGCCATGGATGAGATAGGCCTGATTTTAGATTCGATAATGCTTCCGGAAGCCGGGCTTTTCCTGGCCTTTATTATTCTTATTCTCTTTCTCTGGGTCATCCTGCGAAGGATAAAAGGCTTAAAAAAGACCCTATCTACGCTGGAATGGGGGCATTTGGAAATTGTCTACCAGTCCTTTGAAATGGGGAAATGGAGACAACGGTTGATCAACACGGACCGGACCAATATGAAGGACCTTCAGGCCTATTCCGGCCAGGTCCTGGATTTTTTCGACCGCATGGGTTTTTTGGTCCAGAGAGGGATCCTTTCCAAAAATGAGATCTGGCAGTCTTTCGGGACCCCTGTCCTGGGATACTTCAGCTTCCTGGTGCCCTATATCCAGTGGCTGAGGACGGAAGAAAGGTCGCCTGAACTTTATCTCTATTTTGAAGATCTCAATGAGGCCGTTTACCGTTTAAACCGCAAGATGAACCGAAGACGGGCCCGCCCCTTGATGGATGACGATGAGTTGGACCGGTTTATCGAGGAAGAAAAAAAAGCCCTGGCTGATGCTTGAGCGGGTAATTCCCTAAAAAGGAAGGCTGCATGGAAAGCTTGATTAAAGTGGCCGATTCTAAGGGAAGAATTACTCTCGGCCCCGAGTATGCAAAGAAAACTTTTTTAATTGAAGAAAACTTGGTAACCACATAACGGTCTCCTGTCGTTGTATATGACCCTGACCGGGAGAACTTAGAATCAGGGGATATACAGAAAACTTTAGAATAACTTGTTATGCAGATCGAGGAAGAATGAAGACGGTCGTCCTCGCCGTGTTCGTGTTTAGCGCAGCAGTCGGAGCCTACGCGACAAGCGTACACTACGGCAATCAGCTCTCCGACTTCTATCCAGAGATTTCAACGGCAGCCGTGGCGATCCCGCCGGGGATTCCGCTTGAGAAAGACGTCACCGTGTGGTCAGAGTTCCGGAATCGCAAGGCAACGCTGGTCCGGTCGGACGCGACGAAGATTCCCTATGACAAGGAGATTGGGTCAATCACCATCGAGTCTCGGAACAGACCCAAGCAGTACATTCGGCTAAGGGGATTTCGAACGGTCGAGATCAAGTGGATTAACGACCGGCTTCTTTACATATATTGCGACATCGGGCACATAGCCAGCGTCGACGCCATTTTCGATGCCCAGACTGGAAAATGGATATACCGTCAAAGCATGTCGTACGGAAACGATTGAATTACTGCATAACATCAGCCTGGAACGGACGGCGGCCAGGCAGAGGAGATCCTTATAGCCGCCGCCGCTCAGGCTGGCGTTGGGCAAGGACCACTATGAGTGAAGACGAAATAGTCAGGATTCACTGCAATACCTGTGGGGATTCAGAAACACAGAGCCTGGGGAAACAAATTGATGGGGAGTAAAAGGTTGACCTTTACTAAGGTCTGCAAGTTGAGATGGTATCATTAATGGAGGTAAAAAATGAAAGCAATTCGCGTCCATGAGTTCGGAGCGCCGGAAGTAATGCGGCTTGAAGAGGTCCCAGACCCCAAAGCGGGCCCTGAACAGGTCCTGATCAAGGTTCAGGCCATCGGAGTCAATCCAGTAGACACTTATTTTCGTTCAGGGGCCTACGCCATAAAACCGTCCTTACCGTATACACCGGGGAGTGACGCCGGTGGAACCGTTGAGGCCGTCGGCCAGGGAGTCAAAACCGTCAAAGTCGGGGACCGGGTCTACACCTCGGGGACTATCAGCGGCGCTTACGCCGAGAAGGCCCTATGCTTTGAGCATCAAATACACCTCCTGCCCGAAAAGACCTCTTTTGCCGAAGGGGCGGCCTTGAATGTGCCCTATAGCGCCGCCTTTCGCGCCCTCTTCCAGCGGGCGCAGGCGGTTCCGGGAGAAGTCGTCCTGGTCCACGGGGCCAGCGGCGGCGTGGGGATTGCGGCAGTCCAGTTCTCCCGCGCTGCCGGAATGACCGTTATCGGGACGGCGGGAACCGAACAGGGGCGCCGCCTGGCTCAGGAGGTGGGGGCCCATCACATCCTCGACCATAGGAGCGACGGCCACTTTGAGGAGGTCCTCAAGCTGACTGACGGTCGCGGTGTGGATGTGATCGTGGAAGTGCTGGCCGATAAAAATCTCGGCAAAGACCTCGGGGTTTTAGCCGTCGGCGGACGAGTCGTCGTTGTTGGAAGCCGGGGCGAGGTCAAGATCAACCCCCGTGATGTGATGGGACGGGAGGCGGCCATCCTCGGCATGCTTGTCTTCAATGCCTCAGACCATGAGAGAATGAGCATTCATGCAGCCATACGCGCGGGATTGGAAAACCATACCTTGCGGCCTGTCATCGGCCGGCAGATGGCTCTATCGGAGGTCGCCCTGGCGCACCATACGATTTTGGAGTCTACGGCTTACGGCAAGATTATTTTGATTCCCTATAATTGAAGCTCCCTGCACCAAGGTGCAGGGAATCTTCTATGCAAGGGAAATTTTTATTTTTTGTAATTCGCTCGCTACCTATATTCAAATGAAGCCTAACAGGAGAGAAGAAAATTATGGAATTTTATACAACCGTATTAAGAAAAAGTGACGACTATTGGGTGGCTTTATGCCTTGAAAACGGATTGGTTGGGCAAGGGAAAACCAAAAAAAAGGCCATTCAAAAATTGAAAGAAGCAATCGATTCCTATGACGAAGTCGCCCGGACAGATGATGATGTTTATAATGCCCCTCTTTCCATTAAAGAACTTCATGAATTTCTGACTGTTGAAACAAGAGAACCCGGTGTCCAATCCTATGAATTAAGGGCGGTTTATGCCTAAGAACTTCTCAAATAGAAGGAGAAGCTACTTCATTGTGACCCTGAGTCATGTTTTCGTTCTTTGGGGCGGGCATACGAACTGGCCTAACACCCTTTGACTGTTCCCGCCCAGGATCGCTTCCTGCTCTTCTTGATTCAACCCAGCCTGATCCAATTCCTTCAAATACCGATTTAAACCCAACAGGGGATAATCGCTTCCGTAAAGAATCTTTTCCACGCCCATGATTCGGACGGCGTATTGGTATATTTCCGGCCGGTAAAGAAAGGGCGAGGCCGCCGTATCAAAATAGGTATTTCGAAGGGCCTCCCTGACCTCCCGCTTCAACAACTCATACCACCACAACCCGCCGCCCCAATGGGCCAGGATAAAGGTGACCTGGAAGGAAAGGCCTTGATCAGTTCATAAAGATCCCAGAAGGGAAGACGCGCTTTCCCGGGATAGAAGTGTCCCACCGGCTCGTTGGTATGGAGCAGCAGGGGCACCTGGTCGTTTTTCAGCCAATTCCGCCAGGGGTTTCATGGATTCAAGCCAGGCCCCGGAGGATGAATCCAGGTACACAGCGATCTCCCCCAGCCCCTTCATCCCCGCTCCCAAACAGCGCTCACCTTCTTCAACGGCCCCGGGAAGTTCAGGATTCAAACAGGCAAACCCCCGCAGGCGATCCGGATACCTGGCCATGGACTCCAGGACGTAGTCATTGGAGCGGCGGATTAATTCGGGTTGTTTCCAGGGAAAGCCGAAGGTGACTGAAAGTTCGATCCCCTGCCGGTCCATGGCCGACACCAGTCCCTCGGCAGTCGATAAGGGCGATTTTTTTTGGTCCCGGTACAGCAGTTCAAAGGCCGGTTCTCCGGGGAAATAGTGCTCCCGATCCTGGCAGATTTCAGGGGGAAAGATGTGCGTGTGGATGTCGATGATTTTGGAAGGCTTGAGGCGTGAGGCATGAGGCTTGAGGCGTGAGGCATGAGGCGTGAGGCGTGAGGCATGAGAAGACCACCTATCTAAGCTTACCAATTAAGGTTGCCAGCATTTTGCTTAGCTCGGCTATTTCAGTTAAAATAGGAGTAGTCAGATCGTTGGATAGGAAATCTAATCTTTGGCACAAAATTGTTTGTGTTTCTAATTCCAGCAGAGAACCTCTGGCGATGCAGAGGTGATGTCTATACTCCCCGCTGGCTTGTCTGCCGAAACCTTCTGCAATATTTGAAGGAATGGACACAACGGCATGGCACATTTGAGCAATGAGGCCAAATTTTTCGTCTGAAGGCAGCATTCTTGTTACACGATAAATTGTTTCAACCAGATTCATACTTCTCTGCCAGACTAACAGATCCTGATAACTTTCTATCTTACTCACGCCTCATGCCTCGTACTCACCTCTCATGCTCTTCACTTCCGCCTTCGGACTCATCCCTCACGCCTCGTGCCTCATGCCTCTTGCCTTTCTCTTCCTCACTTTCACCTTCCGCCTCTTGCCTCCTGCCTCGCACCTCCTGCCCCTTTGATTCCTTGTCCTTTTCTTTCTTGATGAATTCCAGTTTGCCTTCTTCCGGCTGAAGATGGGGCTGGCCTTCCAGAAAAATGGATACCCGATGACGTTCCTCTAAGCGGGCCAGTTCTTCCCGTTTCCGGTTCAACAGGTAATTGGCCACTTCCAGAGGAAGGACCCCGGTGACGGCGGCAATGGTCCCCTTGGAAATCCCCAGCCAGATCTTTCGCAAGTACATGAGGGCCAGAGTTTCAACCGAACGGACTTGTCCTTTCCCCTGGCAGGTCGGACAGATGTAATAGGTGCCGAACTGGATGGGGGGCCGGATGCGCTGGCGGGAAAGCTCGAGTAATCCGAACTTGGAAATTTTTGAGACCGTGGTTCGGGCCTTATCCCTTTTTAAATGATTTTTTAAGACCTTGACCACCTCATTGTCGTGTTTGGATTCTTTCATGTCGATAAAATCGATGACGATCAGTCCCCCGAGGTCCCTGAGCCGCAATTGCCGGGCGATCTCTTCGGCGGCTTCCAGATTGGTTTTGAAGGCCGTTTCCTCGATCTGCCTTTCCTTGGTGGACCGTCCGGAATTGACATCCACCGCCACCAGGGCCTCGGTACTGTCGATGACGATGTGCCCGCCGGATTTTAATTTGACCCGGTTTTCAAAGATGGTTTCGATCTGATTTTCAACCTGGTGCTTGGAAAAGATGGGGCGGGTCTCTTTATAAAGCTTGACCTGATTTCGCTGCCGGGGGGCGATGATCTCCAAAAAATCCCTGACCTGCTTATAGATGTCTTTGTTGTCGATCAAAATCTCCTGGATGTCCGAGGTAAAAAGATCCCGGATGGTCCGGATGGCCAAGTCCATTTCCTTGTAGACCAGGGAAGGGGCGGGCTGCTCGAAGGCCCGGCTTTTGATCTCTTCCCACAGTCGCAACAGGGATTCCAGGTCTTTAGCCAAATCCTGTTTTTTCTTCCCCGCCCCGGCGGTCCGGACGATGGTGCCGATCTCCTCCGGGACTTTTAATTGGGTCAGGATGCCCTTCAACCGGTCCCTTTCCGCTTCGTCTTCTATTTTACGGGAAATCCCTATCCCTGGTTGTCCGGGGGTTAAGACCAAAGAACGACCCGGCAGGGAGATATAGGTGGTCAGGGCCACCCCTTTTTTCCCTGACTCTTCCTTGGTCACCTGGACCAGGAGTTCCTGACCCCGGTGAATGATTTTTTGGATGGGAGGGCGTCTGTGGGGGTGCGAATCGACCGGCTCCTCAGGCTGGGCATGATATTCGGGGTGGATCTCGTCGGCCTGGAGAAAGCCGTTTTTCTCACTCCCATAATCCACAAAGGCGGCCTGCAAGGCCGGTTCTATATGGGCCACGACTCCTTTGTAGATGTTGCCTCGAATCTGTTCTTTGGCCGTAGTTTCGATATAAAATTCCTCCAGGATCCCGTCTTCGATCAGGGCGATCCGGTATTCTTCCGGATCTACGGCGTTGATCAGGAGTTTTTTGACAGGGGGCATGATCACCTTCCTTTTTCTTTCCGGTCCTGGACCTGCTGAACCTGATACATAAAGGCCTCCAGACGGGTACGGGTATTGGTTTGTTCCTGACCGTCGTAAGACAGGTTCAGGAAGGGGATATTCTGGTGGTCCTCGCGGAACCGTTTCAGCAAGGCATTGACGATCGTCCCCGGCATACAGGTAAAGGGCATGATGTTGATCAATCCGCAGGCCCCCTTGAGCCAGTAATCTTTGGCCTTTCCCAGGCTCAGGATGGCCTCCCCTTCAAAGGAAGGATGCAGATAGGGATGGGCCCGCTTCAAGGTGGTCCGGATGGAAGGCTCCCGGTCATTGCGCAGTTCTCCTTTGAAGGTGTTTTCCAGTTCGTGTTCCAGCTTGGTCTGGACCCGGTGGGTTAAAAGGAGTTCCAGGAGATTCCTGAACTTTCGAAGCCGCATGGCCCTCCAGATGGAGGTATGATTGGTATAGAGGATCCATTCGGCAATCGGCGGCATCCAGGCCTCTCCCCCCAGGGCCTCCACCTCCAGGACCACATTTTCATTGGAAAATTTGTTGGCCCGGGTATAGATCTCCCCGACCATACCGATGACCGGCTTGGAGCCGGGATTTTCCACCGGGACGGCCTTAAAGGCCCGGCAGGCCTTATGCATGATTTCTATCAGATCCCCCCTCGAGGCGATGGTTTCTGAGACCTCCTGTATGCTCCTTTGGTAAACCCGATCGGTTTCCCCCTTGTTTTTTTCATAGGGCCGGGTCTCGCGAAGTTTTTTTTCCAGGACATCGGTGGCCACGATCCCCTGCCAGCCGAGGCGGGTAAAGTCACTGCCCCCGACCATACCCAAATCCTGGTAAAAGGTTTCACTCTGGTCCGGGGCATAAACCGGCACCTGGGGAAAACCCAATTCGTCCAGGACCAGCCGGTGAAAACGGTGGTACTGTCCGAAACGACAAGGCCCGGTGCCGGAAGGCATAAAAAAGGCCGAATGCCTGGGGATCGAAATTTTTCCGAAGGACCAGCTTGGCCATGTCCCCGGTGGTCAGGATGCAGGGATAACATTCCTTGCCGGAAGTCAGTTTCCGGCCCCAGATCAGGGTTTCCTGATCGGAATCGGGCAGGACCTCGGCCTCAACCCCGCAGGCCTTAAAGGCGGCGGCCACGGCCAGGGTATGATCGGTCATGGGAGGAATATAAATTTTTCGATGGTTCCCGGAAGGGATGCGGGAGACATTCCGCTTTATTAAGGGGGAAAGAGAGGCGGCCTTGCTGTTTTTCAGGCTGTCTAAAAAGGCCTCCAAACGAGTGACCACGCCGGCATCGGCGCTGTGTTCATCGATCTCAATCTCCAGATAGGGTTTCCCTTTCAGGACGTCCCGGAAAAAATGGAGGATAAAAGAGTCGGGGCCGCAACTGAAATTGGTGATGTAGATCCCGTACAGATTGGGATTTTTTTTGAGTATTTCCGCGGCCCCCAAGATTTTTTGTCCGAACCGCCAGTAGTGGTGTCTGGGTTCCTCGGTCTCGCTTTTTTGATCCAGGGGAAAGAAGTCCATGGGGATGGCCAGGACCCCCAGGTCCCGCAATTTTTTGGGGATGTTCAGATTGATGCCGGGATCAAAGCCGTTGTAAGGCCGGCTGACCACCACCATGGCCAATGTCTTCCGGCCCCAGGCCGGCCAGAACTTCCTTCCCTCTTTGAAGCAGTTTTTGATAAAAGGCTTCCTGGGCGGCCAAGGCCTTTTTCATGGCCCCGGAAATCAAAAAGGGGTTGATGCCTAAGGAACGGGACAAGGTCATCAAGCCCTTTTTCAAGGCCTTTTCCCCCCGACCGAAGTAAAGGACCGGCTGAATGACCTGGACCCCTTTGGCCTTGAAGTTGATGGAGGAATGGACCGTATAGGCCAGGGTCTGGGCGTAAGGGCAGACCACCCCTTGTTGGTAATCGGGGTTGTTGGATTTCAAATCGACGATACTGGGCAAAAAGATCCGGTCCACGCCCTGCTGGATCAGGTCCAGGATATGGCCGTTGGCCACCTTGATGGGCAGACAGGTCTCGGCGGCCATGGATTCCACGCCCCGATGGATGATCGATTTGTTGGTCGGGTTGGAAATAACCACTTCAAAACCGAGGCTGGTAAAAAAGGTCCGGAAAAAGGGCAGGAGTTCCCGAAAAAACATGGCCCTGGGGAATGCCGATTTTCCCCCGTTTTCCACCGGGATTCAGGTCTTCGGGCCGGCCTTCCATCCAGGCCTCTCTTTCGGCAAAAAGATCGGGCATGGTCTGGGAAACGATTTTCTTGGTATCCAGGTCGTATTTGTCGCAGCGGCTGCCGTAGAAAAGGGGCTTTTCCCCTTCGATGGTGACCTTCTTGACCTCGCATTGATTGGGGCATCCCTTGCATTCGAAGGATGAAATCTGATAGTGGCTCTGAGACAGGTCGAATCCCTTAAACCGGCTCGAGGCCCAGGTCTTTTCCCGCATGGCCAAAATGGCCACGCCGATGGCCCCGGTGACGTCGTTGTGCTCCGGGACGGTGATGGGCCGGCCCAATACCTTTTCAAAGGCGGCCACGATCCCTTTGTTGGAGGCCGTGGCCCCTTGATAAAAGATGCGTTTGCCGATCCGGCGGTCTTCCACCACTTTATTGAGATAGTTCTCGACGATGGAGTAACTCAGTCCGGCCACCAGGTCCTTTTTGTCCAGGCCCTGCTGCTGGTGGTGGACCAGGTCCGATTCCATAAAGACCGTACAGCGTTCCCCCAGACGGACCGGGCTTTCCGAATCCAGGGCCAGGGCCCCGAACTCTCCCCTGATGGAGATGCCCAGTTTCTCGGCCTGTTCTTCCAGAAAAGAACCCGTCCCGGCGGCACAAACCTTGTTCATCATAAAATCGACAATGGCCCCATTCTCCAGGCTGATGTATTTGGAGTCCTGCCCCCCGATCTCAAAGATGGTATCGACCTCCGGATCGATGGCCGCGGCCGCCGTGGCCTGGGCGGTGATCTCATTGCGGACGATATCGGCCCCGATAAAATCACCGGTCAAATACCGGCCTGAGCCGGTGGTGCCGGCCCCCTTGATGAGCACCCGGTCCCCCACTTCTTTTCCGGCCGCGGCCAGGCCCTGGCGGATGGCCTCCAAAGGCCGGCCGGCGGTCATCAGATATTGTTTGGACAAGACCCCCATCTCTTTATCGATGACCACCACGTTGGTGCTGATGGAACCCACATCCACCCCCAGATAGGCCTCGATCTTTTCACCCGGCAAAGGTTCGGGGGCCTGATTGGTGGAAAAAGGTTGCACATAGTCGTCTCTCAAGAATAAGGCGTCCAGCCGGCGAGCCTCCACGGATTGCGTTTCGATATAGGTTTTTAAGGGCCCCAGGCCGATGAAATCCTTCAGGCTTGCGGGGTCTTCCTGAACGATCAGAGAAGCCCCGATGGCCCCCATGGAAAAGAAATGTTCCGGGATAATCAGCTCTCCTTCCTTAAGCTCCAGGACTTCGGAAAAGGCCCGCCGCACACCCTGGTTGGCCGCCACCCCCCCTTGAAAGGAAACCGGTTTGAGGATATTTTTCCCTTTGGCGATGTTGCTTTTCAAGTTTCGGGCCACGGCAAAACAAAGACCGGCGATGATGTCATAATCCGGGGTGGCTTCCTGCTGGAGGTGGATCATGTCCGTCTTGGCAAATACCGTACACCGTCCGGCGATCCGCGGAGGAGTTTGGGACTTTAAGGCCAATTCACTGAATTCTTCGATGGTCAACCCCAGGCGATGGGCCTGCTGATCCAGGAATGAGCCGGTGCCGGCGGCGCAGAGGGTGTTCATGGCGAAATCCTGGATGACCAAGCGCCCTCCCTCTTCGGGAGAAAGCAGGATGAGCTTGGAATCTTCGCCGCCCATTTCGATAATCGTTCTAACCTGGGGATGAAACCGGTCAACGGCCCGGGCCTGGGCAATGATTTCGTTGACAAAGGGGACCTTGAGCAATTCAGCCACCTTTTTTCCGGCCGCACCGGTCAGGGCCAAAGAAGCCAGTTGGTCTTCGGAAATCTCCGAAAAAAACTCGTTTAATACAGCCAGGGCGGTTTCCAAGGGCTGGCCTTTGGTCCGCCGATAATCGTCTTTAAGGATTTCACCTTTCTCATTCAGGAGTACGGTATTTGTGCTTACCGAACCGACATCCATTCCCAAATGCAGCACAGTCATTCGTTTCCTCCACAATCAGGTCTCGATGAATTCGTAAACAAACAGGAAGATCCCCGTTTGGTCATTCCCAGGGAAACGGGAATCCAGTTTTTTAAATTGGTAAAGTTTGGCCTGGATTCCCGCCTGCGCGGGAATGACGAGTTTTTACGAATTTATCAGGTTTTAATATACAATCCATTTCGAAGGAGAGCAAAGTGAAACGCTTATTTTTTAAGCCCGCTTTTCCTGGGCGAGCCTTACGCGTTTGGCTATACTCCCCGATAAAAACCCTGCTGATTAAATAATTCGTAGTTGACCCTTTTGGCCTGAATCAACTCGTTTAAGAAATGGGTGGTCTCTTCCAGGGAAAGGCCGAGACATTGGGCAATATCCTCGGCCGTGCAGGGCCGGCGGGCCACCATGGCCCGTATTTCAGAGGCTATTACCGAACCGATCGGCTGGGCATTTTCCCTTGAGGATGGAGAAATAATCTCGGCCCGGGGTCCCAAGACCTTTTGGATCTCTTTTAATTGAGCATAGCTCAGCGGCTCGGCATACCCTTCAACCGGCGGCCGCACCACGGTATTGAGCTGGATCTTTTCCGGATTTATTTTTTCAATATGGTTACAAAACTTTTCAATCTGGCCCGGGGAATCATTTATCCCTTTTAAGCAGCAACACCTCCAGCCAGATCCGGGGACCTTGGCATTTCCCCAGGTTGATCAAACCGGCTATCAACTGATCGAAGGTCAAAGAAGGGTCGGGACGGTTGACGGTTTGAAAAACCGCCGGATCCGGGGCATCCAGGGAAGGGATGATCACATCGGCCGCCAGGACCTTCTCCAGGATTTCATCCTTAAAAAGCAAGGAACTGTTGGTGATCAAGGCTACCGGTGCGGAAGCGATCTTCTTGATCTCTTTTATGATCAGGTCCAGATGGGGATGGAGGGTCGGCTCTCCGGACCCCGACAGGGTAATATAATCGATGGTCAAGGGGGAAGAGGCCAAAACTTCCTTCAATTCCTTCAGGACCGCCTCGGGTGAAACGGTCTCCACGGGTTCGATGGTTTTGCAGGTGGTTTTTCCCAACTCGCAATAGATGCAGTCGAACGAGCAGGTTTTATAGGGGATGATATCCACGCCCAAAGAAAATCCCAAACGGCGGGAGGGCACCGGCCCAAAGATAGTTTTCATCAAACTCAGCCTTTAAGTTTCATAATCCTTTGAAATTGTTTATTACTGGTTCCAAAATGTACCCCACTACCTTAGGCCTTGTCAATTGTCAATTTGGATTCTAAGAACTTTTTGATTTTCTTGACATCTTTTAGGTTTTTCACTACGATTTAAAATCCTTACAGAATATTCTCTTTGTAAAACCAAATCAGGAGGAGTCCCTTTCCTGAATGACGAACAATTCTACACAACTATCCATTAGTAAAGAGAAGAGAATTCGAGGAGAGGTCAAAAACCTCATCCTCTATTGGATTTTGCAGCAGAACCAGATGAAGACTTTTTTCCTATGGAAGTGCATAAAACTAGGGATAAGGATTAAGCCAAAGGCAATTATTGACTCTTATTTTAATTACTTGCCTAGCCGTTAAAAAAGGGGGAAATATGGCCATTCCCAAAAGATTCACTACTGAAGGGCCCTGGAAACATCCTGGTGGAAAATTATTAAGAGATGGTCCGCAGACCCTCTCGGATGCTGAACTATTGGCTATAATTATTTCTTCGGGCACCCCTCAAAAATCGGCCATGCAAATTGCCACAGAATTGATGGATAAATTTCAATCCTTCAGAGGTATGGCCGACCAGGACGTAAAGGAATTGATGAAGATCAAGGGCCTGGGCCAGGTTAAACTTTGCCGCATAGCCGCTGCCTTTGAAATGGCCAAGCGAATTGTTGACTATGTAGTTAAAGAACTGGGAAAATCATAACCTTTCATCAAAGGATATTCTATGCCCCGCCGCATCACAAGTCCTTTTGGAAATATAGCCCATAAGACCGAACGGACCAATAACCAAAAGCTGGTCCAATGGATGAATCGCATTATCGAAGAAAAAAATCTCTCCCTGGGATCCGTAGAACAAGAAACCAGCGGGTCTGACCGAAAGCAGCCTGACATTATAATTAAGAGACGACCGGGAAGTGAAAAGATCCTTTGCGTAATTGAACTAAAGCCGCCTGCCTTTCTGGACCTCTTCCATTCGGAAGAACTTTACGAACCAGCCTGGACCAAAGCCAACAAACGTCAAGCCCCATACTTTGCCACTTCCAATTTTCAGGAACTGGTTTTGTTTAATACCGAGAGGGCCAACAGACAAGATCCTTTGGAAAAACAGATCGTCCAACACTACACTCTATCCTCCATAACCGATCCGGATATCATAGAAGAGCCTGGAATAAAAGGTGCCATTCTCCGAGGCCTGGAAAGATTTTTAGTTGATCTGTCGGAGATTGTAACGGGACAAAAATCGGAACCGAAACATGCTGTTGATGAAATCTTGGTTTACCGACTACAAATTACTATTAAGGCATTGGCCATTTATTATATACGGATCATTGAAGAGAAAGTACAAAAAGATCGAAAATTTTCCAAGGCCCTCCAGTCTTGGTTCTTGGAACAGGGATGGACCTTTTCCTTTCAGAATCAGGATTATGCCAAAGCCGCTCGCCAGACCGCTTATCTTCTGGTCAATAAGATTCTCTTTTACAGTGTCATCCAGCCGATTAGAAGATTAGACCCGTTAGAGATACCTAAAAGTCTAAAGAGTGGTGAACTGCTCCAGAATTCCTTACAGGGATTTTTTAACCTTGTCCTTAAGATCGATTATGAGACGATTTATTCCGCTGATTTTATCGATCAAATTGCCTTTCCTGACAACAGGAATGTTGTGGAGGAAATCAAAGGAATCATAGAAATTCTGGGCAAATACGACTTCTCTAAACTGGGATATGATGTCATCGGGCGTATTTTTGAAAAACTCATACCAGGAGAGGAGCGGCATATCCTGGGCCAATATTTTACCAGTCCAGATGTGGTAGATCTGATCCTTCGTTTTTGTCTAAAACATGAAACCGATAAAATTCTGGACCCTTCTTGTGGAGCAGGTACTTTTCTGGTGAGGGCCTACCAACACAAAAGACTCATGAATCAACGATTGACTCATGAAGAAATCCTCAAAACAATATGGGGCAATGACATTGCCAAATTCCCGGTCCATCTAACCACCATCAATTTGGCCATCAATGATCTACGCTCCGATGAAAACTATCCTCGGGTTATTCAAAAAGATTTTTTTAATCTCTTACCAGACGGGATAACATTCCCCCTGCCTGAATCCTGGAGGAAAATCCAATTAAAGGGCTTGGGAAAAATTGAAAAAACCTTAGAACATCCAAGATTTTTTGATGTCTTGATAGGGAATCCCCCTTATACTCGGCAGGAAGAAATCGAAGATATCCAGCAAGGTGAAGGTTATAAAGAACAGCTTATAAAAAAGGCTCTTCAGATTAATGGGAAACCTTTTGCCGAAATGTCAAAAAGAGCCGGAATTTATGCCTACTTTTTCATTCATGGCACCAAATTTCTCCAAAATGGGGGAAGATTTGGATTTATCGTATCCAATAGCTGGCTGGATGTGGACTATGGCAAGGGCCTTCAGGAGCACTTCCTTACCCAATACAAAATTATGGCCATTATAGAATCTAAGGTGGAACGCTGGTTTGAAGATGCGGATGTGAATACCTGCATCGTCATATTGGAAAAGGCAAATGGAGATAGGCTATTAAAGGAACGGGAAAATCATCTGGTCAGATTCATCTATTTAAAAAAGCCGTTGCGATCCTTTATCCCTCCGGCAGAAAATATGTGGGAAAAGGAAGTGACTCGCTTGGAAGCGATTGACCAACTCATCAAGACCATTCTGGCCCCCCATTCAACATATTACGAGAACGAGGATTTAAGGATTTACCCTAAGCGTCAAAAAGAACTTTGGGAAGAGGGCTATGATCTCGAAGAAGAAAGTTATGTGGGTTCTAAGTGGGGCAAATACCTTCGGGCTCCCAAGATCTTTTTTACTGTCTTGGAAAAGGGGAAAGATAAATTGGTACCCTTGAAACAATTAGCCAAAGTTAGATTCGGCATTAAAACCGGGGCCAATGAATTTTTCTATTTGACCGAGGAGCAGATTCATAAATGGAAAATCGAGAAAGAGTTCTGGATGCATAAGGATGGGAGAGGACAATGGATCCCGAACTATATCATCAAGAGTCCCCGGGAATGCCAGTCAATATTCATTGAGCCGGAAGGCCTTAAATATCGTGTTCTCATGATTCACAAAGGCAAAAGAGAACTAAAAGGTACCAATGTTCTCAAATACATTCAATGGGGAGAAAAGCAAGGATTTCATAATCGCCCAACTTGTGCCAGCCGAGAACGGTGGTATGATGTTGGAGACCAACTTCCACCTCCTTGTTTATGGTTTAAGGCTTTCAACGACAGAGTGGTTTCGCCCATAAATCTAAAGGGAGTTTTTGTGAGCGACCGCTTCTATCCTATTTACCCTAAAGAAGGAATTGATGGCATTCTACTAGGGATTTTGCTCAATTGTTCGCTTCAAAGTTTAATCGTCGAATTGTCGGGAAGGGTTAATCTCGGTGAAGGTGCATTGGATAATATGACTTATGAAGCGGCAGCTATGTCCATTATAAATCCAAAGAAAATCAAGAAACGACTTGCCGATGCCTTGGTTAAAGTAGTGACGGAATGGGGAAATGATGAAATTAAATCTGTTTTTGAAGAGTTGGGATTTTCAGAGGGAGAGTTGAAGGGGCTGGAAAAGGTAAAACCTAAACGAAGATTCATAGATAACCTGATTCTGGGTGCCCTTCTTGGCCTTACAGATCAGGAGCAATTGGAAGTATATAGGGCGATTATCGATCTGGTAAGCTCCCGACTGGGGCGAGCCAAAAGCCTAAAAAATTCAACCAAAACCAAAAATGGCCTCGACATAAATTTAATGGTCCAGAATGTCTTGAGTCGACTTGGGGAACCGAATCTTGCGACATTCATTAAAGATAAGATAACTACCATTCCCTGCAAAACCATTGATCTCCCAAAATATGCGGAACCTATTATTGTTGAGAATACCCTATTTGGTTGGCAGATAAAAGTTGGCAAAAAAATTGTCTATTGCGACAGCGAAGTCCAGGCTCGCTATTTGCGTGTTTTTGCCGAGATGGGTTGGGATCAAGCCCCGGTTCCTCAAGATGAAAAATATCTTGTCCCCATCATTAATAAACTTGAAAGTCTTTTTGAGAAGGTCCAAGCAGCCATTCAAGAATATTCTACTTCCATTCTCCAAACCAAAACCCGTGAACGTCTAACTCATATGGTCTGGATGAAATTAAAAGAATCCATAGAACAACCTTAGAATTGAATACGTGGACCAGGAACTAAGATCCTGATCTGATTAATCAGGCGCTAATCGAATGGGTTAAAGGGCTTTATGAGATATGGAGTTGTCGTTAAGAAAATAGTATGATGATGAATATGGGGTTGGAAATATCCTTGGGTTAAAAGAGGGGACCATGAGGCAAAATATTCAATTTGAAAAAGACAAAATCGTCAGGTTTTGCCAAAAATGGAAGATCAACGAATTCGCCCTATTCGGGTCTGCTCTAAGGGACGATTTCCACCAGGACAGTGATATTGACGTGCTGGTCACCTTTGCCCCGGAAATCCCCTGGAGTCTTTGGGACTGGATCGACATGATTGATGAATTAAAAGTTATTTTTAAGCGCGACGTGGACCTGGTTGAAAAGTCCGGATTACGAAATCCATTTCGACGGCAGGAGATCCTCACCAACAGACAGGTGATTTATGCGGCCTGACAAAGCAGACTTAGCCTATTTGTGGGACATGCTGGATGCAGCCAAGGCAGTCAGAGAATTCGTTGCCGGACAAACTTTTCATCATTATTTAAATAATCGCATGATTCGTGGGGCCGTAGAACGGCATGTAGAAATTATTGGTGAAGCGGCAAGCAGGGTCTCAAAAGACTTTCAGGACACACACCCGGAAATCCCCTGGCGCAAAATCATTTCCCAGCGCCATGTACTGGCCCACGAATACGGGGAAATCAAGGAAGAGTTAATGTGGAAAGTGGCGACGGTCAATATACCCTTGTTGATTGATCAGTTGGAACCTTTTGTTCCCACGATTCCGGCCGACATTGAGAAATGATGTTCAAGTAAAATTCGATCCAACAATAGAAAAATTTATTGGCTATCACGGACTTAAACGCAAAAAAGATGTCAACCCGAGACAACCTTCCCCAAAAATGTCTGGAATGCGATAAATTTTATAGAATCCAGACCATCCGTCAATGCCGGGTTTGCCGGGACTTGGAATTTGAGGAAAGGATTCTGTGTGATCTGAATCGGGCCGTTCAAGATGATCACAACTTTATCTTGTCATGCCTTTCGACCGAGATTGAAACTGGTAAGCCCTGTCGAAGCCACGACCACGACCGGTCAGGCCCCAGTTGATCGAAAGTCAAGGCACAAATCCATAAAAGAAATAATGGCCTCCGATAAATTCAAGTATCAGAAAGCCTTGGCCTTACAAAAATTGAATCGGGACCCGGATGAAATTTTTGTGGAACTCAAGTACCATTTGGCCTGGAATGTGCAGCCACAGGAAGCCCGTCTTTTCTCCTGAAAAAGAATATTTTGATTTTGTTCTTGATACTGTTATCGGCTGCGGGGATCTTGTTGGGGGAATAGCCCGTCTGCTTTGGCTGGCCCCGGATCACCTGCATGTCTATGTCGAATCCGATGGGGAAAAATCCATAGAGGCGATCATCCGGAAACTTAAGCCATTCTTAAAAAAGGCCATCCTGGCCAATTTCCCCGGGATCAAAAAGGGCCTTGATAAAGGAACGGCCATTTGGGATAAGGCCTATTTTTCGGAAACGTTGGGCTAATAAAAATATTTAAGAATTATTTTTAACAGGATTTACAGGATTACCTGGATTTTTGTGCCTTTCCGGAAGAAAGGCACAAACCGAATCGTCCTGGGACGGAGCCTTAGTCTCCGCTGGAAGCGGATCGAGGTTGCTCAGGGCCCCCGGAGCCTGAGCAAAAATATGTAAATCCTGTCGGTCCTGTCAAAGAATTATTTTTTTCGGATGATCACCTTACTGATTCTACCTTCGGCCAGTTCCTCGATCCTTTCGGCCAACCGATAACCCATACCGGGCTCGGGTTCCAAATCGGCCTGATTTAAAATGATAACGGCCCGCATACCCGGCAAGCATCCTTTTAAGCCCCCTTGCGGATGGACCATCAAACGGGCGATCCCTTCCAGGGTCATCGGTGAATTGAGGGGGATACCGCTCAACCGGCTGATGATCTCCGGCCGGAAGGCAAAGGCTTTATTTAAGGGTTTGTTTAAGGCCGAGAGGCCGACGACGGAAATAAAAAGGGTCGTTTCTTTGGGGACCACCGGCTCATCAGCCCCAGGGGCCTTGATCGGTCTTTGGGCCGAGCCGTCGGCCTCGACAATCAGAAAATCGGTCAGGCCCGAGGACCAAAGGGCCGACAAATCAGACAGGGATACACCGGTCAGTTTATTTTCCGCGGCCCGGCCGGCGGCCCAGGTAATGTGTCCATAGCGGTCCAGGACTTTTTCAATTTCAGGAAAGACCTCCATCCCACCTAAAATCAAGGCCGGACTCTGTGCCCGGTTCCGGGGGATAAATTTTGGTGGTGGTGGTGGTGATTATTTTTTTGTGGCCGGTCAGAAGCTCCCTGGCCAGGGCAAACATCAAGGTGGTCTTGCCACCGGCACCGACCAGGGTTATGAGCTCTCTTTCTTTCAAGGCCAAGTCCTCTGGCCAGGGTGGAAGATGGTGTCGCCATTTGAGTTTATATGCTCGACTTCTTCTTTTTCTTCTGCTATATAACACTATTTTTCACAGGGTAGTCCATGTCCGGGAAAGACTTCAAGGAAAATATACAGGGAGAGACCATGAGACGAAAACCGGCCGCTGGAAAATCTCTTTCCACCAAAAATAAACCCAGGCCCGTAAAAGAAGATCTAAAGGCCGCTGTTCAGGATAATTTGACTACCCTGGAGAATATGCGGATTGAAACCCTCCAGGGAGGCGGGCCCGGGCAGATCGAGATCCAACACCACAAAGGAAAGCTGGCCGCCCGGGAACGTCTGGACCTGCTCTTGGATGAAGGGTCCTTCGAGGAATTCGACCTCTTAAAAACCGGGCGGGGCGGGGCCTTCGGCAAGGAGCGCCACTATCCGGGGGACGGCGTCATTACCGGCCACGGGACCATCGACGGCCGCGAGGTCTTTGTCTTCAGTCAGGATTTTACCATGGTGGGCGGGTCCCTGGGAGAGGCCCATTCGCAAAAAATCTGCAAGGTCATGGACCATGCCGTCCGGGTCGGCGCCCCGATCATCGGCCTTAACGATTCCGGCGGGGCCCGCATCCAGGAAGGGGTGGATGCCCTGGCCGCCTACGGGGAGATCTTTAACCGCAACGTCTTGGCCAGCGGCGTGGTGCCTCAAATCTCCTGCATCATGGGTCCCTGCGCCGGCGGGGCGGTTTACAGCCCGGCCATGACCGATTTTACCTTTATGGTGGAAAACTCCTCCTACATGTTCGTCACCGGCCCCAATGTGGTCAAGACCGTGACCCACCAGGAAATCAGCTCGGCCGATCTGGGCGGGGCCGAGATACACAATAAAAAAAGCGGGGTGGCCCATTTTGTCTTTCCCAACGACATCCTCTGTCTCCGGGAAGTGCGCCGCCTCATCAATTATCTGCCTTCCCACAACCGGCAGACCGCCCCCATCCTGGACCTTCGGGACCCGGCCGACCGGGAGGACCCGGTCCTGGACTACCTGGTGCCTTTCAACCCCAACCAGAGTTATGACATGAAGGTCCTGATCCACAGCATCCTGGACGGCGCGGAATTCATGGAGATACAGGCCCTGTTTGCCCGGAACATCATCTGCGGTTTCGGACGTCTGGGCGGGCAGACCATAGGGCTCATCGCCAATCAGCCGGCGGTCCTGGCCGGGGTTTTGGACAGCAATGCCTCGACCAAGGCCGCCCGGTTCGTCCGTTTTTGCGACACCTTCAATATCCCCCTGATCTGTCTGGTCGATGTACCCGGTTTTATGCCCGGCCCGGAACAGGAGCACGGCGGGATCATCCGTCACGGGGCCAAGCTGCTCTACGCCTTTGTGGAGGCCACGGTGCCGCGCATCACCGTCATCATCCGCAAGGCCTACGGCGGGGCCTACGTGGTGATGAACTCCAAGCATATCCGCTGCGACATCAATTACGCCTGGCCCACGGCCGAAATCGCCGTCCTGGGACCCAAGGGGGCGGCGGAGGTGATTTACAAGAAAGAGATCCGGGCCTCTGCCGATCCCGAGGCCGCCTTGTCCCAAAGGACCGAGGAATACCGGAAGACCTTTGCCAATCCTTTTCTGGCCGCCCAGAGGGGGTATATCGACGATGTGATTTTTCCCCGTCAAACCCGACACCGCCTGATTCGAGGGCTCCAGGTCCTGGAGGGCAAAAAAATCAGCAAGCCGGAACGAAAACACGGCAATATCCCTTTGTAGGGGGTTCTCATGTTCGACAAGATCCTTATCGCCAATCGAGGCGAAATCGCCGTCCGCATCATTCGGACCTGTAAACGGATGAATATCCGGACCGTAGCCGTATATTCGGAAATCGATTCCCGTTCCGTTCATGTCCGGGAGGCCGATGAAGCCTTTTTATTAGGCCCGGCCCCTTCCCAGGACTCCTATCTGAATCAGGAAAAAATCATCGATCTGGCCTTGAAAGAAAAGTGTCAGGCCATCCACCCCGGATACGGTTTTCTTTCGGAAAATGCGCCTTTCGCCCGGATGGTTTCCGAGGCCGGATTGGTCTTTGTCGGTCCCCCGGCATCGGCCATGGCCCTTTTGGGAGATAAGATCGCTTCCAAAGAATTGGCCCTCAAGGCCGGTGTGCCGGTAGTCCCCGGTCCGGCCCGGGCCGTGTCCGACCCGAAGGAAATTTCGGCCCTGGCCAAAAAAATCGGCTTTCCCCTTTTGCTTAAACCGGCCGCCGGCGGAGGCGGCAAAGGGATGCGGATCGTCAACACCGGGGATGAATTGAAAAAGGCCCTGAAAATGGGCCGGCAGGAAACGCAGAAGGCCTTCGGCGATGACCGGTTTTTTTTAGAGCGCTATATCGTCAAACCCCGGCACATCGAGGTTCAAATCCTGGCCGATCAATTCGGCCAAGTGATTCATCTTGGGGAAAGGGAATGTTCCATTCAAAGACGTTATCAAAAAATCATTGAAGAAACCCCTTCGACCGCCCTGAACGAAGAACAGCGCCGCCAGATCGGGGAATGGGCCTGTCTTCTGGCCCGCGAGGCCGGCTACGTCAACGCCGGCACCGTGGAATTTGTCCTGGACCGGGAAGGCGGTTTTTATTTTTTGGAGATGAACACCCGCCTCCAGGTGGAACACCCGGTCACCGAAATGGTCACCGGCCTGGATCTGGTCGAACTCCAGCTCCGCATCGCCGACGGGGAACCTCTGCCCCTCAAACAAAGTGAAGTCCCTTGTAAAGGCTGGGCCATTGAGGCCAGGATCTGCGCCGAGGACCCTCTCCGGGAATTCTTACCCGATACGGGCCTGATCACCCGTTATGCCCTTCCCCGGGGGAAAAACATACGCTTGGACAGCGGGATCGAAGCCGGCAGTCTGATCAGTGTTTATTATGATTCCCTGCTGGCCAAGGTGGTGGCCTGGGGGGAAAGCCGGGAAGAGGCCCGGGAGACCCTGGTCCAGGGCTTGAACGGCTATCACCTGGAAGGGGTGACCACCAACTCGGATTTTGTCAATGCCATTCTGACCCATCCGGCCTTTATCGCCGGGGACCTGTCCACCGATTTCGTGGCCGAACATTTTGAAAAGGGCCGGAGAAAACTGGCCCCTCCCGCTGAAGTCCTTCACCATATGGTCATTGCCGCCACCCTGATCTATCACAACCGGAACGGACTGGTCCGGGAATCGTTAAAACCCATGGCCA
>CAVYLJ010000023.1:0-14635 GCA_963769305.1 uncultured delta proteobacterium | reverse complement strand
GTCTTTTTTGTATAAGGAGGCCCTCTTGATCATCCGATGTGAACAATGCACAACCACTTATCATTTAGATCAAAAACTTGTCGAACCCTTCGGTTCCAAAGTTCAGGTGCACGGGCTGTGGCCATATCTTCTGGGTCGAACCTCCATCTTTTTCGGATACTCAACCTCGTCTGGAATCGATTCCCGAACCGGGACCTTCGATGGTCCTGGAGGATGAGAAGGAAACGGCGGCCCTGCAAATGCAGCCGACCAAGAAAACCCTTTGGGTTTTGGGGACCATCCTATTGTTTGTTCTGCTGGCCCCGGCCGTCCGTTTTTTAGTTATCCAACACCTTCATCCCAATTGGACTTTTACCGATGTCTGGTCAAGCGTCTTTTTTCTTCCTATTGACCCGGAGGGAAACCAAAAAATAAGCCTGATTAATATAAAAAAAAATTTTAAAGAAAATCCGAAAATAGGCCGATTTTTTGTGATCGAAGGAGAAATCAAAAACGGCTATCCGGACCCGCGCCAGAAAATCAAAATCCGGGGCTCTTTAAGAACAGCGGAAAATCGAGTGGCCGCCAGCCGGGAAGTCTATTCAGGTTGGACCTTGACCAACGAGGAATTGGAAACCCTTTCACTGGAGGAAATAAACAACCTGATTTTATCCCAACCTGACCGGTTTTCCCCCAACATCCGGGTCCTCCCCGGGAAAACCCTGCCTTTTATGATCCTTTTTCCGCCCCTGCCTCCGGGCTCAACCCAGGTCTCTATCGAGGTGGTCAGTTCTCAAAAGGCCTTTTTGTCTTCAACGCCTTAATCCATTGGGGATTAAATGCGATTTACAAGCCGTTTTATTTTCGACCTCTGTCATCTTTGCCCTGATTCTAATCGGGGGTTGGATCGGCTACATGGTCATCGAAGGCTGGAACGGCCTCGACGCCCTCTATATGACGATCACCACCATTACCACCGTGGGTTTTCAAGAAGTCCATCCCTTAAGTCGAAACGGAAGGATCTTTACCATGTTTCTGATCCTCTTCGGAGTGGGCTTTTTCCTTTATTTTCTGGGCAGTATAACCGGGATGGTCGTCCAAGGGACCTTAAAGGATATGTTCGGGAGGAGAAAGTTGGAAAAGCAAATCCTTCATCTAAGCGGTCACTATATCATTTGCGGTTATGGCCGCATCGGCCGAACCGTCACCCAACTGCTGCAAGAAAAACCCATCGAGGTGGTGGTCATCGAAAAAGACCCGGAGACCATCCCCCTTTTTCAAGAAAAAAATCTCCTCTACGTTATAGGGGAGGCCACCTCGGAAGAGAATCTGCTCAAGGCCGGAATCGAAAGGGCCAAGGGGTTGGTGGCGGCGGCTTCCTCGGACGCCGACAATGTCTATATCACCTTGACGGCCCGGGGGTTAAACCCCGATTTATTTATCCTGGCCCGGGCCGCCGAAGAATCTTCGATCAAAAAATTGACCCGGGCCGGGGCCGATAAGGTCATCTCGCCTTATGATATCGGGGCCCGCAGAATGGCCAACACCATCCTGCGGCCCACCGTCATCGATTTTATCGAACTGGCCGTACACAATCGCAATCTGGATTTACAGATGGAGGAATTGCTCGTTGGAAGGGATTCCGAAATCAAGGAGTCCACCTTGATGGAATCGGCTATCCGAAAAGATTACGATCTGATCGTGGTGGCCATCAAGAAAAAATCCGGTGAAATGATCTTTAATCCTTCTTCCCAGGCCAAGATCCAGGAGGGGGACGTTTTAGTGGCCATGGGAGATCGGAAAAATCTGAACCGGTTGGAAAAAAAATTGGGGATTAAATCGTAATCCTAAAAACAAGTTCGGAGTTCGAGAGTAATGAGTTCGGAGAGAATTCCTGACAAAAGCCTGAAAACTCCCAACTCTACACTCCGAACTTTTTGTTTTAAGCCGTCCCGTAACTGTGAAGTCCGGATAAAATAAAATTGACCCCGAAGTAGGTAAAGAGGACACAGGCAAACCCGATGATCGAGAGCCAGGCGATCCGGCTTCCATGCCAGCCCTTCATCATCCGGGCATGCAAAAAAGCGGCATAGAGCAGCCAGGTGATCAAGGACCAGGTTTCTTTGGGGTCCCAACTCCAATAGGTTCCCCAGGCCGAATGGGCCCAGACCGAACCGGTGGCGATCCCGAGGGTCAGCAACAAAAAGCCGATGATAATCGTTTGGTAAATCAAATCATCCAACACCGGAATCCCGGGGAAATAGGATAGAAGGCCGCCGCTGTCCTTTTTCTTTCCGGCCATGGGTTTCTTGAGCAGGTACATGATGCTCAGACTGCAGGAGACGGCAAAGGCGGCATATCCCAAAAAGCAGGTGATCACATGGGCGATCAGCCAGTTGCTTTGAAGGGCCGGCAAGAGGGGCTGGATCCGGTCATTCATGTTAGGGGAAAAAGAGGCATAGGCCATGGAAAGAAAGGCAAAGGGGGTAGCAAAAACCCCGATCGTTCTGGATTTCGTCTTCCATTCGATCCAGATGTAAATCAGGGCGATGGTCCAGGCGAAAAAAATCAAGGACTCGTAAAGATTGGAAAGCGGGGCATGGCCGATCCCCATTTGATAAGATTCAATCCAGCGCAGGATAATGGCCCCGGTTTGGACTAAAAAAACGGCCCGGATGATCCAGGTGGCTAATCGGCCGATCCCCTCTTTTTTCAGCACCAGGGAAATCAAATAGAAAAAGGCTGAAAAAAAATAGCCGAAGGTTACCAGACTAAGTAAAAAAGAACTGTTCATCTCAACCACTCCGAACCTTCTCGGTTAATCGTTCCATTTTATGGACAAAGGCCCCCCGGTTTTTGTGAGCGGTCCCGCCCACCAGGATCTCCGTCCTCGATCTTCCCTTAGAATCTTTCTTTTCCCGGACCCAAATCCAGATCTGTTGATGGGAAAAATAAAAAGCAATGATAAATCCGATAAGCATCAAAGAAGACCCGACCCAGATAAACCAGACCCCCGGATCTCGATTGACCTGCAGACCGGACAGGTATTGGACCTTGATTTCATTGATCCTGAGACGGTATTCTCCCAACTGGTTGCCGTGAAATTCAGGGTGATTGGCCAGAACCCAGGTATGATCGACTTCTTCTCCATCTTTAAGAAGGATCACTCCCAGGGCCGGCCCCATATTGGACAGGTCGTTTACATACCGGACCGCCATCAACGAAAAGGGGCTGTCGGGCACAGGGACCTTCTGATCCATCTTGAGCCATAACTCCGATTCCTGGTCCCCTTTTTTTAAAGAAAGCCTTACGGACGAGGGAAACTGATCCCAGGACGATTGGTAAAAAGTGATACCCTTATAAGTAAAAGGGTCATTGACCCTGATCACCGCCTTTTCTTTTTCCTGGCCTTCTTCCCAGATACTCAGGTCGGATCGATATTCTTTGGGCATCCCGTTGGGGTAATAGGCCATGGTAAATTTATCCAACTTGACGGAGAAATCCAGTCTTTTTACGGATTGAGGGCCTTTGATCGAAATCCGGTCTTGGCTCTCCCCTTCTCTAAGCTCCAAAAATCCCTTGAAGCCGTAAAGTGAGCCTATTATGGTCCCTAAAAAAATAACTAACAGGCTGAGATGAACCAGATAGACCCCCAGGCGGCTGAATCGACCCCTTTCCAGATAAAAGGCCGTTCCCTGGGAGGAGGGAAGGGAAACCGGGCTGCCGAAATGCCGGCCTAACAAGGATCGGGTCCAGGCCTGGGAATCAACGGGCTGTTCTTTAAAAGAAAATTTTTGATTAAAAGGAAGGGAGGTGAATAAGGGATCGGAAACAGCCCGAGGAGGGGCCTTGATCACTTTCCAGGTAGTAGAAAAACGTTTAATGGAACAAACAATTAGATTAAGAGTCAAGAGAAACAAGAGCCACAGGAACCACCAGGAATGGTACATGTCATACAGTTGAAAAAATTGGATCAGTTTGCCGGCCAAAGGACTGGTGCCCTGTGTGATCATCTCCAGAGGTTCACCCTGAGGCAGGACGGTCCCCAGGATGGAGGTGACGGCTAAGGTGATCAGAAGAACCAGGGCCAGTTTAACTGAGGCGAAAAAATCACTTATTTTAGATAAAATTCCTTTGGAGGCTTTCTCCGGGGGCATCCTTATTATTTCCAGTCAATCAACTCGAATTTTTCCTTAAAATAATACCTTGATTAAAAAAGTTAATAAATCTATCATAAATCTCCGGTATCAACAAGAATATTTACTCTGGGAGGGAATGAGATCATGTTGGACCTAAAATTGATTCGGGAACGGTTGGCCTGGGTCAAGGATCGGCTGTCCCTGCGCGGTCAGGATTTGCCCTGGGAAACTTTTGAATCTTTAGATAAGGAACGCCGGGAGATCCTTCAAGAAACAGAGTCCTTAAAACACCGCCGGAATGTGGTTTCCGAGCAGATCGGCAGGAAAAAACAGGAAAAACAAGAGGCCCTGGAAGCCATTGAGGAAATGCGTCAAGTTTCCAAAAGGATCAAGGAATTGGATGATGCCTTAACCCTGATCGAAGAAAAATTCTCGGCCATATTGCTCACCTTGCCCAATATTCCTCATGAAACGGTTCCCGTCGGTTATTCCAGCGATGACAACCCGGTCGTTCGCACCTGGGGTGACAAACCGGTTTTTTCTTTCTCCCCCCGGCCCCACTGGGAGATCGGGGAGGCCCTGGATATCCTCGACTTTGAAAGGGCCACCCGGATGACCGGGGCCCGTTTTGTGGTCTATAAAGGACCGGGGGCCAGACTGGAACGGGCCTTGATCAATTTTATGCTCGACCTGCACACCAAAACCCATGGATACACCGAAATCCTCCCCCCTTTCATGGTCAACAGCCAAAGCATGACCGGCACCGGCCAATTGCCCAAATTCAGGGATGAGCTTTTTAAATTGGAAGGATGGGATTACTATTTGATCCCCACGGCCGAAGTGCCGGTGACCAACCTCTTTCAGCAGGAAACCCTTTCCGCCCAGGAACTGCCCAAATATTTTGTGGCCTATACCCCCTGTTTTCGGTCCGAAGCCGGTTCCTACGGCAAAGATACCCGTGGCCTTATCCGCCAGCATCAGTTCAACAAGGTGGAGTTGGTGAAATTCAGTCTCCCTGAAGATTCTTACGCCGAGCTGGAAGGTTTGCTTGGAAACGCCGAAGAGGTCCTTAAACGGTTGCAACTGCCCTATCAGGTGGTCAGCCTTTGTACCGGCGATCTGGGGTTTTCTTCGGCCAAGACCTATGATATCGAAGTATGGCTTCCCGGACAAAATCTATACCGGGAAATATCTTCCTGCAGCAATTTTGAAGATTTTCAGGCTCGCCGGGCCAATATCCGTTTTCGTCGGGAAGGCCGATCCAAGACCGACCTGGTCCACACCTTGAACGGCTCCGGCCTGGCTGTGGGCCGGACCCTGGTAGCCCTCTTGGAAAACTACCAGCAGGCCGACGGCAGCATCCTGATCCCGCCGGCCTTGCAGCCTTACATGGACGGAATCGACCGCATAACCAAAAGGTGCAAGGTATAAGGTTCAAGGTACAAGAAAAAATTTAAAAACCTTACGACCTTGGCATCAACCCGTGAACCGTATACCTTGGACCGTGGACCTTTTTCTTCTTATTCCCCCAGATAGGTGGCACAGGACGTATCGGATTCCCAAACCGAGACCTTGCTCACCTTGGCCCTTTCATCGTTCAGAAGACGGCTCAATTGCCGAAAGAGATAGCGGGCGATGTGTTCCGAGGAAGGGTTTTCTTCTTGAAAAGGAGTCAGTTCGTTTAAATAATGATGGTCCAGCCCATTTAAAATTTCCTGGGTCTTGGTTTTAATTTCCCCAAAATCCCGCACCAGACCGGCGGAATCCAGTCGATCGGCCAGGACAAAAACCTCCACCTTCCAGTTGTGACCGTGGAGTTGTTCGCATTTTCCCTGAAAATTCCTCAACCGATGGGCAGCGGCGAATTGGGTGATGATTTTTAATTCGAACATCCAAACTTGAGGTCTTTAACATTTTTAAACGGTTCTGGTACTTCTGGATTAATCCTTGTAAATCCGACTGCAAACCGGCCAGACCCTGGTGTCTTTTCCCCAGGATGCGCTCTAATTCCGTCAGCCCATATTGGACCACTTCGATCTCTTTTTTCCGGAGATCTTCTTCAATCCGTTGATTGATTTGTTTAATGAATGCCGGATCCATGATCGTCTGAAGTTCCCTTCTCTATAAAATGAATTGGCTTTTAAACAACTATGGAAGAATCTCTTCACAAAGTCAAGGAATGGATTCGTTTGAACCAATACGGGGTTGACAGAATCGAAAAGGCATGGTATTTTTCGACCTTATGAAAACAAATAACCGGTTCACCCCAATTTTCTCTGGCCCCCTGTGGATATGTCTGCCGGGGATTTTCCTGATCCTTCTTTCCTTTCTCTGTCAGCCCTCCTGGGCTGGAGAAACCCAAAAATTGGCCATTCTTCCATTAAGCCTGAATGCCCCCGAAAATATGGCCTATCTACGCGAGGGGGTTGAGGATATGCTTTCCTCACGATTGGCCTGGGAGGGAAAGGTCTTAGTCTTGAACCGTTCCCAGGTGCGGCAGGGTACGGAAAAAATTTCCGGCCCCTTCGATGAATCTCTTGCCCTTCGGATAGGAAAACAATTGGGAGTGCAGGTCGTTCTTTGGGGAAGCATCAACGTCATCGGCACCAATGTAAGCTTGGATTTTAGCGTCTTAGATTTTTCCGAAAATCAACCCGTGAAAAAATTTTATAGCCAGGCCAAGGGGATGGACGAGGTGATTCTTCGGGTCAATGAAATATCAGAGGAGATCAATGAAAAGGTCTTCGGCCGCCCGAAGACGGCCTTGGCTTCTCCGGCTACACGAGAAACCGCACAACCTAAAAATCCGGAGGCTTCTCCAGGGCAGGCTGCTCCCGGGAAGGCCCCCCTATCGCTCAAGAACTTTATCATTAACCCCCTTTCGCCCCAGATCATTATGAATGCCGGCGGTGTTGACGTGACCGGGGTCTGGCGGAGCACGGTCCTTCCTTTTGCCATCATCGATCTGGCCTTTGGGGATTTGGACGGCGACGGAAAGATAGAAACGGTCCTGATCAGCAAAAATAAAATCATTATCTGCCGTTTTGTCCAGGACCGCTTTGAGATCATCAAAGAAATTCCCGGAGATCGCTGGGACAATTATGTCGCCGTAGATGTGGCCGATATCAACGGAACCGGCCGACCCCAAATTTTTGTATCCAATTACCGCACTGATGGTTTGAGGTCCAAGACCTTATCCTGGGAACAGGGGGAATACAAGACGATCGCCAAAGATATCCCCTACTTCCTTCGGATCCATCAAATCCCCAGAAGGGGGGCTGTGCTTTTAGGCCAGCAACAGATTATCAATAATCCTTTTGGAGGGGGGATACATATTTTATCCTGGAAAGCCGGAAAATATGTTTCCGTAGAAAAATTGAAGCTCCCCGACAACTTTACCGTATTTAATTTTATTTACTTGGATTTAAAGACCGATGGTTCCCCGGAGTACCTGTATTTGAACCCAAATAACCGCCTCATGGTCGTGACCGAAAAAGGCAAGGTCGTATACTCCAGCAGTGAATCATATGGAGGATCCATCAATATGGTAGGTGAAATTGGTGATAAAGACCTCCTTTCGTCACCCAACATGAACATCGAGAAAAGCATGGTCTATATCCCGGCTCGAATGGTGGTCACTTCGGTCTTGGATCGGAGGAAGAGGGAGATCATCATCAATAAGAACAAGGGTGCTTTTACCAACTTCCTGGAACGCTACAAGTCCTATACCAGCGGAGAAATATTTTCTCTTTCCTGGGACGGGGCGGTTATGAAGGAAAACTGGCGGACCCAGACCATAAACGATTACGTAGCCAATTACGGCGTGGCTGATTTTAAGAATAACAGCCAGCAGCAATTGGTGGTCGGGGTGGTTCAATCGAGCGGATTTCCCATTCTCTCCAATGCCCAAAGTGTCTTGTATTGTTATGACCTGGGTGCGATTAAGCCCGGGCAAAAATAGGTTCTTTATGGCGGTGTAGCTCAGGTGGTCAGAGCATGCGGCTCATATCCGCAGTGTCCGGGGTTCAAATCCCTGCACCGCCACCAACCAACAATCCAATACAGTCCAAATAAGTACAAAAACCCGCTTAAATAGCGGGTTTTTTATTGCCTAATCGTTTTATAGTGTCCAATCTTAATTCATCGTCAAAAAAATAAAAACCCTCGTTGATCTCGATGGAACGAGGTGATAGAGTTTTTTTGCAAGAAAAAACTATCATCAACGAGGTGAAGGCAGTATGACACAAGGAGTTCTATCATACAAGTACGAAGAAGAGAAAACTGCAATTCAGACACTAAACGGCCTGAGTCGAGCCATAAGCAGTTGGTCCTGCCTATTAATTCAAGACGGAAAGGGATTAGGACCTCAAAAGATGAAACGGATGCTCTCAGGAGGGGAAGGATGTTCTTGGCTGGACGAGAAGGGTCGAAAAAGGCAACAACGGTCTGGGCGCCTTTTCTCGAAAGCGACAGGGAACCTGGACTGTTGGGGGGCTGTAAAGGAGGTGGAAAGGGTTATGGAGGCCGGGGATTTTGAATGGCCCCGGTCAGCTCACGACCGATTCGTTGGCATTTGGCTGCGATCTTTTTGCGTGCTTCCTCATGGAGCATCACCACGAACCCCATGAGTTCAAACGGTGCAAACAGTCCGTAGTAGTTCTGGTAGTAGACAACGATGTGGTTATCCGAAGGTAAGAGCTGCTGGCGGATACGAGGCAATGTTTTTTGGTTAAGCTCCTTACGTCCTTGATGCAAGAGGTAGATCTGAAGGAGGTTATAGGCCAGCATGATAAAGACCACTTGATTGACGACCATGGAAAAGGCGCGCGAGGTAAAGTGAGTCAGGTCGCTAAAGCACTTGAGTTGGCGATATCGCTCCTCGGTGGAGACACGGAGGTGGTACTCTTGCTGGGTTTGCTCCGGATGCTTTACCTGCCGGGTGTCGATTAAGAACCAGATTTCCTGATGACCATCGCCGTAGTGTTCTCGGTTGGCCACCAGGCTAAGGGGTACGGTGCAAGAAGACCAGCTGCGAAATTCTCCGATGGCGGCCGCCTCCTTTTT
Organism: uncultured delta proteobacterium; assembly: GCA_963769305.1. Taxonomy (GTDB): domain Bacteria; phylum Desulfobacterota; class RBG-13-43-22; order RBG-13-43-22; family RBG-13-43-22; genus RBG-13-43-22. Next base: position 5,453 of record CAVYLJ010000023.1, on the reverse strand, counting down.
GATCAGGACCTTTTCGGGGGGAGGCGGGGGCTGTTGTTGTTTCAACTGACGCAGTTTTTCCTGCCGCTTCTTCTCCCGTTTCGAAATGACTCGTGGGCGATCCGACTCCTTAGCGCCTTCCTCCTGCCCTTGGCACTCCCCCCATTGGACGTCCGAGCCTTGGAACAAGGCCATCGCATCGGCATAGAGGTCCATGTTGCGTCGAATCGGGATAAGGATATCAATGCCGTATTCCTCCTTGCACTGCGAGATGGCCTTTCCGTCCAGGAAACCCCGGTCCAGGATGAGCCGCTTCATCACCCCTTTTCCCACCGTCTGGACAAACTCCTCCACCAAAGCATAAAGAAGAGGACATTCATGGTTATTGCCCGGGACCACCTTCACGGCCACAAAAAGAAAAAAATCCAAGGCCGGGTTCGTGTGAAGCAACGTCACCATCTTGTAACACCGCCGCCACTGACAGCGACTCTTCCGATCGTCGCTCATCTTGCGGTATTGCTCTTGAGAAATAGGATGGTCGTTCTCATCGAACAGAAGCTTGGCCGACCCCTCATAGCGGGGGTTGTCCGGAACGAACAGGTAGGAGGCATCTCCTATGAAAACGCCTTCTCGATCAAAGACGCGGCGATGCCGAAAAACCCGTACCGCATCCCTCCCAAACCAGCTCATCAGGGCCTGGGCATCGGTGTCCTTGGCCATCTTGCGTAGAAAATCCGGATCACAAGGACTCTCCCGATCATAGTGATTCTTCTGGTTAAACCCCTTACAGTGGATCGTCGTATCCCCCGTCTGAGGATGGACCACCTTGCGCCCCGCCTCAGGTCCAAAGGCCTGAAGCATCCCTCCGGCACGTACCACCATGGGAAAGGCATCAAAAGCGTGCACCCCGTGCAGTCGCATGGAAAGATTGCTGGCCACATAAAACCAGAAAGGCACATCCTCTTTCTTGCGGGGCCGGGGATAGCTCTGCGACAGCTCATCGAGAAGGGATCTGGCTTTGATGAAACGGAAGAAATCGGCCTCAAATACCTCGCTGGCCGCCTCCATATAGTCAAAATCTCCGTTCTGAAGGGCCTCCAAGACAAAAGGCTTGTTATCCTCGAAGATCACCAGATCCATCGCCATCCTTGCCCGAGAAAGACCACTCCTCTCTGCGCATGGCCTCCATCTCATCCATGACCTGTTTTTCATCGCGGTTGAGAGGAATCGCAATGAAAAAGAAAACCCCGTCCCTCTCAGCGCCCTCTGAGATCTCGAGCAAAGCGGGCGAGAGGGAACAAAACGGACCGTCGGGCTCCAGAAATCGCCTGTCCGATTTCTGGATGACCCAAGCGGTTAACCGTGTAATCCGCGTGTCCGGTCCAGCCGGACCCGTGCCAAAAGAGTCTTAAGTACGAAATAGATTTTTTTGACACGGATTTCACGGATGGCCACGGCAAGGCCAGGTGATTATCCATCAATCCCGTAAGATCAGGATTGACGGACATTCGCCATCCGCCACCGGCGGACGGGAGCACTCAAGAGATCGACTGCTCGATATCTTGAGAACCCAAGCGGTTAACCGTGTCACTCCTGTGTCCGGTCCAAAAATTAAAACTTTAGTTTGAAGGTTTTAGGATACCTTTACCTACTTGCTATTCCTTCTCCTTTCTGTTTTATTGGCCTATCAAAAAATATTGACGAGGTAATGTTATAGAAGGGTTCGAGGAGTCAAGGATTCAAGGGTTCAAGGAAATGCTTAGAAATTATAAAAAACTGAAGATTTGGGAAAAATCTTACCAACTATGCTTGGAGGTTCGAGGAGTCAGGATTGACCCCTGGAATCCTTGAATCCTTTGCCCTTTATCCTTTTACCTTTAACCCTGAACCCAGAGATCGGAGGAGAGAAAGATGATGTTACGGATTACCTGTCCAAACTGCGGCCAATACTCCCATTCCACTTCGGTAGAATCTTTCCTCCCCTGTATTTTCTGCGGGAAGATGTTCAGCGGGAAACATGGTCTTGAGAAAAGGAAAGAACCCCGGGAAAAGCGGCAGATCCCCTTTGATTTTATCTGGAGGGGGAGGTCAATAAAGGCGCAAACCTTTGATTGCTCCGAACAGGGTTTAGGACTTGAGGTCTTCAGACAGATGTCGCTGACTGTCGGAAAGATGTTGACCTTTACCCTCGAAGAGCTTCCCCGGGAGGGAAAGGTGGCCTGGGTCAATACTCTTCCCCAAAAGGTGGTAGCCGGACTCAATTTCGCCAAAACCCTTTAATACGAAACCAGGGTTCGAGGATTCCAGGATTCGAGGGTTCAAGGGTTTTAGTTCCTTGCCTTTCACTTGAATCCTTGACCCCTCGGCCCCTTGAACCCTGTTTTTCATGATTCGTGGCGCCCCAAAGGGCGCATGTGGGCTTAATCCCAAACCAGGGTTCGAGGATTCCAGGATTCGAGGGTTCAAGGGTTTTAGTTCCTTGCCTTTCACTTGAATCCTTGACCCCTCGGCCCCTTGAACCCTGTTTTTCATGATTCGTTGGTGATTTTCCATGACCATTCAGCAAAGAAAATTAATCCTCGATTCGTCAAAAATTTTTGACCTCCTGGGCATGATTTTTTGTTTTTTGCTGGCCGCCTGGGTGAGTTCCGCTTCCAGGGATGCGATCACCTTTGAGAATTTCCTTTCCCTTCGAATCAAGATCGTCAACCTCCTTCTTTTTACCGGTCTCCTGATAAGCTGGCATCTGATCTTCTCCCGGTTCAGCCTTTATAAATCCCGGCGTCTCTCGAATTTGGAGGGCGAGTTTTTGGATATTTTAAAGGCCGTTTCCGTGGGGACCCTGGTGATTCTTTCGGTTACCTTTCTGGCCGACATCCGCATGATTCATGGCACCTTCCTGGTCGCCTTTTGGGCCAGCGCCACCCTGATCACCCTTTTCAGCCGTCTGGTCATACGATACGCCTTGAAACAAATCCGGAAACAAGGCCGGAACATCCGGAATCTGGTGATCGTGGGGACCAATGCCCGGGCCCTTCAGTTTGCCGAAAAGATCGAATCCAGAACGGAGCTGGGCTATCGCCTCCTGGGTTTTGTCGACTCCACCTGGAAAAAGATCAATGAATTTCAAAAATCGGGCCGGACCCTGATCGCTTCTTTAACCGAATTCCCCGATTTTTTACGAACCCAGGCCGTGGATGAGGTGATGGTCTGCCTGCCCTTCAAGTCCTGCTACCAGCAGGCCTCCCAGATCGTGGCCCTTTGCGAAGAACAGGGTATCCTGGTCCGTTTTCTTTCCGACCTTTTCGACTCAAAGGGGTCCCGCTTGAATACGGAAACCTTCGAGGGGACTCCGGTGACTACCATAGCCGGCGGGAACCTGAGGGGCTGGGGGTCCTTTTTAAAAGGAGTTTTGATTTTACTATTTCCCTTATCCTGCTGATCCTGGTTTCACCCCTGTTCCTTATAACGGCCCTTTTGATCAGGGCCGGCTCTCCGGGACCGGCCTTTTTCCGGCAGGAAAGGCTGGGCCTCAATAAAAGGCGGATCCGGGTCTATAAATTCAGGACCATGGTCAAGGATGCCGACAAAAAACAAACCGAACTGGAAGCGCTTAACGAAGCCGAAGGCCCGGTATTTAAAATTAAAAATGACCCGCGCATCACTCCCCTGGGGAAATTTTTAAGGAAAGCCAGCATCGACGAGCTGCCCCAGCTCCTGAATGTCTTAAAAGGGGATATGAGTCTGGTGGGTCCGCGGCCCCTCCCGGTCAGGGACTTCGAGGGCTTCGATGAAGACTGGCACCGCCGCCGCTTCAGCGTCCGCCCCGGCCTGACCTGCCTCTGGCAGGTGAACGGCCGCAGCAACACCTCCTTTGATAAATGGATGAAACTGGATATGGCCTATATCGACAATTGGTCGATATGGCTTGACCTGAAGACTGGTCCGTTTTCTTTCCGACCTTTTCGACTCAAAGGGGTCCCGCTTGAATACGGAAACCTTCGAGGGGACTCCGGTGACTACCATAGCCGGCGGGAACCTGAGGGGCTGGGGGTCCATTTTTAAAAGGAGTTTTGATTTTACTATTTCCCTTATCCTGCTGATCCTGGTTTCACCCCTGTTCCTTATAACGGCCCTTTTGATCAGGGCCGGCTCTCCGGGACCCGCCTTTTTCCGGCAGGAAAGGCTGGGGCTCAATAAAAGGCGGATCCGGGTCTATAAATTCAGGACCATGGTCAGGGATGCCGACAAAAAACAGGCCGAACTGGAAGGGCTAAACGAAGCCGAAGGCCCGGTATTTAAAATAAAGAATGACCCGCGCATCACCCCCCTGGGGAAATTTTTACGGAAAGCCAGCATCGACGAGCTGCCCCAGCTCTTTAATGTCTTAAAAGGGGATATGAGTCTGGTGGGCCCGCGGCCCCTCCCGGTCAGGGATTTCGAGGGCTTCGATGAAGACTGGCACCGCCGCCGCTTCAGCGTCCGCCCCGGCCTGACCTGCCTCTGGCAGGTGAACGGCCGCAGCAACACCTCCTTTGATAAATGGATGAAACTGGATATGGCCTATATCGACAATTGGTCGATATGGCTTGACCTGAAGATACTGGTGATGACCATTCCTGCGGTCTTGAAAGGCTCAGGGGCCGTTCGACTTTCTGATAGGTCCCACTAAAGAAATATTTTCACCGCCCGTTCGCCAATGGCGGAGGCGTAGTTTTCTCGGCACAAAGTCGTGCCGAGAAAGATCCATCGTCCAGTAGTCGTCCTGCCTTGTCACTTGACCGCCAGGGATATAAGCGACCGAAGGGAACGGGTGGCTAAAAAGGTTTAGACTTTTATTTTCGTATCGACGCAGTACTTTCTCCGGAATCGAAGGGGCGGTAGCCTGCCCAGAAGCGCCGAACATTGATGACGGATGACCGATAACGGAGTGCAGATGGCGGAACGGATTGATAGCTTTCGAGATTTGAGGGTCTATCAAGCAGCGTTTGAGTTGCAGCAGGAAATCTCTAGGTCTCGAAGTTCTTTCCAAAAGAGGAAATGTTCTCTCTTACCGATCAGATCAGACGGTCATCGCGGGCCATCGGAGCAAATTTGGCGGAAGCCTGGCAAAAAAGGCGTTATGAAGCCCATTCTGTCAGCAAGTTAAGCGATTCGGATGCCGAGAAGGCCGACACGAGCACTGGTTGGATACAGCCTTGCATTGTAAGTATTTCCGACCGGAGGGTCATGCGAGTCCTCCTGAAAAATGTCAAGAAATTGGACGTATGCTCGGCACCATGATAAACAAACCCTCATCCTTCTGCCGTCAATTCTCCAAATGATTTGTCTTTTCCGTCATCTGTCATCTGCTTATCTGTCGTCTTGTTCTTTTTCTGTCCTCTGCCGTCTGTCATCTGATATCCATCATCTGGCCTTTATCTGTTGTCTGTCGTTATTCTGTCATCGGTCGTCTGCCCTCCGCCCCCTTAGCG
>CAVYLJ010000022.1:0-33787 GCA_963769305.1 uncultured delta proteobacterium | reverse complement strand
GGTTCCAATCCGGGAATGATGTGCCTGGTCAAATTCTGCTTCAAATACCGTTCAATGCGATCGATATAGAGGAGATCCCTAGGGGAGGCAAAAGAGATGGCAATGCCCGACTCTCCGGCCCTCCCGGTTCTCCCGATCCTGTGGACATAATCTTCGGCAAAACGCGGCAGATCAAAATTGATGATATGACTGATTCCCCTGACGTCAAGACCGCGGGCAGCCACATCTGTAGCCACCAGGAGTCTGATCTTACCACGCCGCATATTCAGCATGGTCCGGTTCCGGGCATACTGCGTCATGTCCCCGTGAAGGGCAGCAGCCAAATATCCCTTGGCATTGAGATCGCGGGCCAGGCTATCGGCATCGCATTTGGTTGCCGAAAAGATGATCGCCTTGGTGAGGGCCTTGTCATCACAAAAATGGTGCAATAAGCGGGTCTTGTGCTGCAGATCATCTGCCATGAGTAAGCGTTGTTCGATATAATCATGAGTGACCTTACCGGGGGCAATCTGAATCCGTTCAGGATTTTTTATAAACCGTTGGGCCATTTTAGTCATGGTCTCACCGACGGTGGCTGCAAACAAAAGGGTCTGGCAATCTGCCGGGACGGCGGCCGAGATCCGCTCCACGTCCTCGATAAAGCCCATGTCGAGCATACGGTCGGCTTCATCCAGGACAAACAGTCTCGAGATGGGACAAATCGATTCGGCCTCGATTCATAAGATCGAGGAGCCTTCCGGGTGTGGCGATGATCATGTCTGGAGATTTGGACAAGGATCTCAATTGCTCCCTAAAGGGCATGCCGCCGAAAATGGCTAAGCTGCTCACAGACAAATATTTCCCATAGCTGCGGGTGGCCTGGGTCACCTGATCGGCCAGTTCTCTGGTAGGAGTAACTACCAGGACACGGGGGCCGGCTTTCCGAACCGAGGGTTTGGTAGACAAGCCTTGGAGGGCGGGCAAAACGAAAGCCGCGGTTTTGCCGGTACCGGTCTGAGCCGAAACGATCAGGTTGCGTCCGGATAGGGCCTTGGGAATGGCTTGGGCCTGGACCGTAGTGGGAGAGCTATGGCCACATTGAGCCAGGGCCTTAAGAATGGGGGGAATCAATTGTAGTTCTTCAAAATTCATAGAGTATTTCCTTCTATCGATCATTTCCGGGCCTGAACCAGGACCTTTCCGCCGGAATCGGAAGGCTGCCTCTACTCGGGCATAGCAACATCTCTGAGTCTTTCCGGGGGAGCTTCCAAAACAGATAGTCTGAACCAGAAACTTTGGTTGGGGGTTAGGGTACAATTACAACAGGATAACCCAGCGCCGCGGAAGTACTAAGATACAGCACAACTTAAGTCGACTGGCCTGAAACATGGTCGCTAAACGAACGTGCTGCTACAGGCAAAAAAGGACTGAAGACAAAGGGTCAGTAAGCGACAAAGCTTGATGGTAGGTGCAGGGGAATTGATGAAGATCTGCAAATATCCAGCCAAGATTTAAAATAATTACTAAGAATTATACACCAGAAGAATAAAAAAGCAAGATTTTTTAAGGAATTTTATGTTGAAGTTTTCGAATAATTCCCATGGGCTTCTTCATCCGTTTCTTTCCATGGGCATCGTCATTTTCGTCAGGCGCAGACCGGGCAATCGGGGTTGCGTTCAATCTGAACCTCTGAAAAACGCATGTCCAGCCCGTTGTAGACCAGAAGCCGGCCGGTCAAGAGTTTTCCAAAACCGACCAGATATTTAATGGCCTCGTTGGCTTCGATCAGACCGATGATCCCCGGCGTGGTCCCCAAAACCGGAAATTTCTGAGGGGGCGGGGCTTGGGGAAAAAGACATTTTAAGCACGGGGTCTGTCCCGGTTGAATGAAGGTGGCCATCCCCATGAGGCCTAAAATCCCTCCGTAGATAAAGGGGATTCTCCCGCGGAAAATTTGTTCATTGATCAAATAGCGGGTTGGAAAATTATCCAGTCCGTCTACCACCAAGTCGCATTCGGCCGTCAATCCGGGAAGGGTCTCCTCGTTGATCTCCTCGGCCCGAATTTCCACCTCGATACCGGGATTAAGCTTGGTTAATTTTTCCTGGGCGGATTCCACCTTGAGCCGGCCTATGTCCCCATTCCAATGGAGGATCTGTCGGTTCAAATTGCTCAGTTCTACCTGATCTTTGTCCACAATCCGCAAAGACCCTATGCCGGCGGCGGCCAGATAAAAGGCGGCGGCCGAACCCAACCCGCCTGCCCCGGCAATCAGGATCCGGCTTTTTTTTAATTTTTCCTGGCCGGCCGTTCCAAAATCCTTAATCAGGATTTGCCGGTCATAGCGCAGGGCATCGTTGTTGTCTAGCATAGGACCTCCTGGTTTCACCTTTTCCCTAATGTATCATAAGGTTAATTTTTTGGAAATGAAAGGGAGAAACAATTGCCTAAGCCATCGGCAGATGGGTTTTCCGCCTTTCTTCGGGAAAGCGGAAGGGAAAAAATCCCTAAAAATCTTTCTTGTCGGGCCAATGAAAGCATAATTATTTGATTTAATTATTTTATTTTCTAAAATTCCCTCCTCGTTTTTACGACCAAAAAAATTGTTTGACCTTTGGGTAAAAATGATTTAATCTTCTCGGTTATTTGAAGGCGTAAGGCCTTTACCCAACAAGGGATAAACCCAAAGACAATTAACTAACGATCTGTTTTTGGATAAAAATTACCTAAAACTTAAGGAGGAAAAATCAATGTTTCAAGTTACGGTTGATGCCGACAAATGCACGGGGGATTCCAATTGCGTGGATACCTGCCCGGTAAGCGTTTTTGAACTTCAAGACAACAAGGCCGTACCCGTCAACATGGACGAATGTCTGGGCTGCGAAAGTTGTGTCGAAGTTTGTGAATCCGCTGCTATTACAGTAAAAGAAATATAACCATCGGGGCTGTTTTTTCTTTTGGAACAGGCCGGGGAATTCCCTGGCCTGTTCTTTTTTTACAGGCCTATCCCAAAGTGTCCGGATCGGTTGTCCAACTCCCTCCAGAGAACCCGATTATCCAAAACCCCATGTATCAATTTTTTTGATTTCCTCCCTGGCCGGTTGCCCCGGACCGGACAACTCCTGGCGGGCAAAAGAGGCGAAGTATAAATTGACTTGTGCCCAGTTTTAAGAATGGTGTACAACTGTTCCCATGCTGGACCTCTCTTCTCTGACGCCGTCTCAGGAACAAGCGGTTAAACATCAAGGCGGCCCTTTAATGGTTTTGGCCGGACCGGGAACCGGGAAGACCCGGACCTTGACCTATCGGCTGGCCCGTTTAATGGCTGAGGGGATCGCTCGCTCCAATCAAATATTGGCCATTACCTTTACCAACAAGGCCGCTGAAGAGATGCGCTCCCGGGTAGCTCAGTTCGGTGGTGAACTCCAGTCCTTTTCTCCTCCCAGGATTTCCACCTTTCACGGTTTTTGTTATCGTTTTCTAAAGGAGCAGGGCTCAACCCCCTTTCAACTCCTGTCCGAGCAGGAGGCGCTGGCCGTACTAAAAAAAACGGTTCGAGAAAGAGTTGCGGATTTTCCGGCCCAGTCTTTTAAAGAACTGGCCCGACGCATTTCCCTGGCCAAGAATTCCCGGAGTCTCTCCGATTCGACGACATCCTTTCTTTTGTGGGAAACCTATCCCGAATGGCCTTCCTTATATGAGGCTTATCAGCAAAAGCTGGCCAGTCACAAATTTTGGGATTTTGATGAGCTCCTCATTCAAACCGTTTCGCTCCTCGAAGAGAATCCGGAACTCGAGAGGGCTTGGCAAGACCGATTCCCTTATCTGTTTATCGATGAATTTCAAGACATCACCCCCGTCCAGTATCGTCTTTTTCAATTATTGACTCGAAAGGAGGGACAGTGGATGGTCATCGGAGACCCTAATCAGTCCATATACGGATTCCGTGGGGCCGGCGCCGATTTCTTTGACCGTCTCCGCCGGGAATACCCTTCATTGACTGAGGTGCATTTGACCGAGACCTTTAGATTGAACCAGACCATCCTGACTGTTTCCTGCCGGGTGTTGGAAGGGGCTTCTCAAAACCAATCGGTTCCTCTAATCTCCTCCATCAAAGGCGAGCCTCAGGTACCGATCACAGCCCTGTCCTGCGCTGAAGAAGAAGGGGAATATATCGCCCGGGTCATTGAAGAAGAGATGGGAGGACTGGATTTGTTGGCCAAGGGGCAAGGATCTCTTTACCGGTCGGAACAAGATACGCCCAGGAGTTTTGCCGATTTTGTCGTCCTATACCGACTCCATGCCCAGGGGGATCTCCTGGCCAAGGCCTTTTTAAAAAAAGGGATCCCCTTTAAGAAAATCCAGGAAGTCCACTGGGCTGAAAGACCTGAAATACGCTCCTTTCTAAAAAAGCTCCGATCTTTTCCCTCTTTGGATTTTTCTCCGGGAGCAGCCGTAGAAAAGGTGCTTTCCGAAAATGCTGAAATTCTTCCACTGGAGAAAGAAGGGATTGAGGCCTTGAAGAAACTTCGTCTCTGGGCGGCCACCTTCAAAGGCCCCTTGGAGGAATTCATAGAGACCCTTGCCATACAAACCGGATTAGATACCTATGAGCCGGATCAGGAAACGGTTAAACTCCTCACCCTCCATGCCTCCAAAGGTCTGGAGTTTCCCGTGGTCATCATCTCCGGTTGCGAGGAAAACCTTCTTCCCTTATCGTTACTGAAGGAATCGGACCCGGAAGAAGAGCGGCGCCTTTTTTACGTGGGTGTGACCAGGGCCCGGGAAAAGCTTTTTCTGACCTGGGCTAAAAGAAGGACTTTATTCGGACAAAAACTGGTTCAAAGGCCGTCTCCTTTTTTAGAAAATATGGGAGATTTTTTGAAATCTTCCTTTTATCGGGGAGGGAACAAACATCAACCGCGGCCCAGGAAAAAACAGATGTCCTTGTTTATCCGCTAACCAGGCAGGCGACAGTAATCGTTATCCTCCCTTTCCTTGTCCGCTCATTTTCATTCAAGTTTATTCGCTTTCCATTTGACCTTCTCATAAAACAGATGGTATAAAAATTTAGATAAATTCGTTACAGGCCAAGCTGAAAAGGAGGCATTTGAGATGGACCAGTTCGTCAGTATGCGCAATTTGAAATTTATGCTCTATGAGGTTTTTCAGATCGAAGACCTTATCGGCTACCCGTATTATCAAGAACACAACCGGGAGATCTTTGACCTGACCCTGGAGACGGCCCTGAAAATCGGGCAGGATCTCCTGAGGCCGGCTCTCCGGGAGATGGACTTGAATGCACCGAGCCTGGTTAATGGAGAGGTTAAGGTTCATCCAGCGGTTCGGACCTTCATGAAGGAGAGCGGTGAAGGAGGCTGGATAGCTTCCCTCTTTCCCTTTGACTTAGGTGGCCAGCAGCTTCCCCAAATGGTTTCTACGGCAAGCCAGTTCATCTTTTCAGCCGCCAATTACTCGGCCAGCGTCTATCCCCATCTGACCACCGGGGCGGCCAATCTTATTTTGTCCTTCGGTTCCGAGGAATTGAAGGAATTGTATGTCCCCCGGATGCTTTCCGGTGAGTGGCAGGGAACCATGGCCTTGACCGAACCACAGGCCGGAAGCTCGTTATCCGATATCCTCACCCAAGCCCAACCGACCGACCAGGGATTCTATAAGATTCGGGGCCAAAAGATTTTTATTTCCGCCGGGGATCATGACGGGGTGGACAATGTAGTCCATTTGATGCTGGCCAAGATCAAAGGGGCCCCGGCCGGGGTCAAGGGTATCTCTCTTTTTGTGGTGCCTAAAAAAAGGATCGAGGGTAAGGATCAACTGGTTTTTAACGATCTTAACGTGGCCGGGGTCTACCATAAACTCGGTTACCGGGGCGCACCCATTACCCAGTTGAGCCTTGGAGAAAACGATGACTGCCGGGGCTATCTGGTCGGCGAGCCGCACCAGGGCCTGGCCTACATGTTTCAGATGATGAACGAGGCCAGGATCAATGTGGGCGTGGGGGCGGCCGCTATCGCCTCGGCCGCTTATTATGCTTCTTTGGAATATGCCCGGGAGCGCCCTCAGGGGAGAAAAATATCGGCTAAAGATCCTACTACGCCGCAGATCCCGATCATCGAGCATTCGGACGTGAAGCGGATGCTTCTTTTTCAAAGGGCCGTAACCGAAGGCGCTTTGTCCCTCCTGATGCAGTGCAGCCTGTACGTGGACCGAATAAAAACCACGGAAGGGGAAGACAAAGATCGGTATCACCTCTTGCTGGACTTATTGACCCCCATAGCCAAAACCTATCCCTCGGAAATGGGGCTCCTCTCCGTCAGCCAGGGGCTTCAATGTCTGGGAGGGTACGGCTATTGCGATGAATTCCTGCTGGAACTGTTTTATCGTGATGCCCGCATACATCCCATCCATGAAGGAACGACCGGCATCCAGGGATTAGACCTGCTGGGCCGAAAGGTTCGGATGAAAGGGGGAAAGGCCTTTACCCTTTTCCTGGATGAGGTTCAAAAGGCGATCCAGGCCGCCGATCCTTTTCCAGCCCTGAATCCCTATGTTGGGATGCTTAAGGAATCTCTGGAAGCCTTAAAAAATATCACCCAGCATCTGTTGGGCCAGTACCAGGAGGGGAGGGTAGAGCAGGCCCTGGCCGATTCCACCTTGTACCTGGAGCTTTTTGGGATCATTGCCATAGCCTGGCAATGGCTTCTCCAGGCCGTGTCCATACAAAAGGCCTTAGAGCAGCCCCCTCACCCAGATGGAAACGAAATTCTATCAAGGCAAGTTCTATACCTTCTGCTTTTTCTTTCATTATGAACTCCCCAAGATTCAAGGGTTGTTAAAGCGGTTGGAGGAATGCGACGGAATGACCGTCTCCATGGAGAGATCCTTTTTCGACGATTAACCCCTTTCATAACAAGGGTTTTTATCATTAAGGGGCGGCCGAATCCTTTGTCTCCCCCACCCTTCCCCCCTCCGAGGGTGAGGGGGGAATTTTCATGTCTCGGCTTCCGCATGGAAGCCTACTGGGGAGCTTGGCAAAGCCGAGCGGATCGTAGCGTCATGCCCCTGGCGGGGCAAGACGGTTTATTTTTTTCTTGACAAGGAGGACTTCTTACCGTTATCCTTTTTAAAAAATAAACAATTGGAACAAAGATCAACCATGATGGGCAAGAGAATTTTCAGTTTTAACTTTTGGTATTATTTTTATTATTACTTCCTACCGGTCTGCCCATCGCTTAGGAGTCATTAAAGAAACTTAATCAAAAAAAGATTAAAAAAAGCCATGGGGAGACGAAAGATGCTCTCCATGGCTTTTTTATTTTTTAAGCCCTGGAGGACAACGAAGACCCTGGTCATTTAAAAGGAGTTACCAATGGTGATCGTGATGAAAAAGAAGGCCTCCGAGGATGAAGTGGATCAAGTTATCAATTGGATTGAATCGGTAGGCTACCAGACCCATCCTTCCCGGGGTGTGGAACAAACCATCATCGGGGTGGTTGGAGACGACCGGGGCAAGGCCCAGTTAAAATCGGTTGAGCATCTCCCCGGGGTGGAAAAGATCGTGCCTATCCTTAAACCTTATAAGCTGGCCTGCCGGGAGAGCCGAGCGGGTGATACGTTTGTTCAAGTCGGGGATCTTCAAATCGGCGGACCGGAATTTGTAGTCATGGCCGGCCCCTGCTCCATTGAAAGTGATGAACAACTGATGGAAAGCGCCTACATCGTCAAAAAAGGAGGCGCTCAAATCTTGCGGGGCGGGGCCTACAAACCCAGGACCTCTCCCTACAGCTTCCAGGGATTGGAAGAAGAAGGACTGAAACTTTTAAAAAAGGTGCGGGATAAAATGGGCATCCCGGTGGTTACCGAGGTCATGAATACCACCGAAGTCGAATTGGTTGCAGAATACAGCGACATCCTGCAGATCGGGACCCGGAATGTCCAAAATTTCGCTCTTTTAAAAAAAGTAGGCCAAACCCGAAAGCCGGTCCTTTTAAAGAGAGGCATGATGACGACCATCGAAGAACTTCTGATGTCGGCTGAATACATTCTTTCGGCGGGAAACGATCAGGTCATCCTTTGCGAGCGGGGTATCCGGACCTTTGAAACCGCCACCCGCAACACCCTGGACCTGAGCGCCATCCCGGTATTAAAGGAGCTGACCCATCTTCCGGTGATCGTCGATCCCAGCCATGCCACCGGCCATTGGAAATATGTCCTGCCCTTATCCAGGGCCGCCCTGGCCGTGGGCGCCGATGGGTTGCTCATTGAAGTGCACCCTCAACCGGAAAAGGCCCTTTGTGACGGCTCCCAGTCCCTGAAACCGGAAAAGTTTTATCAACTCATGGATGAATTAAAAATGCTGCAAGGGATCATGAAAAAAACCAGAGGGATTTTACAATGAACCGGATCAAGGTGAGATTGGATACCAGCCCCTCCTCCTCTTATGAAATCTTTATCGGTCAAGATATCATCGATCGTATCGGGGTTATTTTAACCAAAGGGAATCGGGCCAATCGCTATGTGATTGTGACCGACTCCCGGGTGAGCACCCTTTATGGGAAAATGGTCTTAGCGACCTTAAAGAAGATGGACCTGAAGGTGGACCTCATCGATTTTCCTTCCGGGGAGAATTCCAAAAATATGCCGACCTGTCTTCATCTGGTAGATGCTCTCCTCGCCCTTGGAGTGGATAGACATTCGGCCCTGATCGCCCTGGGAGGGGGAGTGGTCGGAGACATGACGGGTTTTGTTGCCTCCATCTATATGCGGGGCATTCCCTTTTTCCAAATTCCCACCACCCTTATGGCCCAGGTGGACAGCAGCATCGGCGGCAAAACCGGCATCGACCTGCCGTCCGGGAAAAATCTCCTGGGGACCTTCTATCAGCCCCAGGCGGTCTTTATTGACCTGACCTTTCTCCAGACCCTGACGGACCGGGACTATACTAACGGCCTTTCGGAAATCATCAAATACGGGATCATTGAAGACCCGGAACTTTTAAGGTCCTTGGAGGATGGAGCGGAAGCCATTAAAGGACGGGATTTCGGACTGCTGGAAAGGATCATCACCAAATCCTGCCGGATTAAAAAAAGGATCGTCGAAATGGATGAGAAAGAAGGAGGGCTCCGCCGCATCCTCAATTTCGGACATACCATCGGGCACGCCGTGGAAGCGGAATCGGGTTATGCCCTTTCACACGGAGAAGCAGTGGCCATCGGCATGGTTTGTGCTGCCGTCCTGTCCGTAAAAAGAGACTATTTAGCTTTAAAAGAGATGGAACGGATCGAATCCCTGATCAGGTCCTTTGGACTCCCCCATCGTATCCCCCAAAGCATGGAAACAAAAGCCATCATTTCACAGGATGACCAAGGATAAGAAAAAAAAGGGGGACATCGTCCCCTTTGTGCTCCTTAAAAAAATAGGGCTCCCTTTTATCAACGGAGGTGTGCCCGAAACCATAATCCAGGAAACCATCGAGGCCTTGAAAGCATGACTAAAAAAGGGTTGGAAAAACTCAGGGAAGAATTAAGGGAAAAGGACCGGGAAATCGTAACCCGCCTAAATGAGCGGGCCGAGCTTTCTCTTGAGGTGGGTGAAGTTAAAAAGGAGAGTGGCCGGGCGGTTTATGATCCTTCGCGGGAGAGCCTGATTTTTGAGTCACCTTTCTCAGATCAATAAAGGGCCTCTGTCCGATAAGGCCTTGCAGGATATTTTTCGGGAGATCATCTCATCTTCCCGGGCCCTCCAAGGGCCGGTTACCGTGGCTTATTTCGGACCGGAAGCCTCCTTTACCCATTTGGCCGCCTTGGCCCATTTTGGTCAAAGTTCTCACTATTTCCCCCAAAAGACCATCGCCTTGGTCTTCGAACAGGTGGAACGGGAAAGATGCGCCTATGGTGTCGTCCCCATTGAAAACTCCGGAGAGGGATCGGTCAAAGCCACCCTGGACCGTTTGATTTCCACCCCCCTGACCATCCGGGCCGAGGTTTTTTTAAGGGTCTCCCATCATCTGCTTTCTTCCCTGGAGAAGCCGGATAAAATCAAAAGGGTCTATTCCCATCCCCAGGCCATCGCCCAATGCCAGGGCTGGATGGAGAAAAACCTGCCCCAGAGTGAGGTCCTAAAGGTGGACAATACGGGTCAGGCGGCTCAAAAGGTCCTGGAAGATCCGGAAGGGGCAGCCATCGGCAGCCGGGAAGCCGCCCAATTGTACGGGCTGAAGATCCTGGCCGACCGGATCGAGGATTATCCTTTAAATACGACACGGTTTCTGGTTATTGGAAAGGGGCAAAGTGAACCCTGCGGAAAGGACAAGACCTCCATCCTTTTCGGAACCCCTCATAAACCTGGTGCCCTTTTTCATGCCTTGGAACCTTTTACCCAGGGAGAGCTGAACCTGCTCAAGATCGAGTCTTATCCCCTGCCGGAGCGGATATGGGAATATCTATTCTTTGTGGATTTTTCCGGTCATCGGGAGGAAGAGAAAGTCCGGCAGTGGATGCAGGAATTGGAAAAGGTGACCACTTTCATTAAAATCCTGGGCTCCTACCCTTATGGAAGAAGGGTGTGAGGATGTCCGACCGTCTCCCTCTTCGGATCTGTGTATCCATAACGGCCAAGACCACCAGGGAAGCCCTGGTCAAAATAGAAGAGGGGTTTGCCCAAGCCGATATTGTGGAATTGAGGATAGACGGGATTCAAGGCGTTAACTTACCAAGACTGATGAAACATGCCAAAGGAAAGGTCCTCATCACCAACCGGGTAAAAAAAGAAGGGGGGGCTTTTACCAGGACGGAAAAAGAAAGAGTGACCCTTCTGTTAGAGGCGGTGGATTTGGGGGCCGATTATGTGGACTTGGAATTAAGGACTGAGCCGGGCTTAATGGCCGAACTGGGAAAAAAGATCGAAGCTTTCCAAGGCCGAACTAAATTGATCCTGTCCTATCATAATTTTGGACGGACTCCATCCTTGAAGGAACTAAGAAGGAGACTGGACGACGGATATGCGGCCGGAGCGGATATTGTCAAGATCGTATCTCATGCCCAAGAAATGGTGGACAATCTCAAGGTCCTGGGCCTCATCCCCTATGCCCAAAGAAAGCAAAAAGAGATTATCGCCTTTTGCCTGGGAGAAAAAGGGAAGATGAGCCGGGTCATGGCCCCTTTACTGGGTTCTTACCTCACCTATGCCTCTTTGAATAAGGGGGAGGAATTGGCCCCTGGGCAGATGACGGTAAGAGAGTTGAAGCGGATGTTCGGAATATTGCAGGTAAGGGACTAACTCGAATGCCAGAAAATGATTCAACCCTATTCGCCGTTTTTGGGAACCCTATCGCCCACAGCCTGTCTCCTCTTATGCACCAGGCCGCCTTTGGGCGGATGGGTATCAAGGCCCAATATGTGCCCTTTTGCGTGAAAGATCTTAAATCGGCTGTCTTGGGAATCAGGGGGTTGGATATGCGGGGAGTCAGTGTCACTCTGCCGTTTAAAACCGAAGTCATGGACTATCTGGACGAAGTAGAAAAGAGTGCCCTGCGGATTGGCGCGGTCAATACGATCTTTAATCATCATGGGGTGCTTAAGGGCACCAACACCGATTGGCTTGGCTTTGTCCTTTCTTTAAAGGAAGTCATGGAGATCAAGGGAAAGCGGTTTGCCGTCCTGGGGGCCGGAGGAGCGGCCAGGGGGATCCTCTTTGGCTTGATCCATGAGAGTGGATATCCAATAATAGTGAACCGGACTATTTCAAAGGCGGAAACTTTGGCCCAGGAATTCGGGTGCGCTTATTTTCCCTTATCCGAAATAGAAAAAGTCGAGGCCGAGGTCCTGATTAATACTACCTCCCTGGGAATGGCCCCGGATGTTAATCGATCTCCTTTTCCCCAGGAACACCTGAAAAAGTTCAGGTGGGTCATGGACATCATTTATAACCCGCTAAAGACAAAGCTGCTGAAAGAGGCGGAAGAAGTTGGATGTAAAACCATTTCCGGTGTGGGGATGTTTGTCCATCAGGGTGCGGAGCAACTGAAGATCTGGACCGGTCTGGAGCCCCCTCGGGCTTATATGCATGAAGTGGTTCTGAAAAAACTTAAAGAAAATGATTGCGATTAAACCCATATCCCATCTCGATGCCCGGGTAAAAGTGCCCGGCTCGAAGAGCACTACTCAAAGGGCCATGATCATGGCTGCCCTGGCCGAAGGGGATTCCCTGCTACAAGGCCCCCTTATTTCAGAGGATACCCGGTATCTGGCCGATGCCCTTCGCTTGTTAGGGGCAGACATTAGGATGCAGGATGGGGATGTGAGGGTGCGCGGTACAAGGGGACGGATTAAAAATCCTCATAAAGAAATTTATCTCGGTAACAACGGCACGGCCATACGATTGCTGACTTCCGTGGTTTCTCTTGGAGAAGGAGAGTATCTGCTTACCGGCTCGTCCCGTCTCTTGGAAAGACCGATCCGGCCTTTGCTGACGGCCCTGAATGCCTTAGGGGTCGATGCCCGGAGTAAGGACAAATCGGGCTTTCCACCGGTTGTCATACAGGCCCAAGGACTTAAAGGAGGTCCGGTCACCCTCGGCCATATTGAAAGCAGCCAGTATATCTCTTCCCTTTTGATCGCAGCCCCCTATGCCAAGGATGACCTTTCTCTTGAACTTCAAGCCCCAATTCCCTCCAGGCCTTATGTGGAGATGACAACAGCCTTGATGGAACAGTTTGGGGCGGAGATAATTCAGGAATCTCCTGATCACTATTTAATAAAAAATACCCGGAAATACCAGGGGATCACCTGCCGGATCGAGGGAGATGTCTCCAGTGCCTCATACTTTTTCCTGGCCGCCGCTCTATGTCCTGGCCGAGTAAGGGTCCGGCCTATTTTCCCCGAGACTTTGCAGGGCGATATTCGCTTTCTTAAAAATCCTGGAAGAACTCGGCTGTCGGATAATTTGGGGAGAGGATTGGGTGGAGGTTAGCGGCGCTGAGTTGCCTTCAGGCGAATACTTCTACGACCTTGGGGATATACCGGATATGGTCCCGACCCTGGCGGTCTTGGCGGCCTGCCGGCCCGGTCGGACCGTGATTAAAAATGTAGCCCATCTCAGGATAAAGGAGAGCAACCGTCTGGAGGCCCTGGTCCGAGAATTGACCAAGACCGGTATCAGGGCGAAAGAGACCGAAGACGGTCTGATCATTGAAGGGGGCAAGCCTCACGGCGCTGAAATCGATACCCATAACGATCACCGGATCGCCATGAGTTTTGCCATTCTGGGTTTGCGTGTGTCGGGTATTAAAATCAAGGACCCGGATTGTGTCAATAAATCCTTCCCGGGATTTTGGGAAGAACTCGGCAAACTATCGGATTAGCCAAGGACGCCCACGAACAGATGAACATCATTCTGATTGGATACCGCTGCACCGGAAAAACTTCGGTAGGAAAAAGAATGGCCGAGAAGTTAGGGATCCCTTTTTACGACACCGATGCCCTGGTCATCAAGCGTATCGGCAAAACGATCCAAGAATGGGTAGAGGAAAAGGGCTGGGAATCCTTTCGGCAGGAGGAAAAAGAGGTCATCAAGGAAATCTCTTCTCTGGCCCCCGCTGTTATTGCCCTGGGAGGGGGCGCGGTCTTAGAACCCGAGAACAGAGAAATATTAAACCAAATGGGGCTGGTCCTCTGGCTGACCGCCGATGTTCAGACCATCATCGAGAGGATGAATGCCGATCCTAATAATATGGTTATGCGGCCCCATCTTTCGGAAAAAGACTGGGAGTCCGAAATCCAGAGCGACCCTTACCGAGCGGTTTCCCCTCTATGAAAAGATGGCCGATTTCATCGTTGATACCGAGAGGAAAGTGCCTTGAGGAAGTTACCGAGGAGATTTGTAACCTCATTCAGATTTCAAGAGAGCAACCAGTAAGCAAAAAGTTTAAGGCCCAGATATCTTACACCTGACCCCTCTTTTGAGTCAAACCCAACAAACCCAATGAACCCAACAAACTCGATAAACTCGATAACCCTTCATCAGGAGCCATTATGTCCGGCAATTCCATAGGCCTTTTATTTAAGGTCACCACCTGGGGTGAATCCCACGGTCCGGCCGTGGGTGCGGTCGTGGAAGGCTGTCCGCCTTTGATCCCGCTGACCGAGCAAGACATCCAAAAAGACTTGAAGAGAAGAAAACCAGGGAGGACTCCAACGTGCTTCTTCCAGAAAAGAAGAAGATCGGGTGGAGATCCTTTCCGGCCTCTTTGAGGGCCTGACAACCGGAACGCCCATATCCCTGCTCATTCGAAATAAAGATGCCGACAGCTCGGCGTATGAGGCCTTAAAGGATGTCTTCCGTCCCGGACATGGGGATTTCAGCTATTTCAAGAAATACGGGATCAGGGATCACCGGGGCGGGGGCCGGGCTTCAGGCCGGGAAACCGCGGCCCGCGTGGCAGCCGGGGCGATTGCCAAAAAAGTAATCGCCAAAGAAGGGATGGAAGTCTTAGCCTATACCCTGGAATTAGGCGGCATCAGGGCCGAGCACCTCTCCTTAAGCGGAATTACCAAGAACAACTTTTTACTGCCCCGATCCCCAGGCTGTCCTAAAAATGGAAGAAAAGCTGCATGAAGCCGCCGAGAGCGGGGATTCTCTCGGAGGGATCGTGGAGATCGTCGTCAAGGGTTGTCCTCCGGGTTTGGGGGATCCGGTCTTTGATAAGATGGATGCCGACCTGGCCAAGGCCCTGATGGGCATCGGCTCGATCAAGGGGGTGGAAATCGGTGCCGGGTTTGAGGCCGCCCGAATGACCGGCTCCGAGTGTAACGATCCCATAACCCCGACAGGCTTTCTGAGCAACCACGCCGGAGGGATCCTGGCCGGCATCACCAACGGTGATGACCTGATCATCCGGGTGGCCTGCAAACCGGTCCCTTCCATCAGGAAAGAGCAACAGACCATCGATCTTCTGGGCAACCCGGTGACCTTATCGATTAAAGGCCGACACGATACGGCGGTCATCCCGCGCATCATCCCGGTGTGCGAGGCCATGGTGTCCATCGTCCTGGCCGATCATCTCTTAAGACAGAAAGCCCTATCCGAATGAAGAAATATGCAGATCGGGATCATCGGCGGGACCGGAGGCATAGGTCGATGGATGGCCCGTTTCCTTAATAAGGAAGGATACCCGGTTCAGGTTTCAGGAAGAACCTCGGGCCTGGACCTGCCCGCTATGGCCCAAGAATGTCCGGTGGTGATCGTCAGCGTGCCTATCGGGGTCACCGGAGAGGTGATTCGCACCGTCGGACCTTATATGCCCAAAGAATCCTTGTTGATGGATGTGACCTCCCTTAAAGCAGAACCGGTCAAGGCCATGCTGGCTTCTTCCAGTTCGGAGGTCATCGGTCTTCATCCCCTTTTCGGGCCCCGGATCAAAACTTTGATGGGTCATAGTATTGTCTTCTGTCCGGTGCGAAGTCAAAAATGGCTCCCCTGGGTAAAAGAGACCTTCAGTAAGAATGGGGCCCGGCTGATCGAAACCACCCCGGAACACCATGACGAATGCATGGCCCTGGTCCAGGGTTTGAATCATCTCAATTCCATCGCCCTGGGCCTGACCTTGGGCGGGTCCGGGTTCGATCTTGAAGAGTTGAAACAATATGCCACCCCGATCTTTAAAACCAAGTTGGATATTTTGAAAAAAATATTCAATCAAAATTCGAGATTATATGCAGAGATGATCACTCAGAACCCGCATACCCAAAAGATTCTTAACGGGTATCTGGAAAGTCTGACCGAATTGAAAAACTGGATAGACCGAAAAGACAACCGGAATTTACAAAAACGGATTGACGGCACTAAATTGATTTTTTGAGAGGTGAGAAAATCTTATGAGCTTCAAATATCTTCGAGAGATATCCAAACCCCGGGAGATTCTGGCGGCCCTCCCGCTGTCTCCGAACCTGGCACGGATCAAGAAAAAACGCGATCAGGAGATCAAGGCCGTTTTTACCAGGGAGAGCAATAAATTCCTGCTTATCATCGGTCCTTGCTCGGCCCATGATGAAGAGGCGGTCTGCGAGTACATTGCCCGGCTGGCCAAGGTACAAGCCGAGGTAAAGGACAAGATCGTGATTATTCCCCGAATCTACACCAACAAGCCCCGCACCAACGGCTTGGGGTACAAGGGGATGGCCCATCAGCCGAATCCGCAGGAGGAGCCGAACCTGGTTGAGGGCATCCAGGCCATCCGGAAGATGCACCTCCGTGCCCTTCGGGAATCGAACCTTCCGGCCGCCGATGAGATGCTCTATCCCGGAAATTATGCTTATATCGAAGACCTCTTAAGCTATGTGGCCGTAGGCGCCCGGTCCGTGGAAAATCAGGCCCATCGCCTGACCTGCAGCGGCCTGGAGGTCCCGGTGGGTATGAAGAACCCGACCTCCGGAGATATGGAGGTGACCTTGAATTCCATTCAGGCCTCCCAGGCCCCCCATGTCTTCAGTTATAACCGTTGGGAGGTGAAGACCACCGGCAATCCCCTGACCCATGCCGTTCTCCGGGGCGCAGTGGATCACTATAAAGCAGCGGTCCCGAACTATCACTTTGAAGATCTGAACTTGTTTGCCAAAGCTTACCAGAAACGGGGCCTGGCCAATCCGACGATCATCGTGGATACCAACCACGCCAATTCCAACAAAAAATTCGCCGAGCAACCCCGCATCGCCAAGGAGGTGCTCCACAGCCGCCGGCATTCGCCCCTGATCAAGGATATGGTCCGGGGTCTGATGATCGAAAGTTTTATCGAGGAAGGTTCCCAGCCGTCCACCGGCACAGTTTTCGGAAAATCCATCACCGACCCCTGCCTCGGATGGAAGGACAGCGAAAAGCTGATCCGTGATCTGGCGGGGATGCTGTAAGAACATCTAAGCGAAAAACTCGATCAGACTTTCGTCGGTCCGACCTCGTTTAAGGTCACAAGAAATCTTCCCCAGCGAATTTAATAATTAATCTTCAGGGTTGACATCCCGCCAGGTCGAACCCGGTTGAAGGGATCATTAACCCTGTAATTTCCGGCCGATGGTCATGATTTCCGCTTCCTTGGTTCCTTCGTAAAGCTCCAGAATCTTGGCGTCCCGGTACCATTTTTGAACGGGATATTCTTCGATATACCCATAACCGCCATGAAGCTCTACGGCGTAGTTGGCACAAAATACCGCCGTCTGGCCGCTGAAGAATTTGGCCATGGCCGCCAAATAATAATCGGGGCGGCCTTCGTCGATCAGCCAGGCCGACTTGTAAACCAGGCCCCGCAGGGCTTCGATCATGATGGCCATTTCCGTCAGCTTCTTCTGGGTGAGCTGGAAAGCCCCCAAGGGTTGTCCGAAGGCCGTTCTTTCCTTGACATAGCGGATGCTCGTCTCCAGACAGGCCTCGCTGAGTCCCAGACCCTGTGAGGCGACCATGACCCGGGTGGTATCAAAAAAGTGCATCAACTCGATAAAACCGCGCCCTTCCTTGCCCACCAGATTGCTCTGGGGCACCCGCACATCTTCGAAGGCGATCTCCGCCGTATCGCTGGACCGGATCCCCAACTTTCCTTTGATCTTGTTCCGGGTTATGCCTTTGGCATCGGCGGGAACGATAATGAGGCTGAAGCTGTTGTGCTTTTTTTCTTCCGGATTGGTGATGCATTGGGCCACCATGAAATCGCAGACCGAGCCGTTGGTGATGAACATCTTGTTGCCGTTGATGATATAATCCGTTCCGTCCTTGACCGCCCGGGTCTTGTACCCGGCCACGTCGGTGCCGGCATTGGGTTCCGTGTAGGCCCCGGCGCTGACTTTCTCGCCCGCGCAGACTTGAGACAGATAGGTCTTTTTCTGTTCTTCCGTCCCATACTGGAGGATGGATTCGCAGCCGAAACTGGCGGCCACGATGTTCAACCCGATCCCCATGTCGATCTTGGAAAATTCTTCGGTGATGATGCAGTTCCCCAGAATGCCGGCCCCGGCGCCGCCGTACTCTTCCGGGATCCAGGCACCGACCAGCCCGTTCTCCGCCGCCTTCCGGCGGATCTCCGGCGTGTATTTCTCCTTTTCGTCGCACTCCTGTGAGGCGGGCTTGAACTCGGCGACCGCAAACTTATAGGCCATTTCCTTCAACATTTTTTGTTCTTCAGTCAGATCAAAATTCATTTTTTGGCTCCCTTCTTCCTATCCTTTTTTCATTGAATTTAGATATCTCTCCGGCCCATTCTTTCCTTTCCTTTATCACTTTTTGACTCTATAGTCCAGCCCCTTATTGTCCTATTTTAATCAAAGATCCTGATATCGGTAAGGATCACATCGGCCCCGGCCTTCATTTCCTTCCTGGAACGGCTCATTCAAACCCCATGGTCAGGCCCGAAATTTCTTCCTTCCGAATATCAAGGAGGTGATCTCCATTTGACGGTAAGAAGGACCGAAGTTGCATCCTGAAAAAATTTCGGGTATCATCGAATCCCAAAAAGGCATAATGGTTTGATAGGAGACCTGATTGATGGAAGTACAAGACCACATCCCCCTGGGCGTCGGCTTTTATCCGGACTGGTGGTACAAGCATTACGGTATTTCTTTTGACCGGGAATATTATTTTGATCCGGAAACCCGGGTCGAGGCCCGGATGGAGATGGACCGAAGGCTTTATGAACGGTTCGGGGAGACGGGTCTGGGGGATCCCCATCCAAAGCCCAAACCCCTGATCACCTTCGGCATGGTCATGCTCCCGGCCGTCTTCGGCTGTGAAATCGTCTTTGAAAAGGAGGGACTGCCCTGGGCCATACCCTTGAACCTTTCCGAAGACCGCATCAAAAAACTCACCGTCCCTGATCTTCTCCATGCCCATCCCATGACCGAGATGATCGCACAAATCGATTACCTTAAAAATAAATACGGGAAGGTGGTCGGCGATATCAATACCACCGGGGTCCAGAACCTGGCCTTGAAGATCCGGGGCGAACAATTGTATTTCGATTATTTTGAAAATCCCGGACTCTGTCATCATCTGCTCAAGATCTGTACGGCCGCCATTATTGAACTTTTTCATTACATCTATAAGATCACCGGCACCGGGGCCGTGGATGTCACCCCCATGTGCGATCCCAGGATGTTTGTCCTGCCCAATTGTACGGTGGAACAGATCTCCCTTCAGACCTATGAGGAATTTATCCTGCCCTATGATAATCAAGTGGCCGAAGCCTGCCACCCTTTGGGTATCCATCACTGCGGTTCCGTGGACCAGGCCCTTCCCGGTTATGCTCAGGTCCGTCATCTTGAATTTTTAGAGATCGGCTTTGGGTCGGATGTGAAAAAGACCCGTCAGCTATTGGGGCCCAAGGTGGCCGTCAATGCCCGCCTCAGTCCGGTCCTGATGAAAAACGGCAGCCCCGAGGAAGTGGCTGCCGAGGTGCGCAATTTGATCGATCAGGGGGCCCCGCTTAAAAATTATTCCATCGATACCGTGGGACTGACCTACGGCACCCCGGATGAAAATGTCAAAATCGCCCGAAGAACGGCCGCGGAATACGGCCGGATCGGGGAATCCGCCTCCCGGGTGCGTTTTTCTCTTCCGGCTTCCGGCCGGCAAAAGGTGGGAAAGCCCGTAGAGACCATCCTAAAAAGCCCCGGTCAAATTGTGGCCATAGGCCCGGCCCATCCCCTGGTGATCATCGGGGAGCGCATCAATCCCACGGGACGAAAAAAGCTGGCCGAGGCCTTGGAGAAAGGGGACCTGAAATGGCTTCAAAAAGAGGCCAAAAAACAGGTCAAAGCCGGGGCCCGGATCTTAGATGTCAATGTGGGCCTTTCGGGTATCGACGAATCCCGATTATTAAAAGAGGCCGTCCAGGCTATTCAGGAAGTGACCGACTGCCCTTTGTGCCTGGATTCGGCCCTGCCCAAGGCCTTAGAGGCCGGGCTGGCGGTGTATTCCGGAAAGGCCCTGGTCAATTCGGTCAACGGAGAAAAAAAGAAACTGGAACAAATCCTGCCGTTGGTCAAAAATTTTGGTGC
The DNA here is from genome assembly GCA_963769305.1 of uncultured delta proteobacterium. Taxonomy (GTDB): domain Bacteria; phylum Desulfobacterota; class RBG-13-43-22; order RBG-13-43-22; family RBG-13-43-22; genus RBG-13-43-22. Next base: position 13,754 of record CAVYLJ010000022.1, on the reverse strand, counting down.
GGCCGTTATCGGACTGACCATGGATGAGCAAGGGATTCCCAAAACGGCCCAAAAGCGTTTGGAGATCGCCCGACGGATTTTGGAGGCGGCCTTTCGAGCAGGTATCCCGAGAGAGGACGTGATCATCGATCCCCTGGCCATGGCCGTCAGTGCCGATTACCAGGCCGGTCTGGAAACCCTCCGGGCCTTACAACTGATACGGGACGAGTTGGGGGTCAACCAGACCCTGGGGCTTTCCAATATCTCCTTCGGTCTTCCCAAGCGTTCATCCATCAATGCCTTCTTTTTGGCCATGGCCGTTTCAAACGGCCTGACCTGCCCCATTGCCGACCCGACGGATAAAAAAATCAGAAAGGCCCTTTTGCTCCTGGGTCTCTTAACCGGGCGAGGATGAATTCTGCCAAAATTATTTGGCGGCCTTCGGGGAAAAGAAGTTGAAAAAAGAAAAAAGCCCTTTTAAGGGGAAAGAGCGGCAAGCCGGGGGCTTGGATGCCCTTAAAGAGGCGGTCATCAATGGTCAAAGAAAGAACGCCCTTGAGCTGATTCAAAAGGGATTGGGAACGGGTGCCGATCCCCAGGAATTGATCGACCGGTATCTGATCCCGGCCCTGAATCAGGTCGGGGAACAATTTGAGAAGAGAAAAATATTCGTTCCGGAAATGATGATGGCCGCCAAGACCATGCAGGCCTGTGTCGAAATGATCCGGCCTTTGATCACCAAGGAAACGGGCGAGGCCTTGGGCACGGTCGTCCTGGGGACCGTCTTCGGGGACCTCCATGATATCGGAAAAAATCTGACCAAACTTCTTTTAGAAAGCTCGGGGTTCAAGGTCATTGATCTGGGGGTCAATGTCTTGCCGGAGAAATTTGTGGAAGCGGCCCGGACCCATCAGGCCGGGGTGATCGGCCTTTCTTCCCTCTTAACCACGGGAGACCCTTTTGTGGAAGAAACCGTCAAGGTGATTAAGAAAAGCGATTTAGCCGATAAGGTCAAAGTCATTTGCGGCGGGGCGGCCCTGACCCTTAAGTTCGTCACGGAAACCTGCGGGGCCCAGGCCTATGCCAAAGACGCCGCCGACGGGGTGCGGAAGATCAAAAACCTTTTGGGGATCGGTTAATACGAAAATAGGGTTCGAGGATTCACAGGGTTTTAACTTCCACGCCTTTCACTTGAATCCTTGACCCCTCGGCCCCTTGAACCCTTTTTCATTTTTCGTTGTGCCCGCTCCGAGCGAGGCATGAGAATTAATACGAAAATAATGGAACCTATCATTTTTCACCCATCCGGAAAAAAAGCCCAGCCCGACGGCCGGCAGACCATTTTGCAGATGGCCCAGGCCTTAGGGATCCCGCTTCAAGCCCCCTGCGGGGGCAAGAAGAAATGCGGGAAATGCAAAGTCATCGTCGAGGCCGCCGAAGGTCTGTTGCCCTTGCCCAGCGATCGGGAAAAGGAAACCCTGGGAAGACTCATCGAACAAGGATTTCGCCTGGCCTGCGAAACCGTATTGACCTCCGGGGCCCGAATCCGCATTCCGGATGAAAGCCTCATTCAAGCCCCGGTCATCTTGACCGCCGACACCGGACAGTCCCTGCATCTAAGCCTCAAGCCGGCCGTCGAGCCCTTTTATGTGGAAGTTCCCGATCCGGATCTAAACTCGGTCAAGGCCGATGAGCAGCGGCTTCTTGAGGCCCTGGAAGAGACCTACGGGTTTCACCTTGGTTCAATGGATTATCCGGTTTTAAAAAAGCTCCCTGAGACCCTTCGTTCGGGAAAAGGGGTTACCGCCGTCATTAGAAACAGGAAAGAGGCCCTTGACCTGAACCCGGGAAGGCAAGATCAACAATTCGGAATGGCCTTTGATATCGGCACCACCACCGTTGTCGGTTATCTCTATGATCTTACCAACGGCCAGAGGCTTTCGGTCCAATCGGACTTAAATCCTCAGATCGCCTTCGGAGACGAGGTGATCAGCCGCATAGCCTTTTGCCGGAAGGAACCCCAAGGGGTGGAAAGACTCCAGGGAAGCATTGTCCAGTGTCTGAACCGCTTGATTGCCGAGGCTTCGGCCGAGGCCCATATCGATGGGCAGCGGATCATGGAGGTCACGATCGTCGGAAACACGGTCATGCATCACCTCTTTCTCGGTCTTGATCCCCGTTATCTGGCCATGGCCCCTTTCCCACCGGTCCTTCAAACCCTTCAGAATATAAAGGCCCGGGACCTCGGTCTAAACATAAACCCCGCAGCCTATGCGGCCCTGCTGCCGCTCAAGGCCGGTTTTGTCGGCAGCGATATCATCGCCGGCATCCTGGCCTGCGGGCTTCACAAGCAGGGGGAACTGACCCTCTTTTTGGACCTGGGCACCAACGGAGAAATAGTCCTGGGCTGTAAAAAACGATTGGTCTGTTGTTCCACGGCGGCCGGTCCGGCCTTTGAGGGCGGCCATATCCGCTGGGGAATGAGGGCTTCAAAGGGGGCCATCGAAGAGGTCAAAATAGAACCGGGTTCCTTAAACGTTTTCCGGAAAACCATCGGAGATCATCCCCCGGCCGGAATCTGCGGCTCCGGGATCATCTCGGGCCTGGCGGAAATGATCCGCCGGGGGATTCTCTCCGCCAAAGGAAATTTTAATCCGGCAATTCAATCGCCCCGCCTGCGAACGGGGAAGAATGGTCTTGAGTTCGTCCTGGCCTGGGCCGATGAGACGGCCCAAAAAGAGGATATCGTCATCACCCGGAAAGACGTGGCTGAAGTGCAGATGGCCAAGTCGGCGATTTATGCCGGTACCGTTTTGTTGCGGGAATTTTTGGGAGAAAAACGGATCAAGCGGATTTATTTGGCCGGGGCCTTCGGCAACTACGTCGATCCCCGGGATGCCTTGACCCTCGGCTTGTTCCCGGAAGGAGAGAACAGGGAACTCCGGAAGATGGGGAACACGGCCGGCTATGGGGCCTGCCTTGCCCTGCTCAATACCCAAAAAAGAAAAGAGGCCGAACGGATCAGCCGAAAGATGGAATACCTGGAATTAGCCGCCCACCCCCGGTTTCAGGAGGTGTTTGTCTCGGGCCTTTATTTCCGTTCGGCCTCGGATTATGCCGATAATTTTTAATTTTGAAAATAGGGTTCAAGGATTCCAGGATTCGAGGGGCCAAGCGATTTTATTCCACGCTTTTCACTTGAATCCTTGACCCCTCGGCCCCTTGATCCCTGCTTTTAATCAATTCTCCTGCTGGATGGCGCTCAATTGCCAGGTGCCCCGGCCTCCCACGGGCCGCATGAAGGTCCAGAATTCCCTGAACTTGACCGGCTCGGTCTTGCTCCCGGAGACCACGGCCCCGGTGGTTTTATCGATGGTGTAGTCCAGGAGATTGGCGTAGAACAAGATGGATGATAAAGTCCTTACCTTCCTCCTGCCAGGCCTCGGTGATATCCACCGAGCGAACGGCGATGTTTTCCAGACGGTTGATCTGGTTGGCGGCCTTCTGTTCTTGCAGGTCCTGAGAAAAAATCCCTTTCATTTGATCGGTTAGAAAAGGATCGACCGGACTCAAGTCCTGATTGCCCCAGGCGGCCTGGATTTTAAAGAACAAGTCCTGGACCCAGTCTTTGAAGGCCATGGGATCGAAATTCGGGTCCATGGATTGGATATGGGCGATTCCGGTTTCGACATCCTGATCCGGACCCTGAAGCGGTGAGGAATAAGTTCCCGGTTGTTGATAGGAAGGAGAAGCATAATCGGCCAAGCGGGACTGGTTTTGTTGGTTCATCTTTCTGCCCCGGATAAAACGAAAGACGATAAAGAGCAAGGCGATGAGCAAAATGATTTCCAGAAACCCGAAGCCGGAGCCGCCGAGACCCCCGCCGCCCCAGCCGTGGCCCATACCGCCGAACAACATACTGCCCAAGAAACCCCCGGCCAGACCTCCGGCCAGTGCCCCGCAAGAAAGGGGCTGCCCGTTGAAGGACTGTTCATAAAGCCCGGTAGAGGGCGAGGGGGTGCTCCCCTGGAATTGTGAGGTGCCGGAAGACGGAGTGCGCGGCGCCGAAAAAGAACGACTTCCCCGGAATCCCCCGGAAAAGCCCCCGCCGGCCCTGGCCCAGACCTCGCTGGTGATCATGGTTAAAGCAAAGACCAAAATGATCCCGATCCCGAAAAATTGAGCAATGGATTTATTTTTTATCATTGGGCACCTCATTATCTAAAAATTGATTTTACAGAAAGATAGCTGATTTTGGAAAAAATTGCAATGGGTTGACAATTTATGGAAGTATATGCCTATTCAACTTTTGATTTATCTCCTGTTTTCCTCCTGGATCAGTTTTCTTTCATAGGCTTGACGGATCATCTCCATCAGTTCATCGATATTCACCGGCTTCATGACATAATCAAAGGCACCTAAATGCATGCCTTCGACTCCGGCCTCCATGGAGGCATGGCCGGTTAATAGAATCACCTCCATATAGGGGTTTTTCTTTTTCATTTCCCGAAGGGTGTCGATTCCGTCCAGGCCGGGCATTTTGACGTCCAGGATCACCACGTCGAAAAGGAGTTTATTCATGAGGTCCAGTGCCTTTTGACCGCTTTCCGCCCCAAAGACATTCAGGTGACGTTTCTGTAATCGTTTCACCAGAGTTTCGCGAAAATCATCCTCATCATCGACGATCAGGACATTAAACCGTTCAGCCATACCCCTCCTTATTTCACTTAATGGGTAGATAGATGGTAAAGGTGGTGCCCAGGCCTAACTCGCTGGCCACCATAATGCGTCCCCCCAATTTTTCAATGATGCTGTAGACAATAGACAGCCCCAACCCCGTTCCCTTGCCGACCTCCTTGGTGGTGTAGAAAGGATCGAAAATTTTGTCGATACCCTCTTTGGGAATCCCCGGACCGTTATCGGTGATTTCGATCTTAGCCTCATGGTTTTTAGAAGAATAACCGGTCTTGATTCGGATTTCCCCATTTTTTCCGATAGCGTCGATGGCATTGTTAATAATGTTTAGAAAGACCTGCTGCAACTGAGACGAGTCGCTGGTGATCCGCGGCAGGTCCGGTTGCGGGTCTATCCGGATATCGATGCTTCGGTATCGCGATTCATTCTCCAGGAAATCAACGGTCTCGTTTAAGGTTTTATTGATATCCACTTGCTCCTGGAGGGGTTCCATACGCCTGGCAAAACCCAGGAGGCGATGGGTCACCTTTTTGGCCCGATCGACATGATATTCAATCTTGCGGACGGCGTCTTCAAACTCCCGGTAATTTGGATTTTGATTGATGTCTTCTTCCGAGAGGAGGTCTTTGATCCAGCCGGCCTTTTCGCCGATCACGGCTAAGGGGTTATTGATCTCATGAGCAATACCGGCGGCCATTTTCCCCAAGGCGGCCATTTTGCTGGATTGGATCATCAAATCCTCGCTGACGGCCTTTTTCCGTTCCACTTCGATCAACTGATTCATCATGGCCTTGGTCGTCAGGAAGGTCCCGAGGACAATAACCAGAATGCCGGCCAAAAACAGCAAGGCGGCGATGAAACGGGCCTTGAGCAGGGGGGTTAATTGTTCGCGAGGGTCTTCCTTGATGACCAAAATCCACTTGGTAATACCGATCTGGGTGGCGGCAAAAAGACTTTCTTCCCGATCGATTCGGATCTCTTCCACCTGGGTCTCAACGGATTTGGAAAAATCAGGGGATTTGGGGTGCCCGAAGATTTCACCGGAAAAACGAGGGTTGGTCTGTAGAATATTTCGATTATTGATGATGAAGGCGTCCCCCCTTTTCCCGGTTTGAGCCGCACGGACGATATTGTCGATAATGTCGGAATTGATGGTCGCCCGGAGAATCCAGCTCTTGTCCCCCTCCCGGCTGACGACGGCAATGATAAAATGGGGAAATTTCCGGTATCCCAAAAAGACATCGCTGATATAGACCCCCCCGGAGGTCACCGATTGAAACCAGTCTTCCTTTTTATAATTTACCTCTTTCAACTCCGGATAAGGACCGATATAGGCCAGATGATTGCCGTCTTGATCGATGATTCCAATATCAATATAAGATTTGGAACGGGTTTGCATGGTATTAAAAACCTTGTTTAAATAAGACTCGTCGCTCAATTGTTTTAAGGTATGGGTATGGGCGATGGTGAAAAGTTGGGAGACCCGTTCATCAAAAAAAAGATCGATGGCACTTCGACGGTTTTCGACCAGGGTTTTTAAGTTCTCAAAGATTTTGGCCGAATAAGAGACGCTGAACTGGTAATAGATGGTAAAACCCAGGGTGAAAAGAGGGATCAGGGAAAAACCGAGGGTCGTCCAGATGATTTTTCGCCATAATCTCTTATAGTAGCGCTCTTCCACGATTTTCCTGTTCTGTCCTGGGCGTTGTTTTAAAATAGGATTCTAATATCACTTTTAAACCGAAATCATCTCCTGATCATAAATCCCGGTTGAACGGTCATTCCCGAATCCACCCGGGCGATCGAGTGGCCTTCAAAGATTTCCTGTGGGGTTATTGATCCAACCACCCCTCCCTGTTTATCGAGGATCGTAAGACAGGTCCCCGGGTTTATGCCCTGTTTACTCCCCAAGCCAAAAAAAAATTCGAGACCCTCATCCCCTTTTCTGACCCGATAGACTTCCGCCTTCCCTTGTTCGGCCAGAAGCATTTCTATTTTATGAGAAAGGAAGAAAACAGTCCCGAAAATAATCATGATCAAGGGGGTAATGAAGAGGGCGGCCAGCCAAGGACTGGTTCCCAGGTATCGCAAGAGAAATGACTTTGATTTTTGGTGTAACTGCGTCAGGTCCTTGTGGACTTCAATTTGCAAAAGTGTTCCCGATTTTATTTCCGGTCTTTTTCCGGTCTGAACCCTCAAGGTATATTCACCGGGTTGAACCAAGGGATCGACGTCCAGGCTGCCATTCCACAGATTTTCCCCCAACCAAAAGCCGGTCTGAATGGCCTCAAAAACAAGCCGAATTTCCTTTGAATCGCTGCGATAGGTCAATTCTCCGATATTTTCCGCCTTTTCCCTTAACGGCCCGGAAACGGCGATCCGGCTGCCGGGCAGACAGGAAAAGCGATTGGGAGGCTCCCTGAACCGGGAGATCAGGCCGTCCAGAACGGTTAGAAGAAGGAGGACACTCAAGAGGGTGCCTGTTTTTCCGATCCAATTTCTCCATGTTAAGGTTTGTTTTAGGTCCATCTTGCAGGTCACGGCATACGGTTTAAGGATGGTAACCGGTTCGAGGGTTTTGGTCAAACTTTAAACCGAAGACCTTAGGCCTGCACCGCAGTCCTTATTTTTTAAAGATATCGGTTTTGGTGATATTCATGAATCTTCGGGCCTTTCCTTCTTCTTTATAATAAATACGGACCTCATCTCCGGCATCCCACGTGTAATCAGGCAGGGCAAAGTATTCTTCGGGAAGGGTCAAGGTGGTCAGTATTTGCTGCCTCTTGGAATAAATGGTAATGGTCTTCTTTTCCCGATCAAAGACCGGGAATTTTTTGGGGTTATCATTTTCAAAGACCAAAGGATTATCCTTGGCGATCTTTTCCTTTTGATCAACCAGCGTATATTTGATGGTCTTGAAGTTTTGTGCCTTCGGGTCAAAGATGACAATTTCATTATTCTTGGTATCCAGCTTTATCCTTAAGCCGGCCTTCGGCTCCGGTCCCATTTCTTTGGCATCGGTGGGGAGGGCATAGGTAATGGGCGGTAAATAACTGTAATCCGGGTTTTGAGCATCGGCCTTTTTGTCCCGGATCAAGGTTACGGTCCATTTGGCCTTATCAAATTGTATTACCCTTCCCTGGTCCACTTTGCCCAATTTCCCGCAGCCGAAGGCCGCCAGTACGGGCAAAACAACCAATCCGATCATCCAATAATATTTTTTCATAGGATATCTCCTTCTCTATGTATAAACACTAATGACGTTATTAAACAAGGGGTGTCTTAATCCACCTTTTTCTTCATGGCCAGCTCTTGTTTGACCCCTTTGATCATCTTGAATAAGATATAAAGGGACAAGGCACTCACCAATCCCAGGACCAGGACGGTCGCTAAATCATCAAACAGGGTTTTCCAGTTCGGTATATATCTGGGAAGGAGTTTCATGATGATGGAAATCTCACAGCCGATGACCGCCAGCCCGAAGGCGATCCGAATGCCGTATCCCTTGATATATTTGGTGGCCACGGTCCCGATCTGGGCCCCGACAGCCGCACCGACGAGCATGATAAGGGCGGCCAACAATTCGGTCCGCCCCTTATAGGTGTAGGTGCCGGCCCCATAAAGACCGGAGATCATGACCTCAAAAAGATCGGTCCCGACGGCGATGTGGGTCGGGGCGCCGACAAAATAGATCAGGGCCGGCATGCGAATCAACCCGCCGCCGATACCCAGGATCCCGGCCAACCAGCCGGTCAGAAAGCTGACAAAGATCGGCAGCCAGGCGGTACAATAGATCTGGGCCTCCTTGAAATGGACCATGGGGGGAATCTTGATCTTATGCAAGGTCTTGTGCCATTCGATCCCGGTGGCCAACTGATCCAATTCTTTCCCCGCGGCTTTGAGCTCCTTCTCTTTCTTTCTTTTCTTGAAAACGTCGGCGAAGACCATCCAGGCGATCAAGGTCAACAGGACAAGATACAGCCATCGAACATACAAGTCCACTTTGCCGAGACGTTCGAACCACATAATCATCTGGGCCCCGATCTCAAACCCGACGATGGTGCCGATCAGCATGATGAACCCTAATTTATAATCCACGTTGCCGAATTTACCGTGTCGCAGGGTGGATATGAGGGATTTACCGGCCATGTGGGCCACATCGGTCCCGATGGCGAAGGCCATGGGGAACCCCAGGATATTGAGACCCGGGGTCACCATCCAGGCCCCGCCCATTCCGAAAAAACCGCCGATTATGCCGACGCCCAGTCCCAGGATGACCAGACCGGGCCAAAATATAGTCACTCCGGAAATAGGCATCAGTACGTATAACCAATCCATATTAGCTCCTCCTCATAAATCTGATGATGTCAAAGTCCTTAATGTTCGGACAATTCCCGGGAAGTCAGGTCGATCCCGATCCGTTTCATGACGAGATCGGCCAATAAACCCAGGATCAAACCGACAACAGGAATCGTTATGACCGTGACGATGGTAAAGTAGGCATGACTTTCATTATAGAGATTGGCCCACCAGGCCTCCCAACCGGTCAACCTCCGGGTATCGGCTACAATGACTATTAAATTCGCTTTTTCTCCCGCGGCCAGGACAAGTTCAGGGATAAGCAGGGCGATTATCCCGACCAAGCCGATTATTCTTTTCCAAAAAGTTCGCATCACTATCCTCCTTGATTCTTTATCTTTCTATCGGATTACGGTAACCGTACAAGGGGCCAGGGAGACGACCTTAGCCGCCGTGCTGCCCATGAGGGCCCGACTTAGACCCGTTCGGCCGGTACTCCCTAAAAGGATCCTGTCGCATTTTATCTCTTCGGCCTTACGAAGAATGTTATTGGCCGGGACTCTGCCCGTCTCCATGACTACTTCGACCGCAATATTTTTTTGATCAAAAAGGACCTTGGCCTTTTCGAGGGCCGTCCGCGCCTCGGCTTCCAGTTTGCCCTGGATGTTGGGAGGCATTTCATCCAAATCCTCTTTTGAAAAATAAGCAACGGACATAATGGTTACCTGAGCCCCTTCCTTTTCGGCCATTTCAAGGGCCCCTTTAACCGCTTTCATGGCTTGTTCCGAACCATCAGTGGCGACCAATACTTTCATGAACCCTCCTTCTTAATATTTTTTGAAAACTATTAAGCAATATCCATGCCATCAGATATTAACAGAGAAAGATTATAAAAATTCTCCTAAAAAATAAGGGGTTAAGAATATCTTGCGCTTCACCCTTATCTGTGAAGATCCACAGTTGAAACTTCACAAGATATTTGTGTAATTTAAATAATTACACTCTGGCGATTTGTGTATCTTCGTTAATCATTTTCTAAAGGGGAAAGGAACCAGGGCTACCCCTGAGGGGAGTCAGACAGGGACGAAAGGAGGCGGAAGGCAAGAGGGCAGTAGAAATCATCAAGGGTTTATCCTTGACTAATTACGGAAAACAATTTAGTATTTCATGTTTATTTTCCCGCCACCGGTAAGGAAAGAAAACCATAACGGATTTTAAGGACTTAGTCGATGGAAGAAGAAAACCAATTAAGACAACAGCGGCTGAAAAAAGCCGAAGAATTGAAAACCCTGGGGATAGATCCTTATCCCAGCTTTAACAGGGTCAGTCATAAAATAGAAGAGATTCATGCCCAATTTGATTCTTTGGAAGGCTCCGATCTGAATGAACCCACTCCATTCATTCAGACCGCCGGGAGATTAATGACCCAGAGGGATTTTGGGAAAAGCATTTTTTTCCATATTCAAGACGGTACGGGCCGTCTTCAGGGATATTTAAAAAAAGATCTGATCGGCGGGGAACCCTTCGGCCTTTTTAAAAAAATAGACTTAGGGGATTTTCTGGGGCTGGAGGGTAATCTTTTCAAGACCAAGACCGGAGAACTCACCCTGTTAGTAAAAAAATTCCAATTGTTGGCTAAATCCCTGCGTCCCCTGCCGGAAAAGTTTCATGGCCTGATGGATGTGGAACAGCGATACCGGCAGCGATATCTGGATTTGCTGGTCAATGGCAAGGTGCGGGAGATTTTTCAGATGCGTTCCCGCCTGATCTCCTCAATCAGGAGTTTCATGACCGACAGGAGGTTCTTGGAGGTTGAGACCCCTATGATGCAACCCATCGCCGGCGGGGCTACGGCTAAGCCCTTTGAGACTTTCCATAATGCCCTGAACCTCCCTCTTTTTTTAAGGATCGCCCCGGAACTTTATTTGAAGCGCCTGGTTATCGGTGGTATGGATAAAGTATTTGAAATAAATAGAAATTTTAGAAATGAAGGGATCTCGATACAGCACAACCCGGAATTTTCCATGATGGAATTCTACCAGGCCTATGCGACCTACGAGGATTTGATGGTCCTGACGGAAGAACTGTTCTCCGCACTGGCCCTGGAGTTTAAAGGAAAATTAACTTTTTCCTACCAGGGAGAGTCTGTTGATTTATCCCCTCCCTGGAAAAGGATTTCCTTTCTGGAGTCTCTGGTTGAAATAGGAAGAATAGAACCCCGGATCTTGGACGACCCCGGGGAGGCGATTCAATTGGCCCGTTCCCTGGGGGCGGATCTAAAACCGACCGACGGGCAGGGTAAGGCCTTGACCAAGATCTTTGAACAACTCATTGAACCCCAATTACGGCAACCGACTTTTGTTACCGGTTATCCCCTTGAAGTATCTCCTTTGGCCAAGCGGAGCAAAGAAGACCCGAACTTGACCGATCGCTTTGAGTTGTTTATCAACGGCCGGGAGATCGCTAATGGATTTACGGAACTGAATGACCCCTTAGACCAAAAAGACCGGTTCCTTAACCAGATGAAGGCTAAAGAGGCCGGAGATGAAGAGGCCCAGGCCATTGATTGGGATTATATCCTGGCCTTGGAATACGGTCTGCCCCCCACGGCCGGGGAAGGCATCGGTATCGACAGACTGGTCATGCTTTTTGCCGACGCCCCTTCAATACGAGAGGTCATTTTGTTCCCCCAGTTAAAGCCGGAGAAGACGCCAGGGGCTTGATGCTGGAATATCATTCCGTCTGAGGCGTTTGACCTCGAATAGTTAAAAAAGTCGTCAGTAAATTCTCAAAGGGCTACACTTAGCAATCAAAGATGTCTTTCGAATTTTTTGTCAGTTACCGTTATCTAAAGGCCAAGAGGAAACAGACTTTTATTTCCATCATCACCTTTATTTCCATGGGCGGAGTCGCCCTGGGGGTCATGGCCTTGATTGTTGTCCTGGCGGTGATGAGCGGGTTTGAAAACGATTTAAAAAATAAAATTTTGGGTCTGAATTCCCATGCCTTGGTCTTAAGCTGGGACAATGCCATCGGAAACTATGCCCAAGTGGCCCGTCGGGTGGAATCGGTTCCCGGGGTAACGGCCGTCACCCCTTTTATCCTAACCCAGGTCATGATGAGCGCCGGCGGGCAGGTGACCGGGGCTGTTCTCCGAGGTATTGATGTGAGGAGCGCACCCAAGGTGATATCCCTGGATCGGATTATCAAAAAAGGGAGTTGGAAGGCCCTGGAAGAGCCCCCCATGGCCGAAGGACAAAAAGAACCGGGACTCCCGGGGATCATTTTAGGCCAGGAATTGGCCAGAGCATTGGGTCTTTCTTTAAATGATACCCTTTCTGTTATTTCTCCTTTAGGTGAATTAACGCCCCTGGGGAGAGTTCCCAAGATGAGACCCTTTAAACTGGTGGGAACCTTTGAGTCGGGGATGTTTGAGTATGATTCCTCCATCGCCTTTGTTTCCCTTGCCCAGGCCCAGGCCTTTTTGGGCCTGGGGGAGAAAGTCACCGGCCTGGAAATCAAAACCCGGGACGTCTATCAGGCGGCCGAGATCGCCCGGGCCGTCCAGAAGAAATTGGGTTTTCCCTTTTGGACCAAAGATTGGATGCGCATGAACAAGAACCTGTTTTCAGCCCTGAAGTTGGAAAAACTGGTCATGTTTATCATCCTGACCCTGATTATTCTGGTGGCGGCTTTTAATATCGTAGCTTCTTTGATCATGGTAGTCATGGAAAAAACCAAGGATATAGCCATACTAAAATCCATGGGGGCTACGGCACCCAGTATCATGAAAATTTTTATGCTGGAAGGGGTTATCATCGGGTCGGTGGGTACGATCCTGGGGCTTATTGGCGGCGTGGGTTTGTGCCAGATTCTGGAAAAATATCAGTTTATCAAATTGCCCAGCGATGTGTATTACATCTCCTCTCTGCCGGTTTTAATGAAAGGGTGGGATTTATTAATGATCGTGGTTTCAGCCCTGGGGACCAGCTTGATCGCCACCCTTTACCCGGCCTGGCAGGCCTCTCGGCTTGACCCGGCCGAAGCCATTCGGTATGAGTAGGGAGGGTTTAGAAATATTTTATGCTTGAGCCTTTGGTTACTGTCAGAAATTTAGAGAAATTTTTTATCAACAACCAACACCGCGTCGAAGTGCTTAAAGGTCTCGATCTTAATCTCTTTAAACAAGATACCCTCGCCGTGGTAGGGGCCTCGGGAACCGGGAAATCGACCTTGCTCCATATCCTGGGGACTCTGGAGCGACCTTCCGGCGGTCAAGTGTTATTTGAAGGGCAGGACATCTTTGAACAAACAGCCAAGGAGTTAGCCCGATTCCGGAACCAGAAAATCGGGTTTGTCTTTCAATTTCATCATCTGCTTCCGGAATTTACCGCCCTGGAAAACACCATGATGCCCCTGTTGATAGGCGGGGGCGGCAAACAGAAGGCCCAGGAAAGGGCCGAAGAAATTCTGATCCAATTAGGTCTTCGAGACCGTTTGTTCCACCGGATCGGAGAACTTTCCGGCGGGGAACAGCAACGGGTGGCCATTGCCCGGTCCCTGATCAGTTCTCCCCAACTGATCCTGGCCGATGAGCCGACGGGGAATTTAGATCGGAAAACAGGGGACCAGATTGTGGATTTATTCCTCCGACAAAATCAGGAAAATGGGGTAACTTTTTTGATGGTTACCCATAATCAGGAATTATCAAGGCGATTCAGCAGGAATATAAAAATTGTGGATGGCAAGGCAATAGAAATCCATACCGAATAAAAGGGAGC
>CAVYLJ010000021.1:0-61952 GCA_963769305.1 uncultured delta proteobacterium | reverse complement strand
CCCTATCGTCTAGCCTGGCCCAGGACACCGGCCTTTCACGCCGGCAACACGGGTTCAAATACCCGTTGGGGACACACAATACCTTTATGGGGGGGTTAGCCATTTTGGCTAACCCTTTTTATTTTACTGAGTGAAAAACTGAGTTAAATTTTAGAGGAGATTTTCGACCTTCTTTAATTCAAGGAGTTTCATGGTCTCTTTAGTGTCGCTATAGTTCCCTTCGACATATATTTCAGTTGTCGTCTGACGCCTGTGACGGAGGACCTGCTGGACTTTCTTGAGCCCAACCTTCTGTAGGTCATTTAAATATTTTGCTACGGTGAGCCGAACGTCATGATAACTAAACAGTTCGACCTCAGCCTGAACGCACAACTTTTTAAGAAATTTCCACCTGGCCACAAAGGGCTTTCCATAGGAAGGATTAATTGGACCTTTTTTGTTTTTTTGGATTCATATGGCAAAAAACATAAGGACTGGTCGGATGCCGGTTTTTCCACTGCCACATTAGCAGGTCATAAAGGTCGTCATTCATATGGAGCGTTCCATAAGACATCGAGCCATCTGCCGTCTTTTTAGTTCCCAGCCTCACCCACCTTTCCTCGAAGTTTACATCATCAGCCCATCAAAACTCTGATCTTGACCCTTAGCGGCAAGTAGAACCTTTAGAATATCCTGGATTGGGGTGACTTTTCCGAGGGCGTGGCCACCGACTAAGAGTTTGACCCTCATTTTTAACTGGCGGGGGTTGAAGATGATTTCAGTCTCGGCCAGGTCCCCGGCTACTTTTTTGACTATGGCCTGGGCTTTTTCCAAGTCTTTCTTCTTGAACTGACAGCCCCCGGCCTGTTTGATAATAGTTTTAAGGTTCGACTTCTTAGGGGGGTGACCGTTCTTGGACAAGATCCGGTCGAGGTCGGTCCCCTTCATCTCTCCTATGTTCGGGACCTGGACTGAGACAAACCTGCTGGCAATCGCCAGGTCCATATAACCCGTCTGGTAAGTCTCAGGGGGGTTGACGGCCGAGAAGACTACTTTGAGTTTGGTTGGAAGACCCATGACCTTGCGGGTCCTGATTAACTCATGGAGTTTGGATTGAAGAAAAGGATTGGCCCGGTTGATTTCATCAAATAAGGCGGCCTCGGCTTGCCAAATCGAGAAGGGGGTTGGGACAAAATCTAAACTTCCCTTGGCTAATGACTTGGGGTTGAGGAAACCGACCAGGTCATCAAAGTCAAGGGTTGGGACTTCATAATGTCGAAACTCGATCCCAGGGTTAAGGACCGCCTCGGAAATGGTTTTGGCCCATAAACGCAGAAAAGAGACCCGGAGGTCTCTTTTTGCTGGTGTCAGATTGTTTTTGATTTAAGTCTTATGACTTTTATGAATGCAAAATGACTTTTTCAATTTTCATTTTGTTGATTATATTATCAGCAAAATCAGAAAGGTTTGTCAAGACTTAATTTGTTGATATTGTTATCTAATAGTGTATAAATTCGTTGATGATTATTAGACTTTTTGGGGTTAAAAAATTGGGAGGTATGAGGTATACTGATGAAAGAAATGGCCGGCTATTGGAGGTTATTATAAAGGAGAATTTTTTCCGGATTTAGATTCAGGGGAAGGAGAAATATAGGCATTTATTATCTTAAATAAGAAGCTGTGATGTGCCGGCAATGAGCCACGAAACATGAAAATCCCTCTGTGGGGACGAGTCTAAAACCCGTCCCCACAGAGCCTCCACAGAAAGTCAAGAGCGGATAAAAAGCTATTTTCGTCTTCCCACCATCATCCCCCGGAAGTTTGAGGAAAAGCGGCATTGACATATAAATATTCCACTTTCTCCTTGTGGGCCAGTTCTTCCCGGGCCAATTCCAAAAAGATCTCCCGGGTCTCCCCCGCGGGATGCAAAGCCGCCAGGTTTGAATAAAACTCATGGGAATGTTTTTCCCTTTCCGCGGCCAATAAAAAGGCGTCTTTTTGAAGCAAGTCGGGAACAATGGGCGGGGTCTGAAAGGCCTCGACGATCTTGCTGTCATGGGCCTGAGCCATTCCAAGCATATAACCGGAAAATTTTCCCTGAAGATAGCCCTCCAGGATTTCTTTGTGTTTCAATTCCTCCCGGGACAGATAATCCAGGGTGTTTTTGGTCATTTCATCCAAGACCACCTCCTGGAGGCGTTTATAAAAAGTGTGCGACAACTCTTCAAAGACAATGGCTTTCTTAAAGATTTCTCCGGTAGTCACCGTATTCATAAGACCCCCTTCAGTTTAATAATTTTTCTCATCCCAGTCCGAACGAAGCGGAACCTAAAAACAATTCATTTTAAAATTTTTTTCTCCCTCTCTCCTGCCGGTCCCTTGAGCGCACTGCTCATCTCCCCTATTTTTCTGCTTGCCCTCTTTACTGTTTTATTTTAATCTCTTCGTATCGAAAATCAAGCATTACCCCGTTTAACTTTACCCGGAAAAGGAAACCAGGCCATTGATGAAATTATTCCAGCCCTTCCAACTTAAAAATCTGATGCTCCGTAACCGTATCGTTATGGCCCCCATGCTTTCCCGTCTCTGCGACCCCGAGGGGATCGTCTCTCCAAAGCTTATCGACTATTATGCCGAGCGGGCCAGGGGCGGGGTGGGGCTGGTCATCGTTGAATATTGTTATACCGACCAGAAAGAAAGTAAAGCCAATCAGGGACAGCTCGGGGCCTATGACGACCGGCTCATCACCGGTCTGGGAGACCTGGCCGAAGCGATTCAGGAATGGGGGGCCAAGGTTGTTCTGCAGATCTGCCATGCCGGACGGAGCACATCCTCCAGGATCATGGGGCGGCAGCCCATCGCCCCCTCGGCCATGCCCGGCTACACCGGAGAGCAGGCCAGGGAAATGACCTTGGAGGAAATCGAGGCGGTCAGTGAATCCTTCGCCCGCGCCGCCCTGAGGGCCAAGATTGCCGGCTTTGACGGCGTTGAACTCCACGGCGCCCATGGATACCTAATGGCCCAATTCCTTTCCCCTTACACCAACCGCCGCTCCGACGGCTACGGTCAGGACCGGGGACTTTTCGGCCTTCAGACCCTGGAACGGGTCCGCTCCAAGGTGGGGGGCGCCTTTCCGGTGGGATATCGGATCAGCGGTGAAGAATTTGTACCGGGTGGAATAACGCTGAATGAGACCCGGGCCTTTGCCAAAAGATTGGCCGGCCAGGGAATCGATTACCTCCACGTTTCAGGCGGCATGATCGAAACGGCCCAGCATTTCGTCATCCCCATGTATTTTTCCAAAGGCCATCTTCTTTCCCTGGCCGAAGGGATCAAGGCAGAGGTGCCTGTCCCGGTGATTGCCGTGGGGGCCATCCATGATCTTAACCTGGCCGAGAGGGCCCTGCAAAATAAGCAGGCCGATCTGATCGCCATGGGCCGGGCTTTGATCGCCGACCCGGAGCTCCCCAATAAAGGGAAGGCCGGCAGAAGGGAAGACATTCGGACCTGCCTGCGCTGTAATGAAGGGTGCAGCAGCCGGGTACCGAAGGGCCTGACCCAGCGGTGTGCCGTCAATGCCGAAGTGGGCCGTGAAAGGCCGATGAGAATTCATCCCGTTTCAGACCCTAAACAGGTCTGCATCATCGGGGGAGGTCCGGCGGGAATGGAAGCGGCCCGCATATTGGCCCTGAGGAAACACCGGGTTACTTTGATCGAGAAGGAAAAAGAACTCGGGGGACTCCTCCGATACGCGGCCGTTCCCGACTTTAAAGACGAACTGAAGGGCTTTGTGAAATACCTTAAGGTACAGGTACAAAAACTGGGAGTGGAAATTATACTCAATCGCCGGGCTTCTCTTGATTCCGTCAGGGAACTCAAGCCGGACGCAGTCGTCTTAGCCGCGGGCTCCGATATGTATCTTCCGGAAATACCCGGCATCCGCCAACCATGGGTCGGGACGGCCCTGGCTTTACTTTCCGGTACATTCCAAGCCGGGGAAAGAGTCCTGGTCGTGGGCGGCGGGGCCATGGGATGCGAGGTTGCCGCTCATCTGGCCTCCCAGGGGAAAGAGGTGATTGTGGCCGAGATGCTGTCCGATGTGGCCCTCGACCTGGAGAACCGCTCCAGGCAAGCCCTTTTGCAAAATCTTAAAGAAAGGAAGGTAAAGATACTGACCAACCGGAAGCTGGCCGTTATTGAAAAAGGCGGCGCCACCCTGACTGACCACAACCAAGATCAAATGCACCAGGCTGCTGATTCGGTAATCCTGGCCATGGGACTTAAACCGAATCAGGCCTTGCTCCTGCCCCTGAAAGAAGCCTTTAAGGAATTTTATGTCATCGGCGATTGTCTGGAGCCGCGAAAAATCTATCAGGCTGTTCATGAAGGCGCCTTTGTCGGACGGGTGATTTGACCCAGTCGCCGGCCTGTTTTTAAAAGATTTATCCATAAATCGCCCGACCTTTTCCGGATTTCCCTGCCCTCTCTCATGATGCCGTTAAATTTTCAGAATCAGGTGAAAGCAATATACAGCTTTTAGGTCCCAAAAATACAGGGTTTGCGGGATTTCTTTTTCTAAAATAATCTTTACAATATTAAATCATTAATAGTCTCAGGATTGTATCGACGGGCAAGCTCCCCCACCTCTCTCCCCCATCAAGGGGGAGGAGGTTAATGTGGTTCCCTCTCCCCTGGTGGGAGAGGGCGAGGGTGAAGGGGGGATATTTTTCTATCTCCTGGGGCCCGAAAGCGGGCAGGAAGACTTATTGTGGGAAGTCTCAATATCATCTCTCGCAGCGGTCAGCCCTTTATCAACAGGGTGGAGGCCGGAAAATTGCTTGCCCGACAACTTGGGCATCTTAAGGACCGGAAAGTGGTCGTTCTGGGGATTCCCCGTGGGGGGATCATCCCGGCCCTGGAGCTGGCGAAGGCCCTGCATGGGGATCTGGATGTCGTTTTATCCCACAAACTGCGAACACCGGGGCATCCGGAATTGGCCATGGGGGCCATTGCCGAGGGGGGTGTCGCCTTCGTCGAACCCCGGATCGTTCAAATGATGGGCATAAGAAATCAATTAGTCGAGGAAGAAAAAACACGACAGATGGACGAGTTGAATCGACGGGCGGCAGAAATCCGCCGGGTTCGGCCTAAAGTGAACCTTAAGGACAGGCAGGTGATTATCACCGATGACGGCGTGGCTACCGGGGCAACCACCATGGCCGCTGTATTGGCGGTACGTCATGAAAATCCCCATCGGCTCATTTTAGCCCTGCCTGTAGGGTCCGAAGACAGCCTGTTAAAATTGGCCGAAAAAGCGGATGAGACCATTTGCCTTCGGGTCCCCCAAAACTTCATGGCCGTAGGGCAGTTCTACACCACCTTTGACCAGGTCAGTGATGAGGAGATGCTGGACATCCTGAAGGAAGCCCGGCAGGAGGAGGAAGTGAAATGAACCCAAAGCTGCTAACGGAAGCCGCAGAACTCGCCGCCAGGATGGGGTATGTATTCGTCGCCACGGCCGGGTCCTCCGGAAAAACGCACTTAGCCGCCGCCCGAACCCTTTCGGTCACCCCGGAGAACCAGGTCAGGGTGTCCGACTGGTTCTGCCCGGAGACCATGCAAAACCTCTGCGGCAATAATTTTCTTTCCATAGTGGCCTGGGACCCGGCTGCGGATTATGGTTTTCAGCTACTCGGAGAATTGGTGGACCTCAAAGAGTTGGGTATGATGAACGGCTACCTTCCTGAACTGGAAGAAAAGCCACCCCTTCCTCAGGTTGAACGCGAGATGGTCGTCCGGGTTGATAAAATCATCGATTTTAAAATCGCCCCTCATAGCGATGTGGAGGAATAGACGGCCGAGGGGGAGCAATTGGAAAAAGTGATGAATAACGAAACCATTTCCGGCGTCCGAGAAAATTCTGTCAGGATACCGGCGGGAAAGATCGTCCTCGAAGGGGATCTAAGGATACCCGATTCGGCTGAAGGGCTGGTGATATTCGCCCACGGAAGCGGGAGCAGCCGGCACAGTCCCCGAAATCAATCGGTGGCTCAGGTCCTCCAGAGTGCCGGATTGGCCACCCTGCTCTTCGACCTGTTGACGACCATGGAGGAGAAGGAGGACCTGGCCACCGGTCATTTAAGATTTAACATCCCCTTCCTGGCCGAGCGGCTGGTCGCAGCCACAGACTGGGCCTTGAGCCAAAAAAACATTCATCGACTGGCCGTCGGTTATTTCGGGGCCAGCACGGGTGCCGCGGCCGCCTTGGCGGCAGCGGCCTCCCGACCCGATGTCGTCCGGGCCATCGTCTCCCGTGGGGGACGGCCGGACCTGGCCGGGAGGGCCTTACCTCTTGTAAAGGCCCCGACCCTCCTGATCGTCGGAGGCCATGACACCCCGGTAATCGGAATGAACCAGGAAGCCATGGCCATGCTTCAGGCCGAGAAGAAACTGGTAATCGTTCCGGGGGCCACTCATTTATTCGAGGAGTACGGGACCTTGGGCAAAGTCTCTTCTCTGGCGGCTGATTGGTTTAAACTCTATTTAAGCGAGGGAAGTACATCTCAATCATGAAAATTCAAGCCAGGATCAAGGATCTCCATCAGAGTTGGAGAGAACGGCTGGGGGGGGGCGAAAGGTCTATTTTCGCACTAATCGGGAGAAGAAATAAAATATTTCTTGATCGGCGTCACGGCCGGGTATTTTCCGAAATCCAGGACACCCATCCGAAAAGGAAACTTTGGCAACGAGGGCATCACTCAATCATAGGTAGTGACTCACTTTTTTGAGTCACTACCAAATCTGGAATGGGTCCACCCTGGCGGAATTCATATATAAGGAACCTTTTTAACCCCCCGTTTTGCCGGTCCCGGTTCATGGGATCGGCGGGACGGGGGGCATTTTTTTCAGCCCGAGAATTTATTCCCTGCTTTCAAAAACCCGAGAGGCCTGCCTCACCATTTTTATCGGGTCAAAAACGCTTCGTCGTGAATAGCAACGGGTAACGGGTAAGGAGAGATAGAGGTCAAGACACAGGAAAGCT
This sequence comes from uncultured delta proteobacterium, assembly GCA_963769305.1. Taxonomy (GTDB): domain Bacteria; phylum Desulfobacterota; class RBG-13-43-22; order RBG-13-43-22; family RBG-13-43-22; genus RBG-13-43-22. The sequence goes on along the minus strand of CAVYLJ010000021.1, from coordinate 54,931 downwards.
CATTGCCCATTCTCCGGGGGCATCTTTAGATCCACTACGTCAGCCTGAAATATGTCGATAAGATCTTTAATCCGGGGGTCGGAAAGTTTCTCTTTAAAAGAGGCCTTGGGGGACTTCTCCCGGGAAACAGCCCCATTCCGAATGTCCTTTTTGGGCTCTCCGGAAAGAAATCGAACCTTTATCTTCCGCTTATAAAAGTTATGGCAGAGTTTTTCTAATTTCTTTTTGTTGCCGTTTCCTTCCAGTAATCCCAGTTGAAAGGAATTCCCCTTGAAGTCCCATTCCAGGGTGTTTTCGTCGACGACTTTCAGATCGGCCTGGGCCAGATAAGTCGCCAAGGGAAGATTTTCCCGGCGAATAAATTCCAGCAGTTCTTCCCGGGAAGATGATTCAACCCCCCTGGAAACAGGAGCCTCGACCGGGGTCTGGTGAAAGGCGGGGGGCTTCGACCTCTTTCTTTTGGTCTTCTCCTCTTGATTCCTCCGGCAAAGGGTGTTCCGAATAAACCGGCGAAGCCTCTTTCAAGGTTTCCAATTTCTTTGTTGCCGGCCCCTTAAAGGCGGGGGGGAATTCTTGGGGCGGAAGCCCTTGTTCCTGGATCAGGTCCAGTTTCGCGAGAAGATTATCGATAGGAATGATCTCCCTTAAACGGGCCGTTCTCAGCAAAATCATTTCCAGGGCCAGACGGGGTTGGGGGGCCCGGCGTAAATCCCCCTCGGACTGAATTAAAAAATGCAGCCCGTCCTGGAGATAATCCAGGGAGACCTCGGACACCTTTTCCTTGATCTCGGAGATCTCTTCCCGGGGGAGATCCAGTAAAGGCCCCTGATCATACCCCATCTTGATGAGGAGCATATTTCTAAAATGGTCGATCAGATCCTTCAGGAATTGTTTCAAATCATAGCCGTATTCATAGACCTCGCCCACCAGTTCCAGGAGTTTTTTTACCTGATTTCCGACAACGGCCCAGCCCACCTCAAAAATGATCCTGCGATCTACAAAACCGAGGATCTCCTGCACCTGGGTCTCGGTTATCTTTTCCATGGAAAAGGAAAGAATCTGGTCCAAAAGGCTCAAGGAATCGCGAATGCTTCCTTCGGATTGACGGGCGATCAGACGAAGGGCCCCTTCTTCGACGGCTACCTGCTCGGCCTGGGCCAGGGATTTGAGATAGCCGACGATCGAATCCAGAGAAACCCGCCTGAAATTAAAGGACTGGCACCTTGAATAAATGGTCAGAGGGACCTTATTGAGTTCGGTGGTGGCAAAGATAAACAGGGCATGCTTAGGGGGCTCTTCCAGGGTTTTCAGTAAGGCATTAAAGGCCTCACCGGTCAACATATGGACCTCATCGACGATATAGATCTTATAACCTCCCTGGGACGGCAGGTATTTTATATTCTCCCTCAACTCCCGGATGTCGTCGATGCCCCGGTTGGAGGCTCCGTCGATTTCCTGGACGTCCAAGCTGATCCCCTGGGTGATTTCCCGGCAGGAAGGACATTGGTTGCAGGGGACCGGGGCGGGGCCATTTTGACAATTAAGGGCCTTGGCCAGAATTCGGGCCACCGAGGTCTTTCCGACCCCCCGGGGGCCGCTGAACAGATAGGCATGGGCCACCCGTCCGGACTTGATAGCGTTTTGCAGGGTCTGGGTCACATGATTCTGCCCCAAGACATCTTCAAAAACCTGGGGCCGGCATTTCCGGGCTAAGACGAGATAAGACATAAAAAACAGGCGTGAGGCTTAAGGCACAAGGCGCAAGATATAAGGTCTAAGGTTCAAGGTATAAGGTGTACGGTTAGTTAAGGTTAGCCGCGATCCATTTCAAAATTCGAATCCGCAATCTGCAATCCGCAATCCGAAATGGGAGTGGCGGAGAGAGAGGGATTCGAACCCTCGGTACACCTTTTGGGCGTACACACGATTTCCAGTCGTGCCCCTTCAGCCAGCTCGGGCATCTCTCCGTTAATAGGTTTCCCACGAAAGGTCTTTTGTCTTGGGTAGGGTTTTTTTAGCATTTTTCCCCGGTCCAAGTCAAGATTATTTGTCCCTCGAATCCTTGCTTGGAATAGGTTCTCCTTTTCGATAGTTACATAGAAGTGAAGGGGGTAAGTATTTGTCCCCATGGTTGAACCCATAGGAAGAGGAGTCGTTTGCAGGTAGAACGACCCTGGCCGGGCGGTTAAATCCACTTCAGGAAGACACCAAAAACCAATAAAGCCGCCAGGTCAACGCCCAGAATACCACTCACGGTCAGGGCCTTTTTCCGAACCGAATCCATATCGTGGACCCAGAAAGAGACCAGAAAGAAAGGCAGATAACCGACCAAGAATATAAGCCAGGGGGCCTTGACGCCCCACCAGGAATAATCCCAGGTCAGGGCCCCCACGCCATTGAGCAGGAATTCCACCAGGACGCAAAAGACCGAATTCAATACAGCCAACAGGAGTCGATTGGGGAGGCCCAGGATTCTGAGTTCTTTTTCAGCAGGCAGCATCTTGGCAAAGGTGATCCCGGCCACGGCAAACATAAAGCATATTTCGATATTAAGGCCGATAAGGATCAAATAGGCGGTCTTTCCCGGGGCGCCCCATACCGGAGCGTAATCGGTGAAATGAAAGACCAGGCCGTTCCAAATCTCATTGAACCAGTCCATGCCCCAGAAGGCCAGTCCGGCAAAGAAGAGATTCCAGTTTCTGCGCTCGATCTCCACGGCGTAGACATAGACCACCAGGGCGAAAAGAGCGATCACAAACCATTGAAACGTACTCCCGTCCCTTAAAATCCTGGAGGCCTCTAAAGCTGCGGCCGTAGGCATAGTCTCCCCTTTCGACATTTTTTAAAAATACAGAATTCCCCTACTGTCCCAAGGAGTTGCCGACAGGAATGATGCAAAAGAACCCTTGTGGGTGCTAATCCTCAGGTCCGGGTTTTGGAGTAACTTCAATCTTCCGCAGGGTAAGATTTCTGACGTCAATCTTGGGTTTGAATATAACCGATGGGGCAAGCTCTTCAGAGTAGGTGAAACTTTCGGTTTCCCGGACATGGCCGTATTTTTTTCGCAACTCCTCTATGGGACCGGCGTCTATGGCCTGCATGGGACAACTGATGACGCATATCGGTTTCTTCCCCTCTCTCAATCGGTCCAGGCAGAGGTCACACTTTTGCATGCGGGCATTCTCTTCAACCCCAAACTGCGGCGCGTCATAAGGACAGGCTTGGAGACATAGACCGCACTGGTCCTTGCCCAGGCAGGTTTCTCCGTCTACTATTACAATACCGTCCTCCGGCCGTTTAGTAACAGCATTCACCGGGCAGACAGAAACACAGGCCGGGTTTAAACAATGATTGCAGGTTTGGGGAAGAAAGGCCACAAACAGATTTGGAAACCGGCCTTTTTCGATGGTTTTCACCCTCATCCAGCTTGCGGGACCGGCTGGGACATCATGCCAGTCCTTGCAGGCCACCACACAGGCGAAACAGCCCATACAACGATTCTCATTGATATAAATTCCGTATTGCATAGCTTATTATTGATCCACCTTTTCTATTTGTACCAGGGCCGTATGGGGAGTGAAGGCGCCACCCGGTGAAATTTGGTTTTTGGTAAGGACATTGGCACAGCCCCCATAGTCAATTCCGTTTTCATCGGGGCTGTACCAGGCGCCCTGAGGAAGGGCGACCACCCCGGGCATGATCCTTTCGGTCACCTTGGCCGAAATTCTGACTTCTCCCCGATCGTTGAAGACCCTGACCAGATCTCCTGTTCGGATCCCTCTGAAATCGGCATCGACGGTATTGATCGTAAGCGCCTGGGTTTGCAGCTCCCGGAGCCAGGGCAGATTATCGAACTGGCTATGGGCCCGCCGTTTCAAATGGGGAGTGATGAGCTGAAGGGGATATTTCCTGGCCAGCGGGTCATTCAGACTCTCCCAGGTCTCCATATAGGTAGGAATGGTTGGAATCAAGGGATCGTTTATCCTGGCCGCTATTTCAGAGCAGATTTCTATCTTCCCCGAGGGAGTACGGAATGACGGGAACTTCGGATGTTCGCTTTCGGTTTGACCGACTCCCTCTGGATTTTTTGGCTTTCCCCTGGTGATGCCCTGTTTTCTCAAAGACTCATAGTCCGGCAAGTCGACTTCTTCGGATATTTTGGCTACGATGTCCTTGACCCACTCCTCATCCGGTTTATCGCCGTAGTCGGAGATGCCGAGCTTCAGGGCCAGGGCCTGACAGATTTCCATCTGGGATTTGGATTCCCCCAGGGGCTCTATGACTTTGTTGAGGATACCATAGACTCCGGCGCCCCTGGGCGCAAAGATATCATCCCGCTCCAGAAAGGTACAGACCGGTAAGACGATATCGGCATATCTGGCTGTGGCCGTCATAAACTGCTCTGTGACCAGGATGAATTCCAGTTTTTGAAAGGCCTTGACGGTCTTGTTGACCTCCCCGAGCTGATTGAGGTAATTGGTGTTGGACAGCCAGACCATCTTGTAGTCATTCGGATAACCGCCGGCTTTCCCTTTTAGTATCGCATCGGCAAAGAGGCTCACATTGACCCGGGCGCTGGAGTTGACACTCGCACCGCGGTAAGGGAGGGCGTTCCGGCGCGGCGGGGCCCCGATTTCGACCTGATTTGGCGGGCTGGAAATATGAGGGTTATATTTTAAGACTCTCGACGGAGTCGAATCCCAGTTCTGGGACAGCCAGTTACCCGTGATGGCTTCAAGGGCGGCAGCGGCCCGATGGTACTGCTCGCCGTAGGCCGTGCGACCTGCGGAAATGCTGGTAACCAGGGCCGCAGGTTTGTTGCCGGCATAGGCGCGCGCCAGGTCGGCGATGGTCGTTGCCGGGATGGTGCTGATGGCCTCGGCCCATTGGGGGGTCTTGGCCACCCCGTCTTCGAGGCCGAGCACATAGTCTTTGAACGGTTCAAACCCTACGGTGTGGGCCTCGATGAAGTCTTTGTCCTGTAGATTTTCAGTGATGATGACATAAGCCATGGCAATCAGGACGGCCGCGTCGGTGCCCGGTCGTATGGGAATCCACTGGTCGGCGAAAGTGGCCGCCGAGTCCGTATATCTGGGATCAACGCAGATAATTTTGGAACCCCTTTCCTTGGCCCGGGCCAAGACTAACGGAACATTGTGTCCCCTGTTCCGTGGTAACCGGATTCCAGCCCCACATGATGATCAGCCGCGAATTCAGATATTCTTCAGGCCCGTGCTCCGTCTGGGAGAATTTACGCCGTAACCCGTAAGTCAGGCCGGCGGAAAAGGTGGCCCCTTCATGGGAGATGAAACCCCAGGGGGCGGTATAGCCTCCAAACTGGCACAGCAGTTTATGAAAAGCCCCCACATGATGCAGGGTATGGGGATCGCACATGGAACAGAAATGGAGAATAGCCGCATTGCCGTAGGCCGCTTTAATCCGCTGCATTTCTCCGGCTACGGCTTCCAAGGCCTCGTCCCAGGAAATCCGGGTAAACTCGCCGGCACCCCTGGCTCCCGTCCTTTTGAGCGGGTATAGAAGCCGATCCTGGGCATAGACCCGTTGACGGTAGGCGTGTCCCCGGGCACATAAACGAGGCTTATCTTCCCCTTCATCGGGCTCAATGCGCACGATCCGGTTCCCTTTCACATGCACTTTCATATCGCAGGTGCCGCCGCAGTGGCTGCTGCAGATGCTGCGGATTATTTTTTCTTCGCTGTTTTCTTCTTGCACTATCTAATCCTCCGGATTCAAGACCGTTGCCGCTATTTCACACTATCTCTGCCGATTTGGAAGGCCTGCCGGTTGACCTCCAAAAGCTTCTTGGGAAAAGTTTCTTCGATGACGCCGTTAAAATCCTCGAACTCTAAGGGGAGAAGCCCCAGGGCGCTGACCGCCCCTATCATGATAATATTGCTGAGAATGGGATTTTTCAGTTTCATGGCTTCCTCGGTGGCCTCGATCATCCAGACCCGGGAGGACAGGCCTTCCAGGGTCTTTTGGATGGTCTCGATTTCAGGATAGCCCGATTCCCCGGCAATGACACTCGCCGGATGGACCGGCCGGGTGTTGGTCAGCACAATCACCCCGCGGTTGCCGTAGGTGGCGATGATCCGGATGGCCTCGACAGGCTCCAGGGCGATGACGATGTGGGCCTTTCCCTTGGGGATTTGAGGGCTCCAGGTGGATGCGGCCGATACGCGGAGGTGACTCATCACCGAACCTCCCCTCTGGGAGGCCCCGAAGGTTTCTCCAATCGTCAGAAAGTATCCCTTCCTGGAAAGCATATTGGCTAAGATCCGGGAGCCCATGACATTGCCTTGTCCGCCGACCCCGGCCAGAATGATGTTATACGGATCTTGGATTAATGGTTTCATAATGATACCGGCTCCTCTCTCCTGATGGCTCCGCTGGTGCAGATATCCGCGCAGACCCCGCAGCCCACACAAATCACTTCGTCGATCCTCGATTTTTTCTTTGTTTTATCCCAGATCAGCCCCGGGCAGCGGAAAATCCGGGTGCAGAGGCGATTACAACCGCACTCTTCGCCAAGGCACTGGGATTCATCAATACGCATCGTATAGCCTTTCTTCCCTTTCTTTTCAGGGCTCAAGGCGCATATCTGGCGCAGAATGAGCACCTTTACCCCTTCTTCCTCCAGAAGCTCGTTGATCGTGACCCGCGTCTCTTCCAGCTTAAAGGGGTCGCGAATGACCACTTTCGCACCCATGGCCTCGCAAATCCTGGCAATATCTAACTGGGGGGCCTCCTGCCCCAGGGCATTAATCGGCAGACCCGGATGGGGCTGGAACCCGGTCATGGCCGTGCCGCTGTTGTCCAGCACCACCAGGGTCGTCTTGACCTCATGATGGACGGCATTGACCAGGGCCGGCAGGGCGGCATGGAAAAAGGTGGAATCCCCGCAAACGGCGAGCGTCGGTTGATCCATCCCGAAGGCCTCCAGCTTGCCGAATCCGCAGGCCAGTCCTAACCCGGAGCCCATGGCATGGGCGATCTTCACGGTATTGAACCCGGCCGGTAAGGCACCCATGCTGTAACAGCCGATATCCCCGCAGACAAATCCATTACGGTTGTCCAATTGCAAGGCCTTGTGGATGGACCAGAACGAAGCCCGGTGGGGACATCCCGGGCAGAAGTTAAGCTCCCTTCCGGGCACCAATGCCCCGGCCGCCTCCTGGGCCTTCCTTTCATATTCCGCTTCCATCGGGCTGTACGGAACCCCCATAATTTTAGAAAGCCCCGCTGCCACCAGGTCCGGGTTGAGCTCCCCGATCATCGGAATCGTCCCCTCATTTTTCCCGTAAAAGGTCTTGATCCCGATCTCGGCCGCCTGTTCCGCGGCCAGGATCTTGATGCTGTCTTCCAGAAAAGGGATGACCTCCTCCACGATCAAGATTTTTTCCGCCATGGCCAAATATCGCTTCACCAATTTGGGAGGCAAGGGCCAGGTGGTCCCCAATTTGAGGAGACCCACCCGGTCTTTCAATCCCAGAAGATGAATGGCTTCCAGGCAATAGAGATTGCAGGCGCTGCTGGTAATAACCAGCAATTCCGGCTTTTTTGGCCCCTGATAGGTATTGAAGGGGCTCTCTTCAAAGATCTCCCGGGCCCGGTTCAATTTTTCCTGCTGACGGAGGTGGTGATAAACCACCGGCATGCTGGAGACCGGTCCTGTTTCCTGGTCCAGTAAAGGCCCCTGGAATTTAAACTCAGCCTTTCGCTTTTTTCCCCGGAAGCTTCCCCAGCCGGACAATGCCGCTGGCATGGGACATCCGGGTAACGGACCTGCACCATGACGACGTTTTTTATTTCCTCCGAAAGCTCGAAGGCCCACTTGGTCATATCCTTGGCTTCCTGAAAATCCCCGGGTTCCAAAAGAGGAATTTCGATCATCCGGGCAAAATGGCGGGATTCCCCTTCGTTGGCGCTGGAGAGGGCCCCCGGATCATCGCAGGTCACCAGGACCAGCCCGCCGCGAGTCCCGGAGCCGGCCAGGTGGAGCAGAAAATCGGAGGCCACATTCACCCCGTTCTGCTTCATGGGACAAATGGCCCGAAGTCCGGCAAACGAAGCCGCGGCCGCCACTTCCAGGGAGATCTTCTCATTGGTGGACCATTCCACGTAAAGATGGCGTTCCTTGGCCACCTTGGACAAATTTTCGATAATTTCCGAGGAAGGGGTGCCCGGATACCCGGCGGCCACGTTTACCCCCGCTTCCAAGGCGCCGCGGACAATCGCCTCATTTCCCATCAACAACACCCGCATCCCCTCTTTGTTCTCAATCAATTTCGACATAATGCCTTCCCTAATGAAAATGTTTAAATAAGCTTATGGCTTTTGACTAATCCAGAATACGGCCAATAACCGAATCCTTTCGATTCACATAAATCAGATCTTCCGGGTCTCCGGTTTTTTCCATAATCGTCTTTAAAGACGACTTCTTTTTATTCAAGGCGGCCTTCTTCAGGTCCGCCAGGACTCCGGCCGGGACCTCCCGGAACTCCAGGATGCCTTTTTTACGGGCCAGATTCATGAGGTCCTGCCCGGCCTTTGTCCGCACGATGACCTGGTTCCAGGACCGGAGGCTTTCCCAGTCCTCGGGCAGGCGGGCGGATCCGACGGAAATATCGGCAAACTCGGCGGTCGTATCGAGGCAGATGCGGCAGCCCTCCCGGACCAGGGGATCGATCTCCTCCCAGGGAATGGCTATGGTTCCGCTGGTGGTAAAGATGGCCACCTGGCCCTTTCCCGGCGGGATATCCATGCCGATGATCTCTTCGAGATCGGTGCGGGTCTTAAGGAGAGCGGTGAATTTTCTCCAGTGAAGGGTCCACCCGCAGAAAAGGCCGATGACCAACTTCAGCTTATCGATGTGGTTGTCTTTCTCCGGAAGGGGTTTCATCCGCATCTTGGCCAGGGCCAGGGCCTGGCAGGGGGTGGCCACGACGCCGATCTTTTGGGCCTCACCCTGGGCCGCCCGGTTGAAGGCCGCCACGGTCCCGGCGGCAATAAATTTACTCTTGCCCCGTTTCCGGATTTCCGCCCCGTCCCCCACCGCCACACCCTGCTGGGTGAAACGCTCGGCCCCCTCGGCCAACACGGCCGTATCGATGATCCCTTCCTCCAGGGCCAGACTCATCAGGGCCGTTACCGTCCCGCCGTGCTGGGCCTGGCGGCGAATTTTTTCATCGGCCGCCCGGACGATGTAATAATCCTTGACCGGCCCAATTTCCGGAGTCAGATCCCGGGGATCAGCATAAACGGGCCCGCATGGCATCCAGGTCCGTGGGCGTTCGCGGGCAAAAGGCATAACATCTCCCCTCCTGAAGGTCACAGGCGTGGAGGGTGACCACTTCGTCCTGATAAAAGGCCTGGTAGGGGCAGAGATTCACGCAGGCGCCGCAGGCCGTGCAGAATTTGGTTTCCCGGACGCGGGCCGTTAACGCCCCTTGGCCCCGGCCCTGATCGATATTGTTCTTCATAATTTACCTCTCATCTATTCTTCCAAATTCGACAACGATTCATCGACTTGGAGTTTGACAAAAATTCCGACCCCGGACACCTCGACTTCGACCGCATCCCCGGGCCTGAACGCTCCTAATATGGTTCTCCTAATAGTTCATGGTTTCTTATCCTTGAGATCTGAGTTCTTCCCGACCTCCAGGAGGTGGTTGATAAATTCGGAGATATTATAGATTTCCAGAGGATGTTGCCGCAGCTTGGAATATCTCGCCTTGGCATTGGAGAAATTTTGAACACAGGAATTGCAACTGGTCAATAAGACATCCGCCCCGCACTCGATGGCCTCTTCTATGCGGGCCCGAGCCAGGGCTATGGAATGGGCGGGATAAGCCCCGCGCATACCTCCCCCGGCCCCGCAGCAAAGCGAATCGACCCGCTGGTGATTCATCTCAACAAAATGGGGGGATAATTTTTTGATGATTTCCCGGGGTTCCTCATAGAGGCCGGAATGTCTTCCCAGGTCGCAGGGATCGTGATAGGTCAAGCACTTTTCCGTGGTTACTCCAAAATCCATGTCTTTTAGAAACTGGACCAAGTGGATCACCTTAATTTGCTCGGTTTTTAACCTGTCGTACTGCGGAAGCCGGTTCAAGGTCCGGAAGCAGTAGGGACAGGCGGTGATGACCGTATCGGCTCCGGTGGCCAAAATCGCCTGAAGGTTTTGATTGGCCAGATTATCATGAATCCGGTAGCCCACATCCTCTAAAACCCCGCTGCAGCAGACCTCATCAATCAAGGTGTAGTCGATATTTAAACGATCCAATAATTCCAGCGTTTGTCTGGTGGAATCCTGACTCCGATAGGAACCGACACAACCGATGAAAAAGACCACGGCCGCCTTTTTATTTTTTTCTTTCCCGAAATCGGGCTGGGCCGTCTCTCCATAAATATTGGTATTTTTATCAAGAAGGTCGTTTAAACTTTGAAAGGCCGGATGACCGGCACCCGAAACAACCATATCTTTTCTGACTTGCTTGATGATTTCCGGAACCTCCAATCCAGAGGGGCAGTTTTTCGCGCACCGGGCACAGGTGGTACATTGAAATACGGTCTCAATCAGTTCTTGGTCAAGGGTCAATGTCCCCTCGATAACCTCTTTAAGGACCAGCATTTTCCCCCGGGCGTTCAGGGCCGGACGGAGGGTCAAATCGAAAACCGGACAGACGGCCTGACAAAATCCGCAGGATGAGCATTTTAAAACCTGATCTCCGAATTTCCGGATAAAGGGATAAACAGGCTCCACTTAGTCCTCCAATCCCATCTTCCCGGGATTCAGAATATTGTTCGGATCGAAAAACTGCTTGACCCCTCTCATGACCCGCATGGCCACCGGGCTGTGTTCCAGGGGCATAAAGGGGGCCTTCGCCAGCCCGATGCCGTGTTCTCCGGTCAGAGTTCCCCCGAGACCGATTGCCAGTTGGAATAATTCTTCGGCGGCCTTTTCCGCCCGCAATTTTTCTTCCTCATTGCGGCCGTCGAAAATAATACCGGGATGTAGGTTTCCGTCCCCCAGATGACCCAGGGTGGCAATCAGGACCTTATTTCGCTTGCTGATTTCTTCAGTACCCACCAGCAATTCTGGCACCCGGCTGATAGGCACGGTCACATCCTCGGCAATCATGTTATAGCTGAGTCGATAAAGAATCCCCCCAATTCCTTTCCGGGCGGTCCATAATTTTTCGGCCTCTTCCTGAGATTTGGCGTGGATTACCTGGGTGGCCTGATTTTTCTTGAATATCTCCACAATCTTGGCGATCTGATATTCGGTTTCTTCCGGGGTGTAGCCGTCCGCCTCGGCTAAAACCATGGCCGCCGCCGCCGGCAACGTTTGGCCGCCATGGCGGTTAAGGGCCAAAAGGCACTGCTCGTCTAAAATTTCGAGTACGGAGGGAATAATGCCGGAGCGCATAATTTCACTGATGGCCTCCCCCGCCTGCCTTAATTCCTGAAACGCTGCCGAACAGGTAGCCGAAGCCTTCGGTTTGGGACTGATCTTTAAGGTAATTTCGGTAATCACTCCCAAGGTCCCTTCCGAACCCACAAAGAGCCGGGTCAAATCATACCCGGAGACACATTTCATCGTTCTGGAACCCGTCTTGAGGATTGAACCATCGGCTAAGACGACCTCCAGGCCCAGGACATAATCCCGGGTAGTCCCATACTTGGCTCCCCTCAATCCCCCGGCGTTGGTGGCCACATTCCCTCCCAGGGTAGCCACTTTACCCGAAGCGGGATCCGGGGGAAAATGGAAACCATAGGGATCGAGGGCTTTTTGTAATTGGGCATAAACCACCCCGGGTTGCACCACGGCCAGCCGGTCTTCGATTTTGATTTCCAGGATCCGCCTCATGCGGGCCATATCTAAGACGACCCCCCCCTTCTCAGGAACGGCCATCCCGCTTAAACCCGTGCCGGCCCCCCTCGGAACGATGGGCAGTCTCTCCTGATTGGCCAGCTTAAGGATGTCCGAAACCTGTTGGCTGTTCTGCGGCCAGACCGCACCAATCGGTCGATGCCGGTGTTCGGAGGCGTCTTTCGAATAAGAAATCAAATCAATGAGCCTGTCCGTAAAATTATTTTCACCGACGATGTCGATCAGTTTTTGTTTAAGAATCTTTTCCATCCCGGATCCTTCATCCCTCAGCAATATGAAACCTTACCATCCCAACCAACCTCCGTCTACGGGGATCACCGTCCCATGAAGGAAATTGGAGGCCGTGGAGGCCAGAAATACCGCCATTCCGGCAATATCGTTTGGAATCCCCCATCGGCCGGCCGGAGTTCGCTTTTGGATGGAGGTATTCCGTTCTTTATCTTCCTGCAGCGGTTTCGTAAACTCGGTTGCGATATATCCGGGGGCAATGGCGTTGACATTGATCCCTTCCCCGGCCCAGGCATTCGAAAAAGCCTTGGTCAACCCTGCCAGGCCATGCTTGGAAGCGGTATAGGCCGGGATGTTGATCCCTCCCTGAAATGCCAGGATGGAGGCCACGTTGATAATTTTTCCTTCCTTTTTCTTTATCATCAGCCTAGCCGCCCCCTGAGACAGGATAAAATTGGCGGTGAGGTTGATCTCCAGGGTGGCATCCCAGTCCACTTCCGAAAAATCCAAGGCGGGTGCCCGGGGACAGATCCCGGCATTGTTGACCAGAATATCGAGATGTCCCATCTTTTCAAAAATCGCCGGGATAACGGCCTTCGTTTCATTTCTTTTGGTCAGGTCGGCCGGATAATGGAGATATCGTTTACCCAGGGTCCGTATGGCCTTTTCGATTTCCGGATCTCCCCGGCGGCTGACCACCGCCACATCGGCCCCGGCCTCGGCTAAGGCCCGGGCGATGGCCCCGCCAATGCCTTTGGTGCCCCCGGTCACCAGGGCCACTTTGCCGTCAATCCGAAATTGATCCAAAATCATGGGGCTCCTCTCTGCTGAAAATTTCCAAATTCCGCCCGTTACCCGAGCTGGAAATAAACCCGCTTAACTTCATCATTATTCATCAGGTCCCGGCTTTTTCCTTCCAGACCCACCTTGCCGTGCTCCAGGATGTAAACCCGCTCCACCAGGTCCATGGTCAGGCTGGCATCCTGCTCGACGATCAGAACCGTCAGGCCGCTCTTCCAGATGGTTTTGATCCCTTCGACGAGAACGTTTTTTACCATGGGGGAGAGGCCCACCGAAGGCTCGTCGAGCAAGAGGAGTCGAGGGCTGCTCATCAGGGAGCGCCCGATGGCCACCATCTGCTGCTCTCCGCCGCTGAGGGTCCCGGCCAGTTGATGCCTTCTTTCCTCCAGAATCGGGAAGAGACCATAGACATATTCCAGGTCGGATTTAATTTTGCCTTTGTCTTTGCGGAGGAAGGCCCCCATCTCCAAATTTTCGGCCACCGTGAAGTCGACGAAGAGCTGCCGGCGCTCCGGGCAATGGATAATACCTTTGCGGACGATCTCGTGGGGGGGATGATGGTCGATGCGTTCTCCCCGGAAAAGAATCTCTCCTTCCACCGGAATCATGGCCGAGATGGCCCGCAGTAAGGTCGTCTTCCCGGCGCCGTTGGGGCCCACCACGCCGACGATTTCTTTCTCTTCCAGACTCAAGGTCAACCCGTTGAGGGCCATGGCCTTTCCGTAAAGAACACGAAGCGATTTGACCTCCAGCAGACGCAATTTAGGCCCTCCTTTCCCCCAGGTAGGCATTGACCACTTTGGGGTTGTTCATGATCTCATCCGAGGTTCCTTCGGCGATCTTTACCCCGAAAACGATGACCGCCACCCGCTCCACCAGTTTCAGCAGGTCCCGCAGGCGATGCTCGATGATCACCATAGCCTGACCTTTTTGGTGCATGCGCTGAATGGCCGCAGAGAGGATAACCGCGTCCTCCAGGTCAAGTCCGGAAAAAGGTTCGTCGAGCAGCAGGACGTCGGGCTGGGTGGCCATGGCCCGGGCGATGTCCAGCAGGCGCAGCTCACCGAAGGCCAGATTCTTGACCTTCTCATTGAAACGGCTTTCCAGCCCCATCTCTTCTAAGTAGATCATGGCTGTTTTCCAGGGCTTCTCTCCCGGGACCCTCTGCCGCCCGGCCCGGCGGGGGAAGCAGGGGATCATCACATTTTCGATGACGGACATTTCTTTAAACAGGTCCACCAATTGAAAAGTTCGGGCGATGCCCCGGTTGACGACCTGAAAGGGTTTCAGGGCTGTGATGTTTTCCTTTTTAAACCAGACCCCTCCGGAATCGGGGCGGATAAAACCGGTAATCAGGTTGAAAAGGGTTGTCTTTCCCGCCCCGTTGGGACCGATGACCCCGACCAGATCCCCCGGATTCACCTCCAAGTCCAGTCCGGTGATAGCCTGCAGGCCTCCGAAGGCTTTCGACAGATTGCGGATCTCTAAGATAGGCTCCATGCCGGTTTCCTCTTTTTTCTCCTATTTTTCCTGCCCGGAGAGGCGGCGAAAAAGTTGGGAAAAAATCTCGAACAGCCCCTTGGGGGCAAAGAAAATGACTAGAACTACGGCACCGCTGTATATAAGGAGACGCATTTCACCCAGGAAGCGGAGAGATTCATTGGTTAAGGTCAACAGGTAAGCCCCGATGACCGGCCCGATGATCGAGCCCATGCCCCCCACGACGGCCATCATGAGAATCAGGCCGGAAAGGGAGTCGTGGGCCATCTCCGGCCCCACGTGCATCTCCGCATGGGCATACATGGTTCCGGCCAATCCGGCAATAGCGGCGCTGATGATAAAGGCCACGACCTTGTAATAGGTGGTGTTGATCCCCGACCCCTCACTGGCGATTTCGTTTTCTCCAATGGAACGAAGGATTATCCCGAAAGAGTACTTGGAAAGGATATAAAGCAGCAAGATGACCGCCATCATAAAAAGGCCGGAAAAATAATAGTTGCCCAGGGGGGAATCGGTGAGGGGTGCGATTCCCGAAAGTCCTTCCTCGCCGCCAAGAAACTTGGAGCTGATCATAAACCATTTGTAAAGCAGGGCCCCGAAGCAGAAGGTCACGGCGGCAAAATAGGGGCCCTTGAGCCGCAGGGTGACGACGCCGATGATCAAACCGTAGACCGCCGCCGCGATCCCCCCTGCAGGCAGGGTCAGCCAGGGAGCCCATCCCAGGTGCAGGTTGAGCACCGCGCCCAGGTAGCCCGCGCTGGCAATAAAGAAGGCGTGGCCGAAGTTGATGTTTCCGGTAAAGCCCGAAAGGAGATCCCAGCTACAGGCCAGAATGACATAATAATGGCAGAGGAAAAGAATTTCCAGGTAATACGGATCATGCGTTACCAGGGGGGCCAGCAGAACCACCAGCCCGAAGACGGCCAGACCCAGAAGCCTTTTGTAAAGCGATCTTCAATCCGAATAAGTCCTCGTAGTGGTTCATGCGACCCTTTTCTCCTTACGCTTTTCATCATATATCGAATCATCGTGATATCGAGTTAATCCTTGTCGAAATACATTGAATCATCTTTCTCCACGGGCAAGACGTGCCAGATGAATTATCCTGAACCTTCAGCCTTAACCTAAGCCCTGTTTTGTGTTAAGCCGCTCTTCTTTCCGGTCAGTCCGGTGGGTCGGAAGATCAGCACCAAAATGATGGCCACCAGGTAGACCATATCCGCATAGTTGGCGGAGAGGAGCATACTCACACTCGTCTCGGCATAGCCCAGGAAAAGGCTGGTAATAATCGCCCCACCCAGGCTTCCCAATCCACCAATAATCACGATCGCGAAGGCTTTAAACAAAGGAAAGGCCCACATAGTGGGGACCGCCTCCAGAATAGGAGCGATAAAAACTCCGGCCACGGCGGCCAGCCCGGCCGATATGCCCATGGTCATCAAATAAACCCGTTCATACTGAATCCCTACCAGGATGGCCGCGTCCTTGTTCTGGGCCACGGCGAAGATGGATTTACCCGTCCTGGTCTTCTTGATAAATAACCAGAAAAGCACCATCAGGGCCGCCCCGACAATTAACGTGAGAAGCTTCTGGTATGAGACAAAGACCCCTCCCAGAACGATCTCTCCGGTCATGAAATTAGGCACCGATTTTCCGTAAGATCCGTAGAGCCCGTACATCAATTCTTGAGTAAAAAGGGCCAGTGCCAGGGTCAGGATGAGGACATAGGCGTGTCGGTCCCGCATGGGACGGATGGCGAAACGATCAATGGCCATTCCGATCAGGGCCACCCCGGCCGCGGCCAACAGGGCCGACAGGACCACATTTATTTTAAGGAGGGTCATAAAGGTGTAGGCCAGGTAGGCACCCAGCATATAAAAGGCGCCGTGAGAAAGATTGATAATCCCAGCTACACCGAAAATCAGAGTAAAGCCTACGGCGATCATGCTGTAAATCGCCCCCCAGATGGTCCCCAGAATAAAGATATCTAAGAAAGTAGTCATAGCGTCACTCCATCCAGACCCGAAGTCCCTTCCCGATACTGGTTTTGCTCCGCAGGATTGAATGCCCGCCGAGGCGGGCACGACAAAGGGTTGAAAAGGATCCAAAGGGCCAAGGATTCAAGGAATCAATTGAAAGGCATGGAAGTAAAACCTCTTGAATCCTTGAACCCTATTTCATTATTGTTTCCACCAGGCCGGCTTTTGATATTCACCGGTCTTGAATTTATCGGGGTAAATGACGACCTGCTTGCCCCCTGTCTGCCACTGGACAATGGGCATTACATACCTTCCCTCCAGGACATCATGGTTCTGTTTATCAAACCCGGTCTGGGGGTGAATAACCCCTTTATAGGAGATATTTTCCAGGCCGGTGACAATATCGTCCGACTTCACTGATTTTTTCTGTTTAATCACCTCGGCCATCATGTAGACCGCATCATAGGTAAATCCGCTGGTATAGACCGGAGTCACCCCGAACTTTTTTACATAATGATCCCAAAAGGGAATAGTGCGATCCGTCAGGGGAGCCCGGACGATAAAATTGTAGGTGATTTCATAAAGACAGGCCCCTCCGGTTATTTCATAAAATTTGGAATCCATGCTGTCCACATCGGAGGTCCCCATGGGGGCGGGCTTGTTGTCCTGCCAGGACTTGACCAGGGGGATGCTGGCCCCGTGACTGACGATCTGGGCAATCCATTGCACTCCGAGGCTTTTTATCTTAGAGAAGATGGGGGAGAAGTCCTTGATCTCGACATCGAACCGTTCGTAAAAGGGAACCTCGAAGCCATCCTTTTCCAGGTCTTTTTTCAAGTTTGGGGCGAAGGTCTCGGTCCACTTGGCGTTTTCCGCCAGAATAGCAAATTTCTTATAGCCCAGCTTCTGGTTGACGAATTCTTTCAGAAACTTATGGGCCCCCTGCTCCAACCGGTCCGAATTGATCATGTTGAAAAAATAATATTTGTTTTTTTGATAGTCCTTTTTGACGTTGTTGGTCAAATCCGGAGAGGCGCATCCGGTGGACATAAAAACGACCTTGTAGTTGGCCACGAAGGGCTGGAGGGCCAGGGCTACGCCGCTGTTGTATTCACCCACCAGCACATCCACCTTGTCTTCCAGGACCAGCTTTTTCAAGGCCGTAATGCCCTTTTCCGGCTTTGATTCCGTATCTCCGATAATAATTTCGATTTTCTTCCCATGAATACCGCCGGCGGCGTTGATCTCCTCGGCCGCCATCTTAGCCGCATTGATGATCCCATGTCCGACGGTCATCTGCACCGGAGCCAGGATACCGAAACGAATGGTGTCAATTTTTGCAAAATCCCGGTTGGCCGCACTCGATATCGTTGCCGCCAGAAAAAAAATCAAGAAAGCACTACCGACTACCCAAAACGTTTTTCCCTTAACCATTTTCCCTCCTTTTCTAATCAGCTTGGGTTCACTCCATAAAACGGCTGCCATCCCTTCTCCTTAAATTATCCACAAGACCAAAGGGTTCTTTCCCTATGGAATTAGCTATGGATCCTTTCCGGTGTCCTTTATTGTTTCCACCAGGCCGGCTTTTGATATTCACCGGTCTTGAATTTTTCGGGGTAAATGACGACCTGCTTGCCCCCCGTCTGCCACTGGACCATGGGCATTACATACCTTCCCTCCAGGAGGTCATGGTTCTGTTTGTCAAATCCGGTCTGGGGGTGGATAACCCCTTTATAGGAGATATTTTCCAGGCCGGTGACAATATCGTCCGACTTCACTGATTTTTTCTGTTTAATCACCTCGGCCATCATGTAGACCGCATCATAGGTAAATCCGCTGGTATAGACCGGAGTCACCCCGAACTTTTTCACATAATGATCCCAAAAGGGAATAGTGCGATCCGTCAGGGGAGCCCGGGCGATCATATTATAGGTGATCTCATAAAGACAGGCTCCACCGGTAATTTCAAAAAACTTGGAATCCATGCTGGCCACATGAGCGGTCCCCATGGGGGCGGGCTTGTTATCCTGCCAGGCCTTGACCAGGGGAATACTGGCCCCATGACTGACAATCTGGGCAATCCACTGTACTCCCAAACTCTTTATCTTGGAAAAAATGGGAGAGAAGTCCTTGAGTTCCACATCAAATCGTTCTAAAAAGGGAACCTCGAAGCCATCCTTTTCCAGGTCTTTTTTCAGGTTCTGGGCGTAGCTTTCGGTCCACTTGGCATTCTCCGCCAGAATAGCAAATTTCTTATAGCCCAGCTTCTGGTTGACGAATTCTTTCAGAAACTTATGGGCCCACTGTTCCTGCCGGTCTGAATTGATCATATCGAAAAAATAATATTTGTTTCTTTGATAGTCCTTTTTGACGTTGTTGGTCAAATCCGGAGAGGCGCATCCGGTGGAAATAAAAACGATCTTGTAGTTGGCAACGAAAGGCTGGAGGGCCAGGGCTACGCCGCTGTTGTATTCACCCACCAGCACATCCACCTTGTCTTCCAAAACCAGCTTTTTCAAGGCCGTGATGCCTTTTTCGGGCTTTGACTCCGTATCTCCAATGATCATTTCGATTTTTTTCCCGTGGATACCGCCTGCGGCGTTGATCTCATCTATGGCCAGCTTGGCCGCATTGATAATCCCATGTCCAACGGTCATCTGCACCGGGGCCAACACACCAAAGCGAACGGTATCAATTTTGGCAAAATCCCGTTCGGCCGCTCCGGCCGACGTAAAGGCCAACAAAAGCCCCAACCACCCACTGCCCACCGCCCATAAAATTTTTTTCCTAATCATTTTTCCTCCTTTCGTCTTTCCCTTAAATAATATTTCACACCTATTAAAAAAATTTCTTCTCCCAATTAGTTGGGAGATTTCTCCCAAACCTTAAGATCTTTGTAATTTCTAAGCATTTCCCTCGAACCCTTGAATCCTGGACCCCTTGAATCCTTCTATCGTCATCAACTCTTTTGAGCAAAGGAGACGGCTCGGTGTCCACAATTACTTTACCAGTTCACCTGCCGGGGACCGGTCAGAATGACCATCTTTTTGAGCAGATCTTTCTTAATCGGATCGTAAAGATATCTTTTCATACCTGATTTTTTAGCAAGGCCTTCCATAAAAGTGGTGAAGACTATAACGCAACGCCGCACAATAGTCGTCGCACTGCCCGACTCCATTTCAAGAAAGATCCGTTAGGCCTTTCCTGATCTTTTTATGGGAGGATCGATTATTTTTTGCCTTATGCGGTTTTGATCCAGGTTTATGGCGCGGGCGTAGGTCAGAATCGACCGGAATATACGCAATGATTATAGGCATAGAGGGCCTGTTTCTTGTGGGCAGGATCGTCTCCTTCTGGGACCAGCCGAAGGCCTTTAGGTAATTGGCGATGCTGGCCAGGGCATCGCTCCGGTTGTTAAGATCGACCTTCCCGTCCCCATCCCCGTCCACCCCGTATTTAATATAAGAGGAAGGGACAAACTGGGGAAGACCGAAAGCCCGGCCCAGGAACCCCGGATCTCCAGGGGATCCCTTTGGCGGTCTTGGCACATCTGCAGCAAGGCGGCCAGTTCTTCTTCTTCGGTCAGGCGGCCCGGTTTTCAATTACGGCCAGGTCAACAGACTGTTGAAGATAGGGACGGTGCCCTTGGCACATTTTGGCCGAAGTTGGTTTCGAGGCGGAGGCGGCCACCAGGATTTCTCTTCTCCCATAGGAGGATTCAATACCGGCGAAGAAGCGATCGATGATCTTGAAGGGTTTTCTTTCTCCTTCCCGGACGGATTTTTTAGAAAGCAATCCGAAAAGTGGCGTCCCATATAATTGATTCCCTTTCCGCTTCGCCCTATAATCTCCGGGGTAAGACATCACGTGGTTGTCGGAGAATTCTGGGTGAGGTCTTCGCCAGAGAATCCACGAGCTGTTAAGCGTTGCACCAGTTCTTCTTGTTTTTCCAGGTAAGGCGTTGGAATCGGCCGCCTGGCCGTAGATCCAAGGAAAGGAAGAAGGGAGGGGCGCTATAAGAGAAAAAAAGTACTCGGGGGAAGGGTTATATTCCTGAGTCCGTTAGGGTGTTCTCTTCCCACCTAAAAGGATCCCCATATTATCCGGATCTTTGAGAGGAACATGGTATATCCCGCCTAAATCTCCTTTTGGCATACAAATAAGGTGAGAAATTGTCAATTTATTTTTTTATCATTCAGATGATCAGAAAGCCGAATCCGCACACTTGCCCGGAACGACGCTCACTTCCGATTTCCGTAATCCTCCTCGTCACTTTTTCAAAGTGATCTTTTTTCTTTTGACGGACGGGATGTCCCCTTTTACCGCTTCCTATTTTTATCATTTGTTTACCACGGGCGGCTAGACGGTATTTCTGGTTGCGGGCGCGGGGCGTGTCGGGTTGGGTCATTTCGATCATCCCCGCCGCCAGGGCCGGGTGGAGGTAGTTCTTGCGGAACGTGGGCCGATGGGAAAGTTCAAGTTCGATCATGAGGTCGGATGCGCTGCGTTGCGATTTCCGCAGAGCGCGGATCAGGCGCATTACTTGGTCGCTTTGATGGTCGCTTTCTTGATCGCTCGTGAGCGATGATTCTTAATAGCCCTAAGAACGGCGGCGAGCATGAATTCAATGAATGCTGTGGCATCGGCGGTCTGCTCGGCCTGGCCGAGGGCGGCATAGTAGTCCTGTTAGCGGTCGCGGATGGGGCTTTCCACCGGGAGGAGGGCAAAGATCGGTCGCCACCGGGTGAGGATGAGTGTCTGCCAGAGTCGCCCCAACCTGCCGTTTCCGTCCTGGAAAGGATGGATAAACTCGAATTCGTAGTGGAAGACGCAACTGGCGACAAGAGGAGGACGTCTATTTGTTCTTCAGCCAGCTAGAATATCATCAATTAGTCTGAAAATCCGTCCCGGTGGGGTAAGATGAGGACCATTTCTCCCCCTTGAATGCCGACCTTGCCGGAACGAAAACAACCGATTAAATTTTATGGCTATTCCGCTTAGAAGCATCTTTTGGGGCTTAAAAGAGGGCTCTAAGACATTTTTAACCCTCATCTTTTATCCTTTTCTTCGAGATTCGGGTTCGTTCTCGTGGTCCCGACCCCAACTCCCAATAATTCGATGTTACTTTTTTTTGCCCGCCGAATTTTTTTGTTCCTTTTAAATCCTTTCTGGGGGAAGGCCGCTCCGGCTGCTGTCCTTTTAATAATGAATCAACGATCTTTAGATATATGCGTTCATTAGAGAAGGCCCAGAATCCGAACAGGATGATCGAGGCAGCCATAAAGAAACCCACCCAAACCATTAGAGGCAAGAGGAGAGCCATCCTTTTAAAGAGCGTTTGCCGATAGGGCATTGGAAGTTATTTGGCGTTCAACTTGAATGGGATTGACCATATTCGGCACTTTAAAAAACAGCCAAAGGAAAAGAACAATCAAGAAAACAGAGAATAACAGTCCCATTAAGTTAAAAGACTTTAAAAAGCTCCGCCGCATCTGCTTTTTAAATCCTTTTCGGATAACTGGTTTTTGGAAGGGCCGGTTAATAAAGTGAGGTCTGGGTTGGGTCGGTCATTTATTGTCCCTCTCTTTGTTAAGAAGAGCAAAATGGGGTTCGTTTAAGGCCTGTTTTATATTTTTTCCGCGTCTGTTTCTTCGTCTTACCGTAGGATTGTTGTTTCCTGCTTTGTTTGGAATTACTGAATGAAGTGGACAAAGTTCCGTTTCCTTGGGATGGCATAAACTTAATCAACTTAAATTTTTTCGGGCATTTGGTTATCGGCTTCTGAGGTCAGGGATTTTTATCCGCCCAGTTCCATACGGTGGTTTGATCAGCCTGCAAAAACAACCTCGCCTTCCCGAGCATATTGGCCATGAGGGTCGTTTCTTGCTTTCCAAGTATCCTCCGGAGTCATGGTGATAATATCGAGGGGCACCATGAATTTTCTGATGGTTTGATTTTCAGCATCTTTTCGAGCTTCTGCGCGCTTGAAAATATTCTTTCGCTTTGAAAATTCTTCCAAACAATGACGATGTCGATATCGCTTTCTTCGGTCGCCGTTCCTTTAACCTGAGAACCGAAGACTATGATCTTGGAGACCCTCAACCCCTTTTCTTTTAGACAGTCGAGAAGAGTGACGTATTTCCTTTTTCAGCCATTTTAGAACCTCCTTGCTTTGAAAAAAGCAATTTTTCGGTTTTTTGCTTGGGGTAATCTTTATGCATCTGGTCCAGGTCTTCCGGATATCGTATTGGAACACTCGCTCCATTGAGGGCAAAGACCAATTGGTATAAGTCATCAGGGAGGGTTATTCCGACTGCCTCAATGACAGAAAAGCAGGTTATGAACCTTCGCAGGTATAGTTCCAAGCTTCTCATAAACCCCTTCCAAGGCCTTCTCGATTGACAAATGGGACATAAACGACGGCATCAAGGGGTCTCCGAAAGGGTCTTCGGGGTGACTACCTTATACCAGGGTTTCAGGGCCATGATCATTACTCTCCAAATATGATACTTGATCTCTAGTCCTGAGACATCCATAATCCCGCGCTCCTCAGCTTTGGCGGATCGAGGGGGTTAATCCCCTTCTTTTGGCCAGGATTATCACTCCAATGGTCCCGGTAAACGGGGAATGAGCCGACATAGCACATCGTCTGGCTTCACGGTCGTCAATAATCGCCCAATATTCGGGATTGTTAAAAGCAAAACATATATATGTGCTTTCTCCCTGTCCTGAAATCCCATGTAGGTACCTGAGGGACAATGGGTACCCCCACTCTTTCAGCCAATCAGCAGAAAGAAATCGGACCAGAAAATTTTTCTTTTCCTTTAGCCAGGATTTCCAGCAAAATCCGCATTCGGTACAGCAATTTCCTTAAATAAGGTCGGGAGAAGATCTATCAGCCCCGCTCTTATCCAAACAAATAAGGGGTGAGGCATCGATGCACTGGATTTACGAGGACCCGGTTCGGCGCGGGCTGCTACTGGGCACCGAGAATGCGATTTACGTGTCGTTCGACGACGGCGAAAACTGCAGCCGCTGCAGAACGACCTGCCGCATGCCCCGGTGTACGGCATCACTGTGCAGGAGCATTTCAATGATCTCGTGATCGCGACCTACGGGCGTGGATTCTGGATCCTGGCAGATCACCCCCACGCTGCTGCAGCAGCTCACCGCGCAGGTGCTCGCGTCGGACGCCCACCTGTTCGCGCCGCGGCCGGCGTACCGCTTCCGGCCCATCACGCCGCCGTCTACGCGCAATGACGACCCGCCACTCGGCGAGAACCCGCGCTACGGCGCGTCGATCAATTATTACTTGAAGGGGCCGGTGACAGGAACGTGACGATCACGATTCAGGATCAGAAAGGTGAAATCGTCCGGAAACTGACCGGCACGAATGCGGGGATCAACCGTGCGCTTTGTTACGAGGGCGGGAATGAAATCCGACTGGGGCTTGTACGCAGTCGGATTTCATTCCCGCCCTCGTAACGAAGATCCCAGTAGACACGGTTGATCCCCGCTCGACTCGTGCCGGTCAGTTTCCGGACGATTTCACCTTTCTGATCCTGAATCGTGATCGTCACGTTCCCTGTCACCGGCCCCTTCAAGTAATAATTGATCGACGCGCCGTAGCGCGGGTTCTCGCCGAGTGGCGGGTCGTCGTACGGCGTAGACGGCGGCGTGATGGGCCGGAAGCGGTACGCCGGCCGCGGCGCGAACAGGTGGGCGTCCGACGCGAGCACCTGCGCGGTGAGTGACTGCAGCGGCGTAATGTCGTCCCAGGATCCAGAATCCACGCCCGTAGGTCGCGATCACGAGATCATTGAAATGCTCCTGCACAGTGATGCCGTACACCGGGGCATGCGGCAGGTCGTTCTGCAGCGGCTGCCAGTTTTCGCCGTCGTCGAACGACACGTAAATCGCATTCTCGGTGCCCAGGTACAGCAGCCCGCGCCGAACCGGGTCCTCGTAAATCCAGTGCATCAATGCCTCACCCCTTATTTGTTTGGATAAGAGCGGGCTGATAGATCTTCTCCCGACCTTATTTAAGGAAATTGCTGTACCGAATGCGGTTTGCCTGGAAATCCTGGCTAAAGGAAAAGAAAAATTTTCTGGTCCGGAATTTCTTTCTGCTGATTGGCTGAAGAGGGTAGAGAGGATACCCATTGTCCCTCAGGTTGCCTCATGGGATTTAGGACAGGGAGAAAGCGCCGTATTATCCTTTGCTTTTAACAATCCCGAATATTGGGCGATTATTGACGACCGTGAAGCCAGACGATGTGCTATGTCGCTCCATTGCCGTTTTACCGGGACCATTGGAGTGATAATCCTGGCCAAAAGAAGGGGATTAACCCCCTCGATCCGCCAAAGTTTGGAAAAGCTGAGGAGCGCGGGATTATGGATGTCTAAGGAGCTTAGAGATCAAGTCTGTCGTATATTTGGAGAGTAATGATCATGGCCCTGAAACCCTGGTATAAGGTAGTCACCCCACGAGAAGACCTTCGGGAAGGAAAGCCCCTTGATGCCGTGGTTTTTATGTCCCATTTGTCAATCGAGAAGGCCTTGAAGGGGTTATACCAAGAAAAGCTTGGAACTATACCTCCGAAGGTTCATAACCTGCTTTATCTCATTGAGGCAGTCGGAATAACCCTCCCTGATGACTTATACCAATTGGTCTTTGCCCTCAATCGAGCGAGTGTTCCAACACGATATCCGGAAGACCTGGACCAGATGCATAAAGATTACCCCAAGCAAAAAACCGAAAAATTGCTTGTTCAAAGCAAGGAGGTTCTAAAATGGCTCAAAAAAGAGCAAAGGAAGTAGTTCACTTTCTCTCCAACTGTCTAAAAGAAAAGGGGTTGAGGGTCTCCAAGATCATAGTCTTCGGTTCTCAGGCTAAAGGAACAGCAACCGAAGAAAGCGATATCGACATCGTCATTGTTTCCGAAGATTTCAAGCGAAAGAATATTTTCAAGCGCGCAGACCTGACGAAAGATGCTGAAATCCGAACCATCAGAAAATTCATGGTACCCCTCGATATTATCACCATGACTCCGGAAGAATATGAAAACAAAACGACCCTCATGGCCGAATATGCTCAGGAAGGCGAGGTTGTTTTTGCAGGCTGATCAACCCACCATATGGAACTGGGCGGATAAAAAATCCCTAACCTCAGAAGCCGATAACCAAATGCCCGAAAAAATTTAAGTTGATTAAGTTTATGCCATTGCCCAAGGAAACGGAATTTGTCCACTTAATTCAGTAATTCCAAACAAAGCAGAGGGAAAACAACAATCCTACGGTAAGACAAAGAGACGGACGCAAAAATAAAACAGGCCTTAAACGAACCCCCATTTTGCTCTTCCTAACAAAGAGAGGACAATAAATGACCGACCCAACCCAGACCTCCGCTTTATTAACCGGCCCTTCCAAAAACCAGTTATCCGAAAAGGATTTAAGATTTCTTCAGATGCGGCGGAGCTTTTTAAAGTCTTTTAACTTAATGGGACTGTTATTCTCTGTTTTCTTGATTGTTCTTTTCCTTTGGCTGTTTTTTAAAGTGCCGAATATGGTCAATCCCATTCAAGTTGAACGCCAAATAACTTCCAATGCCCTATCGGCAAACGCTCTTAAAAGGATGGCTCTCCTCTTGCCTTTAATGGTTTGGGTGGGTTTCTTTATGGCTGCCTCGATCATCCTGTTCGGATTCTGGGCCTTCTCTAATGAACGCATATATCTAAAGATCGTTGATTCATTATTAAAAGGACAGCAGCCGGAGGGTGGCCTTCCCGCACCTGCCGGAAAGGATTTAAAAGAAACAAAGAGAAAGAAACCGGCGGGCAAAAAAAAGTAACATCGAATTATTGGGAGTTGGGGTCGGGACCACGAGAACGGACCTGAATCTCGAAGAAAAGGATAAAAGATGAGGGTTAAAAATGTCTTAGAGCCCTCTTTTAAGCCCCCAAAAGATGCTTCTAAGCGGAATAGCCATAAAATTTAATTGGTTGTTTTCGTTCCGGCAAGGTCGGCATTCAAGGGGGAGAAATGGTGGTTCATCTTACCCCACCAGCCAAATCGGGTTCCCGGACTAATTGATGATCTGCTAGCATGGCTCGAAAAAACGGATGAACATCCTCTGGTGGCCAGTTGCGGTTTCCACTACGAATTCGAATTCATTCATCCCTTCCAGGACGGCAACGGCCGAATGGGACGCCTCTGTAGACGCTAATCCTGAGCCACTGGAGACCGGCCTTTGCCTTGCTTCCGGTGGCAACGATCTCCGCGACCGCAGCAGGCTCTATGCCGCCCCGGCCAGGCCAACCACGATGCCGATGCCACGGCATTCTTGAATTAACGCTTGCGCTATTCTACGCGCCATTGAAGAGGCAGACCATCAAAGCGACCAAGTAATGCGCCTGCTCCGCGCTCTCCGGAAATCGCAACGTAGTACGTCCGACCTCATGATCGAACTAGGACTTGCCCATCGTCCCACATTCCGCAAGAATTACATTCATCCAGCCCTGGCTACGGGATTGATTGAAATGACCCAGCCCGACACACCCCGAGCCCGCAATCAGAAATACCGTCTGACCGCCCGTGGTAAACAAATGATAAAAATAGGAAGCGGTAAAAGGGGACATCCCATATTGATCCAGTCAAAAGAAAAAAGATCACTTTGAAAAAAGTAACGAGGAGGATTACGGCAATCGGAAGTGGGGGCCGATTCATCCGGTCAAATACGGATTCGGCTTTCTGATCATCCGAATGATAAAAAAATAAATTGACAATTTCTCACCTTATTTGTATGCCAAAAGGAAACGATATTTAGGCGGGATATACCATGTTCCTCTCAAAGATCCGGATAATATGGGGATCCTTTTAGGTGGGAAGAGAGCACCCTAACGGACTCAGGAATATAACCCTTGCCATTTTTGCCGGCCTGTTTTTCTTTATAGCGCCCCTCCTTCTTCCTTCCCTTGGATCTCCGGCCAGGGCGGCCATTCCAACGCCTTACCTGGAAAAACAAGAAGAACTGGTGCAGCGCTTAACGGCTCGCGGATTCTCTGGCGAAGACCTGGCCCGGATTTTCTCCGACGACCGGGTGATGGTCTACCCGGAGATTATAGGGCGGAGCGGAAAGGGAATCGATTATATGGGACGCCGCTTCGGATTGCTTTCTAAAAAATCCGTCCGGGAAGGAAAGAAAACCCTTCAAGATCATCGATCGCTTCTTCGCCGTATTGAATCCTCCTATGGGGTGGAAAAAGAAATCCTGGTGGCCATCCTCCGCCTCGAAACCAACTTCGGCCGGACCAAGGGCACCGTCCCTATCTTCAACAGTCTGCTGACCCTGGCCGTAATTGAAAACCGGCGGTCGGTCTGGGCCGAAGAAGAACTGGCCGCCTTGCTGCAGATGTGCCGAGACAGCCAAAGGGATCCCCTGGAGATCCGGGGTTCCTGGGCCGGGGCCTTCGGTCTTCCCCAGTTTGTCCCTTCCTCTTATATTAAATACGGGGTGGACGGGGATGGGGACGGGAAGGTCGATCTTAACAACCGGAGCGATGCCCTGGCCAGCATCGCCAATTACCTAAAGGCCTTCGGCTGGTCCGGAGAGGATCCTGCCCACAAAAAACAGGCCCTCTATGCCTATAATCATTGCGACAATTATGTCCGGTCGATTCTGACCTACGCCCGCGCCATCAAACCTGGATCAAAACCGCATAAGGCAAAAAATAATCGACCCTCCCATAAAAGATCAGGAAAGGCCTAACGGATCTTTCTTGAAATGGGGTCGGGCGGTGCGACGACTATTGTGCAGAGTATTGCATTATAGTCTTGACTTTTATGCAAAGCCCTGCTAAAAAGTCAGGCATGAAAAGATACCTTTACGATCCGATTAAGAAAGATCTGCTCAAAAAGATGGTCATTCTGACCGGTCCCCGGCAGGTGGGCAAAACATGGCTGGCCAAAGCTCTGATGCCGGAATTCCTATCACCACAGTATTTGAATTATGACAATATCGCTGATGCCAGAATCATTGATGCCCAGTCCTGGCCGCTCAAAAGCGATCTACTTATTCTTGATGAAATCCACAAGAGGCGGGAATGGAAAAGATTCGTTAAAGGCGTTTTTGACACGCGCTCGAAAAATCAGGCTATTCTGCTTACCGGCAGCGCAAGACTTGACACCTATCGACAGTCCGGCGAGTCCCTTGCCGGACGCTACTTCCCGATGCGTCTCAATCCGATCTCCGTTCGTGAACTCAAAGGCACCCTGCCTCCCGATGAAGCCCTGCCGCTTCTGAACCGACTGGGCGGCTTTCCGGAACCATTCCTGTCCGGTTCCGAAACGGAAGCCGCCCGCTGGAGAAATCAGTATTATACCGACCTGATCCGGGAAGATATCCTGGAGTTCGGCAGGCTGCAGGAGGTCAGATCCATGCGGCTGCTTCTTGAGCTTCTTCGCTCACGGGTCGGTTCGCCGGTTTCTTATACTTCGATTGCGCAGGATCTGCAGATCGCGCCCAATACCGTGCGCAGATATATTGATATTCTGGAAGGCCTCTGCATTGTATTTACGGTGCGTCCCTTTCATAAGAATGTGGCGCGGGCGATCCTGAAAGAGCCCAAACTGTATTTTTACGACAGCGGTTTTGTTCAGGGCGGCGAGGGAATTCAATTGGAAAACACCTGCGCGGCTTGTCTGTTAAAACACGTTCAGTATCTGCAGGACATCGCCGGTGAGGATATTGAACTCAATTACATTAGAACCAAAGACGGAAAAGAGGTTGACTTTACGCTCAGTCAGAAAGGCAGGGCGACGCATCTCATCGAGGTAAAGCTTTCAGACGTTGCGCCTTCATCGTCGCTTACTCTGCTGGCGAAGAAACTGCCTGAAGCCAAGGCTTTTCAACTGGTTCAAAATCTCCGAAAGGAACAGCAGATTGGAAATATCTCCATTGTCAGTGCCGGCAAGTGGATCGGAGAGCTGTCTGCATGATACTAAACGAGCATTGTTTGTTTGGTGATTTTTGTTCGGACCAGGAGAACATATAATGAAACCGACACGCGTGTTTACCACGGATTGGAAAGCTCGATCCAGGGAACCAAGGGCGTATTTTTTCGTGAACGATATCCCGACATGATCATCGAGGATTATCCCGGTTCATTTTCTCAACGGATGGAGATGAACTGGTATAGTAATTGTGGACACCAAGCCGTACCCTTTACTTCGGCGAGATACCGGTCTGCTACGAAATCTGATATGGAAGCTACCCGGCTGATTCATTTTTTGTCCAGCCATTGGTTGATCCGGTATATTCGCGGAAGGACCGGGCCGAGCGTTCCCCTAACCGGGCTCTCCAATAGGACCTTTGAAAACAGCAGGAATCTGAAAGGAAAATAAGCACGGTGGCTATTGTTCCGGCCGCCCCCATGGCCCAAAACCAAAGTGGAACATGCTTAAAGGCATAAAGATACTCGATCATCGACTGCACCCTTTCTTTCCCCATAGGTCGCAACAGGGATCATCTGAAATTAGGATTGGGCTGACTATTTCTACTTGTCTTCCCGGACAGGTGATGTATAATTAGAACCTCACATTACCTTGATACCCTTGGGATTGATTCTCCGGGGTATTTTTTAGATTGAAATATATCTTAATTGAGATATACTTGTCAAATAAAAAATCTTAAAAGAGATAAAATAAATGGCGGCGAATTCAAAGGCCTTTGGCGAAAGACTGGGAGAACTCATTCTCGGGAGTGGGTTGAATATTAAAAAACTCAGCGAAAAAATCGACGTGGCCTATTCCGCGGTTTGGGGATATGTCAAAAAGGGGAGCATCCCGGAAGCCCCCGTACTCTATAAGCTCTCCAAAGAATTAGGGGTTTCCATGGAGGAACTGCTTACCGGTAGAAAAGAGGAAAAAAAGAAGGCCTCCGGCTTCGACGAGGAGGATCAGTATTTTAAAGCCCCTTTGCTGGCCGGGAAGATCGCCGCAGGACCAGGAAGAGTAATCCCGGAAAATGAAATCACGTCCTATGTCTGGCTTTACTCCCCTAAACTGCAGGGCCGCAAATCCCATGACTTCGTCGCCGTCGAAATCGGCCGGGGGGAGGAATCGATGATACCCACCCTTTTCCCGGGAGATATCGTCCTGATCGATCGGGATGACCCCCGAGGAAAGATGGATTTCAAGAATGGCCGCATTTATGGGGTCAGAACCAAAGGTGGGGAATGTCAGGTAAAACGGGTTTATGCGAAATCGCCGGCCCTCATTATCAGTTCGGACAACCGGGAAGTCCCTCCCGAACCTGCCTGGACCGATGACCTTAAGCGGCTCATCATCGGCAGGGTCGTCTGGGGCTGGAGGAACCTGCAGGAAGCCTAAGGTATTCCAAACCACCTTTACCCCCAAAAAGCAGCTTCTAAAAGGTTCGACGAGAGTGTTGTGGGGATCGGGGCTAAATCCCAAGAGTAAAGATTTAACCCCAATACATGGTCGCATATTCCGGGGACACCATACTAATTTCTTGAAACTGGAGCTTATCTGCCCTTACCCTGATATAGAGAACAGAAATGGGGTAAGGCCGAAACACGGAAACGGAAGAGGGTTTTGATTTGCTACACATCTTTGTAGATGCGGATGCGTGCCCGGTCAAACAGGAGGTGTACCGCGTTGCAAGTCGATTTCGCCTGGAAGTCACATTGGTAGCAAATTCCTGGATGCGGGTCCCGGATGAACGATGGATCGCACTCGAAGTAGTAAAAGACGGGTTCGACGCAGCCGATGACTGGATTGTCGAACACGTGCAACCTGACGACATCGTGATCACTGCCGACATTCCGCTGGCCGGACGCTGTATAAAAAAAGGCGCACGGGTCATCAGTCCAACCGGCAAGCCCTTCACGGAAGACAATATCGGCATGGCAGTGGCGACCAGGGACCTGATGTCTGAGCTGCGCAACGCAGGAGAAATAACGGGCGGGCCGCCGCCTCTAACAAAACGCGACCGATCACGTTTTCTTGAACAGCTCGACAACGTGATTCAATCCATCCGTCGGAGCAATCCGCTGGGGGGGCGTAGTTAAGGTGAGAAGATAAAAGTAAAAAGAAGGAAGATTCCAGATGAACCAGCAAAAAGGTGTCATCCAATACAGGCCTCTTGCGGCGGCCGACGTGGAAACGGTTCCGCTTCTCCACCAGGGCACCCCCGAAGAGGTGCGTGCCCGAATAGCCGCCATCGGTTCTTCCGCGATACTCGCCTTTGAAGAAGGTGACCATATCGGGCAAATTCAATTCCGTCCCTATGAACCCGGGGTGGTATCCCCCAACGGACTTTATGACCCACTGTACTGGATGGATTTCGAAGATCAAGCCCCCGGAATGCCGGACCGATCGCTCTCGCTGTTCTGTTATCACGTAGGCCAGCTTGACAACACGGACCGGCGCGACCCCCGATATATGGGGAGGGGCATCGGTACGCGCCTGCTCCACGAGACAATCGCCTGGGCGGAAGAGGCCGGCTTCTCCGCGATCGTCGCTAAGGGCCTCAGTTCCCTCTGGCCGATCCCCCAGGTTATGGGCGGCATGCCGACGGAGCTTTATCTGCGGCACCAATTCAAAATCGCCGCCAGCTATTACGATCAGCAACTGCTGGAATGTATCCCCGGAATGATCACTAAAACAGGCGAAGCAAACTATAAAGACGCCGCTCGCATCGACATTTGTGTGCGGGTCTTCAAAAGGGTAAAGGGGTCACCCATTAAAAGGCCCTGTCAAGAGTAAAGGTTTAAACCACGATAATCAGCTCACCTGCCCTTAAATTTTTTACGAGGTTAAAAGGCAATGAAACCGACAGGCGTGTTCGTTCACGGATTGGAAAGCTCGAGCCGGGGAACCAAGGGGGTATTTTTCCGGGAACGATATCCCGGCATGATCATCGAGGATTATTCCGGCTCATTTTCTGAGCGGATGAAGAAGCTCGAGGGGCTTCTGGCCGGGAAGGACCATCTTGTCCTCGTCGGGTCCAGCTTCGGAGGGCTGATGGCCGCCGTGTATGCCTGTCTGCATGGAGAACGGGTAAAAAAACTCATCCTTCTCGCGCCGGCCCTGAACTCAGAACTATCTCAACCCTGTCTGGGAAAGAAGTTGTCTATGCCTGTGGTCCTATTTCACGGCCGGCAGGACGATGTGGTGCCCCTGGGGCCGGTCCGGGCTGTCGCCGAGCAGCTTTTCATGAATCTCCAATTCAACGCGGTAGAAGACGATCATTTTCTGCATGATACCTTTCCAACCCTCAAGTGGGATAACCTCCTCGATCTTGAGGATTCGCCGGCCATCCGATAAGTCACTACTTGACACAGTGAGAGGTTCTGACCGCCATGAAGATACCTAAACCAAATAAGCCCTTCTCCATGATTCGAGAGTTTCAGCTTGCCGACTGGTTCACCCTTGCCAACGCGATCTGCGGTACGGGGGCATTGTTTTCTATGCTGACGTACCTGCAAACGACCGATATCTGGCATGTCTACTTCGCCTGCGGGATGGTCTTTGCCGCTTTAGTCTTCGATGTCCTGGATGGACGGATTGCCCGGTGGCGACAGAAGACTTCCGGAATGGGTCGTGAACTCGACTCTCTGGCCGATGTCATCTCCTTCGGTGTAGCCCCGGCCGTGATTGGGTATGGATGCGGTATGCAGGGCTTATACGATCGTATTGTCTTGATCTATTTTGTTGCCTGCGGAGTATCCCGCTTGGCGCGATACAATATTACCGCCGAGGCGATGTCTGAGGAGACAGGCAAAGTGAAGTACTTCGAAGGAACTCCTATCCCAACGTCACTGGTGTTGGTATTGTTGATATTCTGGGCTGCCACACAGGGCGCATTGCACGATTCCCTCTGGTTCGGAAAGGTCGTTTTTGCCGGCTTCACACTTCATCCGATAGTTCTGTTTTTCGCGGTTTCCGGCTCGCTGATGGTCAGTCGCATACGGTTCCCAAAACTCTGAGTTATCGGCATGGATTAAAATCGAGGGGTTGGGCGCGTGCCAAATATTTGTAAACATGGTTTAAATGAGAGACTTTGCCCTACTTGCCGACAGGCAAGAGAGACCGAGCCGTTGCCCCTCGGGCAGGTATTCAGCCGTCCTCTTCTTCCTGTCCCAAGGGAAGAAAGATTGGAGTATATTCGGGTTGTGAGGTTTTGCGATTTAAACCTTCAACCAGTCATTTCATCCCGAAAAATAAAACACCTTTATTTGGTTCGAAAATAGAAAATCAGGCACGAGGCACGAAGCGAGAGGAAAACCCACCCGTGCAGTTCATGGGTTCCAGGGAAAGAAAAAGACGAGGTCAAGAAGTAAAATAGGTGAAAGACAAGAGGACAAGGGGCTTCCGCAAAACCATTTTTGCCTGACCGTTTCGGTCCTTGATCGGCAATAAGTCAGACCCGTTCAGAGGCCATAAAATATTTTCCTGATAGATTAAAAAAAACTTGACAATCCATTTGGCTGCCGATATTTATATATTTCCTGAAATCAAATTTCATAATATGAAATATAATTAAGCCCATAATTTGAAAATATCTTCTCTGGATAAAGCCCTTCAAATTATTGAACTCCTGAGTAAAAGCCCTCATGGTTTAAGTCTTTTAGAATTGAATCAAAAACTCGGATTTCCTAAAAGCACCATCCATCATATTCTAAGTACCTTTATTCCCTATGATTATGTCACCCAGGATCCGGAACGGAAAAAATATGCCTTGGGTTTAAGGTTCCTTGGAATCAGCCGGACGATACTAGATAATATCGATATTCGAAAGACGGCCCACGATCACATCCGAAGACTGCACCAGGAATGCAAGGAAGCGGTTCATTTATCCATTTTGAGAAACGGACTGGTGACTTATATCGATAAAGTCCAAAAGGAGGGGGGACTCTCTTTAGACACCTATATCGGTTTTACGACTGATCCCCATGCGGCGGCCGGGGGAAAGATATTGCTTTCGGAGTTATCGGATAAAGAAGTGAAGGAAATATATAAAAACCGGTCGTTAAAAGTCTATGGAAAGAATACCATTACCACCCTGTCCGGTTTATTGGAAGAAATTAAAAAAATTCGGGTTCAAGGGTATGCCATCGATGATGAAGAATATTATGAAGGGGTCCGCTGTGTGGCGGCACCCGTCCGGGCCGGCGGAAAAATTGTAGCCGCCCTTAGTATTACCGGATCCATTTTTACCATAACCATGGAACGGATCCAGAGGAAGTTAATCCCTTTAGTCAAAAAGTCGGCTGAGGAAATTTCAGCCAACCTGAGATGGTAATATTTGGATCATCTCCAAAAGAGTTGATGACGATAGAAGGATTCGAGGGGTCCAGGATTCAAGGGTTCGAGGGAAATGCTTAGAAATTACAAAGATCTGAAGGTTTGGGAGAAATCTCCCAACTAATTGGGAGAAGAAATTTTTTTAATAGGTGTGAAATATTATTCGAGGGAAAGACGAAAGGAGGAAAAATGATTAGAAAAAAAATTTTATGGGCAGTAGGCAGTGGGTGGTTGGGGCTTTTGTTGGCCTTTACGTCGGCCGGAGCGGCCAACCGGGATTTTGCCAAAATTGACACCGTTCGTTTCGGCGTGTTGGCCCCGGTGCAGATGTCCGTGGGGCAGGGGATCATCAATGCGGCCAAGCTGGCGGCGGAGGAGATCAACGCCGCCGGCGGTATCCACGGGAAAAAGATCGAAATCATCATGGGAGATACCGAATCAAAGCCGGAAAAAGGCATCACGGCCATGAAAAAATTGGTCATGGAAGACAAGGTCGACGTGCTGGTGGGGGAATACAACAGCGGCGTCGCCCTGGCCATCCAACCCTTCCTTTCCAACTACAAGATCGTTTTTATGGCCACCGGGACGCGCCTCTCCGACCTGACCAACAACGTCAAAAAAGACTACCAGAAGAACAAATACTTTTTCCGCGACATGATCAACTCGGACCGGCAGGAGCTCGTGGCCCACAAATTCCTGAAGGAATTCGCCAACGGCAAACTGGGCTGTAAAAAATTCGCCATCCTGGCCGAAAACGCCAAGTGGACCGAAGACTACGGCCAAGGACCTGAAAAAAGACCTGGAAAAGGACGGTCTGGAGGTCGTCCTCTATGAACGGTTTGACGTGGAACTCAAGGACTTCTCCCCCATCTTTTCCAAGATCAAGAGCCTGGGAGCCCAGTGGATTTTCCAGATCGTCAGCCACGCGGCCAGCATCCCCCTGGTCAAGGCCTGGCAGGACAACAAGCCGGCGCCCATGGGAGGCGCCAACGTGGCCAGCATGGATTCCAAGTTCTGGGAAATGACCGGCGGCGCCTGTCTGTACGAATCGACCTATAACATGATCGCCCGGGCCCCCCTGACCGACCGCACCATTCCCTTCTGGGACAATTACGTGAAAAAGTTCGGGACCAATCCGGTTTATACCAGTGGATTCACCTATGACGCGGTCTACATGATGGCCGAAGTGATCAAACAGAAAAAATCGGTCAAGTCCGATGACATCATCACCGGCCTGGAGAATATCTCCTATCAAGGGTGTCCTCCATCCGCAGACCGGGTTTGACAAACAGACCCATGACCTCCTGGAAGGCCGGTACGTCATGCCTTTTGTCCAGTGGCAGGCCGGGGGCAAACAGGTCGTCTTCTATCCTGAGAAATTCAAGACCGGGGATTACGTCAAACCGGCCTGGTGGAAACAGTAAAGGGATCTTGGAAAGAGGATCAATGCCCTGACGGGTATTGATCCTCTTCGATGAGAAGTCATTGCAGCCTTGAGCCGAAGTCTGCGGTGACAGTCGAGTGCCGGCCCGGAGCGGAAATCGGTTCGGGGTGGAGTGACCTATGACCACATTTTTGAGTATTCTTATTCTGGGTACCATCTGGGGGGCGATCTACAGCCTGATCGCCGTGGGGTTCACCTTGATCTTCGGGGTGGCCGGAATCATCAATCTTTCCCACGGCGCCTTTTACATGCTGGGGGCCTACCTGGCCTACACCTTCATGACCCTCCTCCATATCAATGTACTCCTGTCGGCCCTGATGGCCGTGGTCGCCGTGGCCCTGATCGGAATGGCCATCGATCGTTTCGCCATCCGTCCCATGCGGGACCGCCATTCCTATGTCCTCATCCTGACCCTGGCCCTGGCCCTCTTTACACAGGAGCTCATGTACGGCATCTACGGATCTTACGGAAAATCCGTCCCGAGTTTCCTGACCGGGGAGATTGCCCTGGGAGGGGTGTTCATCTCCTTTCAGAAGCTGATCACCTTTTTTGTCGGGGCCGCCCTGGTGGTCCTTTTCTGGTTCTTCATCAAGAAGACCAAGACGGGGAAATCCATCTCCGCCGTGGCCCAGAACAAGGATGCGGCCATCCTGGTCGGGATCCAGTATGAGCGGGTCTACCTGATGGC
This sequence comes from uncultured delta proteobacterium, assembly GCA_963769305.1. Lineage (GTDB taxonomy): Bacteria > Desulfobacterota > RBG-13-43-22 > RBG-13-43-22 > RBG-13-43-22 > RBG-13-43-22. The sequence goes on along the minus strand of CAVYLJ010000021.1, from coordinate 18,047 downwards.
CATGGGGATTTCGGCCGGGCTGGCCGCCGTGGCCGGGGTGTTTATCGCCCCCATCCTGGAGGCCGTTCCCACCATGTGGTCCTTTCCTTTGTTCAAGGCCTTCGCCATCGTCATCATCGGGGGCCTGGGGAGCATCGAGGGGGCGATCCTCACCAGCCTGCTCCTGGGGTATTCGGAGACGATGGTGAGCATGCTCCTCTCGGCCAACTATTCGGATATGGTCTACCTCCTGGCCATCATCCTGGTGCTGATCTTCCGGCCCACCGGACTGACTGGAAAGAAGACCTCCCGGACCTGACACCGAATGACCCGGAGGCCAAGGATCTGAGTTCGGGGTTAAGAGTTGCGAGTTCGGAGAAAGATATTTTCATGCTTCGTGGTTTGCCCTTGGGGCATGAGGGGTTAATAAGGAGAAAAGGGTCCCATGAATCACTACGAGGATTTATTCGGTCTGAGATCGCTTTACAGAAGGCTTCTGGGGCTGGCCGCCTTCGGGCTGGTAGTCCTGCTGGCCCCCCTGGTGGTGAATGACCTGTATTACCTGGAGATCCTCTTCCTCTGCCATTATTACGTCATCCTGGCCTGCAGCTGGGACCTCCTTTCCGGTTTCACCGGAAACATCAATTTCGGCCACGCCTTCTTTATCGCCAGCTCGGGCTACCTGGGGGCGGTGCTCAACCTGAACCTGGGATGGGACCCCTGGCTGACCCTGCCCATCGGCGGAATCATGGCCGGTCTATTCGGACTACTCGTCGGTGCCGTAACCCTGAGGCTGAAAGGCCCCTATTTCGCCGCCGTGACCTTCTGCTTCGGGGCCCTTCTTTATAAATGGTTCATGATCAGCTCCAAGTTTCTGGGCGGGGAAGAAGGACTTTCGGGAATCGCTCCCCTCACCGATTCCCCCCTGGGGAATTATTATTTTTCCGGCCTTTTTATGCTGGCGGTCATCTTCCTCCTCTATCTGATTTCCAAATCCTCCTTCGGGATGATCCTCCGTTCCATCGGGGAAAACGAAATCGCCAGTGAAGGGTCGGGGATCAACACCACCTATTACAAGGTGGTGGCCTTCATCATCAGCGCCGCCATCGCCGGGGTGGCCGGGGCCATGTATGCCCATGTGCAGATGCACGTGGGGCCGGAGATGGCCCACGATTCTCTTTCCGGGCTGATCCTGATGATGGCCGTCGTGGGGGGCATGGGCTCGATCATCGGGCCGGTCATCGGGGCCTATCTGTTGACCCTAGTCAATGAATCTCTCCGCTTCCTGGGAGAAATGCGCCTGCTCATTTACAGCGGCGCCGTGGTCCTGGTGATCTTCTTTGCCCCCAAGGGTCTGCTGGAAATTTTTTCGCAGGCCTTCCGGCGGATCATCGGGCAGGAACGATAGAGGAAAAAAGAGGAAACCGGCATGGAGCCCATCTTAGAAATTCGCAATCTGTCAAAAGCCTTCGGCGGCCTGCAGGCCATCACCGGCTTCGACCTGCAGGTGAACCCCGGGGATCTGGTCGGGGTCATCGGTCCCAACGGGGCCGGAAAGACGACCCTCTTTAACCTGATTACCGGGTTTATCCGCCCCGATTCCGGAGAGGTCTGGTTTAAGAAGGAAAACATCACCTCCCTGAAACCCTTTCAGATCGTCAACCGGGGCATCGCCCGAACCTTTCAGCTGGTGGACCTGTTCAAAGAAATGTCCGTCATCGAGAATGTGATGATCCCCTGCTTCTCCCGCCGGGCCGGGCAGCAGAGGGTCCCGGGAGAGAAGCCCTGGAAAACCGCCATGATCTTCCTGGAAGAGATGGGGCTGGGGAACCGTTTCAATGAGAAGGTCAAGAATCTGGCCTTCGGTGAACTGCGCCTGCTGGACATCGCCCGGGCCATGGCCACCCAGCCCGACATCCTGCTTCTGGACGAACCTTTTTCCGGACTGGACGTGGAGGATGCGGTCATCCTCTCTTCGGCCATTCAGCGCATGCACCAAAAAGGTCAGGCCATGGTGATCATCGAGCATCGCCTGCGGGACCTGCTGAAGCTGGTGGAGCGGGTGGCGGTCATCGTCTTCGGGGTAAAGATCGCCGAAGGAACCTCGGATGAGATCATGAACAACCCCAAAGTGGTCAATGCCTACCTGGGGGAAAGGAGAGCCTAAATTGCATCTGCTGGAGGTCAAATCGCTTCGTGTCCTTTACGGGAAGGCCATGGCCCTCAACGGGTTGACCTTGAGTCTGGACGAGAAAGAGATCGTCGGCGTGGTCGGCCCCAACGGCGCCGGGAAGACGACCTTACTGCGGGCCATCTCGGCCATGGTTCCGGTGGAAGGAGAGATTCTTTTCCAGGGAGAACGCATCGACCGTCATCCCCCCCATGAGATCGTCCGCAAAGGGCATTATCCATTGCCCGGAGCGCCGGCAGCTTTTTGTCGACTTCACGGTGGCCGAAAACCTGGAGATGGGGGCCTTCCTCCGCAAAGACAAAGGAAAAATCCAAGCCGACCTGGAATATGTCTATAGTCTCTTCCCCGTTCTGAAGGAAAGGAGACATCAACTGGCCGGGACCCTCAGCGGCGGAGAGCAGCAGATGGTGGCCATCGGCCGCTCCCTGATGAGCAGTCCTCGTCTCCTTTTGCTCGACGAACCTTCCGTGGGCCTCTCTCCCCTGGTAAAAAACATTCTCGTCGAAGGGATCAAAACCATCTGGAAGAGCGGCCTGACGGTTCTGATCGTCGAGCAGGATGCCAGCCTGACCCTGGACCTGGTGGAGCGGGTATATATCCTGGAGCACGGCAAGGTGGGCCTGGAAGGAAAAAGCCAGGACCTGATGAATAATGATGAAGTCAAACGGGTTTATTTCCAGCTCGGGTAACGGGCGCAATTTCGAAATTTTCAGTAAAAAGGAGACCCCATGATCTTGGATCAATTTCGGATTGACGGGAAGGTGGCCCTGGTGACCGGAGGCACCAAAGGCATTGGCGGGGCCATCGCCCAGGCCTTAGCCGAGGCCGGGGCCGATGTGGCGGTGGTCAGCCGACAGGGAGATCCGGAAATCGAAAAGGCCATACGGACCGCGGGTAAACGATATCTCCATTATCCGGCCGACCTGACCAAAAGAAATGAAACGAGGGCCGTCATCCCGGCGATTTTTGAAAAGATGGGTACATCTCGATATCCTGGTCAACAATGCCGGGATCTGTCCCCGGGCACCCGTCTTGGATTTTTCGGAAGCGGACTGGGATGCCTCCCTGGAAATCAACCTCACCGCCAATTTCATCCTGTCTCAGGGGGCGGCCAGGCTGATGATAAAGAAAAAGGAAGGGAAAATTATCAACGTGGCCTCCATCCTGGCTTTTCAGGGAGGAATCAACATCCCGGCCTATACCGCTTCCAAGCATGGCCTGGCCGGGCTGACCAAGGCTTTCTCCAATGCCCTGGCCGGTGAAGGGATCAATGTCAACGCCATTGCCCCCGGATATATCGCTACCGAGTTTACGAAACCGCTGCGGGAAGATAAAGAACGGTATGCCTCTATCCAAAAACGAATTCCGGCCGGCCGATGGGGGATTCCCAACGATATTGCCGGAATGGCGGTATTTCTGGCCTCCTCGGCCTCCAATTTTATTCATGGGGCGGTGCTCCCCGTTGATGGAGGTTGGCTGGGATGGTAAGGTTTTATTTCGATAAGGGATGAAGGATCCGGAATGGAAAAGATTCTTAAACAAAAACTGATCGACATCGTCGGTGAAAATAATTTTACGGACAAGCTCATTGATTTGATTTCTTATTCGAAAGACGCCTCCGAACACCGGCATCGACCGATTGGTGCGGTCTGGCCGCAGAACAGCCAACAGGTTTCGGACATCCTTAAGCTGGCCAATCAGGAGAGACTGCCGATCGTTCCGAGAGGGGCCGGCACGGGTTTAAGCGGGATGGCCGTTCCCGAGAAGGGGGGGATCGTCCTGGATATGGCCCGAATGAGGCGGATCCTGGAAATCAAGATCGAGGACCGGCTGGCCGTGGTGCAACCCGGGGTGGTTTATGCCCAATTACAAAAAGCCCTGGATCCCTATGGTTTCCATTTTCCCCCGGATCCCGCTTCGGGAAAAGTGGCTACCCTGGGAGGGAATGTAGCCACGAACGCCGGGGGATTGAGGGGAGCCAAGTATGGGACTACCCGGGATTATGTCCTGGGACTGGAGGTCGTCTTAGCCGATGGGTCAATCCTCAAGACGGGTTCCAGAACGATGAAATGTGTGTCCGGATATGATTTGACCCGGCTCTTTGTAGGTTCGGAAGGGACCTTGGGAGTGATTACCGAAATTACTTTAAAGATCAATCCCAAACCGAAGGCTTCGGCTACCTGTTCGGCCGCCTTTCAGGAAATAAGGCAGGCGGGGGAGGCCATCAGTGAAATTATGCGCTCCGGCATTATTCCCTCCGTACTGGAAATTTTAGACGAGCAGTGCCTTTTGGCGCTTAACCGCCATGGCGGCCAAACGTTGCCGGCGGCGGCGGCCATGGTTTTAGCCGAGGCGGACGGCTACACCCAGGAAGAAACCGAGTATCAGATCGCCAAGATTGTGGAGATATTCAAGAAAAACCAGGCCACCCAGGTGGCCCAGGCCAATTCTCCGGAAGAGGCCGAAAAATTGTGGACCGCCCGGAAGGGAATCGGGGGGATTCTTTATCGGCTCAGCTATAACATGATTGCCGAGGATGTGACCGTGCCCATCAGCCGGGTGCCTGAATTGCTGGTGGGTACTCAAGAAATCAGCAAGCGAAATAAGGTCCTGATTGCCACCCTGGGCCATCTGGGGGACGGAAACCTGCATCCCGGTATTATTTTCGACGGCCGCAATGAGGAAGAAAAATTGCGGGCGGAAAAGGCCTCCGAAGAATTATTCCAACTGGCTATCCGTCTCGGGGGAACTCTGACCGGAGAACACGGCATCGGGCTGGCGAAGGCCCCCTTTATGACCCTGGAACACAGCCCGGTGGCCATGCGGGTCATGAGAGGGGTCAAGCAGTTGTTCGATCCGAACAACATTCTGAATCCCGGGAAGATGGGCTTGGAGGTCTAAGTGGATCCCAGTCTATCCCTTTATCCAGAAATTTGGAGATCAGGTTTTAAAATGCTCATCCTGCGGGTTTTGCCAGGCCGTCTGTCCGGTTTTCGATTTAACCCTCCGTCCGGCCCTGAACGCCCGGGGGAAAATGCTGGTCCTTAAGGAGGTCATCGAAGGAACATTGGCCCTCGATCAAGAACTGATTGAGACCGTATTCCAATGTACCACCTGTGCCCGGTGCGCTAAAAACTGCCCCTCTGGATTGGAGGTTCCGGACATCATCAAACAAGTCAGAAAAGATATGGTCGGTTCGGGTGCCGGTCATCCGGCCTTTCAAAGTTTAAATGACCTTCTTTATAAAAATAGCCAATATTTATGGAGAGACGGCACGGCCCGATTTTGGAAAAGAAAAAAATAAAAAGGCGGCCGTGGTCTTTTTTATCGGTTGTGTCGGTTCCTATCGGAGTCAGGATTCCACCAGACAAACGCTGGAACTATTGGATCGATTAAATATCGACTACACCTTGATTGATGAGGTCTGCTGCAGCGGGGTATTAGAGGATGTGGGCTACGGGATTCATGATGATCTGGCCAACCAAAACCTTCAAGCGATTTTGTCCACCGGAGCCGGTACGGTCATCACCGCCTGTCCCTATTGCTTCCGGACCTTCAACCGACTTCCGCAGTACGAAAGGTTAAAAACCGAGCAAATTAAGGTGATCCATTTGGTCCAGTTTTTAAAAGACATGGATTTTGGAGTAACCACGGAAAAGCGCTTGACCTATCACGATCCCTGCGACCTGGGACGACATTCCGGCCTCTATGAGGAACCCCGGGAAATCATCAAAAAATTATCCCCCCATTTTATTGAGATGAATCACCAGCGGGTCGATTCGCTTTGCTGCGGGGCGGGGGGAGGTATGCGCGGGGCTTATCCCTCCCATTCCATAGCCCTGGCTCGGGCCCGCCTGGAAGAGGCCATAGAATGCGGAGCGGATGTTTTATTGACCAGTTGCAATTCCTGTGTTCAAAATCTCTCCAATGCCAAAATGAGATATTCCAAACTGCGGAAACATCCTCTGGAAATCTATAATATTTCCGAATTTATCAACCACCTCCTGGAGGTCGGGAAGAACCCAGATCTCGATAAGAAACAATGAAGGGACATAAAGAAAGTAAAAGGGTTGTCAGAACGTCAGAATTAAGATCGTTGAGGCCCGGGGATGTCGTCGAAGTCGAGGTGTCCGGGATTGGAATTTTGTCAAACTCAGTGTCGTTGAATTATTATCGAATTTGGAAGAATAGATGAGAGGTAAATTATGATGAATAGTATTGATCAGGGCCGAGGCCAGGGGGCGTTAACGACCCGTGTCCGGGAAACCAAAGTTTGTACGGCCTGCGGCGCCTGCGTGAACCTCTGCCCCTACCAGGCCTTTTATCAGGGCGAAGTGGTCACTCTCCACGCCTGTGACCTTCAGGAGGGGAGATGCTATGCCTTTTGCCCGCGAACGCCGACGGACCTGGATGCCATGCGGGCCCGTTTATGTGATCCCCGGGATCTGACCCCGGAAATTGGTCCGGTCAAGGAGTATTACATCGTCCGGGCGGCCGATGAAAAAAATCGCCGCCAGGCCCAGCACGGCGGGACGGTAACGGCCCTGATGGCCTTGGCCCTGGAGGAAGGGATCATCGATACGGCCGTGATGGCCGAGGGGGCCGACCGTTTTACCCAGCAAGGTGTGGCGGTGGGGGATGGCGCGGAGATTCGGAAACGGGGAAAGAGTAAATTTATTGCCGCCGGGACCGTGGCGGCCTTCAACCGGGCGGCCCAGAGTGAGGCCCAAAAGATCGGCGTCGTGGCCACTCCCTGCCAGGCCCTGGCCCTGGCCAAGATGCGGATGAAACCCCTTCCGGAGAAGGACAATAACATCGATAAGCTGAAGTTAGTCATCGGCCTTTTCTGCGGATGGACCCTTTCCTGGAGAAAATTCACCGCTCTCCTGAAGACACGCACCAATCTCGAAGAGATCATCGGCATGGATATCCCGCCGGGAAAAGGCCAGGTGGCCGTCTTCACCACAACCGGAACCATAGCCATTCCCTGGGAGGAGATCGATCCCCTGGTCCGGGAGGGCTGTCGCATCTGCCTGGATACGACCGCCGAGTTTGCCGATATTTCCGTCGGGTCCGCCCGACTGCCCGAGGACTGGGAGAGTCTCCGGTCCTGGAACCAGGTCATTGTGCGGACCAAGGCCGGGCAGGACCTCATGAATCTGGCCCGTAAAAAAGGCATCCTGGAGTTCCGGGAGGTCCCGGCCGGAGTCCTGGAGGAACTGAAGAAGGCGGCCCTGAATAAAAAGAGGGCGTCTTTAAAGACGATTATGGAAAAAACCGGAAACCCGGAAGATCTGATTTATGTGAATCGAAAGGATTCCGTTATCGGCCGGATTCTGGAATAGTCACAGTTGATAGATTCGTATGAAGTCAGAAATGATCCAGTTTTTACAAATCCGTCAAGGGTTAAGCATATTTAAACATTTTCATTAGGGAAGGCACCATGTCGAAATTGATTGAGAACCAAGAGGGGAAGCGGGTGTTGCTCATGGGCAATGAGGCGATTGTTCGTGGCGCCTTGGAAGCGGGGGTGAACGTGGCCGCCGGGTATCCGGGCACCCCTTCCTCGGAAATTATCGAGAATTTATCCAAGGTGGCCAAGGAACGCCATCTTTATGTGGAATGGTCCACCAATGAGAAGATCTCCCTGGAAGTGGCGGCCGCGGCTTCGTTTGCCGGACTTCGGGCCATTTGCCCCATGAAGCAGAACGGGGTGAATGTGGCCTCCGATTTTCTGCTCCACCTGGCCGGCTCCGGGACTCGCGGGGGACTGGTCCTGGTGAGCTGCGATGATCCGGGGGCCCTCTCCAGCGCCAACGAAGGGGAATCCCGCCACTTTGCCCGGATGATCGAAATTCCTCTTTTGGAACCCGGGGATTTTCAGGAAGCCAAGGATATGACCAAGTGGGCCTTCGAGCTTTCGGAGGAAATAAAAAACGTCGTCATGGTGAGGTCCGTTACGCGCATGTCCCATGCCAGCGGCATTGTCCGGCTCGGGAAGCTTCCGGGAAAAAAAGCCAAGGCTGAATTTAAATTCCAGGGACCTTTACTGGACCCGGATACAGGATCCGTCTCCAGCATGCCGGTGGTTTATCACCACGGCCTGCAGCAAGCAAAATTGAACCGGGCCCGGGAGCTCTTTGAAGAGAGCCCCTTCAATACCTATCAGGGGCCGGAAAAGCCGGAATTGCTGATTATCACCAGCAGCGCCTGCAATCTCTATTGCCTGGAAGCCATTCATCTTTTGGGATTGAAAGACCGGGTGGGACTCCTCAAATTGGGAACCACCTGGCCCTTGCCTCCCAAATTGATGAAACACTATTTGGCCATGGCGGAAAAAATTTTGATCGTGGAGGAGGTCATCCCCTTCCTGGAAGACAGCGTCAAGATCCTGGCCGCGGAACAGGCGGCCGAGATCGGGATCAAGACCTTTTACGGGAAAAATGAGGGGACGATTCCCATGATCGGGGAGCTCAACCCCGACCTGGTGGCCGAGGGGCTTTCACAAATTTTCGGGGTTCCCTATAGCCCGATGGAAGAGGAATATAAAAAGAAGGCCCAGGAGGCGGCCGGGGCATTGGTGCCCGGCAGGGAGCTTAACTTCTGCCCGGGATGCCCCCACCGGGCTTCGTTTTGGTCTATCCGCAAGGCCTTGCAATTAGACAACCGTAATGGATTTGTCTGCGGGGATATCGGCTGTTACAGCATGGGGGCCTTACCGGCCGGGTTTAATACGGTGAAGATCGCCCATGCCATGGGCTCCGGATTAGGACTGGCTTGCGGATTCGGCAAGCTGGAGGCCTTCGGGATGGATCAACCGGCGCTCGCCGTTTGCGGGGATTCCACCTTTTTCCATGCCGCCTTACCGGCCTTGGTCAATGCCGTCCATCATGAGGTCAAGACGACCCTGGTGGTGCTGGACAACAGCGGCACGGCCATGACCGGGTTCCAGTCCCACCCCGGTCTGCCGATTAATGCCCTGGGGCAGGAGGCCCCTCAGGTCGATATTGCCAGGGTTTGCGAGGCCATGGGTGCGAAAGTGGTCATTCGCGACCCCTTTAAGCTGGAAGAGACGCGGGTCATGATCAACGAGCTTCTGGAGGAAGAAGGGGTAAAGGTGCTCATTCTGCGCCAGATATGTGCCTTGAGCCCTGAAAAGAAAGGGAAGAAAGGCTATACGATGCACATCGATGAATCCCGGTGTATGGGCGAAGAATGCGGTTGCAATCGTCTCTGCACCCGGATTTTCCGCTGCCCGGGCCTGATCTGGGATAAAGCCAAGAAAAAATCGAGAATCGATGAGGTGATTTGTGTGGGCTGCGGGGTCTGCGCGGATATCTGCACCAGCGGAGCCATCAGGAGAGAGGAGCCGGACTCATTATGAAACCATTAATCCAAGATCCGTATAACATCATTCTGGCCGGAGTCGGCGGACAAGGCAATGTCATGGGCTCCCGGATCCTGGCCAACATGCTTTCCATGAAGGGATACTTTCTGACGATCGGAGAAACCTTCGGGGCTTCCCAGAGGGGAGGGTCGGTGATGAGTCACCTGCGCGTATCGGCCGCATCCACCTGGAGCCCTCAAATCCCCAAGGGAAAGGCCCACATCGTGATCGCCCTGGAGCCTGTCGAGGCCATCCGGATCATGGCCACCTACGGTAACCGCGAGGTGATTGTGCTGACCAACACCCGGCCGGTCCATCCGGCGAGTGTCATTGCCGGGGAATCGGGCTACCCGGAAATCGAGACCATCCAAAAGACCCTGGAAGGCCTATCCTCCCGGGTCTGGATGATCGAGGCCACCGAGGAAGCCATGAAACTGGGAAATCCCATTCTCAGCAACATTATCATGATAGGGGCGGTCAGCGCCCTGGGGCTTCTCCCCTTAGAGCTCTGAGGATTTTATCAATGTCATCGAAGAGACTTTTCCCAAGAAGCTTTTGGACGTCAACCGGCAGGCCTTCCAAATCGGCCGGGATAGCGTGAAATAGCGGCAACGGTCTTGAATCCGGAGGATTAGTGGTGCACGACGAGAAGCATGAAGAAAAAATCATCCGCAGTATCTGCAGCAGCCACTGCGGCGGAACCTGTGAGATGAAAGTGCACGTGAAAGGGAACCGGATCGTGCGCATCGAGCCCGATGACGGGGAAGATAAACCTCGTTTATGTGCCCGGGGACACGCCTACCGTCAACGGGTCTATGCCCAGGACCGGCTTCTTTACCCGCTCAAAAGGACGGGAGCCAGAGGGGCCGGCGAGTTTACCCGGATTTCCTGGGACGAGGCCCTGGAAACCGTAGCCGGAGAAATGAATCGGATCAAAGCCGCCTACGGCAATGCGGCTATCCTCCACTTCTGTTCCATGTGCGATCCCCATACCCTGCATCATGTGGGCGCTTTTCATAGACTGCTGTGCCAGTTTGGAGGCTATACCGCCCCCTGGGGTTTCATCTCCCATGAAGGGGCCACCTTTTCCGCCGGCGTGACTTACGGAATGCGGCGTAAATTCTCCCAGACGGAGCACGCGCCTGAAGAATATCTGAATTCACGACTCATCATCATGTGGGGCTGGAATCCGGTGACCACGGAACAGGGGACCAATGTTCCCTTAATCTTGGCCCGGGCCAAGGAAAGAGGTTCCAAAATTATCTGCGTTGATCCCAGATATACGGACTCGGCGGCCACCTTCGCCGACCAGTGGATTCCCATACGACCGGGCACCGACGCGGCCGTCCTGATTGCCATGGCTTATGTCATCATCACTGAAAATCTACAGGACCAAGACTTCATCGAGGCCTACACCGTCGGGTTTGATACCGTTCAAAGACTATGTGCTTGGCCTCGAAGACGGGGTGGCCAAGACCCCTGAATGGGCCGAGGCCATCAGCGCCATACCGGCCACGACTATCGCCGACCTGGCGCGCGCCTATGCCGGCAACAAACCGGCGGCCCTGGTTACCAGCATTTCCGCCGGACGTACGGCCTACGGCGAGCAGTACCATCGGGCCGCGGCGGCCCTTGAGGCCATCACCGGTAACTGGCTGTCTCAGAACTGGCAATCGACTCCCTCCATCAGCCTGAAATATAACCCCTCATACCGCCAGTCCGCCAAATCCGGTGGAGATGGGGGCGCCGCCGCGCCGGAACGCCCTCCCTTATCGCGGTGCGAGTGTCAACTCCAGTGCCCGGGTCAATGTGAGCCTCTTTGCCGATGCCATCCTAAAAGGAAAAGCCGGCGGTTATCCGAATGACTATAAGATGATCTGGCTATCCAACACCAATTACCTCAATCAACTCGGGGAGGTCAACAAGACCGTCAAGGCCTTTCAAAAATTGGAATTCATTCTGGTTACAGAGCAGTTTATGACGGCCACAGCCAAATTTGCCGATATCGTTTTACCGGTCTGTACCTTCCTGGAGCGAAATGATATCCTGGCCCCCAGGGGCGGCGGCGTCTATGGTATCCTCAACAAGGCCATAGAACCCCTGGGGGAATCCAAATCCCAGATGGAAATCTGTCAGGCCCTGGCCTTGAAGCTCGGTATTTCCGACTACGGAGATAAATCGGATGAGGAGTGGGTCAAGGACATCGTCGCAAAAATATCCGAAGAAATAGACTTGCCGGACTATGATTCCTTGAGAAAACAAGGCATCTACCAGGTCAAGCGCAATAAACCGGAAGGGTCTGTCCGACAGGAAAGCGAAAAACCGCAACCTCTTTCCTTCCGTACGCCATCAGGAAAGATAGAAATCTGCTCTGAAATAGCGGCCAGGATAAACGATCCCTTGATTCCAACCATTCCTACCTATATGGAGACCTGGGAGAGCCTGAATGACCCGCTGGCCAGGAAATATCCCCTTCAGCTCATTACCCCCCATTTGAAACGGCGGGCCCATAGCCAGTTCGATAATCTGCCCTGGCTCCGCGAGCTGCAAACCCAGGCGATTACGATCAATACCGTCGATGCCGATTCCAGGGGGATCCGACCGGGAGATCTGGTCAGGGTTTTCAACGATCGGGGAGAAGTCAGGATTCCGGCCAAGGTGACCGAAAGGATCATGCCCGGCGTGGTCGCCCTTCCTCAGGGCGCCTGGTATAGTCCCGATGAAAACGGAATCGACTATGGGGGCTGTGCCAACGTCCTGACCAAAAATCAAATTTCACCGGGTGGCGCCTTCACTCCCCATACGGCCCTGGTGCAAATAGAAAAGGTGGATCAATAAGCCATGCAATACGGAATTTATATCAATGAGAATCGTTGTATGGGCTGTTTCGCCTGTGTGGTGGCCTGCAAGGACTGGCATGATGTTCCAGCCGGACCCGCAAGCTGGATAAGGGTGAAAACCATCGAAAAAGGCCGGTATCCCAATCTGTTTGTGGCTTTTCTTCCCCTGACCTGCAATCATTGTTTCAACCCGGCCTGTGTTTCTGTCTGCCCGGTGAATGCCATTACCAAACGGCCGGAGGACGGTATTGTAACCGTGGACAGAGAAACCTGCCTGGGCAAGGACCAGTGCGGTCTGTGTCTCGAAGCCTGTCCTTATGACGCCCCACAGTTTGGGGTTGAAGAAAATGCCCGAATGCAGAAGTGTGACCTGTGCCTGGACCGATTGAGCGAGGGGAAGAAACCGATATGCGTCATCAGTTGTCCCATGCAGGCCATAGACACCGGTCCCATAGATGAGTTGCGGGCAAAATACGGCGATGTCCGGGAAACTGAGGGTTTCACCTACTCTGAAGAACTGGCCCCGGCGGTTATATTCAAACCCAAGAGGGATGTCAGAAATCTTACCCTACGGAAGGTTGAAGTTACTCCAAGGACCGGAACTGAGGATTAGCACCCACGGGGGTTCTCTGACTTCATTCCTGTCTGCAACAAGGAAGCACAAATGGGTCGAAAGGGGAGACTATGCCTACTGCCGCGGCTTTAGAGGCCTCCAGGATTTTAAGGGACGGGAGTACGTTTCAATGGTTTGTGATCGCTCTTTTCGCCCTGGTGGTCTATGTCTACGCCGTGGAGATTGAGCGCAGAAATTGGAATCTCTTCTTTGCCGGACTGGCCTTCTGGGGCATGGACTGGTTCAATGAGATTTGGAACGGCCTGGTCTTTCATTTCACCCATTACGCCCCGGTATGGGGTGCCCCGGGAAAGACCGCCTATTTGATCCTCATCGGCCTTAATATCGAAATATGCTTTATGTTTGCCGTGGCCGGGATCACCTTTGCCAAGATGCTGCCCGCCGAAAAAAAACTCAGGATCCTGGGCCTCCCCAACCGGCTCCTGTTGGCTGTATTGAATTCGGCCTTCTGCGTCCTGGTGGAATTCCTGCTTAATGGCGTGGGGGCCCTGACCTGGGATTATCCCTGGTGGGGCGTCAAGGCCCCCTGGCTCATATTTTTGGTCGGTTATCTGCCTTTCTTTCTGGTCTCTTTCTGGGTCCACGATATGGATTCGGTTCGGAAAAAGGCCTTGACCGTGAGTGGTATTCTGGGTGTTGATCTGGCGGCCTTATTGGTTTTTGGCGTTTTCCTGAAGTGGATTTAACCGCCCGGCCAGGGTCATTCTACTGCAAACGACTCCCCTTCCTATGGGTTCAACCATGGGGACAAATACTTACCCCCTTCACTTCTATGTAACTATAGAAAAGGAGAACCTGTTCCAAGCAAGGATTCGAGGGACAAATAATCTTGACTTGGACCGGGGAAAAATGCTAAAAAAACCCTACCCGAGACAAAAGACCTTTCGTGGGGAACCTATTAACGGAGAGATGCCCGAGCTGGCTGAAGGGGCACGACTGGAAATCGTGTGTACGCCCAAAAGGTGTACCGAGGGTTCGAATCCCTCTCTCTCCGCCATTCTCCATGAACCGATGCCGGATACTTGATACTGGATTCTTGATAAACCCAAAATCTCGAACTCTCTAAGTGAAATATCCAGCATCCAGCATCCAGTATCGTCCGGTCGGAGACGTTTAATCTGCATTCTAAAAAATTTAGAGATAAATGCTCAGGTTGGTAATTTTAGAATCTAATATCTTGCGCCTTGTGCCTTAAGCCTCACGCCTGTTTTTTATGTCTTATCTCGTCTTAGCCCGGAAATGCCGGCCCCAGGTTTTTGAAGATGTCCTGGGGCAGAATCATGTCACCCAGACCTTGCAAAACGCCATCAAGTCCGGACGGGTGGCCCATGCCTATCTCTTCAGCGGCCCTCGGGGGGTCGGAAAGACCTCGGTGGCCCGAATTCTGGCCAAGGCCCTTAATTGTCAAAATGGACCTGCCCCGATCCCCTGCAATCAATGTCCTTCCTGCCGGGAAATCACCCAGGGGATCAGCTTAGACGTCCAGGAAATCGACGGGGCCTCCAACCGCGGTATCGACGACATCCGGGAGTTGAGGGAGAATATAAAATACCTGCCGTCCCAGGGAGGTTACAAGATCTATATCGTCGATGAGGTCCATATGTTGACCGGTGAGGCCTTTAATGCCTTACTGAAGACCCTGGAAGAACCCCCCAAGCATGCCCTGTTTATCTTTGCCACCACCGAACTCAATAAGGTCCCTCTGACCATTTATTCAAGGTGTCAGTCTTTTAATTTCAGACGGGTTTCTCTGGATTCGATCGTAGGCTATCTCAAATCCCTGGCTCAGGCCGAGCAGGTAGCCGTCGAAGAAGGGGCCCTTCGTCTGATCGCCCGTCAATCCGAAGGAAGCGTTCGCGACTCCTTGAGCCTTTTGGACCAGATTCTTTCCTTTTCCATGGAAAAGATAACCGAGGCCCAGGTGCAGGAGATCCTCGGGTTTGTCGATCGTAGAATCATTTTTGAGGTGGGCTGGGCCATTGTCGGAAATCAGGTAAAAAAACTCCTGGAACTGGTCGGCGAGGTCTATGAATTCGGCTACGATTTGAAACAATTCCTAAAGGATTTGATCGACCATTTTAGAAATATGCTCCTCATCAGGATGGGGCATGATCAGGGGCCTTTACTCGATCTTCCAGGGGAGGAGATCTCCGAGATTAAGGAAAAGGTGTCAGAGGCCTCCTTGGATTATCTCCAGGACGGGCTGCATTTTTTAATTCAGTCCGAGGGGGAATTGCGCCGGGCACCCCAACCCCGTCTGGCCCTGGAAATGATTTTGCTGAGAACGGCCCGTTTAAGGGAGATTATCCCTATTGATGACCTTCTCTCGAAACTGGACCTGATCCAGGAACAAGGGTTTCCGCCCCAAGGAACCCCCCCCCGCCCTTAAGGGGCCGGCAACAAAGAAATTGGAAACCCTGAAAGAGGCTTCGCCGGTTTATTCGGAACACCCCCTCCCGGAGAAATCCAGAGGAGAAGACCAAAAAATAGAGGTCGAAGAAATCCCCTCTGACGAGACCCCGGTCGATCCTCCTGTTCCCGTGGGGACTGAGTCATCATCCCGAGAGGAACTGCTGGAATTTATTCGCCGGGAAAATCTTCCCTTGGCGACTTATCTGGCCCAGGCCGATCTAAAAGTCGTGGACGACAATACCCTGGAATGGGACTTCAAGGGGAATTCCTTTCATCTGGGATTACTGGAAGGAAACGGTAATAAAAAGAAATTAGAAAAACTCTGCCAGAACTTTTTTAAGCGGAAGATAAAGATTCGATTTCTTTCCGGAGAGTCCAAAAAGGAAATTCGGAATGGGGCCGCTTCCCGGGAGAGTTCCAGAAAGGCCTCTCTTAAAGAGAAACTTTCCGACCCCCGGATTAAAGATCTTATCGACGTATTTCAGGCTGACGTGGTGGATCTGAAGATGCCCCCGGAGAATGGAAAATGAGCTTCCCCGTGTCTTGACCTCTATCTTCTTACCCGCCGCTATTCGGGGAGTTTCAGCCTCCTGGTTCCGCTATAGGTGAACCTGAATAGAGAATCGCATCCTCGGTTACACCAAGGGCGTGACTGCGTAGGCAGCATGTCCTGTCTTCGGCCGATTAGGGTTAAATCACCCGTCCGACGAAGGCGCCTTCATGAACGGCCTGGTAGATTTTTCGCGGCTCCAGACAATCGCCGATGACATAAAATTCCTTAAAGGCTTCTTTCAGGGGCTGGAGCAAGGCCTGATTCGGTTTAAGTCCCATGGCCAGAATTACCGAATCTGCCGCTTGGTGCATTTGATCCTGGTTGTCGTCAATCAGGACGGCGCCGCCATTTTCAATAACGGCCAGCTTCCGGTTGGTCAGTATCTTAACCCCCCTTTCCTTAAGGAGTTGCAAAAGGGCTTGTCTGGAACGGTTCTCCAGGTCGAGGGCCACCTCGGCCAGCATCTCGGCCACAATCACCTCTTTTCCCTGGGAGCCCGAGATGAGCAGCAATCTCGCATCCCATGGCCCCGCCGCCTATGACCAGGACCCTTTCACCGGCCTGAAATGCACCGGAAAGTAATGCCAGGGCCGTCCCGACCCATGGTTGGCGGATGCCGGGTATTTCCGGAAGATGCATATCGGAGCCCGCGGCTAAGACGATCGCCTCCGGCTTGAGTTCCTTGACCGAATCAAGGGAAGCCCGTTGATTGAGTATGATTTCCACTCCCAGTTTTTGCACCTGGGCCTTGAGGTAATTCACAAAGTCCTTCAGTTCGTCTTTAAAGTCGGGAACGGCCGCGTAGCGGAGGAGTCCTCCGAGTTCTTTCTCCTTCTCGATCAAAGTAACCCGGTGTTTCCTCAGGGCCAGGACGCGGGCCGCTTCCATTCCCGCCGGACCTCCCCCGATGATGCAGACCCGTTTAGGATGTGGCCAGGATGAATCCTCATCGACCGTTCACGGCCCACCTCGGCATTGACGGCACACCGCTGGGTCAGGCCCTTGGGCACCCGGCTGCTGCACCCTTCATTACAGCGCAAGCAGGTCCGAATATCTTCCCTTCTGCCGGCCTTCCCTTTATTGGGGAGCTCCGGGTCGGCAATCAAAGCCCGGCCCATGGCGATCAGGTCCGCCTGGTTATTTTGCAGGGCCGTCTCGGCCAGGTCAAGATCATGGATGGCCCCCACGGCAATCACCGGTATAGGCACCTCTTCTTTGATCCCTTCAGCCAGGTTAAGAAGATGGCCTTTGGAAAAATACATGGGGATGACGAAATGCTGGGCCGTTTCGATCATGCCCCCCGAAACGTGGAGGTAGTCGATTCCCTGCCCGGCCAATCTTTTGGCAAAGGCCCGGGTCTCTTTCAGCGTTATGCCGCCGGGTATAAATTCTTCACCGCTCATCCGATATCCCACCAGAAAGGCACCGCCCACCCTGGAGCGGACCCGCTCCAGAGTCTGAAGGGCGAAAAGCCCCCGGTCCTGACCGTAGCCATCGGAGCGACGATTGGTGTAAGGGGAAAGGAATTGGGCCATTAAGTATCCATGGGCCCCGTGGAGTTCAACGCCGTCAAACCCGGCCATCTTGGCCCTCAGGGCGGCCCGGGCGAAAGATTCGCTGACCGCCTCGATTTCCTCCAAGGTCATTTCCCTGGCCTGTTCTCCGCTATAGCCGGGCATGGCCGAGGGGGCGATGGGTTGCAGCCCCATGAACCTGGAGGATGTGCTCCGTCCGGCATGACAGATCTGCAATACAGCCTTGGCCCCCCATTCCTGAATGGCTTCGGCCAGGTCTCCTAGACCGGTGATGAGCCGGTCGGCATAGGCCCCGAGCTGTCCCTGGTTGGCCTTACTTTCTTTTTGGTCGGTATAGCAATATTCAACGATGACCAGACCCACTCCACCCCGGGCCCGCTCGGCATAATAGTCGATAAGCTTCGGTGAGACGATCCCCTCGGGGTCGCAGAGACGGGAAAGCATGGGGGCCATAACAATACGATTACGGAGCGTCAGGTTTTTCAATTGAAAAGGCTGGAATAATTTCATCAATGG
>CAVYLJ010000020.1:0-23757 GCA_963769305.1 uncultured delta proteobacterium | reverse complement strand
TCTGCCTGCGGAAATCGAAGGATTCGATTCCCTGGCCGAGCTGGCGCTGGATATGCATTGGTATTGGAATCATTCCGCCGATGAACTCTGGAGAGCAGCTTGATCCCGTGTTATGGGAGCTCACCTATAACCCCTGGGTCGTCCTGCAAACGATCTCGCGGGAACGACTCAATCGGGCCTTAGCCGATGCCGTTTTCCGCAAGAAGGTGGATGACCTCTTGCAAGCCAAGCGCCTCGAGGAAGAATCTCCCGCCTGGTTTCAACAAAATCATCCGCAGACGCCGCTGACCTCTGTCGCTTATTTCAGTATGGAGTTCATGTTGAGTGAAGCCCTGCCCATCTATTCGGGCGGGCTGGGCAATGTGGCCGGCGATCAACTCAAAACCGCCAGTGATCTGGGTGTGCCGGTGGTCGGCGTGGGGCTGCTCTACCAGCAGGGGTATTTTCGCCAGGTCATCGACAAGAACGGGGCCCAGCAGGCCCTTTTCCCGTACAACGACCCCGGTCAATTACCGATCACGCCTTTGCGGGAACCGAACGGGGAATGGCTGCGGCTGGAGCTCAGGTTGCCCGGTTACTCGGTCTGGCTGCGGGCCTGGCAGGTGCAGGTCGGCCGGGTGAAGCTGTATCTGCTGGACAGCAATGACCCGGCCAACTTCCCGGCCCGTCGGGGGATTACCAGCGAGCTGTACGGAGGCGGTCCGGAGTTACGTCTCAATCAAGAACTGGTCCTCGGGATCGGCGGATGGCGGCTGCTGAACGCCCTCGGCCTTAAGCCCGAGGTCTGCCATCTGAATGAAGGGCATGCGGCCTTCGCCGTCCTGGAACGGGCCCGAACCTTTATGGAAGAGACCGGACAACCCTTCGAAGTCGCCCTGGCCGTCACCCGGGCCGGCAACCTCTTTACCACCCACACGCCGGTAGCCGTCGGTTTTGATCGTTTCGCTCCTGTTCTCATCGAACAATATCTCGGTTGGTATGCTCAGAACAAGCTCGGCATCTCCATCCACGATTTGCTGGCCCTTGGACGCCTGAACCCGAACGACTCTTCCGAGCCTTTCAACATGGCCAACCTGGCTGTACGGGGGAGCGGGGCGGTCAATGGAGTAAGCCGTTTGCACGGGCAGGTGAGCCGACGTCTCTTTCAGCCCCTCTTTCCGCGCTGGCCGGAGGACGAAGTGCCGGTCGGCCATGTGACCAACGGGGTCCATATGTCCAGTTGGGATTCGGAAGAGACCGACGCCCTGTGGACCGGAGCCTGCGGAAAGGACCGCTGGCTGGGAACCCTGGAAAACCTGGAAGAGGACATGCGCAGCCTTCCCGATTCCAGGCTCTGGGAGTGCCGCGCTTCCGCTCGCCAGTCCCTTATTGAATATGTACGCCAACGGTTCTCCCGACAACTGGAAGCCGCCGGGGCATCATCCGAGGAATGTGAGGAGGCGAATCATATTTTTGATGTTGACGTATTGACCATGGGCTTTGCCCGCCGCTTTGCCCCCTACAAGAGACCCAATCTGCTGCTGCACGATCCCGAGAGGCTCCTTCGTATCCTCAACGATCCCCGGCGCCCCGTGCAACTCATCGTTGCCGGCAAGGCCCATCCGGCGGACCAGGCCGGGCAGGCCCTGATTCAGGGATGGACGCACTTCATCCGGCGGGCCGAAGCGCGCAAAAAGGTGATCTTTCTGAGCGACTACGACATGCTTCTGACCGGGCAACTGGTGCAGGGGGTGGATGTCTGGATCAACACCCCCAGGCGGCCCTGGGAGGCCTGCGGGACAAGCGGCATGAAGGTGCTCGTCAATGGAGGCCTCAATCTTTCCGAGCTGGACGGCTGGTGGGCGGAAGCTTACACGCCGGAAGTGGGCTGGGCCCTGGGGGACGGCCAGGAACATGACGATGATCCGGCCTGGGATGCCGCCGAAGCCGAGGCCCTCTACAATCTGCTCGAACAGGAGGTCATCCCCCAATTTTATACCCGCGATGAGAACGGCATCCCCACCGCCTGGGTGGCGCGGATGCGGGAGAGCATGGCCCGGTTGACACCGCGATTCTCGGCCAACCGCACGGTGCGTGAATACACCGAGCAACACTACCTCCCGGCGGCCGCAGCCTACCTCGAAGCGCGCTGCCGATAAAGGCGCCGTGGGCCGGCAGGTGGTCGATTGGCAGCATACCCTGGAACAAAAATGGGCCTCCCTGCGCTTCGGTGAAGTGAAGGTGGAAACCGGCGGGGAACAGCACGTCTTTAATGTTCAAATTTATCTCGATGACCTCGACCCGACAGGCCGTGCAGGTCGAGCTTTATGCCGAGGGCATCAACGGCGACGGCTCCGCTGCGGCAGGAGATGAAACGCCTTCGCTCCACTGACAGGCGCCTTGGGCGGCCATGTTTACAGCGCGGCGGTGCCCGCGACCCGCCCGGCGACGGACTATACGGTGCGGGTGATCCCGCACTTCCCCGGCATTGCGGTTCCTTTGGAAGCGGGTCACATCCTGTGGCAGCGGTGATTGTAAGTTCCGGGTTTAGCAAAATCGAGGTGGTGTCATCAGGCCAAGGGCCACCAATAAATCCGGAAAGGAGTCTGAAATGAAAATTTTTGCCACCATTGGAGCATTGGTTCTGATCGTCGTCATCGGTGGATTGATATTCACTTACTCCGGCTTTTATAATGTTGCCGCGACGATCCCTCATAGCGCGTTTACGGAATGGTGGCTGAGCACCATCAGTGACCGATCCGTCCAGCATCAGGCTAAAGGGATTTCCCCTCCTCTCGACCTTGAATGATCCGAAAATCATCAAGGCGGGATTCGTCAAATACCAAAATGATTGTGTCTGGTGTCATGGCACGCCGCTCAGTTATCCCGGTAAAATTGGTAAGGGGCTGAACCCCGGGCCGCCGAAACTCTGGGAGTCGGCTAAAGAACTGTCAGCCGGGGAAATGTTCTGGGTCATCCAAAACGGGATTAAGATGACCGGAATGCCCTTACTGGTCGCATCAATATAAGGAGAAGGATGCCTGGTCCGTTGTGGCCTTTCTGAAGCAACTTCCCCGCTATTTCAGCACAACAGTACCGGCAAATGACACCAACGGTCAGACAATCAGAGAAGGGCTCTCGGCGCTAATGATCCGGACTTGGCCCCCGAAGGTTTTTCAGAGGCCGCAGGATTCGTCGCGGAGTGAACTTGGCTTATGGGGAATTATTTTCCGTCATGAAAATGGTCTGCGCATAGGATCATGAAAGGGAAACTATGCCTTCCAATGGAATAAAAGAACTCCTGGAAAATTTGAAAATCAAATTTCGTTCTCTCTTCAGCCCTCAGGATCCCCAGAAAAAGAAGGATGCCTTGCCCCCCAAGGCCCATTTCAGCATCTGGTATTTCCTGATCGTCTTCCTGTTATTTACCCTCATGCAACAATATTTTCTTTCCCAAAAGGTGGAGACGATTCCCTACAGCCAGTTCAAACAATACCTAGCCGAAGGAAAGGTGGTTAAACTGACCATCGGCCCGGAAAATATCAGCGGAACGCTGAAAGGAAAAGAAAAAAAACCGGACCAGGAGTTCACCACGATTCGGGTGAATGATCCCGACCTGGTCAAAGATCTGGATGACCACAAGGTCAGTTACTCCGGATACGTGGAGAGTAAATTCCTGAGCGGTCTTCTCTCCTGGATCCTCCCCATCGGTATTTTTTTCCTGATCTGGCGGTTCGCCATGAAAAAGATGGGGCCGGGGATGGGGGTCATGTCTTTCAGCAAGAGCAAGGCCAAGCTTTTTGCCGAGAATGAGACCAAGGTCACCTTTGCCGATGTGGCCGGAATCGATGAGGCCAAAGAAGAACTTCAGGAAGTCGTGGAATTTTTGAGCACTCCGGATAAATTCCAGAAGCTGGGGGGGAGGATTCCCAAAGGGGTGCTTTTGGTCGGCCCGCCGGGGACCGGCAAAACCCTTCTGGCCAGGGCCGTGGCCGGGGAGGCCAAGGTGCCTTTCTTCAGCATCAGCGGGTCCGAGTTTGTGGAGATGTTCGTCGGCGTGGGGGCCGCGCGCGTTCGCGATCTTTTCTCTCAGGCCACCAACCAGGCCCCCTGCATCATCTTTATCGATGAACTGGACGCCCTGGGAAAGGCCCGGGGGATCAATGTCATGGGCGGGCATGACGAACAAGAGCAAACGCTCAACCAGCTTCTGGTGGAGATGGACGGATTCGAAACGAATAAAGGGGTCATCATCATGGCCGCCACCAACCGGCCGGAAATCCTGGACCCGGCCTTGTTGCGTCCGGGACGGTTTGATCGGCAGGTCCTGGTGGACCGCCCGGATATCAACGGCCGGGAAGCCATCCTGAAAATCCATTCCAAGAATGTCCTTTTGGGCCCCGATGTGGATCTCCGCAAGGTCGCCGGCCGCACCTCGGGCTTTGTGGGGGCCGACCTGGCCAACCTCATCAATGAGGCCGCCCTGTTGGCCGCCCGGAAAAATAAAGAAACGGTCGAGTTGGCGGATCTCGACGAGGCCATCGACCGGGTAGTTGGGGGACTGGAGAAAAAGAGCCGGGTGATGAATCCCCAGGAGAAAGAAATCGTTGCCTTTCATGAATCCGGACATGCCATTGTGGCTGAATCGGTGGAGCATGCCGACCCGGTCCACAAAATCTCCATCATTCCCCGGGGGATTGCGGCCCTCGGATATACCCAGCAACAACCTACGGAGGACCGCTATTTAATGACCCGTC
The DNA here is from genome assembly GCA_963769305.1 of uncultured delta proteobacterium. Lineage (GTDB taxonomy): Bacteria > Desulfobacterota > RBG-13-43-22 > RBG-13-43-22 > RBG-13-43-22 > RBG-13-43-22. Next base: position 19,021 of record CAVYLJ010000020.1, on the reverse strand, counting down.
CGGAGCTGTTGGACCGACTGGCCGTTCTATTAGGCGGCCGGGTGGCGGAGGAGCTGGTTTTTAAAGAAATCTCCACCGGGGCCCAAAACGACTTGCAGCGGGCCACTGACATCGCCCGGTCCATGGTCGCGGAATATGGCATGAGCGATCGGTTGGGACTGGTGACCTACGAGCGCCCCCGTCAGCCCATGTTCCTCCCGGAAGGGTATTCCCCCGCTAAAACCTACAGTGAAGAAAAAGCCGGCCAGATTGATGAAGAGATCTCTCGGGTGCTCGAAGAAGCCCATCAAAGGGTGCGGGGAATCCTTTCGGAGCGGCGGAAGGTCCTTGACGATTTGGCCCATCTCCTTTCCAAAGAGGAAATCGTCCAGGGGGAGGAGCTTAGAAAGATGTTGAACAAGCCGGCGGCAGAAGGGGCGGCTTCGCCGCCGGCCCTGCCGGCGTGAAAGTACTTCATATAGAGGTGATTCCCAAAGTAAACTTACGTTTTGAATTCGTGTAATTTCTTATATAGGAATGGTGATACCGGGTTACGGAGCAATTTTGAGTGAACAGGTGCAGGTATTTCTTCAGTACCGCCAGGCCTTCGGTATTATTGGATTCCTGGCCATGTTGTTTTTCAGCTCCCTGGCCTTTACCGTGCTTGAAAACGCCATGTCGGTTATCTTTATGCACCGCGTCAAAATACAGCGCCGCTACTTTCTGACCTCGGCCGTTATTCCTTATGTGTATATCCTTTCAATCGGTCTGGGTCTAATGCTGGTATCGTTTATAACGGAAACTTTGGAGGTACTTGAAAAGACACAACTCGTCATTTTCGGATTGAGTTTGAGTCTTAAAGTCACTATCAAGGTGGCGCTGTATGTGCTGGGGGTAATCAGTGAGGTGCTTCTGCTCACTTCCATATATCTGATTATGCCCGTGGGGCATATCGCCTTTCATCACGCCTTGATCGGAGGGATAACCTCGACCATCCTATGGGAGATCACCCGTCGCGTGCTGGTCTGGTATTACTCGACTCTGTCGATAGTCAATTTAATTTATGGTTCCTTCGCGACAGCAGTGGTGGCCCTGCTCATTACGGAGGCCATAGCCTTAATTCTTCTGTTAGGTGCTCAGGTTATTGCCGAACTTGAACACAAGACTGACGAATTAACCGGGGAGAACCTATCGGGGTTTGAAACATGATTGTCTTGGCAGGAATATTCTTTGCCAGACCAAAAAGCAAAAAAATGGGGAGATCCAAAAAATAGCAGCGCTATTAAAGACCCAGATAGGTCTTTCGGATGATTTCATCTTGAAGGAGTTGATCGCCCGAACCCTGGGCGATGATTTTTCCTTGGGATAAGACGTAATTGCGTTTGGTCATTTTAAAGACCGAACTGACTTCCTGTTCGACCAATAGGATGGTTATTCCCAGGCGGTTGATTTGAAGTATTTTCTCGAAGACCTCGGCCCGCATCTTGGGGGCCAGACCCGTGGAAGGCTCGTCGATACACAGGAGTTTCGGTTCCGACATAAAGGACCGGCCGATAGCCAGCATCTGCTGTTCTCCGCCGGAAAGGGTGCCGGAGATCTGTTTGGACCGCTCTTTAAGCACCGGGAATAAATCATAAACCTTACCCAGGGTGTCCTGGTTTTTCTTCTTGTCTTTTTGCAGATAAGCCCCGGCCAGCAAATTTTCCAGAACGGTCATTTCCCGGAACGGTCTTCTCCGTTCGGGACAAAGCACCAACCCCATGCGGACGATTTCATGGGCCGGGATATGATCGATCCGCTGGCCGTCGAAGGTCACCTGGCCTTCGATATGGATCTCTCCGGCGGTAGATCGGCGTTTGATCTCCCTTTCCCAGGCCACCAGGCCGGTGATGGCCCGAAGGCTGGTGGATTTTCCCGCCCCATTGGGTCCCACCAGGCTGACCAGTTCCCCGGTATCCACACCCAGACTCAGGTCATTGATGAGCACGGCCTTTTCATAACGGACGTTTAAATGGTCGATTTCTAAAAGCACGGTTACGCCCCTCCTCCTTGACCAAGATAGGCCTCAATGACTTGAGGGTTGTTGACGACTTCCTCGGGAGTCCCGGCGGCCAGAAGGGTCCCAAAATTAAGGACGATGATGCGGTCAACGATCTTCATTAATTGCTGTAACTTATGTTCAACGATAATCATCGCCGGTCCTTCACTGTGCAAACGGCCGAAGCGACCGCCCTTATGAAGCCTCCGGATGGATTTGGCCATCAAATCGGTTTCAGCCGGACTTAAGCCCCCGAAAGGCTCATCCAGGAGCAGCAATTCAGGATCCGAGGCCACGGCCCGGGCCACTTCCAGCCGCTTTAGGTCGCCCTGGGACAAAACCGAGGCCTTTTCCAGGGCCATATCCGAAATGCCGGCGAATTCCAGGGCATCCATGGCCTTGGCCTCCACTCGTTTGACCCATTCCCCCCGTTTCATGGAGCGCGGGGACAAACAGGAAACCATGACATTGGCAATGATCGGCAGACGGCGGAAGGGCCTCATATTCTGAAAAGTGCAGGACACACCCAGGTTGACCACATCCCAGATTTTCATTCCCACCAGTTCTTTTCCCTTGAATCGGACACTGCCGGAATCCGGTTTCAGGATACCGGTGAATAATCGGAGCAAGGTAGTTTTCCCGGCCCCGTTGGGTCCGATCAGACCGATGATCTCCTTTTGATCCATGCGAAAGCAGATATCATTGACGGCTCGAAGCCCTCCGAAACTCTTGTTCAGTCTTTCGACCTCCAGTAATGGTACGGCCATATCAGGCCTCCTCACCCTCTTCTCTCAGTTCTCTCCGGGAAACCTTACCCACATCGGTTTTAGGCAATTCGCCCCGAAATTCGACGATCTTGGGCACTTTATAATGGGCCAGCTTCTGACTGCAAAATTCCAGGATTTCCTCTTCCGATACCTTACCCCTGGCCTCACCTTCCAGGACCACGTAGGCCTTAATCAGGTTGCCTACCTTGGGATCGGGCACTCCGACCACACCGGCGGCCTTGATCTGGGGATGTTGATAAAGCACTTCTTCCACATGTCTGGCAAAGACCGAATAGCCCTTATATTTGATCAGGTCCCGCTTGCGGTCAAAGAAGTGAAAATACCCCTCTTCGTCCATGCTGACCAAATCACCGGTACGCAGCCAGGCCTCACCGTCAATTTCCATCATGGTCTCTCGGTTGCTGTCCGGCCTTTTCCAATAACCCTGCATGATGTTCGGCCCGGACAAAATCATTTCACCCACTTCCCCAACAGGAAGAAATTCTGTTCCTTCATGTTCAATAATGGCCGCTTTAATATTGGGAATGGGCACGCCGAAAGAACCTCTCTTGGGCCGGTTATAAGGGGTACCATGACTTACGGCAGTGGTTTCGGTCATCCCATAGCCTTCCAAGATTTTGGTATTGGTCCGCTTCTCCCAGGCCTCAACCGTAGAGTCGTGAAGGGTATCGGCCCCACAGACGATCATTTTCAGCCGCTTCCAATTGACCCGACCGGTTTTCTCGTATTCCTTCAGGTATTCAAACAGGGTAGGCACACCAAAGAAACCGGAGGCCTGATAGCGCTCCATGGCGTTCAGGATTTCTTCGATATCCGGGGTGGTAAACAAGATCAGGGTCGAACCCTGGACGAGTCCGGAAAACATGACCACGACCTGACCGTAAATATGAAAAAACGGCAGGAAGGCCATGACCACCTCTTTGCCGTCTTCCAGGATCGGCCAAAAGGCCCGGGTTTGAGCCTGAACGGCTACCATGTTCCGATGGGTAATCCTGGCCGCCTTGGGCAGGCCCGTGGTGCCCCCGGTGTAGGGCAGGGCCGCCAGGTCTTCCCGGGGATCGATGGTTACTTTGGGAGGATTGGGCGAAAATTTTTTAAGCAGATCCTGAAAGGAGTAAATCCCGGCCCCCTTAAGGGAATCCACTGAAGGGGCCTCTTTCCCATCGTCGGCCTTGGTTTTCTTTCCGAACCATTTTTTCATGGCCGGAAGGTATTCTTCAATACTGGTCAAAATCACCTTTTCCGGCTGCACTCCGGACTTGGCCAGATTGTCATAGAGAATATTCTGACAGATGGCCATCTTGGCCTCGCTGTCTTGAATTTGATGTTTGACCTCGATACTGGTGTAGACCGGGCTGATAGGGGTGACCTTGGCCCCTAACCTGAGCAAGGCAAAATAGGAGATGACATATTGGGGGCTGTTCAGGAGATATAAGGCGACCGTATCCCCTTTTTTAACCCCCAGATCGGCCAAGGCCGTGGCCAGGCGATCGACGGAGTCTTTAAGCTCCAGGTAGGAAATCTTTTTCCCGTAAAAAATCAGGGCAGCCCTGCTTCCGTATTTTACCACCGCCTGTTCGAAAAGATCGTTAACCGAGGCCTCAGGAACCTCAACTTCCGCCGGTACCCCCTGGGGGTAATACTTCAACCATGGTTTAGACAAATAAATTTCTTTGGGATTCATAATTTAATCCTTTTAATAATAATTTGCGCTAGAGGTTCGAGGAGTTCCAGGGTTCAAGGATCTCATCAAGGGATTGATGAAGTGTAGGTTTTCACTCGAATCCTTGAATCCTGAACCCTTGAACCTTTTTTCTCAATCCAGATCGGCAGTACAGACCCGGCAGCTTTTACGCATCGCCACATTCCTGATCTTGCACCGGGGGCATTCCTTCTCCAGCTTGTCCCGCATCCAGGGGATCAAACCTTCCGGCATATACAGCAGGATCAGCAAGACTACGATGGCAAAGATCAGGGTGCGGTATTCGGGCCAGAAGCGGACCAATTCCAAAAAGGGGAAGAGGATAAAAACGCCCGCTATGGGACCGTAGATGGTGGCCACCCCCCCAAAGATGGCCCAGATCACCACCGTGAAAGACATGGAGACTTCCAGGGTCGATGGTCCGGCGATCCTCATATAATGGGCGTACAGGCCCCCGGAAATGCCGGCGAAGAACCCACTCAGACAAAAGGCCAGCAGTTTATAACGGGTGGTGTTGATACCCGAGGCCTTTACAGCCAGCTCATCCTCCCGAATGGCATGAAAAATAATGCCCGTATTGGAGTCGGTTATTTTCCACATGATGAAACACAAGACCAGCATGGTTATGACATGCAGATAATAACCGCCGAGCAGGGAGTTGGTAAAACGGCTTACCCCCGAAATCCCCAATTCACCACCGGTTAGACCGGGCAGGGCAAAAATAATCCCCAATAAAATAATGGGAAAGGCCATGGTGGTCAGGGCCAGGTAGGTGTGCTTCAACCTCAGACAGGGGATACCGATGATGAGACCGGCCAGGACCGCTATGATGGCCCCTATGGGCACGCTGCCCCAGGGAGGTATATGAACTTGGGTGTTCAGTATGGCCGAGGAATAGGCCCCCACCCCGAAAAAAAGGGCATGACCGAAATTCATCTGGCCGGTAAAACCGGACAGAAGATCCCAACTGGCAGCCAGGATAGCAAAAATACTGGTTAAAATGACGATGCGGGTAATATACGGATCTTTAGTGATCAAGGGCAACCCCAGGAGGATTAACACAAAAATACCGACGATGGTTCGACTGGGCAGGACCAGCACCTCTCCGCGCAGGAGTGAAACCGCTTTTCTAAAATAATAGGCTACCGAACCCATGCCTTTTACCTCTCTTCCTCAAAAGCGATGCCGAACAGGCCTTCCGGCCGTATGAGCAGGACCAGGATCATGATCGACAAGGCGACGGATCCTTTTAGGAAGGCCCCGGTGGGGACCAAAAAAACCACCAGGGCCTCGGCAAACCCCAAAATATAGGCGGCTACAAAACTCCCTTTGATGCTGCCCAGCCCGCCCAGGACCACGACAGCCATCATCAGAATCAAGGGTTCCATCCACATAAAAGGACTGAGGACGGTCAGCGGAACAATCACCGCCCCGGTAAAACCGGCCAGGCAGACCGACAGGCCCATGGTGATCATGGCCAACCGGCTCTCGTTCATACCCATCAGGTTGGCCACTTCCCGGTCCTCGGCCGTAGAACGGATGGCCAGGCCCAACCGGGTCTTCATTAATAGAAACCAAAGAAGGAGCAAAATCACCAGGACCACGGTGAAGGTCAATAGCTGTTGATAAAAGACCTTGACCCCGCCGATAATAAAATATCCCTTAATCAGGGAATAAACGCTCAGGTAATCTCCACTGAAAATCAGTAAGGTGACTTCCTGAAAGATCATGGCCAGGGCAATGGTGGCAATCAATACCGCACCCTCATGTTCGCGAATCGGGTCGATCAAAAATTTGTAAGCCAGCAGGCCCAGGAGGGTGACCATGATAACGGCGATAAACATGGACAGGATTGGATTAAAAGTGAGCTTGACGGAGAGGTAATAGATACCATAGGCGGCTACCATATAAAAGGCGGTATGGGCGATATTGACGATACGGGCCACCCCGAAAATCAGGGAGAAACCAATGGCCAAAAGGGCCAACATACTGCCGTTGATTAGACCGGTAATCAGAATATTCATAAGGCCTCAAGTCAAAAGAATTAGGATTAAAGGATTCAGGGGTTCAAGGGGTGAAAGATTGGAAATTCACTCGAATCCTTGAATCCTCGGCCCCTTGAACCCTTTAATTTTTTGGAACTACTTCTTCATCCAGGGAGGCAGCTTGATAGGGACTATCCCTGAATAAGTGACTTCGGGAGAAGTCGGGGTCATCTTCCAATGATAGGGCCATACCCCGACAAATTTGCCGTCCTGCCACTGACCGGCCACACCGGTCAAATATCCGGGGCCAAAGGTTAAATCATGAAGGGGTTTGCCCTGGGCATCCTTCATATATTTTACCACCCCGCTGGGCACCTCATAGACCCTGTTTTCCAGGGTAGCCACGATCTTATCGGCATCCAGGCTTCCTACAGACTCAATGGTCGGAACCAGGCCATAGACGATGGCGGCATAGGTATCGGCCGTGTAAGTCGGGTCTTCTTTAAACTCCTTGATATATTTATCCACAAAAGGTTTGGTTAATTTGTTTTCTTCAACCCCCCGGATATAGGTGTTCTGGGTCATGACATAATTGCCCATATGCTTGGTGGCCTCCCAGAAACCGTCTTTTTGGGCCTCCACATTGATGCCCACCTGAATGGCCGGGATCTTGAGCTCCCCGGCCTGCCGGGCAAAGGGGATCCCCACCGAAGAGGAAAAAATGGTAAAGATCAAATTGGCCCCGCTTTTTTGAATGGCCGAAAGCTCGGCGGTAACATCGGTGGCGACGGCGGAAGGACGCCAGGTCCCGACCACTTCCATGCCCATCTTGGGGATAGTGACCTCAGCCGCTTTGATCATGGGATCCACCCAGACGGCCTTCTCGGCCACGATGGCCACTTTCACCGGCACCTTCAATTCTTTTTTGATAACCTCCGCGGCCGAGGCCACCTGGGCAAAGCAACCGGCGACCAGATAATTGGAATTGAAAGGGGTTCCCCGGAAAAAATATTTATAACGCTTATAGTCCTTGGCCACCCGCAGGCAGAGTTCCGGGTGGGCGGCCCCGCAGCCGATAAAGATCTTCTTATAATCCATGGCGATGTCCTGCATGGCTAAAACGGCCTCGGTCCGGAAACCGCCGACCACAAAATCCACCTTGTCCTGGGTCATCAAACGCTCCATGGCATTGGTGGCGTCGGTCACATTTAAAAATTCATTGGAGTCGGCCTTGACCAGCTCTATCTTCATTTTTTCCTTGCCGACTTGAACGCCTCCCCTGGCATTGATTTCTTCGGCGGCCATGAGGGCCCCGTTCCAATGCCCCTTGCCCTGCATAAAATTCATCGGGCCGATAACGCCGATCTTGATGGTCCCGGCCCCCCAAGCCGAAAAACACATCATGAGAATCATGCCTGCGGTCAGTAAGAGGTTCCATCCAAAAGAAAATTTCTTCATTGCCTCTCTCCTTTCAAAATTTTGGGTTGGTTTTTATGATAGAATAAGGGTGCCTTTGGTCCAATACATCCTTAACTCCAATGGAAAGGGCGGAAATGCGGTTCCGAATCTAAATTCTTGAACCATCCTACGGAAAGGAAAATCCCTTCCGAAGGCAAGGGATTCACGGATCTTCTTTGTTTACTTAGTTTTTAATTAGGGAGTCTTGTTCTAGTACAAACATATTACTACTATTACTAATTATTGATTGTCAACTATTTTGTTTTCCATCCGAATTTTACATTTACAGGTTTTACAGCTTCTATTTTCTCCTTGACTTATTACAAGCTCTATTACAAAAAGAGTCTTGAAATTGGTTTATCTCTAAAAAAACTTTCCGCCCAGACAAAAGGACAAAATCTATGGCCCTTCAGCCCAAATCCAAGCTTCGCAAAGAACAGATCCTCAGGGGTGCGGAGAAGGTCTTTGCCCGAAAGGGATTCCAGGAGTCCACCATTTCCGATGTAGCCCGGGAGGCCAAGGTGTCGGAAGCCACCATTTATGAATATTTCCCTTCCAAGGAAGAACTCCTTTTCTCCATTCCCGGGGAAACGACCCGCCGGGCAAAGGAAAGCATGCAGTTCATCCTCCAATTCCTCCGAGGGGCTTCCAATAAGTTAAGGGCCATCATTTATCACTACCTCTGGTTTTATGAGACCAATCCCGACTATGCGGCGGTAGCCATGCTGATCCTTAAACAGAACCGGAAATTTTTAGAGGTGGCGGCCTATGAGGATGTGCGAGAACTCTCCAGAATCCTCCTGCATATTGTCAAGGAGGGGATCGCTGCCGGAGAATTCCGGGCCGACATCAATCTTAACCTGGTTCGAGCCATCATCCTTGGGACTATTGAGCATTTAGTCATAAGGCGGGTCCTTCTGGGCGGACCGGAAAGTCTGGTCCAATTATCCGATTCCCTGACCGATCTGATCATCGGCGGTATCCAGGTCCGCAGGGAAGAAAAAATCTGGAATATTCAAATTCGTCAGGAACCGGAAAAGAAGGAGGGGTCCCAGGAAACCCCTTCCTCTAAAAAAAGAAAAGCTTTACCCAAGAAATCTTTTTAATCGAAAAAAACCCATAAGGGAAATATTTGTGAAGCATTTTTGTTAAAAAGGCCACCGGTAAATTAACTTGAAAGATGAGCGTTGATTACTATAAAATAGCCAACGTTCCACAAGTAAGCGAATTATTAATAATTTTAATCTTTAAGAAGAAAAGGAGCAGGCCATGAGAAAGTTGATGATTTTCACCTTAATTGCAATGGTAAGCGGATTTTTTGTTGTCGGTCCCAACCAGGCCGCCGAGCCGATCAAGTTTGGATTCCTCCACAGCTTAAGCGGCGGGGTCGGACAGGTTTACGGCATTCCCGACCTGGAGGGGGTCAAAATAGCCGTAGAAGAAATCAACAAGGCCGGCGGGGTCCTGGGCCGCCCCCTGGAAGTGATCAGCCGGGATGACAAACTCAACCCGGAGAACGGGGTCCGGGAGGCCAAGGACCTGATCCTCAATCAAAAGGTCCATTGGATCCAGGGCACGGTCCACAGTGGTGTGGCCCTGGCCGTTTCGGCTTACAGCAAGGAAGCCAAAGTTCCTTTTATCGTCACCACCGCCCAGTCGGCGGCCATCACCGATGATAAAGGCCATCGGTATGTTTTTCGGATCAGCACCAATACCACGACCTATACCCGTTCGGTGGCCAATGCGGCGGCCAAGACCTGGGGCGGTAAAAAGGTATTCATCATCGGTCCCGATTATGAATACGGACATCGCTGCAAGGATGACTTTATGGCAGGCCTACACCAAACTGGTCCCCGATGCCAAGGTCATCGGCGAACTCTGGCCCAAGCCCGGCAACCAGGACTGGACGCCCTACATTTCCAAGATCATGTCCGCCGGGGCGGATTTCGTCTATTGCTCCCTCTGGGGAGGGGATGTCATCTCTTTTACCAAGGCCGCCTGGGCCTTCGGTTATTTTGACCGGGTCAAACATTGCGGCCAGGACTGGGGCAACATGGAAGCCCTTGGCAAAATGGGCAAAGACATCTATCCCAAAGGAGTCCTGGGCGGCAGCCACTATCCTTACTGGCTGATCAATAACCCCATAAGCAACGCCTACTGGCCCAAATTCAATAAGACCACCGGTATGTATGCCGGGGCCTCGGTCACCGGATACACCACGGTCTATGCCATGAAGCAGGCCATCGAAAAGGCCAAATCGCTGGACACGGAAAAAATCATTGATGCCCTGGAAGGGATGGAACTCAACACCGTGGTCGGAAAGGTGCAGATCCGGGCCTGCGATCATCAATCCCTCTGGCCCTTCTGGGTGGGGTCGGTGGCGGTGACGCCCGACCTGCCCTGGCCGCATATCACCAACGCGATACTGCTGGACCCGGCCAAGGGGTACCTGAGTTGTGCCGAGGTGGAGAGCCTTGAGGAAGAAAAAGTAATTCAGGAAAAGGATTCAGGGGGTCGAGGGTTCAAGTCCGCTTAAGGCCAAAGGCGGGATTGAATCCCGGCCTTCTTGATAACCCAACGAGGTTATTTAAGGGAAGGCTTATTAAAGAGACATGACGCTTCCAGGGCTCGTCATTCAAATCTTAAGCGGCATCAGCACGGGGATGGTCATCTTCCTCATTGCCGTCGGCCTTTCCCTGGTCTTTGGTACGCTTCGGGTCCTCAATCTGGCCCACGGGACCCTGTATATGCTCGGGGCCTACATGTGCTACTGGGTCAGTTCGGTCATCGTCCAATTCAGCGGGGCCTTCTGGTGGTCCATCCTCCTGGCCCCTCTGGGAGTGGCCCTTTTCGGCGGGCTGGTCGAAGTTTTGCTGTTGCGCCGGATTTATGATCGGGAACCTTTGGACCAATATCTGCTGACCTTCGCCCTGGTCCTGGTCATCGGGGATTTGTGCAAACTGGCCTGGGGGGTGGAATACCTTCTGGTCCCCGCCCCCTGGCCCCTCAACGGGCCGGTTTTCATCCTGGGGATGCCCTTCCCCAGCTACAATGTCTTCCTGATTTTTTGCGGGCCCGTGGTCTACCTCGGTCTTTGGGCCCTGATCCGCTATACCCGGTTGGGGAAGATTATCCGGGCCATGACTTACAACCGGGAAATGGCCAATGCCCTGGGGACCAATGTCCCCCTGGTCTATACGGTGGTCTTCATGCTGGGGTCCTGGCTGGCCGGATTAGGAGGGACCCTGGTGGTCCCGACCGCTTCGGCCATGCCCGGGATGGATATGATCGTCCTGATCGAATGCTTTATTATTATCGTCGTCGGCGGGCTGGGCAGCCTGTCCGGGGCCTTTCTCGGATCTTTGATTTTTGGACTGGTCAATGCCTTCGGCATTCTGGTCGCCCCAAGGCTGGCCGTGGCCTTTGGCTTTATTTTAATGATCATTGTCCTGATTATCCGCCCCTGGGGGCTTCTGGGTAAACCCGAATGAGTTCTTTGAATTCCAGAATAGGAATTTCCGGGAAGACGGTCATAATCCTGGCCGTCCTGGCCTGTTTTTTTGTCTTGCCCCTCTTGCTTCCGGTCGGATGGCTCAGCTTAGTCACTGAAATGCTGATCCTGGCCCTGGCCGCCAGCGGGCTCAACCTGATGCTGGGCTATGCCGGCATGGTCTCCTTCGGCCCGGCCGGGTTCTATGCCGTGGGGGCTTATGCCACGGCCCTGATCCTGGTCTACACCAAGCTCCCCTTTGCCCTGGCCTTTATAGCCGGTCCAATCGTCGCGGCCCTGGCGGCCATTCTCATCGGCTGGTTTTGCGTCCGTCTGACGCATGTTTATTTCGCCCTCCTGACCCTGGCCTTTGCCCAGATCATCCATACCATCATTTTTGAATGGTATGATTTTACCAAAGGGGATAACGGTATTGTCGACATTCCCCTGCCGGAGATTCTAAAATCCATACCGCATTATTATTATTTCAGTTTGATTGTGGTCAGTCTTTGTATTGCCCTTCTGTCGATGATTATCAAATCGCCTTTCGGCAAGACCCTTCAGGCCATGAGAGAAAATCCCCAACGAACAGAATCCATCGGTATCCCGGTTCGTCTCTATCAATTAGCCACCTTTGTCCTATCCGGAATCTTTTTGGGGGTAGCCGGATCCTTGTTTTGCGGATTCAACAAGAATGTCTTTCCCGATTATGCCCATTGGATAAAATCCACCGAGATGCTGGTGGTCTGCCTTCTCGGCGGCATTTATACCTTCTTCGGACCCATCGTCGGCTCGATCGTTTATTTATTCTTAGACAAAGTCATCACCGGTTATACCCAATTCTGGCCGTTGGTCCTGGGGCTGATCATCATCATCCTTTTGCTGTTTCTGCGAGGGGGCATCGCCGGGTTTATCTCCGAGCGCCTGGCCTTACGTCGAAGAGGGGACGATTTTCAATAACATGTTTCGCGTGGAAAAACTCAGGAAAACCTTCGGGGGTTTGATGGCCGTCAACGGGGTCTCCTTTGCCCTGAACAAGGGGGAAATCAGCGCCATCATCGGACCCAACGGGGCCGGCAAGACGACCTTATTTAATCTCCTGACCGGCCACCTTAAACCGGATTCCGGGACCGTCTATTTCCAGGACCGTGAAATCACCGCCCTTTCGCCCCATAAAATCTGTCATGCCGGTATCGGCCGGTCTTTCCAAAAGACCAATATCTTTCCCCGATTGACCGCTTTTGACAACATCCAGGTGGCCTTGATGGCCTGGCAGAAAAAAACCCGCAATATTTTCCAAAAGGCCGATCATTTTTTTCAAAAAGAGACCGCCGAGATCCTGGATAATTTGGGGCTTGGGGATAAAAAGGGTCGGCTGGCCGGTCTGCTGGCCCACGGGGACCAGAGGTTATTGGAAATCGGCATTACCCTGGGGACCTATCCCGAGCTTATTTTGTTGGATGAACCCACGGCCGGGATGAGCCCTGACGAATCCAATAAAACCATGGAATTGATTCAACGGATCGTGCGAACCAGGCATCTGACCCTCCTTTTTATCGAACACGACATGAACATCGTCTTCGGCATATCGGAAAAGGTCCGGGTGATGCACTACGGGACCATTATTGCCGAAGGAACGCCCCAGGAAATCCGGGCCAATGACGAGGTCCAAAAAATCTATCTGGCCGAGGACCTATAGATGCTGCTGGAAGTTAAAAACATCAACACCTATTACGGCATCAGCCATATCCTCTTCGATCTCTCCATTGAGGTGGAAAAAGGGGAGGTGGTTTGCGTCCTTGGCCGGAACGGCGTGGGTAAAACCACCCTCATTCGGAGCATCATGGGCCTGACTGTTCCCAGGTCGGGTAGTATTTTGTTTAATGGGACCTCTATCCGAGGGCAAAGACCTTTTGAGATCGCCCATCGTGGAATGGGCTTCGTCCCCGAAGACCGGATCATCTTTCCGGAACTGACGGTTAAGGAAAACCTGGAGATGGGGATGAAAAAAGGTTCAAAGGGCCCATGGACCGTTGACCGGGTTTATCAGATGTTTCCCATCTTAAAAACCAGACAGGCCCAATTGGGCGGAACCCTTTCCGGGGGCGAACAGCAAATGCTGACCATTGCCAGGACCCTGATGGGCAATCCGGAGCTCCTCCTTTTAGATGAACCCACCGAAGGCCTTTCCCCGTTGATCGTTAAGGAACTGGAAAATCAAATCCGGGCCCTCAAAGAAGAAGGCATGACCATTTTACTTTCTGAGCAGAATTCCAAGGTGACCCTCAACCTTTCCGACCGGGCCTATATCCTGGAAAAAGGGCAAATCAAATGGGAGGGCGCGGTCCAGGTGCTCCGGGAAAAACAGGAAATCTTAAAACAATACCTCGGCCTCTAAGCGGATCGGCCGTAATAACCGGATTCCGGCTTTCGTCGGGATCATCACCAATCGGAGAACATCATGATCGAAACTTACCGGCACTTGGATAAGGTTTCAAACTTATTATCTCCACAAAAAACGATTCTCGGGAAGAATGTGATCAATCTCCTGGGCCAGGAGGCCCTGGCCCTGGGCGGAAGCCGGGTGCTCATCGTCACCGATCCCGGGGTCGTCAAATCGGGACTGGTCGATGGCCCCTTAAAAATGCTGGAATCCCAAGGCCTGACCGTGGGGGTTTTCCATCAGGTGGAGTCCGATCCCCCGGTACGCATCGTGGATGCCTGCATACAGACGATCCGTGAAAAAAATTATGACCTGGTGGTCGGGATAGGCGGCGGGAGTGCGCTGGATGTGGCCAAAGGTGCGGCGACACTGGCCCCCAACGGCGTAAGGGCCTTGGAATTCGTAGGGATCGACACCGTCCCCAAACGAGGCCTACCCAAAATCCTGATCCCCACCACGGCCGGAACAGGCAGTGAAGCCACCCGGGTTTTCGTGATGACCGATGAAACCGACAATACCAAGAAGGTGGTCTACAGCAATTATCTTTTGGCCGATGTGGCCATCTTAGACCCCCTGTTGACCCTGTCCCTGCCGCCCGGGGTGACGGCCGATACGGGGATGGATGCCTTAGTCCACGCCATAGAGGCCTATGTTTCGGTCAATACCACCCCCTACGCCGAACTCTTTTCCCTGGCGGCGATCTCTCTGATCGCCCATAATCTGCCGAAGGCCTATGCCAAGGGGAATAATGTCGAAGCCCGGTATAGCCTGTTGTTAGCGGCCAACCTGGCGGGCACAGCCTTTACCAGCGGGGGGCTCGGGGCGGTTCATGGCCTGGCTTATGTCCTTGGGACGGAACATCATCTGTCCCATGGCCGGTCCAATGCCGTTATGCTCCCCCATGTCATGGCTTATAATCTCTCGGGAGACTTTCAGAAATATGCCCAGATCGCCTCGGCCATGGGCGAGCCGGTGGCCGGGCTGTCGAGCTATGACGGGGCGAGGAGGTCGGTGGAAGCGGTTAAAACGCTTTTGGGGGCCATCAACCTCCCCTATGATCTCACCGCTTATGGGATTTCAAAATCGGTCCTACCGAAATTGGTGGCCGGCGGGCTGAAACAATCCCGGCTTTTCATCACCAACCCCAGGGATCTTTCCGAGAAAGACGTGGAGATGATTTATGCAGGGGCTTTTTAAAAAAAGGGGGCAAGGATTCAAGGATTCGAGGTTCAAGGGTCTTAATTCCATGCCTTTCATTTGAATCCTTGCCCCCCGGACCCCTGGAATCCTGGTTTATGCTCCATCGGTACCCAAAGAGGGTCTCGAACCTCAAACCTCGATCCTTAGGCCTCGATTATATCGTCGTCCCCCCATCCACTGCAATAACCTGACCGGTTACATAACTGGAAGCCTCTGAGGCCAGATAAATGATGGCCCCGACCATCTCTTCGGGTTCGGCTACCCGGGCCATGGGCGTCCTGCTCATGGCAATATTCAGGATGTCCGGATTGTTCCAGAGGGCCTCACTGAAACGGGTCTTGGTCAGACCGGGGGCAACGGCATTGGCCCGGATATGGTACGGCGCCCATTGCTGGGCCATCACCTTGGTGGCCATGATCACCCCGGCCTTACTGATGGAATAGACCGGGAGCAGGTCCGGACTGATACCGGCAATGGAAGCCACATTGACGATTTTTCCCCCGCCTTTTTCCTTCATGATTCTGGCCACCGCTTGACTCAAGAAGAACAACCCCTTGAGATTGAGGTTCATAATCGCATCCCAGCCCCGCTCGTCCACGTCCAGGGCCTGGGCCATGGTGGGATTGGTGGCGGCATTATTGACCAGGATGTCAATCTTTCCGAATTCATCCGTCACCCGTTTCACCAGGTTGTTGATCTCCTCCATCCTGGCCACATGGGCCGCCACCGGAAGGCATTTTCTTCCGGTTTTCCTGACCTCTTCGGCCACCTTTTCCAGGTCGGGAAGTTTCCGGCTGGCAATGGCGATGTCCGCCCCGGCCTGAGCCATCCCGATGGCCGCGGCCTGTCCGATTCCGCGACTGGCCCCGGTGATGAGGGCCACCTTACCGTTCAATGAGAAATCCATTTCTCTTACCTCCGTTATTGAATTCTTACCGATTATCCTTCTCATTTTTTTGCTGGCGGGATTATAAAATGCAAAGAGAAGGAGGGTCAATCCCTATTTTCTTCTTGATAATTTCTTTTCATAGTTTAATATTAAAAATTCATAAAATTCAAGGAGGTTTAATCATGTTTGAGCTTTCCAAGTTTTCTTTACAGGGAAAAACAGCCATTGTGACCGGGGGGAGCCGCGGTATCGGCAAGGCCATCGCCCTGGGTTTTGCCAAGGCCGGGGCGAAAGTTGCCCTTACCAGCCGGAAGATTGACGATCTGGAAGCCAACGCCGCTGAGATCAAGGCCTTTGGCGGAGAGGCCCTGCCGATCCAGTCCCATCTGGGCAAGGTGGAAGAAATAAACAGGATGGTCGATACGGTCATGAGCAAGTTCGGCCGGATCGACATCCTGGTCAATAATGCCGGCGCCAGCCCGGCCATGGGTTCCGTGCTCGAATCCGATGAGCGGCTCTGGGATACCATCATGAACCTGAACATGAAAGGCCTTTATTTTACCAGCCAGGCGGTAGCTAAGATCATGAAAAACCAGGGCGGCGGCAAAATCATCAACATCGCTTCGGTCGACGGATTTATGCCGGAGCCCGGCGTAAGCGTTTACAGTATTTCCAAGGCCGGGGTCCGCATGATCACCAAGGCCTTCGCCTCGGAATTGGCCGCCTTTAACATTCGAGTCAATACCATCGCCCCCGGCCCGATCAGCACCAAAATGCTCAATTCCCACTGGTTCCACCTTTCGGAAGAAGAGGCCAAAAAGGAGCGAGAGGCCATGGCCCAGATGACCCCCATGAGACGCATCGGGGAACCGGACGAGATCGCCGGGGCGGCCATTTACCTGGCCTCAGACGCCTCCAGCTATACGACCGGCACCGAGATCGTGGTCGACGGGGGAATCCTGCTTTCCGGGGCCCTGCAGCCTTCTTCATCCTAAGCCGGATAAACCAAGATTCAAAGATTCAAGGGGTCAAGGATTCAGGTCAAAGACATTGAAATTAAGTTCCTTGAGCTCTATTTGCCCTCTCAACCCTCATGCCCGTATGGGGTTCCACGAAGCATGAAAATTCCCCCCCCTCCTTCACCCTCCTCCTCGGAGGGGGGAAGGGGGAACCTCCTCCATTACATCTCCTAAAATACAGTCATTTATCGATTCATTTACAGGTTTGACTTTATTGATCTTTCCTTTATTTTTGAGACAATGAAATAAATTAAATTCCTGTCAATCAAAGACGATGGTCTCGTAAAAATTCAAAAAGGACTTTTCCTGTCATTCCGGGCACTCGGATTTGCCGAGCTTCAGGAGACTTCCGAAGGAAGTCGGGCGGAATCAAGGGAATTCAACACATTCCAGACCCCTGTTTCGCCGGGGTGACGACCTGAGAGACTTTTTTACGAACCCCATCATAAATAGGCCCGGCTTTTTAGCCGTCTTCCATAAAAGCAAAGCAATATAAAAAAAATTCTTTGTCTTGACTTAAGTCAATGCAGGCCCCGGCTTGAGTGATTATTGTAAAGACAAAAAGGTCGATTTAAAAAATTTAAAAACCGTTATAAAGAATTGAAAGGAGAAAATTATGTTTTGTTATCAATGTGAACAGACAGCCAAAGGAGAAGGATGTACCAAGATCGGCGTTTGCGGCAAACAGCCCGACGTGGCCGCTTTGCAGGATCTGGTGGTTTACGCCATGCGGGGGTTGTCCCAGGTGGCGGTAGAAGGCCGGAAGGCCGGTATCAGCGACCCGGAGGTTAATTCCTTTACCTCGGAAGCCATGTTTTCCACCCTGACCAATGTGGATTTTGACCCCGAACGGTTCCCACCCATCCTTGAAAAAACCGTCGCCTTAAGGGAACGGTTGAAGACCAAGGTTAAAGCCGCCGGGGGTAAGGTCGATTTTCCGGACGGGCCGGCCAATTTAACCCTGGCCGGGAGTCTGGAAGGGCTGACGGCCCAGGGTGAAAAGGTCGGTATCCAGGCGGATACAACGACGGATAGAGACATTCATGCCCTGATCTGGACCGTTACCTTCGGCATTAAAGGAATCGCCGCCTACGCCGATCACGCCCGCATCCTCGGCAAGGAAGACGAGGCCATTTACGCCTTCATCCATGAGGGACTGGCGGCCGCCTTGAACAAGGACCTGACCCTGAACGACTGGATCGGCCTGACCATGAAGGCCGGCGAGATCAACCTGAGGACCATGGAAATCCTGGACGCGGCCAACACCGAAACCTATGGCCATCCCGTCCCGACCAAGGTTCCCCTGGGCCATAAAAAGGGCAAGGCCATCCTGGTTTCCGGCCACGACCTGAAGGATATGGAACTGATCCTGAAGCAGACCGAAGGAAAGGGAATCACCGTCTATACCCACGGGGAGATGCTGCCGCTGCACGGCTATCCCGAACTGAAGAAATATGGCCATTTCTACGGACATTACGGAACCGCCTGGCAGAATCAGGGGAAGGAATTCGCCGAATTTCCCGGGGCCATCATCATGACCACCAACTGCATCCAGAAACCAAAAGAATCCTATCAGGCCAATATTTTCACCACCGGTCTGGTCGGCTGGCCGGGGGTTACCCACATTGCCGATAAAAACTTTACCCCGGCCATTGAAAGGGCACTGGCCCTGCCCGGTTTTGCCGAAGACCTGGACGGGAAAACGGTCACCGTTGGTTTTGGCCGGAATACCGTGATGGGCGTGGCCGGAACGGTCATCGAGGCGGTCAAGAACAAGGCCATCCGTCACTTTTTCCTGGTGGCCGGATGTGACGGTGCCAAGCCGGGCCGTAATTATTTCACCGAGTTTGTGGAAAAGGCACCGAATGATACGGTTATCCTGACCCTGGCCTGCGGCAAGTTCCGTTTCTTTGACAAGGAACTGGGAGACATCGGCGGGATCCCCCGTCTTTTGGATGTAGGCCAGTGCAATGACGCCTATTCGGCCGTCCAGATCGCCGTGGCCCTGGCCAAGGCCTTCAACGTGGGGG
>CAVYLJ010000019.1:0-122019 GCA_963769305.1 uncultured delta proteobacterium | reverse complement strand
AACCATTCGGCCGGGAGATCGTATTTATTGCTCCGGGAACGCCGCCACGCCCCAGGTTTTACTTAAACAGATGTGGGAGGATACCAGCATCAGGGATGTGGAAATGCTGAGTGTCCTGCTGCTCGGCGATATCGGTCCTTTGTTCGGTGAAGAGGCCTGTACGAGGATTACGCATCGGATTATTTTTAACGGGAATCATTCCAGAAAAGCGGTCAACGAGGGCAAGGCCCGTTACCAGATCCTTCATCTTTCGGATATTCCCAGACAGGTGAAAAAACATCTGAAACCGGACGTGGTTCTCCTGACGGTCGCCGGCCCCGACAACGGCGGGAACTACAGTTTGGGGACAACCGTTGAAGCCGTTCTGGCCGCGGTGTATACGGCCAAAGAAAATAATGGGATCGTCATTGCAGAAAGAAACCTGCGGATGCCGTTCGTGCTGGGCACAACGATTCATGAAACCGATATCGATTTTATCGTCGACAGCGACTATGATTTGCCGCTCAACCCGGTTAAAAAACCGGATGAACGGGCAAAAAAAATTGCCGACATCATTTCAACGCTTTTTATCACCGACGGCTGCACCTTGCAGTATGGAATCGGAGAAGTACCGGAAGCGGTTACCGAGGCGATCATCCGAAAAGGAACCAAAGATCTCGGAATACGGACCGAGCTGTTCTCCGACGCCATGAGGAAGCTGGTGGAAAAAGACCTGGTGACCAATCGTTATCTGACCAACCGTTTTTCGATAGCGACCATTTTTCTCTCGGGCAGTCCGGAAGGGTACCATTGGTACGATAACAACAGTTCTCTGCAAAGCAGGCCTTCGGACCGAACCAACGGCATTCTTCATATTGCCAGAGAACATAAGATGGTGGCCATCAACAGCGCCATGGGAGTCGACCTCCACGGCAATATATGGGCCGACTCTTTGCAAGCCCGAAACATTTATAGCGGTGTCGGAGGGCAGGCCGATTTTCTAAGAGGCGCCTATCTGTCTGAAGGAGGCGTTCCCATCATCGCCATGAAATCCACCACCCATGATCTTTCAAAAATAGTCGACAAATCTCCCGAGGGAATCACGACTACGGCCATTCCGGCTGATCCGGTTGTCATCGTCACCGAATATGGCGCCTTTGATCCGAGAGGGCTCAGCATCACCGAACACGCCGTCGGCATAGCCTACCTGGCCGCTCCGGAGCATAGAGAAAAACTGCTTAAACATATTTTCGAGAGCAATGTTTTCAACAAACCGGCCAGTGTTTTGCGGGGAGGAAGACCAAAAGGATTTATCCCTTATGAGGCCATTTGATTAAAATGGGACATCCATTTTATTCAGGTTGGTGACGGGCCATTATTTTAAGGACGGTATGAATCTGTTCCGGTTGAAAGGGACAGCTATTTGTACCCCCTGAGGAGGGTACTGTGAAATTAGAAGTTATTTCCCATGAGCCAAAGGGGGGTTCTCATCCGACGCCAATTCTCTTTGTCCATGGGGCTTGGCATGGGGCCTGGTGTTGGGAGGAAAACTTTCTGCCTTATTTTGCGGAAAGGGGCTATACCGCTCACGCCTTGAGTTTACGGGGGCATGGAAAGAGTGATGGACCGGCCCATTTCAGCCTACTGCGCATCGCGGATTATGTGGCGGACGTGGCCCAGGTGGTGGGCCAATTACCGGAAAAGCCGGTTCTGGTCGGACACTCCATGGGCGGTCTGGTGGTCCAAAAATATTTGGAGGAGCAGGCCGTCCCCGCGGCGGTGCTGCTGGCTTCGGTTCCGGTCAAAGGGGTGTTCCAAACGACCCTGCGGATCGCCCGGCGTCACCCGCTGGCTTTTTTAAAAGCCAACCTGACCTGGAGCCTTTATCCGATTATCGGCACGGCCGAACTCGCGCGGGAATCCTTCTTTTCCGCGGACATCCCTCCTGACAAGCTGAATAAATATTTCAGCCTTCTGCAGGATGAATCTTATCTGGCCTTCCTGGACATGATGCTTTTCAACCTGCCCAAACCGGAAAAAGTCTCAACGGAATTGCTGGTACTCGGGGCGGAGGACGACAGCATATTCCATCCTGATGAAATTGAAGCCACGGCCAAGGCTTATGGCACAAGACCTGAAATCTTCAAAGGAATGGCCCATGATATGATGCTGGAAGATAAATGGAAATCCGTAGCCGATCGAATAATCAAATGGCTTAGTGAAAAAGGAATATAGGGGAGTTGGAGATGATCCCTATTTAAATTCCACCACAACGGGATTATTCATTTCTATCTTTAGCCCCTGGAGGTCTTTGACCAGTTCCTTCATCTCCTCTATGGTCTTAGGTTCGGCGGCACTGACTTTGTCAAAGACTTCCTTGTTTTCGAGAATCTTGCCGAAATGCAGTTCCACAAGGGTAAGTTCGGTCTTGTCTCGATAGGTTGCATTGGTTTTAATAATGGTGCCTTCTATTTCCAGGGAAACCTTTACCCCCATGTCTTTGAATAACTCTTTCATCATCTCCGCCGTCTGGGGGTCTGCTGGGCTTTTGATCGGTTCTTTATCCTTTTGAACCCGATCTTTCTTTTCTTCTTTATTCCTGGGCATCGTCACGGTAAGGGTCGATACCGGTCCTTTCACCAGTCTGAAGAGGATTGACTTCTTCCTTTTTGGCGGAATGGTCCTGGCCATCCCCGGGTTTTCCGGTCTTATTTTTAGGATTCTGGTTGATCCTAAGGGTATTGATATCCTTAAAGGCGTATAGGGCTTTGTAACCGCCCAGGGTTTCCGTCTTCACCGGGGTTGCGGAAACGAACTCCACGTTGGGGCCGTACTGCCCGGCCCTGGACCGGGCTTCTTCTATCATCCCCTGTACGGGGTCCTTACTTTCCTTCTTGCCTTCGTTTTTAATGCTGGTGCCATCGGCGGCTAACTCTCTTGCCCAGGTTCTGAACGGAGTCCAGGACCGAATTAGAGAGCATAAAGGTCTCCTCGATAAAACCGCTTCCGTCCGGCTTGAGATGTATAACCGTATCGGTTTGGAAACATCCGAATAAAAAGACGGAAGACAGGACCGCACAAAGGAATTTGAAATAACGCATTGGCTGCACTCCTAAGGAAATACCAAAAGCTATCCCCTTTTTTTGAAGGATAAGATTCGTTCCGCCATATCCGGCCCCACGCCTTCGTTGAGGTCGAATTCATGGCGAAGTCCGTCATGCAGGGACATTCCGTCGGTGTATTCAAGCAGTCTTTTGTTGGCCCGGTTGCTGAACCAGGAGGTGGCCAGGATCGATCTGGCCAAAGATTCGATCTCGGCATCGAAGTTTTCATCCGGCACGCACATGTTGGCCAGGCCCATGGCCACGGCCTCTTCACCTGTAACCGTTTTAGTCGTAAACATCATCTCTTTGGCCTTGGCTATCCCCACCCGGCGCGGCAATCGTTGACTCATCCCCCAAATCGGCGTCAAAGCCCACTTACCATGGGTATCCGCGAATAGGGCCGATTGGGCGGCAATGATGATATCGCCGGCCAGGGCCAGTTCCAGGGCGCCGGTGTAGCAATGGCCGTGAACGGCAGTGATGACCGGCTGGGGAAGATTGGCCAGAAGGTTGACCGTTTCCGGCTGGAATCGCCGGCTTTTCGATTCCTCACCGGCGCCGATGGCCGCTAAATCGTGACCGGCGGAAAAGCAACGTCCGTTGCCTCTCAGGACGACACATCCGATGGTGTCAAACTGCCCGGCCAGATCATCCACATGGGACCGAAGGTCCTTGAAAACTTCCAGATTCAAGGCATTGAGCTTCTCCGGCCGGTTGAGCCATAAGGTACAAAGTCCATTATCGTCTTTGCGCAGAACCAATTCCCCCATAAATGCCCCCCTTTCCTTTTTGGTGAGGATAGTCTTCTCCGTTCGGTGAAATCGAACCTCTTCCTCTTTGACGCATTGGATTTATAAGTGAGACCGACTCATTTCCTTTGTCAATTATTATCATGGAATAGGAAATCTGGAAACAGGTATTTTTGTTAAAAGTCTAAAGGGAATTCGCTTACCCCCCTTGTTAAAATCCATTGACAAGATAGGATCTCTTTTGATTAGATCAACATTGCCCCGAAGGCTTTTAAAAAGCCGGACCAGTTTGTATTGTAAGTCTATAGATAGATTGTAAACGGATACTCATGCCTCCTTCTGAAAGAATATTCACCAAAGAATTTCTGGCATTAAACGGCGTCATCTTTCTGGTTTTCTGCAATGTCGCCGTTTTCTTCCAATTTCAGAATTATCTCCAGGAAGAGTTGCATTTGCCTGCTGCCAGCCTGGGGTTTCTGATCGGGATCTTCGCTTTCACCGCCTTAATCGTTAGGCCGATCATCAGTCCATTTCTCCATTCCGATAATGCCCGGAAGTGGCTGTTTATAAGCACCGTCGGCGTTATAGCCTCTCTCCTTCTTTATTATCCGGCCCGCAGCTTCTGGAGTATGGCCGTCGTCAGGGTATTGCACGGTGGGATTTATGTGGTTTTGGCCACGGCGGCTCTGACCAAGATGATGGATTCCATCCCTGAAGCCAGAAGCGGCCAAGCCTTCGGTTTAATCACGGTTATCACCCTGCTTCCCTATGCGGTTATGCCGCCCCTATTAGACCCGCTTATCCGGGTCTTCGGGGGCTTTTTGCCGGTCCTGTATTTTACCGCGCTTCTCATGGTGTTGGTTTTTCCCTTGCTCCTTTTGATCAAAACGAAGGACAAAGAAAAGGGAGGGAAAGCCGGACAGCGGATCACCGGCCGGGAACTGATCGAGAACCTGAAAGATAAACAGGTCCTTTCATTGCTGCTTATCTCCTTGTTGGTCTATACGGCCTTTGCCCCGGTCTTTTTCTTTTTAAAAGGCTATGCCTTGAAAAACGGGATCAGCAATCCGGGCTTGTTTTTCACCCTGTCTACTTTTATGGAGATTGCCGTCCGTCTCTTTGGGGGGGCTCTGTTGGACAAAGGCAGCAAGGCCCGATTATTGGCGTTTTCTTTATTCGGCTTGGTGGCGGCTTATTTTATCCTGGCTCATACCGAAGGCCTGTATCTGTTTTATGGACTGGGGATAGGTTTCGGTCTCTGCTGGGGCGTGGCCATGCCCCTTTTGAACGGCCTGATCTTTGATTGTTCGGCGGTGCGGTTCCGGGCCCTCAACACCAACCTGGCTATGGTGATGTTCCAGGGGGGCTTTTTCCTGGGGCCTTTGTTGGGGGGATGGATTTTAAATGACTGGGACTATAAGATCCTTTATTATATCTGTGGGTGGTTGATCGTGGGGGCGCTGGCCCTTATGCCGTTAACGCGCAAATAAGGTTTGACGGTTTCCGGCCCTGACCCTCGATCTCTTTCTCCCATTCAGGGGACAAAAACCGAAACAGGGAGCAATCATGCCTTCCATACCAAGGGATTATGTAATCGAACCGGGACAGAGTTATATCTTTGACCTTTTCCGACCCGAAGACGCCGAGGGAGTAGTCCATCTTTTCAAGACGGTCTACGGAGAAGAGTATCCCATAAAAACCTTTATCGACCCGAAGCTTTTGATCGAAGAAAACGCGGCCGGCCGGACGATTTCCAGCGTGGCCCGCACACCTAAGGGGGAAATTGTCGGGCATACTGCCCTCTTTTGCTCGGCCCCTTATAAAAAGGTCTATGAAGCCGGGGCCGGTCTGGTGCATCCCGGTTATCGCGGGGGTGCGGGTATCTTCAGCGGATTAGGTGTTCACGGAGAAAAAATCGCTCCCCAGTTCGGCGTGGAGGCCATCTTCGGAGAACCGGTCTGCAATCATGTCTTTTCCCAAAGGGCGACAGCGAAGTTGGGTTGGATTACTCATGCCCTTGAGGTGGATCTCATGCCCGGGAGTGCTTATAACCAGGAAAAAAGCGCCTCAGGACGGGTTTCCACCCTATTGGATTTTAAGGCCTTGCGACCCAAGCCGCATGAGGTGTATCTGCCCAGAATTTACGAAGAACCGTTAAATTATCTATACGGCGGTCTGGATGATAAAAGGCAGATCCATATATCCGCTTCCGAACAGCTTCCGGATATTCCTACGGAGTTGAATACCCAGGTCTTCGATTTTGCCAAAGTGGCCCGCGTAGCGGTAAACCAGGCCGGGAGGGATTTTACGACGGTTTTGGGACAGGAAGAAAAAAAGATTTTAGGTCGGGATGTGATTGTGATTCAGGTTTGGCTGAATCTCGCCTGGCCCTGGATCAATACCATCGTCCTGGATCTTCAGACCAGGGGCTATTTTTTAGGCGGCCTTCTTCCCCGCTGGTTTGATACAGATGGGATGCTGATGCAAAAAATCATCGGCAGACCCAATTGGGAGGGGATTCAGCTCTATTTTGATCGGGCCAAGAAACTATTGGAATGGGTGAGGACCGATTGGGAAAGAACGATAGCCTGATAAGGGAAGGATTCAAGGGGTCAAGGATTCGGGGATTCCAGGGAAAGTCGTTAAATCAAAAGATTACCTTAAAGAGTGGGCTTAAAAGGAGAAGAGCAAAATAAAAAAAGGGGAGCACCTCGCCGGAAGTTACCGAATGCGCTTGAAGGCCCTTCGGGTATTATTCAAGATTGTCTGGCTCAACTCATCCAAGGAAATGCCCCGAAGCCGGGCCACATGATCGGCCGTATGGATGAGATAACCTGGCTCGTTTCGCTTCCCCCGATAAGGATGAGGTGGCAGATAAGGGGCATCGGTTTCGAGGAGCAGGGATTCGATGGGGGCCTGGCGAACGACTTCTTCCAAGACCGAGCCTTTTTTATAGGTGACCGCCCCGGTGATGGACAGAAAAAAATTCAGGTCCAGGCATTGTTTGGCCATTTCCCAATCGCCGGAAAAGCAATGGAATACCCCTCCGATTTCATCGGCCCTTTCTTCTCTTAAAATCGTCAGCACTTCTTTATGGGCCTCCCGGTCGTGAATAATGATGGGCAGGGCGGCTTCACGGGCCAACTGAATCAACCGGCGGAAGGTTTCCTTTTGGACCTTTTGTGGAGAAAGGTTGCGGTAAAAATCCAACCCGATTTCCCCAAGGGCTACGACCTTAGGTTCGCCGGCCAGCTTGATTAATTGGGGAAGGATTCCCGGATTGAAAGAAGCGGCATCATGGGGGTGGACCCCGACGGTGGCCCAAATATTGGGATAGGCTTTGGCTAAGGCCAGGGCCTTACGGCTGCTGTCCAGATCGGTCCCAATGGTTACGATACGGTTTATCCCCTTCTCAAATGCCCTCTCGATCACCTGAGGGCGGTCCGGATCAAAGGCGTCCATCTCCAAATGTGCGTGAGAGTCAATCCACATGAATACCTTTCTGTTTAAAATTTTTTTGACATTTTACAGGACCGTTCCCCGGATTTCAAATCTTAAATTATTGAATTTATTTTTTTAGTGTGATATAAAATTATTTTAATAAAATTAGAGGCTTGAAAAAGCACGGATTTTTTGACTAACCATTATGAATTTCCCGGGTATCATCCCCATGCGATCGGGATCCAGAGACTTTTCGTCTCAGGATAATTTTCTGGCTTCCGGCTTCGCGGAAGATGCGGTGTTATCGAGCCTTTTAAAGAGGAACAAATAAAAACTTTTATATTTTTTTTTGAGGACATGATTTTGTCCTGGAGAATCTCATCATGCCTATTTATGAGTTTTGTTGTGACCATTGTCAGAAAACCTTCGAATTACTGGCCGTTCAAAGCGATGACCTCATGGCCCCGGTCTGTCCATCCTGCCAGTCTCCGGAGATTAGCCGAGTCCTTTCCAAAATACACGTTGGGAGTTCTTCAAGAGAAGGGTCGTCCCTTCCCAGGGTGAGTGAAAGATCCTGTTCATCCGGCAGTTGTACCACTATAGATATTCCCGGCCCCAGCAAGTAGTCTGCCCCCCTTTAATCAGCCATTGCGCTTTTAACCGCGCCGGGAAACCGAGGGCATGACGTCCTTTTAAATCAGTCAGCCTTATTTCTATTCATCGGCAAAGAATTTAATTACCGGTTTCCCTTTGCCCTTTTTCAAACGGATCCATCGATCATGTGGTCAGAAGTGAGGAGGAGCAGGCCGTTTTCCCGGCTTGACAATAAGCTTGAAGTGTATTAAAGGCTATTATCCTGATTAGGCGTAAGGAGGCACACCCCTCTGCAATTCAGCTTTTGCAGGATAAGGGGTGGTATTTTTTAATTTTTCGGCCATGCAAGATTTAATTACCGTATTGGGACTGGTTCTGGTATTAGAGGGGTTGCCCTATTTTGCCTTTCCGGAAACCATTAAGACTTGGATTGGGCGGATTCTGGAATTACCGGAGTCCCGGTTGAGGGTTTATGGGCTGATATCCATGATGGTCGGCCTTGTTTTGATATACCTGGCCCGCCGCTCCGGATGGCTGACAGGCTGATGAAACCGGGCACCGCCCCGAAGGGGTGGGAGTGAGCCGCGCTGTGGGGCGAACAAAAACGCGCATCTACGGCGTTGCCCTCATTCCGCGTCATTGCGGCGTACTTTTATGTACGCCTTATTCCTTGGAATTTCGGGCGCCTTGTATCTGTGCGTTTTTGATCAGCCTGCAGAACCCAAATTTTTCAGTATATTTTAAGCAGAACTATTTATGGAATTGACTCTATCCCATTTTGATTTTACGCTTCCCCCCCATTTAATCGCCCAGGAACCTTGTGCCCGAAGAGATCATTCCCGGCTCTTGGTCTTGGAGCGGAAGACGGGGAGCCGAGAGCATCATATTTTTAATCGAATCATCGACTATCTGAATCCCGGCGATGTATTGGTGATTAACAATACCAAGGTAGTCCCTGCCCGCTTAGAGGGAAAAAAGAAGAGCGGGGGCCGGGTGGAATGTCTGGTTTTGAACTATCCGGTCGGTCCGATCTTCGGTGCCTGTACGATTTCTTGTCTGCTAAAGGCCAGGAGAAAAATGCGCCCGGGCGAACGGCTGAATTTTGGCCCCGGGTTGGAAGGAGAAATCCTGCCTCCTTCTCCTAACGGGACGGCCCTGGTTCGCTTTGTTTTTGAAGGCTCTTTTGATTCGGCCTTGGAAAGATTCGGCTCGGTTCCCCTCCCTCCTTACATAAAAAGAAACGGTCCTGATTCCAGCCTCCTGGAACGGGATCTGGAGCGCTATCAGACCGTCTATGCCCATCATCCCGGGGCGATAGCCGCACCCACCGCCGGTCTGCATTTTTCACCGGAGCTTATGACGGCCCTGCGGGAAAAGGGGATTTTTTTCGCACCCATTACCTTGCACGTCGGCTATGGGACCTTTGCTCCCATAAAAACGGAGAACATTGCCGAGCATAAGATCCACACCGAAGCCTTTCAGGTCACGGCCCAAGCCGCCGAGGTGATCGGAGAACAAAAAAGGCGCGGGAAACGGATTATCGCCGTGGGAACCACCAGTGCGCGGGTCCTGGAATATCAGGCCGTGAAGCATGGATGTATAAAATACGAAGAAGGGGAATGCGATTTTTTTATCAGGCCGGGCTATTCATTTCAAATGATCGACGGATTAATCACCAACTTTCATTTACCCAGGACCACCCTGCTTCTATTGGTATCGGCCTTTGCCGGGAGGGAAAAAATCCTTCAGGCCTACCAAGAGGCCGTTGAGCACGACTATCGGTTTTATAGTTATGGTGATGCCATGTTCATTATTTAAGCGGATAGCGGACAGCGATCAGCAGACAGCCAATAAAAACATGTCGAAAGCTGACCGCTGAATCGCTGATCGCTGAAAGCTAAAGAATGTTTTCTTTTCGAGTCGAACATCATGAGGCCCATAGCCAGGCCAGGAGCGGAAGGATCGACACCCCTCATGGCGTCATCCGCACTCCGGTGTTTATGCCGGTCGGCACGCAGGGTTCGGTCAAGGCTTTGACGCCGGAAGATCTTCAATCCTTAGGAGTTGAAATTATCTTAGCCAACACCTATCATCTTTATTTGAGGCCGGGTCATGAAAGGATCGCCCGTTTAGGAGGACTTCATCATTTTATGCATTGGCCGGGACCGGTCCTCACCGACAGCGGAGGTTATCAGGTTTACAGCCTGGGGGCCTTAAGAAAGATCAACCCGGAGGGGGTTTATTTTCGTTCACATCTGGACGGCTCCAGCCATTTTTTGAGTCCTGAATTGGCCGTCCGAATTCAAGAGGCCCTGGGATCGGACATTGCCATGTGTCTGGATGAATGCCCGCCCTATCCGGTCGTTTATGACTACGCCCGGTTCTCCCATGAATTGACCCGTGATTGGGCCCTTCGCTGCAAGGAAGCTCATCAAAGGGAAGGCCAGGCCCTTTTCGGAATCATTCAGGGGAGCGTTTTTAAGGACCTGCGCAAAGAGAGCGCCGAATCAATCGTGAACATCGGGTTTAACGGATACGCCCTGGGGGGGTTGAGTGTAGGCGAGGGAAAATCGCAGAGGCAGGAAATCATTGCCTATACCTTGCCCCTATTACCCGACGACCAACCCCGGTATTTGATGGGGTTGGGGACTCCTGAGGACCTCGTTGAAGGCGTAGGCCTGGGGGCCGATATGTTCGATTGCGTCTTGCCGACCCGTAATGCCCGCAACGGGATGTTGTTCACCCGGAAAGGTCCGATCATTATCAAAAAGGCCGAATATGCCGAGGACCCGCAGCCGATCGACCCGGATTGTCCCTGTTATACCTGTCGAAATTATTCCCGGGCCTATCTTCGTCATCTGTATGTTTCGAGGGAGCTGCTGTCTTATCGACTGAACACCCTGCATAACCTTCATTATTTTATGGAGCTGATGCGGGCCCTGCAGGAAGCCATCGTCCAGGATCGTTTTCTGGAATTTAAAAAAGATTTTTATAATCAAAGAAAGGAGTAACCTTTATGAATCTATTTACTGGTGTTGCCGAGGCCATGGGACTTCCGGGAGGGGGGTCCGGCGGGTCTGGGGCCGGGGGATATGCCGGAATGATCCCCTTGGTGTTGATGTTTGTGATTTTCTATTTCCTGTTGATCCGACCTCAGCAAAAAAAGTCCAAACAACATCGAGAATTATTGGCCAATTTAAAGCGAGGGGATTCCGTAATCACCAGTGGGGGGATTTACGGCCGGATCGCCGACATCAACGATAACATCATCGTCCTGGAAGTGGCCGATAAGGTTCGCGTCAAGGTGGCCAGAGGTTTTGTGTCCGGCTTGGCCGGGACCGCTCAGGATGCCCCCCCGCAGCCGCCAAAACCGGTCTGAGATAGTAAAAAATGAGTCCGGAGTTGAGAGTTCGGAGAAAGGGTTCTTAACCCCGAACTTAAAAACTCCGAACTTCAGCGATAGCGACGATGGATCGATCTTCCCTCTATTACTGGCTGGCCTTGAACCGGATCGCCGGAGTAGGGCAGGTGAGTTATGCCCGTCTCCTGGAGAGATATGGGACCCCGGAAAAGGTTTTTCAAGTAGAACTTGAGGATTTAGCCTCCGTCGAAGGGATGAGGAAGAACACCGCCCTGGCCATCGTCAGATTTAAAAGGGCGGAAAAAATCGATCGAGAGCTGGATGAACTGGAACGGCAGAGAGTAGGGGTCCTGACCTTACATGATCCTTTATATCCCTTGCTCCTGGCCAAGATCCATGACCCTCCCCCTTATTTATATTACAAAGGATCTCCTTCCGTCCAGGACGACCGCTCTCTGGCCTTGGTGGGGTCTCGCCTGGGGACCGCCTATGGGATCAGGATGACCGAACGGTTGGCTTGGAGCTTATCAAAAAACGGATTGACTATCGTCAGCGGCCTGGCCCGGGGTATCGATGCGGCGGCCCATCAGGGGGCTTTGATGGCCGGAGGCCGGACCGTGGCTGTGCTCGGCTCGGGGCTGGACGTCGTTTATCCCCCGGAAAATGAAAAGATTTTTGACCAAATCGTTGAACGAGGCTTGGTTTGTTCCGAATTTCCCCTGGGCACCCTCCCGGAGCGACAAAATTTTCCGATTCGCAACCGGATTATCAGCGGCATGTCTTTGGGAGTGGTCATCGTCGAGGCCACCCAGAGGAGTGGTTCTTTGATCACGGCCCGGCTGGCCCTGGATCAGGGGCGAGAAGTCTTTGCCGTTCCCGGAAGCATTGAATCCTTTAAAAGTTCCGGGACTCATCGGTTAATCAAGCAAGGGGCCAAGCTCGTGGAACACGCCCAGGATATCCTGGAAGAACTTCATTGGGAAGAGCCGTTTAAACCCAAAGAAGAGGAACCGCAAGAGACTGTAGGTATAGCGGTCCTGTCCCCACAGGAGAAACAGATCTGGGACCTTCTTTCCGATGAGCCTCTTCATGTGGATGAAATAACCCGAAAGTCTGAGATTGGGATATCCCGCATCCTGTCTTTGTTGCTGCAGATGGAACTCAAGGGATTGATAAAACAAATGCCGGGGAAATTTTTTGTGCATCGATAAGGCAGAGGCTGGAACCCCACCTTATTCTCCCCCATCGAGGGGAGGAAGGTTAATTTGGTCCCCTCTCCCCTGGAGGGAGAGGACGGGGGTGAGGGGGATTATGTTGGCATTATTATTAGACCCTTTATAGTGTCAACATTTTCAAGGAAATTCAGTTTGGGAAAAAATAGAGGATGATGGAACAAGGATAATGGAAAAATCATTAATGATTGTGGAGTCGCCGACCAAGGTGCGAACCATCAAAAAATATCTTGGACCGGGATTCGAGGTCAAGGCCTCTCTCGGGCATATCAAGGATCTGCCGCAGAATCTGCTCGGTGTGGATATCGAACATAATTTTAAACCGGAATTCCAGATTATTTCCGGGAAAAGCAAAATTCTGAAAGAATTGAAGCAGGCGGCCCAAAAGGTCCGCCATGTCTACCTGGCCCCGGACCCTGACCGGGAAGGGGAGGCCATTGCCTGGCATTTAGCCGAAGAATTAGCCGGCAAGGACAAGGAGTTTCACCGGGTCTTGTTTCATGAGTTATCGCCAAGGGCGATTCAGGAGGCCCTGAGTCACCCGGAGCAGTTGAATGAACAGCGGTTTCAATCTCAATTGGCCCGCCGGATTTTAGACCGTCTTGTGGGCTACCAGATTTCACCTCTCCTTTGGGACAAGGTCAAAAGGGGCCTGAGTGCCGGGCGGGTCCAGTCGGTGGCCGTTCGGCTCATCTGCGACCGGGAGCGGGAAATCCAGGCCTTTGTTTCCAAGGAATACTGGTCCATTACCGCTCTGCTTCAGGCCGATCTTCCCCCAGATTTTGAGGCCCGGCTGATCAAAGGGCAGGGGAAGTCCGTCAAGGTCGTCAATGAAGAACAGGCCCTGATGATCGTAGACCGCTTGTCCAAAGAGCGGTTCCAGGTGGTCAAGGTCGACAAAAAGGAACGGAAGCGAAATCCTTTACCTCCTTTTACCACCAGCCAGATGCAGCAGGAGGCCTTTCGAAAATTGCGTTTCCCGGCCAAAAAGACCATGTTCCTGGCCCAGAAACTCTATGAAGGGGTCGAGGTGGGGGCCGAGGGGTTGGTGGGTCTGATCACCTATATGCGGACCGATTCCACCCGGGTTTCTCAGGAGGCCTTGACGGCCGTCAGAAATTATATCCAGGATAAATACGGCCAGGAATATGTTCCCGGCAAACCCCATTTTTATACCAATAAAAAATCGGCCCAGGATGCCCATGAGGCCATCCGCCCGACTTCCATGAATTTATCCCCCCAGGCCCTGACGGCCCATTTGGATAAGGATTTATTAGCCCTGTACCGCCTGATCTGGAACCGCTTTGTGGCCAGTCAGATGAAGGCCGCCGTTTATGATCAAACCTCGGTAGATATCCAGGCCGGTGATTACCTGCTTCGGGCTACGGGTTCGATCCTGCGGTTTCCGGGTTTTACCACGGTCTATGAGGTCGGCAAGGATATTGTGGCCTCGGAAGACGAAGAGGAAGAGAAAAAAGGACAACTGCCGGATCTGAAGATTGACCAAATACTGACTTTGCTCCAGATCACCCCCAGGCAGCATTTTACCCAGCCGCCGGCCCGTTACACGGAGGCCACCCTGGTCAAAGAGTTGGAGGAAAAAGGGATCGGCCGTCCCAGCACCTATGCGGCCATCATTTCCACCATTCAGGATAAGGAGTATGTCAAAAAGGAGAAATTCTTTTTCCAGCCCACGGAACTGGGCTTTTTGGTCAATGATCTTCTGGTAAAAAATTTCCCCGACATCCTGGATGTCCAATTCACGGCCTTGATGGAAAACAATCTGGATCAGATCGAAGAAGGAAAGATGGAATGGACCAAGGTTCTCCAGGATTTTTATCAGCCCTTCGCCAAGGACCTGGCCTCGGCCCGGGCGAACATGAAACAGGTGCGGGGAAATGGCGTCAAAACCGATATCGCCTGCCCGGCCTGCGGCAAACCCATGACCATCCGTATCGGGAAAAACGGGCCGTTTTTGGCCTGTTCGGCCTATCCCGCCTGCAAACAGACTCAGAATTTTGTCCGAGATGAAAAAGGGAAAATACAGCCCGTTTCGCCGGAAGCCCCTCCGACTACGGATTCGGAGAAACAATGCCCTCAATGCAACAAACCCATGGTGGTCCGCCAGGGGCGTTTTGGGGCCTTCTGGGCCTGTTCGGGATATCCGGAGTGCAAAGAGACCCAGCCTTTTTCACCTGAAGGGCAGGCCCCTGACGTTTCTCCCAGGGTCGTTAGCGACCAGGTCTGCCCCAAGTGCGGGGGGCCTATGGTCGTGAAAAAAAATCGCTTCGGAGGGACCTTCCTGGCCTGTGAAAAATATCCGAAGTGCAAAGGGGCCTTGCCGGTGACGACCGAGTTTCCCTGCCCGAATCCCGGATGTACCGGCATGCTGGTTTCCCGGGTGGCTCGGAAAAAGGGGCTGAAATTTTTCGGCTGCAGCCGCTATCCGGAATGTAAATTCATGGTCTGGGGAAAACCGGTCAAGGAATCCTGCCCGAAGTGCGGAGCCCCTTTCCTGGTAGAAAAGACGACTAAAAAAGAAGGGACCGTTTGGTCCTGTGCCAACAAGGAATGCGGGTATCAGCAGGGGAAGGGAGCTGAAACAGAAGGTTCAAGGTCCAAGGTTTAAGGTTCAAGGGAAAACCGTATATCGTAGACCTTGACCTTTCACCTCAGACCATAATTCCCTTAAACCCTCGGATCGTGGAATCCTTGAGCCCTTGTTTTTGCTTAACCCCGCCAAGGCAAAAAGGCCTTCATGGTCCGGCTGATCTGCTGCAGCCAGGTTTGCGAGTATATATAATTGACCATGAGCCCGCAGGATTCCGTTAGTCCCCGCGGAAAGCAATTGGCAGCGAAGTTGACGTTTTTCAGGCTTACCGTGGCTCCATTCCCCAAATGAAAATTGGCCACCGGGTTGAGGGGTTTTCCTCTTCGGTCTTTTTCCTGGGAGAGATAAAAATAGGCTATTTCCGTCAAAGGTTTTTTTAGTATCCGAAGGTAGTCTGCATCTTCAATCCAGCGACCATCGGAAAGGATCTCCAGAAGGGCCGCACCCAAGTCGGAAGTCTTTTTTCCCGATTTGACCTGATGGGTTTTCAGAAAGGTTTGCCGGGATTTCTCCGGGAAAAATTCCAATAAACGATCCTGGTTCATTTGGAAGGAAAGGTCTTTCCCGGTAAGAATGGGTTTAAGATATCTTTCCCAGAATCCGGGGATAGGACTCAGGGTAGAAAAGATTCTTATGCCGGGATCGCTTTTCTCCAAGGTTTCTACTACTTGAAAAATCAAGACTTTACCCAAACCGACCCCGGCCAGGCCGTTCTGCGTGTTATTGATGGAATAGAATATGGCCGTATCCGGGTTTTTTTTGCGGCCCCCATTTCCCTGATTTTCGATGATCTCATGGATGGAGGTGGCGATGCCCCGGGTAAGGGCCACCTCGATAAAGGTCATGGGTTCATCGGGCATAATGCGATGGTAGAGTCCGAAACAGCGGCGGTCCGCCCCGAGACGGTTGCCCATTTCTTCCAGGCTGGCCATGGGGTGGACCAGGTCGTGCTCTTTCAGATAACGGATTTGACGGTAGGGGGAATCCAGTGTGATTTCATTGAGGAATAAAAAACCCCCCTGGAACCAGAGATTGAACAGTTGGGCGATGTCCTGGTCCAGAGGCTCCAAGTTGAACGCGTTTTGACGCTGAGCGGAAATGACATCGGCCCGCAAATCCAAAAGAAAATTCAATCCACCGGAAATATTCAAAAAGTTTCTAAAAATCTGGATTCGGGGAGACCCGATCTTCTGGCGCAGGGTAATCAGGCCCTGCCGCCATTGCACCGGATCTTTCCCTTCATCGGCCAATAAAAGCTGCAATTCTTTTTCTATATCCTTTTTGCCGACTTCGAATTGGTGAATCACCGCCTCGAAAAACCAGGGACGCTCTTCCGGTAAGACTTCCCGGTAGCGGTCTCGAAATTTAACCAAAAGATCGGGTAAAATTTCTTTTTGATTTTGGATCGCTTTGAGTAAAGCCAGAAGGTCGTCTATTTTTTTTAAAGAGGACTTGCTACGTTCCATACTAAACCCTTATGCCCCCAAGGGCGACAAAATATGAAAAGTTTGAATAGCGACTTCCATACCTCGACCGGCTTTATTCCTACCATAGGGTGGTGATTCCCGCGGCCTCGATTTTTTTGTCCCTGGTGACCAGGGGGAGATTTAAAAAAAGAGCTGTCGCGGCAATAATCCGGCCGGGCATATCAGGAATGGTGGATCGTCTTGTTCGTTGAACTGCACGGGCAGTCTCCAGATCCAGGGGGGCTACTTCAAATCCGCTTTCAGGGTTCGATAGAATAAGATTGATCCGGTCAAAGGCTTCTTTGGGCAATCTCCCCTTTTCAACAAGATAGAGGATCTCTACCAGACAAATGGAAGGCAAATAAACAAAATTGCCGGCCTCAAGGGCTTCATCAAGGGCGGTAATGGCTTTCTGAGATATCTTTGCAGAAGCAAGGAGGTACCAGATAATCGTATGGGTATCCACAATAAGTGAGCTCATGTTGTGTCCTCCTTCGGAAAATTACCCCACATCTCCCTACGGATTTCGATAATATCTTTTTCGGTGATTTGTATATTTAAATCTTTCCATAAACCTTTCAGAGCACAAGGGGGACGTTTTTTTGAGCCTTTCTGTTCAATGAATTCAATAAAGTCAAGAACTTCTTGTTTTTTCCCCTGGGGCAACCCCTTAAATTTTTTTAGAACTATTTGCTCAATATCCATTCATTGATACCCCCATTCTCCCAAAAGACCTCCATGGCCCTTTTTACGATTCACCTCTCGGTCCTTATTCCTCCAGTCCCAGATGGCGGTTAAATTATGGTCTGAAAAGCGTGTGAGTATTTATTTTTATGGTTTAAATGAAAAAAGTCAATTGAATTCATTGGAGTGATGCTTTGTTATTGCCAGTGTTGTAAGGGCGGTCTAATATATAAATATTTATCAAGCCAATCTTTCGAAGGGGGCATAAATTGACTTTATCGGAGCCCGAAAAGAACTCCAAAAAATTAACCATCATCGGCGGGGGACTGGCCGGGTGCGAGGCCGCCTGGCAGGCGGTAAAACAGGGGGTTCCGGTCCGGCTGCTGGAGATGAAGCCCCTGCGGTTTTCTCCGGCCCATACATCCCCTTTATTGGCCGAGCTGGTCTGCAGCAATTCCTTTCGCTCCCAGGATTTGGAAAGTGCGGTGGGACTGCTGAAAGAGGAAATGCGCCAATTGGGCTCCCTGGTTATGGAGGCGGCCTCGACCCGTCGAGTGCCGGCCGGGAAGGCCCTGGCCGTAGACCGGGAAGGCTTCGCTCAAGAGATTACGGCTAAAATTAAGGCCCATCCCTTGATCGAAGTCATCAACCAGGACGTCTCCTCCCTTCCTGGAACAGGCCCATTGATCCTGGCCACCGGTCCCTTGACTACCGCTGAATTGGCCCGGGATCTCGGACAACTGGTTGGTTCGACTCATCTGCACTTCTATGATGCCATCGCCCCGATTGTCACTCAGGAATCCATTGATTTCACCAAGGCCTATCGAGGTTCAAGGTACGGCCACGGGGGAGGGGATTACATCAATTGCCCTATGGATAAAAAGGATTACGCGGTTTTCCTGGAGCAAATGCTTCAGGCCGAACAAGTGCCCCTTCATCCCTTCGAAGAGGTGCGCTATTTCGAGGGCTGTCTCCCGGTTGAAATAATGGCCCAGAGAGGAAAAGACACCTTGCGGTTTGGACCCATGAAACCGGTGGGATTGCCCGATCCCAGGACCGGAGAGATCCCTTTTGCCGTGGTCCAGTTGCGTCAGGATAACCAGGAGGGGACTTTATATAACATGGTCGGTTTTCAGACCAAGCTTAAATGGCCGGAACAGGAGCGCGTCTTTCGTCTGATCCCCGGTCTGGAAAAGGCGGAGTTCGCCCGTTTAGGCAGTATCCATCGCAATACCTTTGTCAATGGACCGGAGGTCTTGCTCCCAACCCTGCAGCTTAAAAAGGCCCCTCCTATTATCCTGGCCGGGCAGATCACCGGGGTGGAAGGCTACGTGGAATCGGCAGCCATGGGGATTTTGGCCGGGATCAATGGCAGTCCGGTTTCTTCAGGATAGGCCCTTGGTGATCCCACCGTCGACCACGGCCATCGGGGCGCTGGTGGCCCATATCACTCAAAAACCGAAAAAAGATTTTCAGCCCATGAATGTCAATTTCGGAATTTTTCCTCCGCTTGAAAAAAAGGTGAACCGGCGCTTTCGGGGGAAGGCCTATGCCGAGAGGGCCACCGCTGATTTAAAGGCCTGGATGGCCGAAGAAGGATTGACTTAGCCCTTCCTTTCAAGCTCCTCCCTCAAGGCAAATTTTTTCACCTTGCCCGAGGCCGTTCTGGGAAGAGGGTCGCAGCGAATGATGATCTCCTTGGGCACTTTATAGGCCGCCAATTCAGCGGTGCACAGGGCCTTGACCGTGCCCGTGTCCACGGACTGCCCCTCCTTGCAGACGATGACGGCCCAACCGACCTCTCCCCACCGTTGGTCCGCGACCCCGATGACGGCGACCTCGGCCACAGCCGGATCTTTCAGAATGACGTTTTCGATCTCGGCCGGATAGACGTTCAGCCCGCCGCTGATGTACATGTCCTTTTTTCGGCCCCGGATGTAGATATAACCCTCCTCATCGTATTCGGCCAGATCTCCCGTGTGCATCCACCCTCCGGCAAAGACCTCGCTGGTAGCTTCAGGTTTGTTCCAATAGCCCTTCATGGTGGCCGGGCTCTTGATGACGATCTCTCCCTTCTCGCCCGGAGGAACCCGGTTCATGGCCTCATCGACGATCAGCACTTCGCAATTGGTTACCGGCTTTCCGGTCGAGCCGATTTTTCGGAGGGCATCTTCTTTTTTCATAAAGATAGCGATGGAAGGGCCTTCGGACAGACCATAACCCTGAAGCAGGGCGGTCTGCGGGATCAGCCGGTTAAAGGCCTCGATCACCGTGACCGGCACCGGTTCAGCCCCGGTGAGCACTCTTTTCAGACTTTTCAGCCCGTAGTTCGACAGGCCGGGGTAGTCGATCAACTGTTTGACGATAGTGGGCACCAGAAGCGCCAAGGTGATTTTTTCCCGTTCAATCAGCTCCAACAAGGTAGCCGATCTCCAACCCGCCGCTGGGCATCACCACCACGGTGCCGCCCATCCACAGGGTGGCCAGGGTGTAGTCGTGGAACCCGGCGACCCAGCAGAGTCCGGGTACGCAGAGGTAATGCTCCAAGGCCGTAACCTCAAAATCACCCACCTGATGGAAGGAATTCCAGGCCACTGTCCCCTGGGTGTGCATGGCCCCCTTGGGAAACCCGGTGGTTCCGGAGGTGTATTGCAAAAGGAAGAGGTCTTCCGATTCCACTTTTTCAAAAACCGGAGAGGCCTTGGCCTGATTAACCAGGGCCGAATAGGAAAGGACAGAAGGGGAGGGTGCTTGTCCGCCGATACAGATGATATTCCTGAGATCCGGTGTGCCGCCCTTGTTCGTATCGACCAGGTCCAGAAGATCCTCTCCCACCAAGAGCACGGAAGCCCCGGAGTCGTTGATGATGAATTCCACTTCTTTGGACCTGAGCAGAAAATTCACCGGGACCAAGACGGCCCCCAGGCCGGCCACGGCGAAGAAGATGTCAAACCACTCGGTGCAGTTCCGCAGGAGTACGGCCACCCGGTCGCCCTTGCCAACCCCCAGGGTCCGCAAGACATTGGCCAGTCGGTAAGCCCGGTCTCTCAACTGCCCGTAAGTGATCCTCTCGTCTTTAAAGATCACGGCCTCTTTGTCCGGGTTCACATGACAGCCCTGATCCAGTCTTCTCAAAAAGTACCCAAAGTCCATTTTCCTGTTTCCTCCTTGATCCGCAGGATCCTTAACGCCGGCTGAGATCATCTGTTGATGAGGGTGTAGTGTAGAATGCTCAAAAGAACGGAGTCAAGCAAAAAGGGAGGTTACTCCTAAACAAGATGGACTATAGGATGTCCCCAAGGTTTTCGGAGGGATTTTCGTTGGGTTTATTTCTTTATTCGGTTAGCAAGAACCCTTGACGGAGAAAGATATTTCTCACTGCCAGGACGCTTGGGGCATCATCGGGTAAGTCCACTGTGGGTCGTCCCGTTCGGTCGAAAAGGGCCACTTTTTCATCCAGAGGAACCTTCCCCCAGACCTTAAGACCATGGCCTTCAGCCATCGCCTCCAGGTCGCCTAGGTCCTCCTGGGCGCGATTGAAGACCAGGCCGGATTGGTAGCGGCCCATAACGCCGTATTTCTCGGCGATGTTTTTTAAATGAGCGGCTGTGCGGACTCCTTTTTGAGTCGGATCTGAGACCATGATCAGGATATCCAGCGCGACTGAGGACCCGGCGGTTGATCTGTTCGATGCCGGCTTCACAGTCGATCAGGGTAATATCGTAGTTTTTGGAAAGGGACTCTATACCGAATTTCAGCAGGTCGTTCAAACCACAAAAACAGCCGGCCGCCTCCGGCTGGCCCAGAACCAGGAGGCTGATACCATTTGCCTTGATCACCAATTCATCGCGGATCACTTCGGCCATATGCTTGTCCCTGATCCGCCTTTTTTCATTCGGATCTTCGATCATGACAGCCCGCATCTCCCCCACGGTCATTTACGGTTTAACCCCCAGGGCGTAAGCCAGGCTTATTGGGGGATCGGCATCCACGGCCAGGATTCGATAGCCGCCTGGGAAAACAGTTTGGCCATGATGGCCGTCAGAGTGGTTTTACCGGTCCCGCCCTTGCCGGCAACGGCAATCACTTTTTTTTGGCCTTCCTTTTTGGATACCCCCATGGTGTCTCCTTTAGCCCCCTCTTTTTTTCTGCCGTTCAAAACGTTCCCGGGCAAAAAGGGCCGCACCGAGGGCACCGATGCTCTGGGGATCCACCTCGGTCATTTCATACAATTGAACCCCCAGGACCTCTTGAAGACTGTTGACGACAGCGGGATTCTTGGCCACGCCGCCGGTCATGGCCACCTCTTTTTTTAAGCCCACCCGCCTGGCCATTTTGGCAATCCGCTCGGCCATGGCCCGGGCGATACCGGCTGAAATATCGGCCTTGGCTTCCCCGTCGGTGAGGAGGCAGAGAACGTCAAACTGGGCCAGGACCGTACAGGTCTTGGTAATCCCCACCGGCCGGGTGGCCTCAAAGGCCAGGGGACCGAGTTCATCCAGGGTAAGTCCAAGGACCTTGGACATGTTTTCGAGGAACCGTCCCGTACCGGCGGCGCATTTGTCGTTCATAATGAAATCGGCCATATAACCGAACTGGTCCACCCGGATTACTTTCAGATCCTGTCCTCCGATGTCGATGATGGTCCTGACCTCCGGATTGACCCAATGGGCCCCCCGGCCGTGGCAGGAGATTTCGGAAATACTGCTCTGGGCAAAAGGGATCCGCTCCCGGCCGTAGCCGGTACTGACACAATAAGCCATGTCATCAAAAGTCAAGCCGGCCTTGTTTAAGGCCTTGGTCATCACTTCATGGGCCGTTTGTTCCGGACGGGGCCGAACCCGCATGATATCATAGGCCTTGATCTCGCTATCCTGAAGGAGCACCGCCTTACCGGTCAGGGAGCCCACATCACATCCTGCAAAAATCATAATTGGTCACCCTTCAATGTCAGTCAGCCTCGACTTGGTTTTGTTTGAATTCCGCACCGGCCAGGGCCGCACCGATGGCCGCCACGATCTGGGGGTCGCAGTCCGGCAGGCAAGTCTCTGTCTCCAGATTTTCTTCCAGGGACCGGATAACGCTATTCAGCTTGGCCACCCCGCCGGTCACCAGGATATCCTTCACAATCCCCAGACGGCGGACCATCGTTGCCGCTCCCAGGCCGACGGCATAGGTCAGACCGGCCACGATCTCAGGCGGCTCAACCCCGTCATTGACGTGTGAGATGATTTCACTTTCCCCAAAAACCGCGCATTGGGCACCGATATGGGCCCTTTTCTTGGCCCGCCAGGCGGCGGGGTCCAATTCATCCAGCCGTAGCTCCATGGCCTGGGCGGCCAGTTCGATGAAAAAACCGGTCCCTGAAGCACAGCGGTCATTAGTCCGATATTCAAGGATCCCCCCTTGTTCCTTGAGATGGATCACCGTGGTCGTCAGACCACCGATATCCACCACGGTCCGCACCGAAGGCCGAAGCCGGCGGGTGCCCCTGGCTAAGCAATTGATCTGGCTCTCCTGGCGGTGGAGATAAGGTATGTATTTCCTGCCCCACCCAGTACCCCCGCAGGCTGAGATCTCTTCTTGACGTAACCCGGTTAATTGCAAAACCCTGGCCAATGATTCCTCAGCCACCTTGCCCAGGCGGCCCTCATTGGGGGTGATATCCCACCCTAATAAAGAGCCGTCTTTGAGGA
Source organism: uncultured delta proteobacterium (assembly GCA_963769305.1). Classification (GTDB taxonomy): domain Bacteria; phylum Desulfobacterota; class RBG-13-43-22; order RBG-13-43-22; family RBG-13-43-22; genus RBG-13-43-22. The sequence goes on along the minus strand of CAVYLJ010000019.1, from coordinate 99,102 downwards.
TCACCGTTTTGGTGGCCAGGGCACCCACATCACACCCTAAAACGATCATAACCATATCCTCATAACGTGGTAAAGAACTCATCCATGATCCGCCGCAGTTCGGCCGGCGGGGTAAAACGTTTGTCAAACATGTCCATTTCGAAACGCAGGGTGGGTACCCCGGTTTCTTCCTTTACTTTGTCGCTCAAGAGTTTGTTCAAGGCCCAGAAGTGCTTGCAGGCCATATGGCCGCCGAGGATGAGGGCATCGGCCTTATAGGCCTTGACGATATTGACAAAGTCACTGATCCAGATATCGGAAAAACCCATGGTCTGTCGGCCCATGGGCATCTGCATGGTCCTCCAGGCAATGCCCTTCAGCATGGTGTCCATATTGGTCAAATCTACCAATCCCACGTCCGGGGGAAAGTAGGTTAAGGTGTCCGAGATGTAGGTCACCCCGTGCTCGTCCTCCAACCAGTCAAAAAGCGGGAGATCATAACATTCCCAGGTATAGCCGTAGACCACCCTTCTTTCCTTTTTCCCCTCGGGAATAACACCCCGGCCCTTATCGGCCCTCTCCTTGACTTCCTCATACAGTTCTTTAAAATAACGGGAGGCCATAGGGGTTCCGATCTGAGTCATGAAAATGGTGTCTGCCGGACGATGCCACCCCGTATCAGGGCAAGGGTTTTTTTTCTTTAATCTTGAATCTTCAAGATATAATCCATGGCCTCGTTTCCGCGCCGGCAATAGCTTCTAAGGGTTTCTTCGGAAAGGGTATTGCCGGTGATGGCCTCCAACTGCTTAATCATCCTCTTTATTTCGTTTAACATATAATTCAACCCCCGGTCATTGCGGTAATAAGGGGTCTCAATAACAATCAGGGGGACCTTAAATTTGTGGGCCGTCCATTCGTATAGCCGGTTACTGGCATCACAAGGCGTGGCCGATTTAATCAGGAGATCCGGCTTAGGGGTCACCCCCATCAACAGATAGCCGGCCGTGCCCTTCTGGGTGGAACAGAGGTGGTCCGGGTAACCATCAGCCTCAATCCGGTCGACTCCTTCTTCGGCACCATTGGTATACAAGGCCGAGGTCAATCCGCAAACCACTTCATAGCAAATGGGCACAACCCCCATGGACAACATAATCTCCACGCTGATCGGGAAATAATGGTAGCAGGCCATTTTCCCCTTATCCAGTTCCTGGTTGGCCCAGTCGGTGTAATCCATAATATTATTCACGAAGGCGGAGGCGCTCCTTCTATTCTTCTCTTTGAGAATGGTATTGACCAAATCGGTCTGGACCATGTCAAAATTGGCCTGGTAATTTTCAGGAAGGATTTCCCGGACCACCTCCTTCCCACCCCAATCCTCCAAAGATTGAAGGCCTTCCTGTCCCAAGATGAAATTGGCTAATTCCCCGGTGGTTTTCCAATTGTTTAAAATGGTCCTGTCTTTTCTATTTGTCATTTCCTTACCTCCTGGCGATTCTTTCCATAAAGGCTTCGATCCTGGTTTTTATTCTTCCCACATCCGAAAGCATATGCTCTCTTTCCAGAACCATGACCGGGATGTTCTTCGGTTCCAATTCCTCGGCCAGCATGGTGCTCTCCACGGCCTGGTTGTCGCAAAAGACGATCTTCTGGAGGATGATGCCGTCTACGTTGGCCCCTTGGGCCATTTCCTCGGTAAATTGAGCGCGGCTATTGAATTCCCCCATCATGCGGGGGCAGGGATTATGATAGTAATATCGTTTGGCAAGGGCTTCCAGCGGATCCCCGTCCTCTTCAACGGGATTAAGAAAATGTCTGGAACCAAAACAGAGGGAATCGGTCACCACCATTCCTCCCAGGCCCTCGATGATCTCGATCAGTTGGGGGTTATCCAGGGCCGAGCCGCCGACCATCACCCTGGCCTTGTAATCGGTTATCTTAGGCTTCTGTCGAATTTCATCCAGGGCCTCTTTGAGAAGTTCGTTGAATTTTTCTCTCGGCATGATCCCGGCGGAAAGTAATATCCTGGTGACCTCCGAACCGGAAATCGAAATCTCCTCGGCCTTCCTGAGGTCATACAGTTCTTCAATCAGGCCCCTGGATTCATTATAAAGCCTGATGGCTTGCCTCAGATCCTGGTCCGAACAACGGACCCCGAACTTGCTGGTTAGATTTTCTTTGAAATTGAAGATTTCATCCCGATACCATTCAAGTCCGGAATCATTGACGGCATGGGGCACGGTGACCATGAATAAGTAGTCGGTGGACAGGTGTTTTTCCCAAATTTCGTAAAGACGGCGGATCTGTTCGCAGCCATTGAGCAGGCAGAACCCATTCAAGAAATCATACTCTCCGGCTAAGGCGGTTTGCAGGAGGCACCGGGAAAAGGTACAATTGAAGCGGTGCATATAGATATCGGCTAATCCCGTTTCCTTGGTCCCCCTGGCCTCCATCCGGTAGGGAAATAAACCGGCCGCCTGGATGATCTCCTCCGGGACATAACCGCAAGCAAAACCAACCACCCGCCCGCCATCGGCTTTCCATTCCTTTAAATAGGGGTTTTCTCGGCGGTCGGGTAACACCATTAATTCTTCTAATGCCTTCATGTTCCCTCCTTCTTCATCTCCTCTTCTCGAAGCTGTTTTTTAAAAAGCTTTCCTGTTACCGTCATGGGCAGATCCTGTCTGAATTCTATCGATTTCGGGACCTCATAAGGGGCCAGTTTCTCTTTGCAGTAGGCGATCAGGTCATCGGCCGTCACCTTCCCGTTGCTTCCGTCACGGAGGACCACAAAGGCCTTAACCCGCTCGCTGCCCGGACGGTCGGGATCAGGTAGACCAATGGCCACGGCCTGGGCCACGGCCGGGTGTTCAAAAAGGACTTCATCCACTGTTGTTGAATAGACCTTGTTCCCGGAGACATTGATCATGTCCTTGGAACGGTCCACCAGAAAGAAATAACCGTCTTCGTCCATACGGCAGAGGTCGCCGGTGGGGAGCCAGCCATCGGCCAAGCCCATCCCTGGGGTCGGCCAGTAACCTTTCATGACCTGGGGCCCCTTGATATAAAGTTCCCCGACTTCACCCTGGGGCACCTCCGAGCCCACCACCGGGTCGACCAACCGGACTTCGGTATCGACCACCGGTACTCCGATGGATCCTTTTTTTTCAAAAGGCATAAAGCCGGTAATCTTGGCAAAGCTGGAGAGGTTGAAATGGGTCACCGGACTGGTCTCGGTCAGCCCGTAGGCTTCGGTGATGGGCATTCCGGTGATTTTTTTAAACCGGGCGGCTACCTCCGGCGGCAGGGGCGCCGCCCCGGAGGTGAAGCTGGTATTGGTCCGCCCGATGTGCTGTCCCAGGAGCCTCATATATTGGGTCGGAACCAGAGGGGCCATAAAGGGACGGTTTTTTTTGAGTTGGGCGGCGAGGCCGCCGATATCCCTGGGATCGGGGATCATGATCATCTGCAGCCCCCAATACACCGAGGCCCGGATGGCCCAATGGCCGTAGGAATGGAAGGCCGGGATGCCGATCAGCAGGGAAGATTTCCCGATGATCCCCTTTTCCAAAGGTCCCATGGCCCAGGGCAGGGATTGAAGGGTGTTGACGGTCAGATTGTAGTGGGTCAACATGACGCCCTTGGGACGTCCGGTGGCCCCGCCGGTGAAAACCAGGAGGGCCAGGTCTTCGACCGGATTGATGTCCACCTTCGGCGGCCGGGGGTCGGAACGGTCGATCAGTTCCCGTAATTGAAGGACTCCCGGCGTAACGCTTAATTCTGATTGATCAGCCGAAAAATCCTCTGCCGCCGTGAGGATCAGGTCTTTGAACCCGGTTTCGGATCTGGATCGATTGGACCACTTCCTTAAAGGCCTCCAGACAGATGACGGTTCGGGCTTGGGATTGGCTGATTTCATGGGTCAGTTCCCTGGCCTTATGCAGGGGGCTGCAGGGAACATGGATGGCCCCGGTTTTTTGGATGGCAAAGTCACAGATAACGTACTGGGGGGAGGTGTTGAGGATGGTGGCCACCCGGTCCCCAGGCCCCACCCCCAGGGAACAAAGCCCGGCGGCCAGCCGGTTGACCAGTTCACCCAATTCTTTATAGGTGATGACCCGGCCGCCGTATAGACAGGCCGGCCGCTGGCCGTATTTGGCCACACTTTCATCCAGAAAAGAAAACAGGGGTTTTATCGGATAGGGGGCCATAGAGGTGGCCAGTTCGAAAGGACCCAGTTTATAACTCTTCAACCATGGTTTTGAATGATAAACGCTCATGCTCATTTAATTCCTATTTCCAGGGCCAGGTCTTCAAGATCCAGTCGCTGCAAGGTGTTTCAGGGTCGGGCGGCCTTGGTCATCCCAGCCACGATATTGATAATAGGCGTCCAGCAACGGTTCGAGGTCGACGACCAGTCCGGCGGCCGGTCCGTCCTTCATGGGTTCTTTCAGCAGTCGGTCGGGCAGGGTGTCGTCTTTACGGGTCACCCCTTCACGACAGTTGAAGAGCCGGGCCAGATTGAAAATCCGTTCGCCGGCTGTCCTGAATTCTTCAACGGAAAAATCCCAACCCGTGGCCTGGGCAATGACCGGGACCACGTCCTCGGCCATCAAGGCCATGCCCATGAACTTGCAGGCCCCCACGGCATCAAAGACGGTCAAGGCGTCTTCGAGGTCTTTGACGACCTTGGCCTCGGCCGGGTTCTCCTTCTGGGGGTCCTCGATGGTGCTTTCCTCGACAATCAGAAAAGGAATATCCAGAAAGGTGGGGCCCTGGACATAGGCCGTGATATGGTCCCCGCCCCGGTTGGCCGTTGCAAAACCCAGGCCGGTCATTTTGGTGGCCCGGCAGTCGTAGGCCGGAAGCTCCAGCCCTTTGACCTGCATGGCAAAATGCTCGCTGCCCTGGCCCAATTTTTGCGCCACCCTTCGGGTTCCCTCGGCCAACAGATCGCCCAACCCTTCCCGCCGGGCGATCCGATGAATCATCTCGATCATGGCGTCGGCATCGCCGAAAGACAAAGCCAGACCATCCGTATCCTTTAAAGTCAATATGCCCTTTTCAAAGCATTCCATGGCAAAGGCGATGGTGCTTCCGGCCGACACCGTGTCCAGCCCGTATTCGTTGCAGAGGATATGGGCATAGGTAATGGCCTCCAGGTCACTCATGTCGCACATGGGACCAAAGGCCCCCACGCTTTCATATTCCGGGCCTTCGCCCTTGCAGGCATATTTCCCGGACTTGACCTCCGACTGGCGGCCGCAGGCAATGGGACAGCCGAAACAGGCCTTGCGACCGGTAAGGACCTTTTCATTGATAGCCAGTCCATTGATGTCATCGGTGTAGGTACAGGAACCGGACTGCCAGTTGCGGGTAGGCAGGCCTCCCTTGATGTTCACCAGGTCGAGGACCATATCCGTGCCGTAAACTTCCAGGGTCATCTTAAGCATGCTCTCATTGACGAAGTCGCCGGCGGTTTTGGCCGCTTCCTGGAAGGCCTTTTTGTCGGCCACCTGGATGGATTGGGAGCCGCCGGCCACCACGGCCTTAAGACCCTTGGACCCCATGACCGCACCCAACCCGCAACGGCCCAAGGCCCGGTGGATATCATTCATGATAGCCGCGTAGCGGACCTGGTTTTCCCCGGCCAAACCGATGCAGGAGACATTCAGCTTGGAGCCATATTCCTTCCTGAGGATTTCGGTGGTTTCCGTCACCCCCAGACCCCAGAGATGGTCGGCTTTTACCAATTCGGCCCGGCCATCCTTGATGATCAGGCCACAGGTTTGGGAGAACTCCCCTCGATAATGATCCCGTCGAATCCGCTTTTTTTCAGGTCCAGTCCAAATCGGCCTCCGGAATTGGCCGATCCCCAGAGGCCGGTCAGGGGAGATTTGGCCACGGCGCTGAAGCGTCCCGAACTGGGGAAAGGGTCCCGGTCAAGGGACCGGTCATATAAATCAGCTTGTTTTCCGGACCGAGGGGATCAACACCCGGCGGGACCTCCTTGAATAAATACCAGGTAGGCCAGGCCGCTGCCGCCCAAAAAACGTCTGGCCTCTTTTTCCGGCAAGGGCTCGACCGTGATGTTCCCGGAGGTTAGATCGACCCTTAAAATCTGTCCCATGAATCCATACATATTTTTTCTCCTATTCCCGGCTGATCACGGCCCGGGCCATTTTGAGCAGCTTGATCAGATTGCCCCGGGCCTGAATTTTTCCGGTTAAAAGTGCTTTAATCGGGTGAATCTGTCCGCTGGTCAGCTCAGAGAGGTGTTCGAAGCTCGCCGCCAGATAAGCGGAAGGTCGATCTATGGCCTCATTTTTGATCTGAAACCGGCCCTGAAGGAACAAAACGGTTACGGCCACATCCGCCCCGGTTTCCCGGACCACCAGACTGCCCTTGATCCTGCGCACTTTTTCATAGATGCCCGGCTTTTCCAGATTCTGATCCATCAGGGACTTAATTGTCCAGCCCAATCCGTTTAAATCTTCTCCGATTACCGTCACTTCTTCCATGGCTTTCCCCGCGAATCTCTTACACCTAATCGAACTTGATCCAAATTTCTAAGGTTAGTGGCTCTCCCTAACATTCATGAATATACCCTTTCCCCAATACCTTTATTCCCGCACCCAAAGCGCTGAGGAAGGTCGATCTCAAGGGATCGCTCATCAAGGCCTTCTTTACCGGCGGAAGCCGTAAAAATCCTCCCACCAGGCCCCGGGCCCATTTTTGGGTCATGCTTTCGGGATTATCAAAAAGCTGGTTTTGGAGGGTTCCCCTTTCGAGGGTTTGCAGGATAACTCGCTCAAAAGTGGTTTCCGGATGGATAACCCTCTTGGTCCTCTTTTGCAGGGTGATGGCCTTCGTAGGGCATTTCAAGGCACAAACCCCGCAGCCTAAGCAGAAGGACGGGTCTATCTCCGCCTCTTTTTTCTTTTTAGGATTCGAAGAAGAGGTTGCCGGGATCATTTTGATGGCCTGAACCGGACAGGCCCGGGAACACTTGCCGCACCCATCGCACTGGTCGGCCTCGATTCGGGAAATAAGGCTTGAGGTGACCAGGGTGGCGGTCAGGCCATGTTTATTGATCCCGTCCATAATGCCGCAGCAACAACCGCAGCAATGGCAGATGAACATAATCCTTTTCCGGACATTGTCCGCCGAGAAGACCAGCCCGAGTTCCCTGGATCGGGCGAATATCTCCAGCATTTCGGATTTGGAGATTTCTTTGGAGAGGTTATTCCGGATGAGATAATCGGCCCCATGACCAAAGGTAGTACAGGTTGCCAGAGGGACGTCGCATCGTTCCTCTCCGGCCTCCTCCTTTTTATGCCGGCAGGAACAGAGGCCCAGGGCATATTTCCCGGCCTCTTCGATGAGGTGGGTGGCCCGTTCGTAATCCAGGATTTCCACATGATCGCCTAATGTTTCTTCATGGGGAATGGCCCTGGCAATGGAGGTCTGCGATCCCTTTGTAAAGTTGGCCCGATACGGGGCCCCTTCTTCCATGTACTCATGAAAGAGTGTGGCCCAACGTTTTTTATTCAGTCCTGGCCGGTGCGCATCATGGTAAACTCGAATATCCCGACAAACAGCGGAGAGGGCATGTATCGGTATTGGCCTCCCAGAAAGACATCCATGACCAGTCCTTTGGCACACAGGCCCTCCAGGATCCTTTTTAATTTGGCCTTTTCTATTTTGGTGATTTTTTCGACCCGCTCCAGACTCGAAAAAAGGTAGGGCATCTTAACCACGACTTCGGCTTCCTCGGCCGAGTAAAGCTCCTTCAGTATTGCATAAAAAGTTTCATTGACTGGAGCCCTGACATGGAGGTTGTCGATTTTATTCCCCAGACGGGAGTAAATATCTTTTGCTACCAGATGGCCCATGGTTGCCTCTCCTTAATAATTTAGGTATCTCTGAAAATTCGGCATACTTGAGCATCCGACTATCCTTATTCCCCGAGATATTCGTTCTTAAAGGAACTGATGGAATTGGCCACGGCCCGGATGAATTTGGCATTGCGCATAATCTTGGCCATATCCCCTTTAAGTTTGAAAGTGCCTTTGACCACCCCTTCGATGAAGTCCTTCTCTCCTTTGACCACCGGTTTGAAGTCGCTATAGGATCCGACGACAAAAAAACCCGGATTTTTGGAAGAGGGGTCCTCAAGGATTTGGGCATCCGTACATTTGCCGGCGGCCGCCTCCAGATAAAGATAAACGGTTTTTTCCAATCCGCTGCCCGGTTCGACCTGGAATATCAAGTTTCCATTAAAATCCACTCCCCAGTTCTTCCCGGTTTCGGCAACAGCCGGATCATTGTTCAAGGCATTTTTCCATTCGTCACACCATTCTTGCGAGGGATAAAGAGCCATGGTCTTTCCTCCTTTTAATTTTCTTCTATGTCTCAATATTCCATTTGGTTATTCTCAGTTCGTTACACGTCTCCAGTCATACCAGTACTGGCATTCTCCATCTGCTTCAAACCCAGACCGCCCATCCATAGCCCCAGCATTTTGCTGTCTCTCCAGTGCTTTTCAAGATCAAATTCTCTCGAGTAGCCATAGGATCCCATGTAGTCCATGGCGGTGCTGCAGACTTTCTCAACAGCCCTGCAGGCAAATGTGGATAATCCTCGTGTCTTATGCACCAGCGTGTCCTCCCAAGGATTAACCCATAAATTTCCGGGCGATCAATCTCTCTGGCATACACATAGATCCAAGCGGATGTCGCCTCAATCTCATGGCGATGTCTGAGAGCGAAGCGGCCACCATGCTGTGTTCCTTCAGAGGTTTACCGGCGATGACTCTCTCGGTGGTCCATTTCTTAATAATCTCATAGACGGCTTTCATTACCCCCAGGCACATGGCAGCGGTGGCCATGTTCCCATAGGTGATCATTTCCTTGAAATATTTCAGATCATCGCCGGGTCCATGGGCGCGATATCTCTTGGGCACACGGACATGATCAAACCAGATATCGGTGTTCATGTCTGCCGCCATGCCTGCTTTCTGATAAGGACTTCCGACCGCGACCCCTTTCGAATCAGCAGGGACATAAATGAAAGCGAAATCATTCGGATCAGTCGACCCTTTCTTCGTGGTGCAGACCACACCATAAAGGTTGGCCAACATCGCCTGAGTTTGTAGGCCATATCTTGTGGCCGTTGATCACCCATTCATCACCGTCGAGTTTGGCGGTCGTCTGAATGGTCTTGCCCTGCATCCGGTCAATATTCTCAATGTCCGCCCCGCTGGCAGGCTCTGTCATGGCATTGCAGCCAACATACAGTTCGGAGCCGCAGAATTTCGGGCCGAATTCCTTAAGAAGTTCCATATTGCGGTGCGGTTTTAATATGATGGGCAGCATGGGCCAGACAGAACACAGGACTGGCACAGTAAATCCTGAATCGATCCTTGCGCCCTTCATCCCCAAGAACGCAGATCAGTGTGGACGACATCCGGCATATCCGTCCCGCCTACCTCGGCCGGGAAAAATGCTGCATTAATCCCAAGATCGACCAGGACTTCTTTGAGAAGGGGCTTGATAAGCTTGTGTTCCTTCCAGTCCTCGTCCATCTTCCGCCTGACCGGTATAGTACCTGTCCTTCCCCCAATCCCTGAGCACCTTTCCAATATCGTCACGAAATCAGAAACCCATTCCTTCGGCCTGATAAAATCATCGATGTTCGGCATTCTTCTTTCTCTCCTTTCCTGTTGGAAGTTGACTACCTAACGCCCTTCATTCCGCTGCGGCCCCCGTTAACCTTTGACCCTGATCGAGGACCCCTCTTTTTCATTCGGGCCGGATTATCATCATAAAAAATGGTTTTGAAAATCCGTAAAACTATGTATTTTAATCCAGGATGGAACTGCATCTTGACCAGGGGGCGATATGTAGTCTTCCCATGGTTCAGCCCCCACGTGCTGTGATTCGCTTTACCCTCTATCTTGGTTGTGATATACCGTAACTGGAAAACGAAGTTAAAACGCTGTCGATGGGAGACGGTGGGCCGATGAGCGATGAGAAATACCGGGTGGTTATTGCCGAGGATTATACCATCCTGCGGAAAGGGCTGAAGGCCTTGTTAATGACCTATCCGCAGATGGAGGTGGTGGGTGAGGCCCAAAACGGACATGAGGCCATCCATCAGGTGGAAGCGCTGAAACCGGACCTGTTGCTGCTGGACCTGTCCATGCCCCGTCTTAACGGTCTCGACGCCATTCGCGAGATCAAGAAAAAATCCCTCCGGACCAGAATTTTGGTCCTGACGGTTCATAAGGAAGAAGATTACATCCTGGCGGCTTTCGAAGCCGGAGCGGACGGGTATATCCTCAAAGAGGCCAGCCACAACGAATTTGAAGTCGCCCTGGATAGCGTGTTGTCCGGAAAACGCTATATGAGCCCTGACATTTCTGAAATGGTGATCGAAGGATACCTCATCGGTAAAAAGGCTATCAAAAAAGAAACCTCCTGGGATACCCTGACTACCAGGGAGCGGGAGGTCCTGAAACTGGTCGCCGAGGGCCACACCAGCAAAAAGGTCGCCGAGATGCTCTTTCTCAGCGTCAAGACCGTGGACAGGCACCGGGCCAATTTGATGAAGAAGCTGAACCTGCACAGCACGCCGGCCCTGACGGCCCTGGCCATGGAGAAGGGGTTGATCAGCCGATAGAGCTCTACTCACCCAACCAGAAGGCTGAGATCATGGTGCCCCGTCCGGGGGTGGTCTTCAGTTTGAAGGTGCCTCCGGATAATTCCGTTCGGTCCTTCATGCTGGTCAGGCCGAATCCCTTCTGAGTTGAATCCCTACTTAAAGCCGTCCTTTTGAGCGAATCCTCGACCGTTGTCTTGGATCTTAAATTCAATAGCTTTACCCTTACGTCCAAGGTGGATTTCGACCTGTCTTGGCCTGGCTGTGCTTGGCTACGTTGTTCATGGCTTCCTGCAAAACACGAAAAATCACGATTTTTAAACGTTCCGGGACATCGGTCTCCTTAAGCCCCAAGTGCTTCTTTATAGAAATGTCCGGATAGACCTTTCCGAAATTTCGACAGAACCAGGTAAGGGTGGTCAGGATTCCCAGGTCGTCGAGCATGGACGGGCGGAGGTCCCGGGACATCCGTCGGACCTCCTCGATGGTGTTTTTTATCATCGGAAGGACCTGCTTCAAGGTCGACATGGTTTTTCGGATCCGAAACCTGTTCGGATTTTTTCATCATCTTTTCCAGACTGAAGTTGATCGCCGAAAGGGACTGGCCGAGCCCGTCGTGTAGTTCCATGGCCAGATGCCGTCTCTCCTTTTCCTGGACATGGATCAGTTTGGCAGACAGGTCTCTCAATTCCTGTTTTGAGGCCAGGAGGGCCTGTTCGGCTTTTTTCCGTTCGCTGATGTCCACCCCGACCCCGATAAGATAGATTTTACCCTCCAGGTTAAGACGCACACCGGTAAGCAAGTAGGGCGTCAATTGACCGGTTTTGGCTTCGAGGGTCGCTTCAACGAAAGAACGCCCCTTCTCGAAAGTCTCTTGAATTCTTTCTTGAACCAGGGCCCTGTCTTCTGCCTGGAAAAAATCCAAGGCATTCCTGCTCAGGATATCCTCCGGAAGATATCCCGTTATCATTTCCAGATTATCGTTCCATTTGACCATGCGGCCGGATTCGTCAAATAAGTAAAAAACCCCGGGTAGACTATTGATGACCGAGTTCGAAAAATTTTTTTCCGCCGATGATTTTCTTTCGGCCCGCTCCCGGTCCTCCACTTCCCGCTTTAGCCGTTCATTTGCCCGGAGCAATTCAGCCGTTCGTTCCCTGACCCGTTCCTCTAATTGGCTCTGGTGCTTTCTGAGTTCCTCTTCGGTCTTTTTTTGTTCGGTAATATCTACTACCGTCCCGATGTTTGCCGGTCGTCCCAAATATCGGGCGGTCATGCCCCTCATGTCGGCCCAGGCAATGGAACCATCTTTTTTTAAGGCCCTGAAGGTATAGCGGAGTGGATAAACGGCCTCTTTTTCCCGTCTGAGTCCCCGATTGCGGACAATCGGCCGATCCTCCGGATGGACTAACTGCCAGAACTTCAGGCCAATAAGATCCTCCTCCCGGTCATAGCCCAGCATTTCCACCAGCCTCGGGTTGACATACTGGAACTGCCCGTCCTGGATGACATAAATCCCCGCCAGGGAACATTCGGCCAGGGTCCGGTACTTATCCACCATGGAGCGGTATTCGCCCAAAGCAGAGTTCAGGCCTTGGTTCTTTTTTTTCAGGTCCTCGATGGAATCTTTCCGGTTTTCAATTTTTTCTGATTTACCCATATGACCATAGACCTTTTTCTGTTTATGCATCTCCGTAAAAGCCTCGATCCGGGTCTGAAACCGGGCCGCGGAGAAATGGCGTTCATCTATGTAGCCCCGGGGATGATGACGCTTCGGGATCGAGCAGGCTCGACCCGATAGCCTGATCATTAGAGCCGTTGGAGGTGGCAGCTGCTAAGAGGCGGCCGATGACTCCTTCTCTCCCCCTGGCGTCAATTCTCAAAGAAGAGCGTATTTTTGACCGGGTTCCTGTTGTCGAAGGAAATGGGCATTCCCTTTCCATCCCCAGAATGGGCCGGTCGACACTTTCATGGCTTGTATATGGAGATGGGGCTGACTCGTCCATCCTGAATTGCCCACCTGGGCGATGGGCTGCCCCTTTTTAACCGTGTCCCCCTCCTTCACCAACAGGCTTCCTTTTTGGAGGTGACCCATCAGGACGCCGAAGTCTTTCGAAGTTATAAAGACATGGTTGCCCACATTGTACGGGGGAGTGCCGCTCCAGGGCGTTTCATTGGGCCATTGGTCTTCGATATGGGAGACCAGGCCGTCACAAGGGCTGTATAGGACCTGATTGAAAACGGCGTACCGGTCATTGTGCAGGGGTAAGTACCCTTTGGCGTCATTACCCCACCGGGTAAGTTTAGTGATGTCCACCGCATATCTCATTGAAAGGTTTGTACGGGCACCTTTGTGCATCGAGGCCCCATAGTGATAGTTCATGAGAGAACTCACTCGGCCGTTGCCGCCTTCAAAGACCGCATAGGCGCCATTTTTGAACGGAAAAGCGAGAGGGATGGGCCTTTCGTCGTAGAAGTAGGACCTAACCGCACCCACGGACAAATAGATCAGCGCGGCGGAGATGATCACCCCTGCGCCGTATCCGGCCCACCCCAGGGAAATGAGGTGTGACGTAGAAGGGCAGACTGCCTATGCGCATAAGGGACCGTATGGCGGCCGCTACGGCCAGGATAAGGATCACATAGCGCAAATAGAAGCCGGCGAACACCCACCACCCCATGAGGAAGATAAAGGCCGTGTAAGAACCGAGGACCAGCACCTGAACGGATAAGGCCGTGATACTGGTGTAGCTCCTTCCCCAGGTCCAGAGGATCAGAAGGAGCGGAATGATGAGATGAAGGGTGGCGATAAGGACCATGGCCGTGAAATGGCCGAAGCGCATGTTAATTTCCCTCCTGTTAGGGGTTGGGTTGAAGCGGTGTTGGTTTTTTCTCTTCCGATCCCCTTTCGTCGCTTCCTTTGAGTCGGAGATGGGGGAGAGACAGGTTCCAGTACAAAGCGGCAAGCCGGATGAATAGGGTGGCCAAGGCGGCGAGTAATATAATGAAAAGACTTGGCAACCGGAGAGGGTACAGGAGCGTCAGCAGAAGGGCCCCGCAAAGGCTCGCTGAAGCGTAGATTTCCCGGCGAAGAATCAAAGGGATCTCGCCTGAAAGTAAGTCGCGGATGATGCCGCCGGCCACACCCGTTGCCACGCCCATAACGATGCCTATGCTATATTCGTGAGTTCCCTGAAGTCCCTTCTGGAACCCAATGACGGTAAAAACAGCCAGGCCGACGGCATCGGCATACAGCAAAACTTTCGACGGCAGTCTCCAGCGCCGGGCCAGCAGGAATGTGCCGACTGCCGCGATCGTGGCCACCCAGAGATAGGTGGTATCCGAAACCCAGAAGACCGGGTGAATTCCAAGAATCACATCCCGAAGCGTACCGCCTCCAAGAGCGGTGACACAGCCCAGCACCACCACGCCAAAAATATCCATTTGCTTCCTGCCGGCTGCCAGTGCCCCCGTAATCGCGAAAACGGCCGTGCCGAAAAGGTCAAACAGATGCATCGCGTTAGCTATAAGAGGATCCATGATTCTTGGTCAGATCAGGCACTAAGATTCAATGAATAGTCTTTGGTTCAAAACAAGGTTTCCAGCCATTCCTTGACTTCCGTTGGGAGAGGATAAACACCTTTGGCGTGATCGCAGCAGTGCCGGAATTTCTCGGGAAGGACGATCTCGTAAAGGCTTTCCGATCCATCCTTGGTCATCTTCTGCAATCGTACCCTATAAGGTTCTTCCCAGGTATCGATGGAAAAATAATAGGTCTCCCCTTCCGGGTCGACATAGCGTCCGGAATAACCGGTGTTGCCCCATTCCAGATAACAGGCCACGGCGTCCGCCGGACCCATCTCCCAGTCAATCGGCAGATCTTTAAACTGCGACAATTCGCCCATTGGATTTCATTTCATCGGTAAACCTCTTTTCGATGACCAATTTTTACTATCCAGACGGTAAGTGCCTCATCTTGAACGGAATACACAATCCGGTATCGGCCATGACGGACGCGATACCGTTCCTGGCCGGTCAGCTTTTCGCAGCCTGACGGCCTTGGGTTATCGGCAAGTGCCTCAATACGACGCAGGATCTTCACGAGATCTTTCTTGGGTATTGAACTGAAGTCTTTTTCAACGGACTCCCTAAAGTAGAGCTTATAAGCGGCCATTTCTTCTGAGTCTTTTGACCATTTCATCGTAGGCGATCAACGGTTCTCCAGCTCTTTGCTCGAAGGCTACAATATCTTCAGCATCTTCCGCCAGGGCTTCCCTGACGGCATCATTCACAAGCTCTGATACCGACCGAGAAGTCTCGACCGCTTTCAACCGTAATGCCTTATGCAACTCGGGGTCCAAATATATTGTGGCTCGTTTCGCTGCTTGTATGGCCATAATGTCACCTCCTGATCGTGTAGCTATGTAACTATAACATTATGACGTTATAACGTCAAGACTATAAACCTCAGAGGGTCAAGAAGAAAAAGAAGAAATATCTATTGGCTCCCGGCAATTTTCACCAATACGTTTTCCTATGATTAAATATCCAGGGAAGCGAAATCGGTCAGATCTCTCTCCCTCAGAAGGCTCCTTTTCCAGGTCCTGATAGAGGGGATGATGAACGGCAAAAGTCTCATTGAAAAGTAGGGTGGGAGGATAGGTAGTCCAACAAGATCTCCAAAGACCACCAGCATAAACAGGTGATCTAAGGTGTTTCTCTCTTTTTTAAGATCGATGACCAGATCATGGATGGTCATGCCATACATAATCTCTCTTAAAACCTTTGGCAAATGTCTTGACTTCTCCAACCAATGGGCAACCCAAGAGCTTAATTCCCGACCTTCGTCCGCCATTTTAGTCTCACCCGAATAGTAGGTTGGATTGTGAACTACTCATACTCCTTAGGCACGGCGCAGATCATAATGAAGGGGTGATCGGCCGATGTATTCCGATATCGATGTTTTTCACCGGGCAAAACAAGGGCAAAATCTCCTTGTTTCACGGGATTCTCTTTCCCGGATTCGTTAATCAACACGCCTTGGCCTTCGATGATATAATTCAGGTGCTCAAATTCATGGGTATGGTAGGGGGTATGTCCTCCCGGTTCGATGGTAAATACCCGGAAAGAAAACGATGGTGTCCCGTCTGCCTTGGAGATGGGGAGTTGCTTATAGACATCTTTGGCCCCTTCCATGGTCATTTTTGACTTCGCAACCTGATCAAGCGATATTGTCTTCATGGGCGTCCCTCCGCATGTTATGGATTATTCGGTCCTTGGTTGGAAGTATAAAAAAGGAAACGCGGAGGGTCAAGGAGAATCTTTAGTGGACGGGGTAGACTTGGTGGACCCGGTGGGCGAAGGGCGTGATGAGCGCTTTTCGGAGCGCACGCGGTAGAGGCGTTCAGTAAAGCCGCCTTCGGTTTCAAAGGCTGTTGCCTGGGCGGCCAGTTGCCGGTCGAGCAGGCTGCAGGCGACTGCCAGCAGCACGAGGACGGCGTTGGCGGCAATTTCGGGGAAGGTGGATTGTGTGGGCCTGGCAGATCTTGTGGACGGTTGCTCTTGTCGAATAAGTCCACTTTGTCCACCTCGTCTACGATCATGCTCTTCCTGTACCCATTGCGCCACTTCGTCGGCTGTGGCGCAGCGGCGGTCGATTAGTTCCTGCCGGCGGGGATCATTACGATCCCAGATCGGCAGTCCGCGCTGGCGCAAGAAATCTTCAAAGTCGAGCCGCAGTTCTTCGAGGCTGGCCCGAGCTACGTTGGTGAGTTTAAGTTCAGTCTTTTTTGAGGTTCCAGAGGCTTGGCTCCCTTCGGCGATGTTCTGCACGCCCGACCTCGCCGCTTGCACCATCTGATCGTGAGTGCGGCTACGCTTTTCGATGTAGCGGTCGCAAAAACGGACCGTTACATCATAAATCAGCTGCGCCATCTGAAAGCTCTTAAGCTTTCGATAGCCACCATGTTTCGGGATCAGCGGTTCGTTGGTAACCATGTTATACGTAGTGTCCCGATTTGGAGACCAGTCCTATAGCCCCTGTCTTTCCAATCCATTGATTTGTGGTGAGGATGAACCTGTTACGTTCGGCATTGCTTTTTAATTGTGGCGAATTCGTTATAATTAAAATTGGGGTTGTGAACGTTCACCCATATCCCGAGAAACTCGACGGTGTTGCGGTTCTTCAGTAGCGGTTTGGCTTATTTTAGGACTGTTAGTAAACCACCAGAGAAGGGCATGGGTATCCGTGACAAAATTCATTGGGTTCTAAAAGTCCACCTTGCTATAAAGGGATTTTTGAGCCTTGATTATATCCTCATCGGTTATTTCTTTGCCTTTTAGAATCCCTTTGAGCTTAACAATTTTTCTGCCGGGGGGAGAAAATTTTTTAAGGATTATTAATTTCAAAGACATAACATCCTTCTCTATGGCCTCAATCCTATTAAGCAGGTTCCCGTTGTTTTTATCCGTAGATGTCTTCATAATAACGTCCTTTTATTCAATTTAAATTAGCATATTTGAAAATTTTCGTCAAAATTTGATATGGGAATAGAAAATTTATTCTGGGGCTTCGACAATAATGAATTAAAGAAAGATAGCAGAGAAAGAGAGTGATTATTTGAATTCTTGATCAGCCGCAAGAAGCCTGGGATCTATAGAGGACCATTGTAAATGCCGATGCCTATCCTTCGAGAATTTGAGAGGAATTTTCATTTATGGCAGCGGTGAGTTAGAGATGCCCTGAATATTTTTACTTGACTGTTATACGTCTTAAGCGTATATATAGAATATGTTTATATTCATCGAGATGTTTGAAAATGACTAAATTATCCGAGAAAGAATTGGTTGCCTGGGAAAAAACTCGTGACCTGAATTCAGAGCTTTCGCAGGCTATGGATGAAATAAAACGTGGCCGATGGGCTCGAAAGACGGAATTTATAAGACGGCCGGATGGATCGGTGCGTCGTCTGGTGACCAGGCGCGACGGCACGGTAGAGAAAGACGAAACGATACCTGCGGAAAAAGCGCTGGTGGCCGCGGCCAGAGCCGCGACGGGATTTTCTCAAGCGGACTTCGCCAGGCTCCTCGGAGTTTCGGTACGGACTCTCCAGGAATGGGAACAAGGGCGGAAAGTGCCTTCCGGGGCTGCCGCCACGTTACTCAAGGTGGCTGCCCGCCATCCTGAAGTGCTGCAGGAACTGGCAGCTTAACTGGCACTTTAAGAGATCGACTGATTGATTGACAAGATATTTGTCTGAACGTTTTGACTATTGTCGTGAAGGAATGAAATGGAAGTAGTTAAATTCGTCATTAATAGGACTCCTTATGCCTGTTGGGATTGGGATCTGAAGAAAAAGAACCTTGAGTTCTTAGAGGGCATTGATGCCAGGTACTTCAGTTATGTTGCTAATTCGAATTCAGGTCACCTTGAAGGCGACGATAAACACCGGGCCGCGATATCACTACGGCTTGCATACTTGCACGGCCTTGAAACGCTTTTTTCTTTGCTCTGCTCAGCAGTTCAAGCTCCACATTGTGCGGTTGGGTGGGTCCTCAATTATAAAACCTCTGACCTGGTGAATCTTGTTAGAAATATTTCAAAAAAGGAACCCATTTACAGCAGGTTCAAACAAACTCCAGTGACCTGGGAATTGCTTGCAAAATGCATCCATAATGGTCTCAACTATGAAGAAGACAAAGGACTGTGGATTCAGAAGGGGTTTGGCAGACTCTGGAAATGGTTCGCCAGTGAGTTTGTGAACGAAAATCTGGCGCAGGAGTATAATGGTATAAAACATGGGCTCAGAGTTCGATCTGGTGGATTTGATCTTGCGATGGGTTACGAAGATATTCCCGGGATCCCCAGCCTCTCCCGAAAAAATGATGTCACTCGGAGGTAGCGATTTCGGTTCTTCCTGTTTTGTCAAAGAGTACCTCGACCCTAAAGATAAATGCAATTTTCGTCCGAGAAGACATTCATATAACTGGAGTCCTTATAATCTTGCCAACGGGCTTGTTTTGATATCGATGTCAATCAATAACGTTGTTAACTGGTTGCGTGGTGTTAACGGGGTTCCACTGAGAGAATGTCGGTTTGAGAATCCAGTGTCTGAAGACCTATTCGAAGAACCGTGGAAAAACAGTGTGGGTGTTGATCATGCAAGCCTGGATCAAGTAATTGTTATGGAGCATATAACTCCATTTTCTAATGAAGATATCCTTCGGACCTATAGGGAACACGACTGATAACACGAGATCAAGGTTAAGCAGGTATTACGATGGTGATTCATCTAAAGACGTGACGGAAATAAAGATTCGGCTATCAGTTCGCACCCGTTCTATCGGATTTTTTAATTTATTTGATGCCCTCTTCGACGATTTTTATTTCTTCTACGGTCAATCCATATAGATCATAGACCAGTTGGTCGATTTGGTGGTCGGTTGTGTCGATCTGTCGTTGGAAGACGGTCCTTTCATGGTCTGTTTTGGCATCGGTTAATTGTTTATGCAAGGATAGCATTTGGTTAACAAGGGCGACAATTCGAACATGAACGTCCTTTTCTGTGGAATCGAACATTTTAATTGAAATAATTGGTAGTTGCGCCAGGAATTGACGGTTGGCAGAAAGCCAACCTCCGCGAAAGGGTGCACTTACAAATGGAAAATACCAACGCAAGAGTTTTGAATTGAGCAGTCCAAGAAGATATACCAGGCCCAGTTCTTGAAAGGCAGGTTTTAAAGTGATACCACCAACGTCCACATTGTCAAGGAAATGAATGCCTTCTTGGTCATAAGCAGCATATAATTTATCAACAAGGCGGGGAACGCACAGCTTGGGGAGAGATTGTCGTGTCATGTTTTTAAGATAAATATATCCGTACCAATGTGTCCCTTTTGCTTTTCCTCTTTCACGGTCTTCTAATCGCTTTTTATTCTTTAGAAGGTATGCCGCAGTTCTTGGATAATTTTTAGAAATCAGATTGAAGTCAATAAAATTGACTACTGAGCTTTCAATTCTATAGGGGAAAAGAATATATTGACGGGATGGCAAAGCGCAGTACCGGTTTACGTCTGTTCCACTCACGAGTGGGAACAATATACCTTTCTCAAATATCAAATCATTGCCGAGGGATTTGGATTTCAATCGTATAGTGCGCGGTGTCTCTTCGATAAAATCCATAATGAATACATCATCCGCACTTGTTTGTAATCCGACAAAAATATCAGCTACCATTCCCAATTTTAAGGGTATTTCGGTCAATCTCTCAAAAAGTCCAGAACCTTTTCCTATGGTAAAATTCCATTCAGAAGAAGTTATTCTCGTTGCGGGAATTATTCTCTCGATTGCTTTTTTCGTTTTACTCCAGACATTCAAGTCATCCACCTTAATAAATTGGAATTGACCTTTACTGACCTTATCCAAAAATAGAAGACATGTGTAAGTCGTTGCTCCGGCAAAGACCTGATGGGCTCCAAAATGGACTACTTTCGAAAGGTGATTTCCCTTTGAGATTACATTTCGGAGAGGCTGGCCATACTGCGAATTAAAGAACTTGTGAGGCAGAATGAAGCCTAAACGCCCTTTGGGGTTCAGAAGACTCAATCCTTTTTCAACAAAGACGACGTAAATGTCGTAATTGCCTTTGCCGGCAGAGGCATAACGTTTTTTGTAAAATTCTACTTCAAGGGGTGCCCATTCCTTTAATGCCTGGATTCGGATATACGGCGGATTGCCGATGACTGCATCAAATCCCCCTGATTTCATGGCCTCAGGAAACTCGGTCTTCCAGTCAAAGGCATTGATTCGATAAACTTCCTCTTCGTTCAAAAAGCTTAATTGCTGCCCTTGAGTAAAATCCGGTCCGATAAGGGAGTTGCCGCATTTGATGTTATTGCCCAAATCCGGCAGGGCTCGTTCCCGGAACAATTTGAGCTGTCTGGAGAGGGTTTGCTCGTTTTCTCCTTCCAGCACCTTTAGCAAAAGCGATAACTTGGTCACCTCCACGGCCTGGGAGTCGATGTCCACCCCATAAATATTGTTCAGTAAGATGCGCTTCCGTTCGGACGTGGTTAATCTCCATTCCCCCTTATGGCCCCGGGATAAAACAGGGGAGCGCCCGGTGGCCCATTTTTGCGGTGTATTCTTCTGGTACCATTCCAAATGCCAGTCCAGTAAATACTGATAGGCATTGATCAGAAAAGAACCCGATCCGCAGGCCGGGTCCAGGATCCGAATTTGGGCCGTTTGTTTGGGTGTTTTCCCGGCTACCAATTTTCCGACGGTATTTTTAACGATGTAATCGACAATATAGGTGGGGGTATAATAGACCCCACCGGCCTTTTTGACCTCCGGCTTGTCTTCCACCACTGCCCGGTGCCCGGTAGTCAGGCGGATAACCTTCCCCAAAAACTGTTCATACACCTGGCCCAGGATATCGGCCGGCAGGACGGAAAATTCATAGGGGCTGTCCGGATAGTAAAGGTCTTTAATGATTTGCTTAAGCGGTGCATCATCGATAATCAGGTTGGGAGTAAGCCTGTCCGGTTCTTCGTTTCGTCCTTTTTCCAAAGAAAAATGGAATAAGCCCGAATTATAACGTTCATCGGCCAGGCGAAAGAAATGATCAAGACGACGGTAAACATTGGTACCATTAACCAACGATAATAACCGGTTGTAGTCTTCAATGCCCCGGTCCTCGCAAATGCGCAGGAAAATGATCCGGTCGATAATTCGTTGAACGGAAAAGTTGAGTTCCCGCTGAGTGAGTTCAGGATTGCGTATGGCCAGATTGCGAGCCAGTAGCTCCCTCCAGGATTCGATCTCTTTGAGAAAAGCAGTGTCTACCTCCGCGGTTCCTTTTTTCCCCTTGCCCGCTTCGGCATATTTGTCGAAAGAACCCTTAAGCACCGCCTCATGAGAAAAGATAGAGGCAATTTCCTCCCAGTGCCGAACATAATCTTGGTAAGTAAAATAGAGGATGCGGGCCGTGGAGGCTTTATCGGCCTTATCCGGTTTGATCCGGCAGTCGTAGACGGCCAATTCTTCAAAATTGGTCAGGATGCTTAAAGGGAGTTTGGCCGACCAGGCATAGCGGCGAAGCTGAAAGGCCGAGTTGATGTCTTCCTTAATCCTGATCGAAGGTTTCTTGGCCTCGATAAAAAATTTGCGGGTGCCGCCGATACGAAAGCAGTAATCCGGGGCCTTGGTAACCCCTCCCACTCTGATGGCATCCTCGTGGATGACATCCTTATAGGCCTCGGCATACCCTTGCTTGTTGTTTATGTCCCAACCCAGGGCTTCAAAAAAAGGATCCAAAAACTCCCGCCGTAATTGGGTTTCATTGTATGGGTCGGAATGATAGGCTTGATGGTTCTGGTCAAACCGTTCAATCAGTTCGATGATGGTATTAGCAGGGGTGGTCATTATTTTTCAAATATTGTTTCAAGATGGCCCAGATAACCGTCGTAAGGAGTCTACGGGCATGGGCAATAGTCAAAGTGCCAAAGGGAATGAAGGGAGTATAAAATAGGGGAAAGTTAGGGTCAAGGGGAAAAGGGAAGATCTGGGTCAAGGCCGTTCAAAGTACCTTTTACCACCCCCTCCGAAACCTTTACTCCCGGGGGACGGAAACCTTCCGGATCCGGCAGCGGTTGGACTTCAGGTTCGGAAAACCGGAGACCGGGTCAGGGGCTTCCGCTCCGGTAAGCTCATTGGCATTGGCCTCCTCCCAGCCCTGGGGAATGTGGATGGTGTCCGGTTGAATGCCGGGCGTGAACCATGTCTTCAGCCGGATGCGGCCTATCGGGGTTTCCACCTCCGCCAGGTCCCCGTCGGCCAAACCGTACTGCCGGGCCGTATCGGGGTGAATTTCGACCCGAGGTTCCGGGGCCAGGCGTCGAAGACGGGGAAGGTCGCGGTACTGCCAGTGCAGGTACGGCAGCAGGTTGGCACCGGTGGAGAGCAGCAGGGGATAGTCGGTTTCCCCGGCGGACTCCCGTGACCCCACCTGCGGGAGGGGGGAAGGATCATAACCAAACTGCCGGAGACGCTCCGGTTCGACCTCCACTTTACCGCTGGGTGTCCTGAAGCCGCCGGTCTCATACTTGCGGTAGCGCCGCGCCTCATACTCGAACCGTCCTTCGTGTTCCGCCAGGTCCTGGTAGGTGAGGCCGAGGCCGCCCAGGATGTGGTCAAGACCGTCCCGGGGACCGGCCCAGGGGAAGTGTTCGCCGTAGCCCATGGCCTGGGCCAGCCGGATCCAGATCGTCTGGTCCGGAAGTCCGTACACCGGTTCGAGCACCTTTTTCCGCAGCAGTACGATTTGCTGATTGTGGTACAGGGGCACCCGGTGCTCGTCCCGTTCCAGGAAGGTGCAGGCGGGCAGGATGACCTGGGCGGTGCGGGTATCCGGCGAATCGACCACGTCGATGACCAGCAGGAACTCCAGTTTCTCGAGGGCCGCTCGAACCCTCCGGCTGTTCGGCCACTCCAGGGATGGATTGCCCCCGGCGATGATCATGGCGCGGATCGGGTACGGCCGGCCTTCCAGGATCGCGTCCGGTACGGCCAGTGCATGGGCCTCCTGCCGCAGGCGGCAGAACAGGGGAAAGGTGTCCGAACCCAGGGGCGGGATCGGTGACGGAGGGAGCGGAGCCGTAATATCCCGGAGCTTGGGCCCGGAGGTAAAAAGGTCTCCGCCCGGTACGTCCAGATTGCCGGTTACGGCCTTCAAAACGGCCAGCAGGCGCATGGTGTCGATTCCCCGTCCGTGATGTTCCAGACCGTTGCCGATCAGCAGACAGGCCGGTTTGGTCGAGGCATAGGCCACGGCGACCCGGCGGACCAGGTCCGCGGGCACGCCGGTTTCGCGCTCCCCGGCCTCCGGTGAGAAACGATCGTCAGCGGCCCCCTCCAGCGCGGAAAACCCGTTTATCCAGTTGTCCGTGAAGGGACGATCCCACAGGCCCTGCCGCAGGATCACCTGGAGCAGATTGGCCGCCAGGACCCCATCCGTCCCGGGACGCACGGCCAGGTGGTAGTCGGCCAGGCCGGCGGTCGGGGTTCGGCGCGGGTCCACCACGGCCAGCGCGGCGTTCCGGCGGGCCAGTCGATGCATTTCCAGCGGCGTGGTCGGTTCATTGGAAACCAGGGGGTTGCCGCCCCAGACCATCAGGAAACGGGTGTTGGGGATATCGGGGCGGGTGACCTGACCCAGCGTGAGGGTGTCCGCCATGGTCCGGGCGGCGTTGCACAGGGACCCGACCCCCATGAAGTTCGGCGTGCCGTAGACGTTGGCAAACCGCTTCATGTAGGACTTGATCTCCTGGTGCCCCACTCCCTCACCGTGGTAGATCGCCAGGCTCTGGGGACCGTAGGTTTCCCGGATGCGATGCAGTTCGCGGGCCGTCACGGCTCAGAGCTTCCTCCCAGGAGGCCTGGCTGGAGGCGGCCATCCGCCTTGGCGGATGAGGGGGGTGGTGAGTCTCCGGGGCGAGGAGAAGAAGTCCAGGGCCGACAGGCCTTTGATGCACAGCCATCCGCGGCTGTACGGATGGCGCTTATCACCCTTGACCCGCACCGGCCGCCCGTCCGGCCCCAGCGACACCTCCAGTCCGCAGCCCTGTTCGCACATCCGGCAAAGGGTGGTGATAGTCCGATCACCGGCCCTGAGGTCTCTATGGCCCATGGTTCCTCCGAGGTTTTAAAGGGTTGAAAATAATCTCCGTGGCCTTAGATCCCCTAATCGATTAGAATGGCAGGCAGCACTTCCGGTTCCTGAGAGAGCTCGGCTGGACTTCGGAAGGCGATCAGATAAACGACCTGATTCCCGGTATTTTTTACGGCATGGTTGACTCCGGGCGGGATGATCGCAAAGGAATGGTTATTTGCGATCAGGTTTTTTTGAATCGTTTCCGAATCCGGATCTTGCCAGGCCAATAGAATGGGGCCGCCGCAAAAAAATAACCACTCCGTAACCTGGGGATGGAAGTGGTTTCCACGGATGGTCCCGGGTTCCATGGATACGATATGGAAAGTGGTCCAGTCAATATTGATCTGAGGAATCAGCTCGGGAATTTTAAAGGGGGCAAAGTAAAAGTCCACGGGGTTCCTAGACTGAAATTTTCCGGTAAAGAATACGAGCTTCAATGAGGGCATAATCAATATCCTCTTAGGTTAAAAAAATTCTGGTCGACAGGATTAACAGGATTACATGAACTTTGTTCAGGCTCCAGATGACCCTGAACAACCTCGATCCGCTTTCAGCGGAAACTAAGGCTTCTATCCGCAGGACGATTCGGTTTGTGCCTTTCTTCCGGAAAGGCACAAAAACCCAGGCAATCCTGTAAATCCTGTCTAAAAAAGTATTTGAATTTCATGATCCGATGAACTTGTCAAAACCAATCCTGATCATTCACCAGGGAGCCCTGGGAGACCTGATCATGTCTCTGCCGGCCCTTTATTCCCTGCGTTTATTCCATGGGCCGACGCCCTGGACCATGGCCGGGAACCCGGAAACTCTGTCCCTTCTCCTTCACCGCTTCTATGCCCAGGAAGTCGTTTCCATCCACCAAAAGGAATGGGCCTTGCTTTTTCAGGAAGAAATCCCGATCCCCGATCGATTCCGGCGCACTCTGTCTTCTTTTCAAAAAGCGTATCTGTTCTCCCCCGGCAAGCCCGAGATTCTGACCCAGGGATTGATCCGGGCCGGTCTTAAAAGGGTCTTATGGGTGCCTTCCTTCCCGGATGTCCGGAAGGATATTTCTCTTCATAGCCTTCAAAAAGAGATTTTAAAATCTGAAAACATTCCCTGGGTTGAATCTGGGAAAATCATTTTTCCGACTCCGGAAGATCTTCGGAAGGCCGAGGAATATTTGAATCGATCCCTCCAATCAGAAAAAGAGTTGCCCCTCTGGGCCATTCATCCGGGCAGCGGAAGTCCCCATAAAAACTGGCCGCTGGAGCGATTTTTAGATGTGGCTCAGGAACTCCTGGCCGGCAAAAAGGCCCAACCCATTTTCATTTTGGGACCGGTCGAGCAGGAGACCTCACCGGGGACGGTCAAGATGATCGAAACCCGGGGGTTCCCGATCTTAAGAAATATGACCTTGCCTGTCTTGGCCGGGGTACTGAGTCATTGTGCCGGGTATATGGGCAATGATTCCGGCGTTTCTCATCTGGCCGCGGCCTTGGGCCTACCGACGGTCGTTCTCTTCGGACCCACCGATCCAGCTTCTCTGGGGTCCTAAAGGGGAAAAGGTCAGGATCCTTTCTCTTCCTTCTGCTCCCTTGTGCTCACCGTGTACCCGGAAAACCGAGGCGAGCTTCTGTCCCAATAAAAACCGATCTATGTTAAACTCGACACTTCTTTGACCGTCGCCCAAAGATCTTGCGAGGACTTTAACAGTGTAGAACCATAAGTCCGAGCTAGAAGATTACTTTTGGTTAAGTAGCCTTTTAACCTAGGCTGCTTTGATTGGGTATCTTCTTATCCAATAAAAGAACAAACTCCCCGGTATCTTCTTCGACAATGTATTCGGCCAACTGATAGTAAGCCGGGCGGAGGAATCGGGCCGGGAATCGACCGTTTTTGACCTGACAATAAAGGACACTTTCTTTATTAATCCCCACGGTCTCCGGGTCGAGTATTTCTTGGGATTCATCGTTCAGGGTAAGCAGGATCTGGTCCTTTTCCTCATGGCCCTCCCGGACTAAGTTCACCTGCCGGACCACTAAGGGGGTATCTTCCACCTCGAGAACACATTTTTGGTTGTTAAGGTTGACGATAAAGAGGCCGTCTTCCGTTTTTTCCAGGCTTTGGATCAGCCAGAGGAATATGGGCCGATGGATGATCTCGGCTCCTTGATGATACCATTTCCCTTCTTTGCTGACGAAGATGAGGCAGGGTGGGATGGGTTTATTGTTTTCAGTCATAATGCTCCAAGCCAAATTTTTTTTGGACAGGGATAACCGATTAGCGGGTCAAAAGTTCTTTTTGCTGTCCAACAGTAAAGTCACCGGGCCGTCATTGACCAGAGAGACCTCCATCATCTCTTGAAACCGGCCGCCGGCTACGGCAATTCCCTTCGCTCCGGCTTTATCCATAAACAGGTTATACAAGGGTTCGGCTATAGAAGGGGAGGCCGACTCCGAAAAAGAAGGACGTCGGCCTTTTCGGCAATCACCCCATAAGGTAAATTGAGAGACCACCAGCAAAGCCCCGCCCGTTTCGATTAAAGAAAGATTAAATTTGCCCTGGGCATCGGAGAAAATCCGGAGATTAAGGATCTTTTCCACCAGATAATCTACGTCGGCTTCGGTATCTTCCTTGCCCACTCCCAAAAAAACAAGAAGACCCCCTCCGATCTCCCCTATAATTTTGTCATTAACTTTGACTCGGGCTTCTTTGACCCTCTGCACAACCAGCCGCATGGTTTCTTCTCTCTATATTGGGATCTTTTGAATGCCATTTATTTAGCACAATGATTACGGGCTGTCAAAATTTCTGGGGAGATATGGATTTATCGGGTTAAGTGCGTTATTATGATCTTATGCCTATCAATACCAATACCTGGAACCGGATTCGTTATACCCTTTATGAGCCTTTTTATGACCTGGCTGCCGGATGGTTTACCAATCAGAGACGACGGTCTATTGCCTTGTTGGCTCTTAGACCTTCGGAAAAGGTGCTGATCGTAGGGGCCGGAACCGGTTTGGATCTTGAATTCCTTCCCAAGGATCTATTCATCGCGGCCAATGACATTACTCCGGCCATGGTGCGCCATCTGGCCCGCCGGGCCAGGCGGCTTGGGCTGGAAGTGGAAGCCCGGGTGATGGACGGACAAAACCTCCAGTATGGTCCGGAGACTTTTGACGTCGCGATCCTCCACCTGATCCTGGCCATCATCCCTGACCCTGTGCGCTGTATTCGGGAAGTGGAACGGTTGTTGAAAAAAGGAGGGAGGGCGGTCATTTTCGATAAATTCCTTCCAGACGATCGAACCCCTTCCTGGGGACGGAAGATTTTAAACCTCTTTACCAATGCCATCGCCACCAATATCAACCGAAAGTTGGGTCCCATTCTCAAGGCCACTTCCCTCAAGACTGTTCATGAAGAGTCGGCCGGTTTCGGAGGTTTATTAAAGATCGTTTTGGTCAGAAAGGAAAACAGGGTTCAAGGATTCAAGGATTCCAGGGTTTAAGGGGGATAACTTCAATGCCTTTCACTTGAATCCTTGGCCTAATTTTCACGTTCCGTGGCGTCTCCTGAGAGCGTGAGAGTTTGGCCTGGAGACAGCCCTTCCCTGGCGGCTTCTGCAACCTCCGGGTTTGCGTGGGAAAGGAAGGTCTTAAGGATCGGGACCTTACGCGGGTCATGGAGCGGGCCCAATAAGTAAATAACGTCGCCGATTAATTGGTCGGATGTTTCCTGAAGAAGGGGGGAGAGTGCTTCAAAGACGGCCCCATGGAGTTCAGGGATTATCTTCGCTGATCTGTTCGATGACGGCCATGGCCCCTAATTTGATCCCAAATTCCTCGGCCTTGAGCAGGTCGGCCATAATCGGAAGGTCTTGAGGACGTCTTTTGAGCCGTTCCACCGCCTGCCCCATTCTTTTTTCAAGGAGGTCGTTTCTATAGAGTTGTTTTGAGTAATCGTGGGCATCCAATTTTTCCAGCCAGTCCACCAGTTCCTTTTCTTTGATCACACCGCTAAGAAATATTTCATCTCCCAGGATGGTCGCGGGTACGGCTTTAATCCGGTATTGCCGAATCCATTCTGGAAAGAGTTCCACATCTACGATCCAGGAATGTAATCAGGGGACAAGCGGCCGCCAATTGATTGGCCAGGCCGACCATTTGGGCACAAAAAGGGCAGGAGGGTGTCATCAAGACCCGGATCTGGTGGGGCTCGTTTAAATTCTTCAAGGTCTTAAGGGAATCGGAAGATAAAGAGACCTTCCCGGAAGTTAAAGTTCTGATCAGGTCAAGAAAAGGTTCCCATTCCTTGCCGGCGGGCAGGGCCTGATAATAGTGTCGGGGCGAATCTCCTTCCGATGAGAAGGCCAGAAAGGGGCCGGTAAAAGATTCCCGGTTCCCTTGGGCCTGACGGGCGAGGGACAGGCCATTGGCAACCAGGTCCCGGGCAAAGGCCTTCAAGGTCTCCCCTCGATGGTCCCCCATTTTGGTCTCTACAAAAACGGAAACCTTCTTCGATCCTTCTCGTAACAGTTGTTGGATTTTTTCTGTTTCCATGGGGTTGGAAAGAATTTTTTTATAACAGCTTATAAAACATTACCCCAACCGCCCGGAAAAGAAAATATTTTTTCCCCCAATTAGGCAGTAAAGGAGATATAACTGCTCAATCCTGTTTTCTTTTATAACGCCACTCTTATGCCTTTATCCAGCGTCTGAACAAATCATGGAATCTGGAAGAAAAGAAGAGATTTTTTTTGACAGATCGACTCTTTTCAGATAGAACAGAAAGAAAAATTAAATTTGAAGCCAAGGGGCCAAGGCCTTTTAAATGAAGAACCCTTCAGGCAATTTAATAGAACGATTACAGCAAGATATAGATAAAGTCAACCTCTATCTGGAAGATAATCTTAAATCCCACGTCCCTCTAATCTCAGAAGTCAACCAACATATCCTCGTCGGGGGGGGGAAGAGACTAAGGGCCTTGCTCTTTGTCCTCTGTTCCCGTCTTAGTGGTTTTTCCGGAGAGAAGGCCTATTATTTTTCTTCCATTTTTGAATATCTTCATGCCGCCACCTTGCTTCATGATGATGTAATCGACAACGCCGCTGTCAGAAGGGGGAAGGCCTCGGCCAATACGATCTGGGGTAATTCACCTTCGGTTTTAGTCGGAGATTTTTTATTGGCAAAATCGTTCTCCCTGGCAGTAGAAACCCAGAGCCTGAAGATTTTAGAAGTTCTCTCGGAAACCACCACGCGCATGGCCGAGGGTATGGTCCTGGAATTGATCCATAGCCATGACCTTAATGTACCGGGAAGAGACCTATCGGGAGATATTGATCAATAAGACGGCCATCCTTATCTCGGCTGCGTGTCAAACCGGGGCCATCTGGGGAAAGTCCACCGATGAGGAAGCCGAGGTCCTGGCCCAATACGGGATGGAAATGGGCATCGCCTTTCAGCTTGTGGACGATCTTTTGGATTACACGGCAACCCAAGAAGATTTCGGCAAACCGGTGGGCAATGATTTTAAAGAAGGTAAGATCACCTTGCCTCTCATCTATACCTTGAAGTTCTGTTCTGATAAAGATAGAAATAATATCAAAGAGTTTTCAAAAAAAGATCAATTTAACGATGAAGATTTCAAGTTTATTTTTAACCTGGTCAAAGATCAGGGAGGTCTTGAATATACCCAAAAAAAGGCCATGGAAGCCAAGGATAGGGCTAAAGCATTTCTTGAGATATTGAGGCCTGGTG
This sequence comes from uncultured delta proteobacterium, assembly GCA_963769305.1. Taxonomy (GTDB): domain Bacteria; phylum Desulfobacterota; class RBG-13-43-22; order RBG-13-43-22; family RBG-13-43-22; genus RBG-13-43-22. The sequence continues at coordinate 69,014 of CAVYLJ010000019.1, read as the reverse complement.
AGGACCGGCAGATTTTAATGGATTTGGCTGATTATGTGATAGAGCGGAATAAGTAACAAGAAGTCATGTTTAATTTTTTTAAAATAATAACAACTAACTGACAGGAAAAATTAAAGATGATTCGATATGAATTCGCCCCGGATATAGAATCGAAGCTGAAGAGAATCGCCCGTCGGCTGAAGATGAACCATATCGATTTGGACCGGGTCAAGGGTATCCGCAGCTATGGCTCTACCAGTAACGGGGTTATTGCCCGCTGCCATGCCCTGCCCAAGGTCATGCAGCTGGCCCTTGAGATGAAAGCCCACTACGTGATCGAAATCCTCAATGAATCCTATGACCGGTTGTCTAAAGAAGAACAAATCAAGATCCTGATTCATGAATTGATGCATATCCCGGAAACCTTTGGAGGCGGGTTCCGCATGCACAGCGACCATGTCACCCGGAAAAATGTTGAAAAGTTATACAAGAAATGGATCGGGGAATAGGGAAAGAAAGTCGTGAATGGCTCCTCTTAATCTTCCGGCTCGGAGGCATCATAAAGCAGGTTATTAACCATGGAATGCAAAATCCCGGCTAAATAGATCTCATCGCTGATATCCGAAGAAAGGGAATGATAAACCCCCTCCTTATCCATATAAAAAACGATTAGCTCCTTTATATTTTCCTGTTCCTCGCTTATCCTGTCCAGGATGTCCACAACCTGTTTTTGGGTTCTGTCGATGTGAATAAGCTTTCCCTTTTTTTCTTTCATTCTAATAACACCTCATTCTATAAAAGGATGGTTAGAAAGTCTTCGGCCAACTTAATAGGCCCGCCGTATTCCCTCCTGCAGGGACCGATTAAGTCCTCTCCCTGACACTCGGGGTAGAAATGGGTTAAGGCCAATTGGTTAACCCCGGCCTCCCGGGCGATCCTTCCGGCCAAGGAAGGGGTCAAGTGTCCTTCCACCTTTTTTCCCTCAGGGAAGGAACATTCCAAAACCAATAGATCGGCTTTTTGGGCTAATTGTACTAAGGAGGCAGAATAATCCGAATCACCGGAAAAGACAAGTACCTTTCTATCGGGCAGGGTGATCCGATAGCCAAGGCTGGATGAGGTATGGGCCATGGGCAGGCTTTCGACAGAAAATTGGGGAAAATTTTTTTCCCAGGGTCCGTCTTGGGGAAGAAGGATGGGCTTGAAAAGACCTTCAGGCAATTCGATCCAGTGGCCGTAGAGGTTTTTCAGACCCTGATGAAAGGGTTCGAAATCGGTTCCGGCCAAGAGATGAAAAGGGGTCCGATTTTCCAGATAGGGGGGATATTTGCTGGCGAACAGAAAAGGCGCCAAGTCGGCACTATGGTCAGGATGGAGGTGGGTCAAAAAGATGTAGTCTATTTCCGTTACGGAGACAGAGACCTTGGCTAATTGTCTCAAGGTACCCGGTCCTAAGTCAATCAACAAATTGGCCCCGGAAAGTCTTAAGAGGACAGAAGAGGAAGAGCGATCGGCGGAAGGCACTCCGGTTCCAGTGCCTAAGAAGATAATTTTAGATGAATATTCGAACATTTACTCTTTAATGATCATGTATTTGTTGATCATAAATTCCGGGTGGTAGGAGGACTTGGCCTTTCGCAGGCCTTGAATTCCCAGGTCCTGCTCCCGATTGACATAGGGGATCATACCCCATTCCTGATCCAAAAACTGCTGCTGGATCAAGGGATAAAGGCCGGAGAGCTCAGGGTTGCCTTTTTCAATGTGGATGACCACGGTTTCAGGGTTTAAAAGCTCCCCGAGGGTAAAGGCCTCTACCTTTCCCTGAATTCGAATCACGCCGCCTTTATAATTCAACAGATCGATATGCGTCAGGGCCTCGATGATGGCCTGCTCTTCACTCAAGAGACTTGGAGATTCAATACATTGCTTCAAACGACACCACTCCTCCTGCAGGTCCAGACATTCAACGATCAACTCCGGTGTCAGAGGAAAGTATTCCCAGGCATATTTTTTATTGAAGCGATTGATATGGTTTTTCAAGGTATGGTATTTGTTCCCGGAAAGCCGGATCAGGTTTTGGGTCCGGTAAACATAATCGCTGTTGTCCCGGTCGAAAATGGTCTTTAGATTCGGCAGGGAAGAGAAGTCCTTGAGGGCCGACTCAGGAATACGGCTTAAACGGGGTGGAAACCCTTGGGCCTTTAAGAAGTCCAGGCAATCGACAGCCCAGGAGGCAAGATCTCCTTTCCCCAGGGGAGGTAAGAAAAAAGGTGTCGTTTCCGGTGGATGGGCCATAAAGGTCAGGAAACCCTTATGAAAGGAGACCTGAAACTGGTAATAATGCCTCCAGATAAACAGGTTGGTGAAGGTCATCTCGGAGATTTCCGGAGGATAGCTCCTCAGAAAATCTTCGATAAGGCTTTGATGCTTAAGGGAGAGGTCTTCGAAAGTTGGAAACATGGGCGGGTCGGAATTCAGATCTCGGATCAGGGAAGGCAAAACAGGATTATCCCGGGTCTTCATTTTTTATGACCGTCAACCGGCAATCCGCAGGCCCATATCCGAATTTGAGCGGGAGGCCTTCAGGTTTTCCACGACCTCATAAGGGATTTTTAAATTCCCGTTGCCGGTCAGCAGGTCCGCTTGTTCTCTGTTGTTTCCGTGAAAATCGCTACCCCCCGTGTAAAGAAGATCCAATTCCCTGACCAGAGATAAATAGTCCCGGGTTTGTTCGACCGTATGTTCTGGATAAAAAACTTCCATTCCATAAAGACCCTTGGCCTTTAAATCATTAACCAATACTTTAAGGTCCCTTAATGAAGGACAATTTAAGGTAAAGGGATGGGCGAGAATTGGAATTCCGCCGGCCCGCAGAATGGGAGATGGCCTTCCGGGGGGAAAACCGAAATTTTTCCACATAGGCCAAGGCCCCTTTGGTCAAATATTTCTGAAAGGCCTCTTTGAGTGAGGAGACGGCCCCTAGTTGGAAAAGGGCCTGGGCGATATGAGGACGGCCGATCTGTCCTTTAGCCAGGGCCTGGATTTGATCGAAGGTAATGGGAATCCCCAGGGCTTGAAGTTTTTCGACGATTTTGGGATTCCGTTCCTTCCGGGCCTCCTGAAGCCTGGAGAGTTCCTGATTCAGGACAAGGTCGGAGGGATCGATGTAATAACCCAGGATATGCATCGTCCCTCCCTTATATTGGGCGCTGATCTCCAGGCCGGGTATGACCTCCAGATCCTGTTCCTGCCCGGCCGTTAAGGCCTCCTCCAATCCTTCAACCGTGTCATGATCGGTCAGGGAAATGGCCGCCGCCCCTTTTTTTGGCGTATCTGACCAATTCCTGGGGGGATAAGCTGCCGTCGGAGGCCGTTGAATGGGTATGGAGATCAACCAATCTTTGCACTGGACAGGGTCTTTCCTTTAATTCTAACCAAGAAATTTGAAATTTTCTGTTCCGAGTTGCGAGTTGCGGGTTAAGAAAGGTTAATTTTTTCTCTGACAACCCGTAATCCGCAACTCGCAACCCATGTTTATCTCTTGCAGGCCGCGGCTTTGCGCAAAGGGCCAGGTCAAAGACCTCATCCATGCGTTCTACAAAATGGAACTTCAAGCCTTTCTTTAAATGAGGGGGGATATCTTCCAGGTCTTTTTCATTCTTTTTTGGCAGGATAATGGTCCCTATCCCCGCCCTTTTGGCGGCCAGGACCTTTTCCTTAATTCCCCCCACCGGCAGGACCAGGCCCCGCAGGGTGATCTCACCGGTCATGGCCAGATCTCCCCGAACCGGCCTGTTGGTTAACAGGGAGGTCATAGCCGTCATCATGGTGACTCCAGCCGACGGGCCGTCCTTGGGGATGGCCCCGGCCGGGACATGGACATGGATGTCGTACTTATCGTAGAAATCCTCTTCCACCCCCAATTGAGCGGCCTTGGAACGGATGTAACTCAGGGCGGCTCCGGCGGATTCCTTCATGACATCGCCTAATTGGCCGGTTAAGGTCAAGGTCCTTCTACCGGGCATTTTGGTCGCTTCTATAAAGAGAATATCGCCGCCGGCCTGGGTCCAGGCCAATCCCGTGGCCACCCCCGGTTCCTGGGTCCGTTCAGCCACCTCGGAATAGAAATGGATCGGTCCCAGGTATTGATGCAGATCATCCGGGGAGATCTTCTTTTCTTTGATCTTACCTTCGGCGATCTCTTTGGCCACCCCCCGGCAGATTGAAGCGATCTCCCGTTCCAGGTTTCGAAGGCCGGCTTCCCGGGTATAGGAGCGGATGATCGTCTGCAGGGCCTTTTTATTAATGGAAAGGTTTTTTTCCGTCAGCCCGTGTTCCTTTAATTGCTTGGGGATCAGATGCTTCTGGGCGATCTGAACCTTTTCTTCTTCAATGTATCCGACCAGGTCCAAAACTTCCATACGGTCCCGCAAGGCCGGCGGGATCGTATCCAGGATATTGGCCGTGGTGATAAACATGACCTTGGAAAGGTCGAATTCCACTTCCAGATAATGATCGGAAAAGGTGGAGTTCTGTTCCGGGTCCAGGACTTCCAGAAGGGCCGAGGAAGGATCGCCCCGGAAATCGGCCCCCACCTTGTCGATTTCATCCAGGATAAAAACCGGATTATTGGAGCCGGCCTTCTTCAAGCCCTGGATGATCCTGCCTGGAAGGGCCCCCACATAGGTCCGGCGATGTCCCCGGATCTCGGCCTCATCCCGCACCCCGCCGAGGGAGAGACGGACGAATTTCCGGCCCAGGGCCCGGGCGATAGAACGGCCCAAAGAGGTCTTCCCCGTGCCCGGGAGGGCCGGCAAAGCAGAGGATAGGGCCTTTCATGTCCGGTTTGAGTTTGCGAACCGCCAGGTACTCCAAGATCCTTTTCTTGACCTTTTCGAGGTCAAAATGATCCTCATCCAAGACCTTGGCGGCTGCTTCAATATCCAAGTTGTCCTCGGTCTGGACTCCCCAGGGGAGTTCGGTCAACCAGTCCAGATAAGAGAGGGCGACCGTATATTCCGGGGAGGAAGGACTCATCCTGGCCAAGCGGTCCAGTTCCCGTTCCGCTTCCTTGGCGGCGGCCGGAGATAACTTCCGCTCGACTATTTTTTTCCGATATTCTTCAATCTCCAGGGATTTTTCATCCTTTTCCCCCAGTTCTTTTTGGATGGCCTTGAGCTGTTCCCGGAGATAATATTCCCGTTGGGTTTTATCGATTCCTTCTTTGACTTCGGACTGGATCTTCTTGCCCAACTCCAGGACCTCTAATTCCTTGGTCAGGAGCACCGTCAACTTTTGCAGCCTTTGTTTGACGGCCAGGATTTCCAGGATCTCCTGTTTGTCTTCCTTGGAGACATTCAAGGTGGAGGCGATCATGTCGGCCAGGGAACCGGGGTCTTCCACATTCTGGGCCAAAAGACCCAACTCGGAAGGAAGATAAGGGGACAACTCCAGAACTTTGTTGAAGAGTCCCCGGACGCTGTTGGTCAAGGCATCTAATTCGATATTCGATTCCAATTGGTCTTTGACGACCTCAATCCGGGCCTTGAAATAAGGGGCAGTGGCCGTAAATTCGATGATCTTAAACCGGGAAAGGCCCTGGACCATCAACCGCACCCCTCCCTCGGGGACTTTGGCCATCTTCAAAATAGACCCCACGGTTCCATTTAAATAGAGATCCTCCGAAGTCAGGGGATCGTGGCCTTTGTCTTTAATCATAATCAACCCGATCAGGTGATCCTTCATCAGGGCCTCATCGACTACTTGGACCCAGTTTTTCTCCCAGATCATCAAAGGCATGACCATCTTGGGAAACAAGGCCACATCCGTGACCGGCAAAAGGGGGATTTCTTCCGGTATGGTCAAAACCTGTGTTTGAAGGGGTATGGATGTTTCGTTATTTTCCATGGGTTGCTCCTTAAATATCTTAACTGAAATTTATTCAGACTGAATAGGAATGGTTTTCTTAAGGGACCGCTTCTTGGGCAAAACCACGGTGAGCAGTCCTTCCCGGTAATGGGCTTCGATCCGCGACTCGTCTACCAGGACGGGTAATTCAAAGGTCCGCTCAAAGGAGCCATATTCGATTTCCATTTGAAGGTATCGAACGGCATTGCCCATGGGGGGCCGCTCTCTTTTCCCGGACAGGTGGACCAGGTTTCTTTTTACGGTAATCTGAATTTTTTCCTTTTGTAACCCGGAGACATCGGCGACGATCATAAAGGACTCGGGTGTTTCCAGGATATCCATCTGAGGGGACCACATCCTCTGGTCCAACAAAAAACGGGGGCTGACTTGATACAACATATCGTCCATCAAGCGCCTCATTTGACCGTGAAGTCGGGAAAAATCGCTTACCACGTTGGTTCCTCCTTCCCATTCCCGGGGCCATCGCCTGAAGGCTTCGGCCCCTAATAATTTTAATAATTACGACATCGTCGAAATGAACAAAATTATTATAATGACTCCAGAGGCTTTTGTAAAGAAAAGGTGTTAAAATTTTTGGCTTGACAGGGTTGAAGGGAGATGGGAAATAATGCCAATGACCACGTTTTGAAATTTATTTATTATCCACAATTGAAGAAAGCCGATAGATGAAACAGATTATTCTTGGTACGGCGGGACATATCGACCACGGCAAGACCAGCCTGGTCAGGGCCTTGACGGGGATCGAGACCGACCGCCTTAAGGAGGAAAAAGAGCGGGGGATCACCATTGAATTGGGCTTCGCCTATCTGGACCTGCCCAATGGCCAGCGTTTGGGGATCATCGATGTCCCCGGTCATGAGCGGTTTATCAAAAACATGGTGGCCGGCGCCAGTACCATCGATCTGGTGGCCTTGATTATTGCCGCCGATGAGGGGGTCATGCCCCAGACCCGGGAACATTTGGATATCTGCAGTCTCTTGGGGATCAAAAAAGGCCTGGTGGTCCTGACCAAAATCGACATGGTCGAAGAAGATTGGCTGGACCTCGTCCAGGAGGATATCAAAGAATTTTTAAAGGGGACCTTTTTGGAAGGGGCCTTGATCCTGCCGGTCTCCTCCTCGACCGGGCAGGGGATCCCGGAACTGATTGTGGCCCTGGAAAGACTTTCGAACGAAGTGGAAGAGCGTTCTTCGGCCGGCATTTTCAGGCTTCCGGTGGACCGGGTCTTTACTATGCGGGGGTTCGGGACGGTGATCACGGGAACGGCAGTCTCCGGCAGCCTGTCCGTGGGGGATCAGGTTACCCTTTATCCCCAGGAGATCCAGGCCAAGGTCCGCGGTATTCAGGTTCATAACCAGGATACCGAACAGGTCCGGGCCGGGCTGCGCACCGCCATCAATCTGCAGGGGATCGAAAAGGCCACGGTAAACCGGGGAGATGTGGTTGCCTCCGCTTTGGGGTTGTATCCCTCCCTCTTATTGGATCTTCAAGTCCGTCTTCTGAAGTCCGCTCAAAGACCCTTGAAGCATCGCAGCCAGATACGATTTCATAGCGGGACCAGCGAGATTTTAGGCCGGCTCCTCCTCCTGGAAGGGGAGGAGATCAAACCCGGTGAAACCGGATTTTGCCAATTGCGCTTAACCGAACGGGTGGCCTTGTTGCCCGGGGACCTGGCCGTCATCCGCAGTTATTCACCGGTTCAAACCATCGGCGGGGCCGAGGTCCTGAATGTCATACCGGCTAAGCACAAACGTTTGAACCCTGAAGTCATCGAGCAGCTCTGGGTTCTCAAGTCGGGAACCGATTCGGAAAAGGTGGCCTTGCAGGTCCTCCTGGCCGGGGCAAACGGGATATCCCGCCAGAAATTGGGTCAGGTCCTGCCCCTTCCTCCCAAAAAACTGGATGATCTGCTCAAGGAACTCCTCTCCCAGAAGGTGCTCACTCAATGGGATAAGGAAAATAAGATCATCATCCACCAACTGGAGTTGGCCAAGCTCAGCCAAGGCCGCAACGCAGGAACTGGAAGGCTATCACCAGGCCAATCCCTTGAAGCCCGGATTGGCCTAAGGAAGAATTGAAATCCCGTTTGCCCCAGATTCGGGAGACCAAGCTTTTCAATTTTCTGTTAAATCAATTGGCCGAGCAGAAAATCCTGGTTCAGGAAAAGGAACTGGTTCGCCTCTCGGGTCATAAGGTTCAATTAAAGGAGGACCAGCAGGCCGTCCAGGATGGCCTGGAAAAGGTCTATCTCAAAAGCGGGCTGCAACCCCCGTATTTTAAGGAATTGGTGGAACAGTTTCCCAAAGGACAACCGAGAGAGGTCCTGGAGTTGATGGTCAAAGAGGGAAAATTAGTCAAGGTCAAGGAGGACCTGTATTTTCATAAACAAGTCATCGAAGGGCTCAAAAAAAGACTGATCCAGTGGCTTAAGGAAAAAGGGGAAATCACCACCCCGGAATTCAAGGACATGACCCAAACTTCCAGGAAATATACCATTCCCTTATTGGAGTATTTTGACGCCCTGCAGGTGACCATGCGGGTTGAAGACAAGCGGCTCCTTCGGGAGAGCAAGGAATCGGCCTAAGGGCGGGCATTAGGCCCTTGGGATTTTGTCGAAACGCTTCTTTAAGGCGGTTGATGAATTAAAGAAAGCTTCCGGGATTAACCCGGGGCGGATCCAATAAAAGGAGGAGGAGACAATGGCCAAAGATCCGGGTATCGGACAAAAAGTAACGGCCACCATTACGGGGGTCAAGGGAAAATGCAACGCCGGTCATCAGGTGGGTGAGACCTTTGAGATCAGTTGTCACAACCCCGGCGGGTTGTGCGGCTACTTCTACCATGATATTTTCCCCAGCCTTTCGACCTTTCAGTTCGGCGGGAATCTCCCCTGGTGGGAAGGGGAGACGATTCAGGTTCAATGTCCTGATCCCTACAACCTGGTGACCATGAAGCTGGAAAGGTCGAAGAGAATCTAACGGTACCACCATTAATCGGAATAGTGAGGAACCTGTGCGTCTAAAAGAACCTCGGCTGAAACCTCTGGCTCAATCGGAATGGACTGAAGAACAACAAAAAATATTGGCCCCCCTCATCAGGGATGGGCGGGTCTACAACATTTTTTCAACCATGGCCCGTCATCCCAAGATGGCGGAAAAATGGCTTACCTTCGGCACCTATATCCTAAGGGAATCCACTCTACCGGCCCGAGACCGCGAAATCCTGATTTTACGCATCGGCTGGCTTTGTCGATCGGAATATGAATTCGGGCAACATACCCGTATAGGGGAAAAGGCCGGGCTAAGTCCTGAGGAAGTTATCCGCATCACGGAAGGCCCCGAGGCTGCCGGATGGGAACCATTTGACGCGGCCCTGCTCCGGGCCGCCGATGAGCTTCATGCCGACTCTTTTATCTCGGAGGACACCTGGAAGGCCCTGGCGAAACGGTATGATGAAAAGCAACTGATGGATGTGGTCATGACGGTCGGCCAATATAATCTGGTCTCCATGCTCCTGAACACCTTTGGCGTTCAATCGGACCCGGGGATTCCCGGATTTCCTGAACGGAAATAGCCATTAAGGAATATGAGTGACAAGATTTTAATCCCACCTTTGTTATTAGTGGCAGGTTTAATTTGCCGGGAGCGGATTAACGGGAGTCCGACCGCCCGGAGAGGGAGGTTCATTATTTCCATGATTGTTATCTATGGGAAAGACGGCTGACCTTTTACCCGAAAGGCCCTTGAGGCCTATCAAAACCGAGGGGAAGAAATCCTTTATGTTAATCTGCCGGCCCATCCGGAAAAGTTGAAGGAGTTTCTAAAGGTTTCACCGGAGCGAAGGGTTCCGGTTATGGTCAATGGAGAAGAAGTATCCATCGGCTTTGGCGGAACCTGAAGGATAAAAATTTGAACCGGTGGGTTCGAAATCATTAACCGTCTCACAATGGAAAACGTATGTCTGCGGATGAACCCAAAAACAATCAGCGTCTGAAAAAGGCCGGCCTTATCCTGGGCGGCATCGCTCTGCTTGGTCTGATCGTCGGCTTCTTCTGGTACCATTATGCCCAAACGCACATTTCTACCGATGATGCCTATGTGACCGGTTCCATTTATTCCTTGAGCTTCCGGGTCTCGGGGACGGTTGCCCGGGTGGATGTCCATGATAATCAGTTGGTGGATGCCGGACAGGTGATTGCCACCCTGGACCCTACCGATTACGAGGTGGCTTATAATCAGGCCCAGGCTAATCTGGAAGCGCTCAAGGCCCGCTGGGCTTCGGCCCAAATAGCGGTCCCTTTGGAATCGGATCAGACCCAGGCCCGGGTTAACGAATCTACCGCCGGAGTGGGGACCTTTCAAAAAAATTTCCTGGAAGCCCAGGAGCAACTGAGGCGGGCTCAAGAAGAAACCAAAAGTCTTAAGGCGATTTTAACCAAGGCCGCCCTGGATCGGGACCGCTTTGACAGTCTTTTTAAGAATCATGCCGTTTCAAAACAGCAATTCGATGAGGCCCTGACCCAATACCAGGTGGCTGAGGCCCGCTATAATGCCTCCCTGGCCGGGCAGCAGGCCCTGCAAAAGACCATTGAGTCGCTTCAGGAACAAATCAACAGGGCCAGGGCCCAGGTTGATCTGGCCCGGACCGGAAAACAATCGGTAAAGATCAGGGAACAGATGGCCAAGGCCGCCAAAGCGGAATTGTCTTTGGCCGAAGCCCGGCTGGAACAGGCCCGGCTTCAGTTGTCCTATATCCAAATCAAGGCCCCGGCCCGGGGGCACATCACCAAAAAGAATGTGGAAGTCGGCAATCAGGTTCAGGCCGGGCAGCCCCTCATGGCCCTGGTCCCTTTGGAAAACCTGTGGATCGTGGCTAATTATAAAGAAACCCAGCTTAAGCGGGTGAAAACCGGCCAGAAGGTTTCCATTAAGGTGGATACCTTTTCAGGAGAAAGACTCCGGGGCCGGGTGGAAAGTATCATGGCCGGTACAGGCGCGGCTTTTTCTCTTTTCCCCCCGGAAAATGCCACCGGAAATTTTGTTAAAATCGTTCAAAGGATCCCGGTCAAGATCGTTTTAGATCAGGACCAAAAGAACCTTCCCCAGCTTAGGGTCGGTATGTCGGTCATACCGACCATCCTGATTAATGAATAAGGGACTTCTGAATAGTGCCAAAGAGTTTAACCCGAAAATACGGAATATTGAATTTCAAACCTCGAATTTTGAATCATGAAGTAATTTATTTTTGCCTTCCTTTGACCTTCGATATTTTCATTTTTCGTGAAGACCCTTGGAGACATGAGGGTTTGGCGGGGAGATGAATCCATCTCCACACCCTGCACCAACGGTCAATAAATGGCTGGTGACCCTGACGGTCATGCTGCCGACCGTTATCGAGATCCTGGATATCAGCGTGGCCAATGTCTCCCTGGGCCATATCCAGGGCAGTCTGAGTGCCGGCCTGGATGAAGTCACCTGGGTCTTGACCTCCTACCTGGTCTCCAACGCCATCATCATTCCGATCACCGGCTGGCTGGCCGGGACCTTCGGACGGAAAAGATATCTGATTTTTTCCCTGGGACTTTTTACCGCCAGTTCCTTTATGTGCGGGGCGGCCCCCAACCTGGAGACCCTGATCTTTTTTCGGATCCTGCAAGGGCTGGCAGGCGGGGCCTTACAGCCCTTATCCCTTTCCATACTCCTGGAAACCTTTCCTCCCAAAGAACATGGTATGGCCATGGCCGTCTTCGGTATCGGGGTGGTCTTCGGTCCTATTCTGGGCCCCTTATTGGGCGGCTATATAACCGACACCCTGAGCTGGCGCTGGATCTTTTATATTAATTTACCTTTAGGGGCCTTGGCCGTCATGATGGCCCTCCTGTTTATCGTCGACCCCCATTATATCAAAAGGCAGGAGACACGCATCGACTACTGGGGGCTGGGATTATTGACCGTGGGTTTGGGCTGTCTGCAATTGGTCCTGGATCGAGGGGAACGGGAGGACTGGTTTGATTCCAGCTTTATTATCGCGCTGTCGGCCATTGCGGCGGTCTGTCTGTTGTTGTTTGTCGTTGTGGAATTATGGATCTCCTATCCGGTGGTGGATCTCCGCATATTTAAGAACCGTTCTTTCAGCTCCGGAAACATGATTATGTTTTTGGGTTTTTTTTCCTTCTTCGGCAGCATCGTCTTGATGCCCCTCTATCTTGCAGAATTTGATGGGCTATACGGCCTTTCTGGCCGGTCTGGTCCTGGGTCCGGGGGGATTGGCCACTCTTTTTTTGATGCCTCTGGTCGGAAGATTGATCGGTCGGGTGGATTCCAGGGTTTTGTTGAGTTTTGGGATATTGATCAATGCCTATGCCTTATTCCTGATGTCCCAATTTAATCTGGAGGCTGGATTTCTGGACCGTCATCTGGCCCCGGATCGTCCAGGGGATCGGCATCAGTTTCTTTTTCGTCCCCCTGTCCACCCTGACCTTGTCGAGCATCCCTAAACCCCAGATGGGCAACGGTTCGGCCATTTTCAATCTCCTCCGGAATCTGGGAGGGAGTTTCGGCGTGGCCTTTATTACCACCATGTTGTCCCGGCGGACCCAGTTCCATCACCATCATCTCAGCGAAGGGTTTTCCATCTTTGATTTTAAATTGCAACAGGCCGTTCCAAGCATACAAGGGTTTTTGCAGGGAAGGGGGTTCGAAGGGACCACGGCTCACAAAGGATCTTTAGAAGCTCTTTACGGGCTGCTTCAGAAACAGGCGGCTATGTTGGGGTTTAATGATGTCTTTTATCTCCTCTTTCTCTTTTTCCTTTGCCTGGTCCCTTTAATTTGGATCATCCGCCGGAGTGCCACGGTGATGATCGGAGAAGGACATTAATCCATTTCGGATTGGGGAATGGGAAGAGTTAGTGAGCCACAAAGACCTTATAATCCAATTCAAAACCCACGTCCAAGGGGAACGCCTCGCTAAAGAAGAGGCCGGACGGCATTGAAAAGGACCGGCGAGGATGAACCGAAACCTGTGCCTTCCAGGTAGTCGCTATCCGATGCGCATGTGTTTCCGAACCCACTGGGGAACGGAGGATAATTTGTAATAATACCCCATGGTATGGAAGCAGGTGGAAGAACAAAGGGGCAAACATCTTTCTTTAACGGCCCGCAGGTCATCCCGGTCGAAACGTTCGTTCCAAATAGTTCCCCAGTCTTGATCCTGGGTTATCAGATCAAAACAAGGCGACAGGCTACCGTCCGGACGAATGAGCGCCCCGTTTATACCGGCTCGACAATCCCAAGTCTGGAGACGGCCCCTCATTCGATCTTTTAAGGTCTGGAGGTGTTCAATAGAATTTACCATGGTCCATCCCTGGCGTTGCTTTTCAATAAGCCAGTCCAAGAGAGTATCCACTTCCTCATACTGGTCCGGGGTAACGTACAGACTATTTTCTTCCTGATGATTGTAATGGTCTACCTTTACAAAGCTATGGGGAGGTTCGTTCAGGTGATAATCGGTTCCTATCTTATTCTGATGGGCAAGCTCGGTCAACATCCTGACATCTTTGATATTGTTCCGGCAGATGTTCATATTGAAAAAAAGAATAAAGCCGTCGGTTTTCTGTTTTTCTACCAAGTATCTGAACTGGGGTTCGATATTCAACAAAGCCTTGGGCAGACCCTTTCGAGGCGCGATACAATCCACCGCCAGATTAACGGCAGTCACCCCGGCTTTTCCCATCTCGTCGATGAACGGTCGGTCCATAAGGGTGCCGTTGGTTGGCAGATAAACAAAAAAGCCGTTCTGGTTGGCATAATGGATTACTTCCAAAACAAAATCTTTTCGAATTAGGGGTTCACCACCCATTAAAGCAAGAACCCGGCAACCGATCGATTTAAGCCAGTCAATCGCCGATTTGGCCGTTTCCAGACTCATTCCCGGCTGATGATTATCATACTGGAAGCAATAGTGGCAGTCGATATTACATTTCCAATCCGTGTAGAGATAACAAAGGATAGGGCGGAATTCATTGAGGTGAAACCGTGAAGTAAGATAGGGGACGACCCAACGTCGGACGGCGCGGGCCCCGTTTTGGCTTTTATAGTAAAGGTTATTCATGTCCACATCCTCGCTTTATCTGAAGATCGTGATAACGGACTTGTTTAGTTTTTCATGAATGCCCTTCGATAATCCATATTGTTTTATATAATAGATTATAAGATAATGTTCGTCAATGAATATTAGCAGGAGGGCCCGTTGTTCATTTCATAAGGTCGGCCGTTCTTCAAGGGGAGGTGGCGTACTTCAAAAATGGGGGAAAGGGGTGGAAGTTTTCAGGTTAGGTGACGTTGATATCAACGATCTCCAGTTGGCGTAATCCGCCCGGTGTCTTGACTTGAATTTCATCTCCGGGTTCCTTACTGATCAAGGCCCGGCCTAATGGGGAGAGGACCGAGATGTCCCCGTTGTCGGCATCCGATTCATCGGGGCCGACCAGTCGGATTTTAAATTCGTCGCCGGTCTTCAGGTCGTTTAAAAGGACGGTGGTGCCGAAGACGATTCGGTCCTCGGGTAAATTGGAGCAGTCGATGATTTCGGAAGTGGCCAGCTTGGAATGCAGTTCCGCTATCCGGCCTTCGATAAAGGACTGCCGTTCCTTGGCCGCGTGGTATTCGGCATTCTCCGAAAGATCGCCGTGGGATCGGGCCTCGGCGATGGCCTTGATCACCGACGGCCGTTCCACCCTTTCCAGCCGGGTTAGCTCTTCCCGGAGTTTTTCCAATCCTTCTTTGGTAATCGGTGTCCGGTCCATACCTGTCGTTCCTTTCAAACAAACTACCCCCGGAGAAATCTCAATCCGGGGGCAATCCCTTATTATCAAAATTTGACTTAAAGGGCAAGGATATTCAGCAACACTTCTTAACCTTCACTACCGGCCTGTTTTCTCAATAATCGAAGGACTTCAAGTCCTGACCATCAGGGTATTACCCTCAGGCCTTATTATCTTTGTCGGTCTTTTCCATTTCCTTGGGTTTGGCCGGGGTCTCTTCTTCCAGACCGGAAAGGCCGTTTTTAAATTCCTGGATCCCTTTCCCCAAACCTTTACCGATTTCCGGCAGCTTTTTTCCTCCGAAGATAAAGGCGGCTATTAGTAAAATAACCAGCAAATCTTGATTCATACCCAACATAAATGATATCTGGCCTCCCTTTTTAATATGCGATTAAATATAAGATTAAACCTTTCCCTTTGCAAGAGAGAAAAATTTTCATTAAGGAGATGTCCAGGATTTTTACAGGAGAACCCGGGGAGATTCCTTTTTCCCCCGTACCAAAGAGGCCCACATGGCCAGGAAACAAATGAAGGCAGCCACCAGATAGGCTCGATGCAAACCGATCATGAAGGCCGCCAAAGCCGGTGCTTTCCGGGCCGGTGAGTCGCCGGCGTGCAGGGCCCCAAAGGAGGCGTGACCCAAAGTGGCCACCATGTTCCCGGCCAGAATCGTACCGGCCAAGGCGATGCCGACCACCTGGCCTACGTTCCGCATCATCGACAGAAAGCCGCCGGCAATTCCCAGGCTGGTCCGCGGCACCGAACCCATGACGGAGCTGTTGTTCGGCGATTGGAACAACCCCTGTCCCGTACCGAGCAAAAGGAGTCGGACAAGCACATCATGATAACCGGCCTGAGGTTTTAACAGGGAAAGCCAAATCAGGGCCGCGGTGCTGACGGCCATACCCAGAGAGGATACAATGCGGGTGTCTATTCGATCGGAAAGCCAGCCGCTTAAAGGCGAGACTACGGCTATGGCCAGGGCCGTGGGCGTCATCAACAGCCCGGCATGAAGGGGGTCGTAGCCCATGGCCAACTGCAGGAAGAAGGGCATCAGGAAGGCATTGGCCGACACTCCCAGAAAGGAAAAAAAACCGGCCAGGTTTCCGAAACTGAAGAGGCGGTTTTTGAATAAATGGAGATCGATCAACGGTTCGGACCTCCGGGCTTCCCAGAGGGGCACCAAGACCAGGGCACCGGCGGCCACGGTCAGTTCGAAGAGGACTGCTTTGCTCCCCCAGTTCCCCTCCTGACCGCTGGTCAACCCCAAGAGCAGGGCCGAAAGACCGGTGACGACTAAGGCCGCGCCGATGAAATCGAAGCTTTTCTTTTGTCCCAGGGTCGGTGAGACCAGACGCTCATTAAGGACATAGGTGACCATGGCGATGCCGAGAGCACCCACCGGGACGTTGACGTAAAAGATGGAACGCCATCCGAAGGTGCTCACCAGGAAGCCTCCCAGACTGGGGCCGACCGTGAACCCCACGGCTACGACGGTTCCCATGATGCCCAGGCCGCGGCCCCGGACCTGCGGAGGAACCACGGCGGTGACGATGGCAAAGCTGTTGGCCATGAGCATGGCCGCGCCCACGGCCTGGAGGGTTCGGAAAAAGATCAATTGACCGGGACTTCGGGAGAGGGCGCACAGGCCCGAGCCCAAGCTGAAGATCACGAAACCCAGGCGGTAAATTTTTTTCCGGCCGGTCATGTCGGCCAGCCGGCCGAAAGGAAGCAATAAGCCGATAATAACTAACAAATAACTGAGGATGATCCATTCCGATACGGCCAGGTTGGATTTGAAATCGGCCATGATGGTCGGCAGACTGATATTGACGATGCTGGCGTCCAGGGTGGCCATAAAGGTGCCGATACACACCGTGCCCAGGGCCCACCAATGGTGGTTATTTCCATGGATGTCAACCTTCATTTTAGAAGATGGTTCGAGTGGCGCGCTGCCATTCATTGTCTACGTTTTTCATCAGGCGCCGGAACTGGGTGGAGAGGCCGAACTGGCAGCCGCGGCAGAGGAAGCCGTCCTTCTTCCCCCAACCGCCGCCATACAAATAGTCGAGCACCTTTTGGGCCTGAGGTCCGTTCCAGACCGAGAGCAGCGGTTTGTCGCTGACGTTGCCCAGCACGGCCCGGCGGCCCATGTCCTCGCAGCAAATCACGGCCTGGCCGTCAAAGGAGATCACCATGTCCCTCAAAGGTTCCCCTTTCTTGCAGCCTTTCAACCAGGGGCCGGGATACTTGAGGGAGAGGCCTCCGGCGGCCCCAACCAGATTGGCCCGGGAGTTGGGGATGCCGATAGCCACCGGCACCCCCTGTTCCCGCCAATATTTTTTGACCTTAAGGGCCTCGCCCAACGGCCACCGGAAGGCGTAAGACCGGATGTTGACCTTGGAATATTTGCCGGTCAAATAGCGGATGTTGGACAGGGTCTTTTCGTAAGGCAGACCCATGATCGATTCATAAACGGCTTTGGTGATTCCGTGAAAGCTGATATAGATTGGTCCGTCGAAGCCGCTTTCCAACAGGCGATCCGTCTTTTCCGGGGTGAGCAGGGCGGCATTGGTCTGGAGGACCATCTGGAGACCGGCCTTCCGGACATAATCCATTTTTCCGATCGCATCCGGATCGATAAAGATTTCGCCCATGTTGCAGAAGATGACATGGCCCCGAATCGGGTGCTCGGCCTTGACGGCGGCGAATTCGTCTATCAAACGACGGAAGAGGGTCTCATCCATCCGACCCATCGGCAGTTTATCTTTAAGTTGGGGATAGGGACAGATACGGCAACGGGCATTGCAAAAGGAATGGATATCGATAATCAGATTCTGAGGGTAGGGGGTGCGCTCCGCCCTCCAGTCTTTAAATTTTTCGGCCATGAAAGGTTTCTCTTAAGCTATTTTATTTTTATTTTCCAAAGGATACCGGCCGCCAAGAGAACTTGGCGCTCCTCCTTCGAATCCTAAGGAAGGAGAAAAAGGGGCTTGACCTTTACAGCGAATCCTATACATTAATCTACCACATAAAATAAAGAGGGGCAATGGCTATGAAGATTTTACGAGTGGACATGACACATGAAAAAATAACCCTTGAGCATTTGAGGGAGGGCTGGGAGTTTCTGGGAGGCAGCGCCTTATTGGCCAAGATCATGAATAAAGAGGTCTCGCCGACGGCCGATCCCTTGGGGCCCGAGAATCTCTTTATCGTGGCCGGGGGCCCTTTGGCCGGCACCGGGGCGCCTCAATTGGGGCGCGTTTCCATCGGCGGCAAAAGCCCCCTGACCCTGGGAATCAAAGAGGCCAACTCCGGAGGTCCGGCGGCCCAAATTCTGGACCGGCTTGGGATTCGCGCCGTTGTCGTGGAAGGGGCCGCGGATGAAAATCGATTATTCTGTCTCTATATCGCCAAGGACAAGACCCTGTTAATTCCGGCCGATGAAACCAAAGGTTTGAAGAATTATGAATTGGTGAGCCGGCTTCAAAAAAAATATGGAGAAAAAATTGCGGTCATCTCCATCGGAATCGCCGGTGAGCGGAAATATAAAGGGGCCTCGGTTTCCTTGACGGACACCTTCGGCGATCCCTCGCGGAACGCCGCCAGGGGCGGACTTGGCGCGGTCATGGGGTCAAAGGGCCTCAAGGCGATTGTTATCGATCCAACCGGGGCCGCTCCGGTTGAGCTGGCCCATCCGGAGGCCTTCAGGCAGAGGGTCAAATCGTGGGTGAACACCCTTAAACATGATGTCAGTTGCAGCTTGTATTCCCGCTTCGGCACCCCCTTTGCCGTGTCCAATTCGGCCAGTCACGGGACCCTGCCGACCCATAATTATCGCTCGGGCCGGCCGGATAACTTCATCGCCGTCAGCGGAAACAGCATTCAGAAGATCCTTTTTGAACGGGGCGGAAGGATGCACGGCTGCATGCCCGGCTGCGTGGTCCGGTGTTCCATCGTCTTCCCGGATAAGGAGGGGCAACGGCTCTGCGCGGCCTATGAGTATGAAACCATAGGGTTGCTGGGAACCAACCTGGGAATTGTCGATAATGATGCCATCGCCCGGTTGAAATTCTGGTGCGATGACCTGGGGGTCGATGCCGTGGAAACGGGAAGCGCCCTCGGCCTGGCCGCCGAGGCCGGGAAAATGGCCTTCGGAGACTTTCAAGGGGCCGAGCGGCTTCTGGAGGAGATTGAAAAGGAGACACCCCTGGGTCAGGCCCTGGGTAACGGCGTAGTGGCCACGGCCCGTTATTTGAACATCGACCGTGTGCCTGCCTATAAAGGACAGGCCATCCCGGCCCATGACCCCCGGTCGGTCAAAGGGACCGGAGTGACCTATTTCACCAGCCCCATGGGAGCGGATCACACGGCCGGGCTGACCTACCGGATCCCCAAGAACAGGGATAAACAGGCCCAGAATTCCCTGAAGTCTCAGATCCAGGCCGCGGTCTGCGATGCCTTCGGCTATTGTTTGAATGCCGTTCCCGGCGGCCGCGAATCGGTTTATCCATTTTTCGCCGACCTGATGAACGCCCGATACGACCTTCATCTGCTTCCCCTGGATATTATGGAGATCGGCAAGCAGACCCTTCGAGACCAACTGGCTTTTAATGAGAAGGCCGAGTTCAGTCAATGGGATTCGAAGGCCACGGCTTTTATGCGGGAGGAGGCCATTACCCCCACCGGCCAGGTCTTTGATGTGGATGAGACCGAGCTGAAAAATATCTGGAAAGGGTTGGATGCCTATAAGGAAAAAGAAAAGGTCTGGGAGGTCCGTATCCCGCCCCTGCCCGAAATGATGTTCGGCGCCGGAGTGGCCCAAAATCTGGGCCAGCGGATCCGCCAGCTCAAAGTATCCAAAGTCTTCCTGGTGACCGATCCTTTTATGTTCGACCTGGGCCGGGCCGAAGAAGTCCGAAAGCTCCTGGAGGCCGGCGGGATTTCCACGGTTATCTTTGCCGAGGTGGAGCCCGATCCTCCCATTGAGTTGATCGAGCGGGCCGGTAAGATCTATAAAGATAACGGGTGTGAGGCCATCGTGGGCCTGGGTGGCGGGAGTTCCATGGATACGGCCAAAACCATCGGGCTTCGGGTGACCCACCCCGGTGACTTAAGAGAGTACGAAGGGATCGTGGGCGGCGGGGCCAAGATCAAGCCGGTCTTCCCGCCGATCATCTGCATCCCTACCACCTCCGGGACGGGCAGCGAGGTCAATCCCTGTGCGGTTTTGACCGATAAAGAGAGGGACCTGAAATTTATTTTGATGAGCAATCATTTCATTCCCCGGTTGGCGGTTATCGATCCCCTGTTCTGCAAGACCATGCCTCCGGGGCTGACCATCGAATCGGGAATGGATGCCCTGGCCCACTGCGTCGAGGGGTATGTTTCCCTGGCCACCCCCTATCATCCCTATTTTGAGTCCATGGCGGTTTACGGGGTCAAGTTGATCGGACGGAGCCTGATTAAGGCCTATAAGGACGGCAATGATATCGACGCCCGGACCGATCTGTGCTGGGCGGCCGTCTGCGGCGGTCTGGCCTTTTTAAAGG
Source organism: uncultured delta proteobacterium (assembly GCA_963769305.1). Lineage (GTDB taxonomy): Bacteria > Desulfobacterota > RBG-13-43-22 > RBG-13-43-22 > RBG-13-43-22 > RBG-13-43-22. The sequence continues at coordinate 48,732 of CAVYLJ010000019.1, read as the reverse complement.
GGTTGGGGATCGGCCACGCCGTCACCCATGTCCTGGGTGCCCATTATCATATCCCTCATGGCCGGGCGGCCATCTACGGCCTTCTGTGCTTTGTGAAGGCCAATAAGGAGACCTGCCGGGATGCGTTTACGGACCTGGCCCAACTCCTGAATCGTTCAAATGACCTGGAAGCAGGCCTGTCGGAGTTCTATCGGAAGCTGGATATCCCCATCAGCCTGAAGGCCCTGGGCATTCCCAAAGAGGACTTGAAAAAAATTGCCTTTTATACCACCAGGGATGCGGTCAACATGGCCACCGATCCCACCACCCCCAGCCGGGAGAAGATCCTGGAGCTCCTGGAGGAGATCTATGATTAGCTGCTCCGATTAAGGCTTGCCGATCTTCTCCGACCGAGGGCTGGTTTGTGCTTTTTGGAAAGGAATCTTTATGATGAAGACCCAGATATTGATTTGCCTCCTGGGTGTGTCTTTGCTCGCTTTGGTTTTTTCTATGGCTTTCGGTCAACCGAAGGGTGGCTTGATTCCCTGTGATCTCTTTACCAAGGCAGAGGCCGAAGCCCTTTTCAAGGTGGCCGTCTCTGAAGGGCAAACGGGAAAGACCTCAATGCCCGCCGGCCTGAGTTGCCAGTATTCCTTTCGGAAAAAGGGTGTGGACTATGGGGTCACCCTGAAGGTGTCGACCCTGGAGGCTATAAAACAGGAAGGGGTCTATGATTCCCCGAAAGATTACTTTACCAGACAGAAGAGCGCCCGCCTGGCCTCAGACATCACAGCGAAGAAGCTTAAAATAATGCCCGGCCTGGGCGACGATGCCTTCTGGAACGGTTTTGCCCTCTGGATAATAAAGGACAAAACCTGTATCAATATCATGGTCAACGCTTACCTCAAAGGAAGTTTCGAGAACAGCGAAGCCATGGAAAAAGCACGCTACGATCGGGACCTCGCCCTGGCCCGGATGGTGGCTGAAACAGTGCTTCCGAGAATAAAATAGGCGGGTTGTCAAGCAATCATGGACAAGATAGGACACCGGTGACTGGCGCCGATTATGAGACTGCAGAGTGAGATGTGTTGTTCTGATAGGGTCGATCGGATTTTCTCAAGAAGTTGGCGACCCGCTCAACTGCCGGGACGGTCTCCCCAGGTCGGGTAAGAAGGCCGCCAGAAGTCCGATCAGAGGCAGGAAGGAGCATATTCGATAGACATAATCGATGCCATAGACATCGGCCAACTTTCCCAGCACCGCGGCCCCAATTCCGGCCATGCCGAAGGCCAGCCCAAAAAACATCCCGGATACCATCCCGACCCTGCCCGGGAAAAGTTCTTGCCCAAAAACCAGAATCGCCGGAAAAGCCGATGCCAATATCAGGCCGATGACGAAGGTCAAGGGGCCGGTCCAGGCCAGGTTGGCATATGGCAAAACCATGGTGAACGGGGCAACGCCCAGAATAGACCACCAGATCACCCGCTTGCGTCCAAGGCGATCACCGACAGGCCCGCCCAGGATGGTCCCCAGAGCCACACCAAAGAGAAAGATGAAGAGGTGAACCTGGGCCGAGGGCACCGAAAGATGGAATTTGTGGATCAAGTAAAAGATGAAATAGCTGTTCAAACTGGCCAGATAAAAGAATTTCGAGAAAATCAGCGATAGCAGGATCAGTATGGACATAACCGCCGTACGGGTCGGGATATCCGACTGAGCGAGCATATGGGCCCCGACCGCTCGTTTTCCCCGCAATTGCCAGCGCCTGTACCAATCGCCGACCTGCCACAAGACCAGCATGGCGAGCAGGGCGGCCAGAGAGAACCAGACCAGGCTATGCCGGCCTTCGGGAATGACGATCAAGGCCGCCAGTAAAGGCCCTGTGGCCGTACCGGCGTTGCCGCCGACCTGGAAGATCGACTGGGCCAAGCCATATCGTCCACCGGAGGCCATTCGGGCCACCCGGGAAGACTCCGGATGGAAGACCGAAGAGCCCGTACCGACCAGGGCTGCGGCCATGAGCAGCATCCCGTAACTCGGTGCCAGGGCCATGGCGATCATACCCATGAGGGTGCACCCCATGCCGATGAACAACGAATAGGGCTTTGGATGACGGTCCGTATACAACCCGACTGCCGGCTGCAACAGGGAGGCCGTGATCTGATAGGTCAAGGTGATCAAGCCGATCTGCGTGAAGTTGAGGATAAAGGCGTCCTTTAACAAGGGATAAATGGCCGGGATCAGAGACTGGAGCATATCGTTTAAAAAATGGGAAAAGCTGATGGCCCCCAGCACTTTGAGGCTGATCATTTTCGCGCCATTGGTTGGAGCCTTTAAGGCGTCAATGCCGGTCTTCATGGAGATTTTCTTCCCAACTTCCGTGGCCTCCCATTTGGGAGTCGGAAACTAATTGAATTTTTTTCGAGAATTTCAAGGAGAAGTCTGGGAAAGCCTGTGTCTGATAAGAATTTCCTTTTGGATGGAAAGAGTATAAAATAATTCCAGTGAAGGGTCAAGGATGAATTATCACAAAATAGAAAGAGCGTTGCGTTTGAGGATCGTCCGATTGGGGGGCCTTGAGGGCAGCAATAGAAAGGAACCTTAAAGAATATGATCAAAGATGAAGATCTTGACCAAAGCATGAAGACGAACGACTCGGGCGAATTAAAACCTTTGGATTCCAGACAGGACTCGGTGGAGGTCCAGGGGGAATTAGTGATTGAGCCGGAAGACAGGCTGCCGGAGGTCTCTTTAGAGGCCCTGCCCGAACGATTGCAGATGGCAGCGGCCAGGGCCGGCTGGAGCAGTCTCTTGCCGGTCCAAGCCAAGGCCATTCCCTATTTTCAAGCCCGGCGGGACCTGATGATCCAATCCCAGACCGGGAGCGGCAAGACCGGCGCTTACCTGCTGCCCATCCTGGACCGGATCGATCCGGAGAAGGCCGTCTGTCAGGCCCTGGTGCTGGTTCCCACCCGCGAGCTGGCTCAGCAGGTGGCCAGGGAGGCCGAGATGCTGGGGAGTCCGATGGGGGTGCGTTCCATCGGGGTTTATGGCGGTGTGGGCTACGGGCCGCAATTAGAGGCCTTTCAGCAGGGCGTCCAACTGGTGGTCGGCACACCGGGCCGGGTCCTTGATCACTTGCTCAAACGCTCCCTTTCCTTGAAGCACCTGGAGGTTCTGGTCTTTGATGAGGCCGATCGCCTCCTGTCCATGGGTTTTTACCCGGATATGAAGCAGGTCCAGACATACCTGCCCTCCCATCGCTGCAACGGCTACATGCTCTCAGCCACCTTCCCGGGCTTCGTGATCCGGCTGGCCCAGGAGTTTCTTCATCAACCCGGGTTCCTCAGCTTGAGCCGGGACCAGGTCCATGTGGCCGGAACCGACCATTTCTACTACGTGACCCCGGGGATGGAAAAGGACCGGGGGCTGATCCGGATCATCGAAATCGAAAACCCGGTATCGGCCATAATCTTCTGCAACACGAAAATCTCCGTGCACTATCTCACCGTGGTCCTCCAGCGCTTCGGCTACGATGCCGATGAGTTGAGTTCCGATTTGGCCCAGGGGGCCCGGGAAAAGGTGATGGCCCGGGTTCGAGAAGGGACGTTGCGTTTCATGGTGGCTACCGATGTGGCGGCCCGGGGCATCGATATCCAGGAGTTATCCCATGTCATTCAATACGAGCCGCCGGAGGACCCGGAGATCTATATCCATCGGGTCGGACGCACCGGCCGGGCCGGTGCCAGCGGGGTGGCTCTTTCCTTAGTCACCCCCCTGGAAGAAATCAAGTTGAAACAAATCGGCCGGAAATTCGGTATTGTCCTTCAAGAACGTCCACTGCCCGGTGATGCCGATGTGGAGGCCATCGTTTCCCAAAGGGTTACCGTGATGCTGGAAGCGGATCTGCGCTCCCGCGACAGCCTGAAGGCCGAGCGGATGAAGCGATTTCTTCCCCTGGCCCAAAGCCTGGGGCAGGGGGATGAGGAGTTGGCCCTGTTAGCCATGCTGCTGGATGAATATTACCAGAAAACTTTGCCGTCCAGGCCTCCCCAACCCCCTCGGTCTTTTGAATCGGGATCAAGAACCGGCAAGGAAGGCAGGAGCAGTCGGCCCCGGAAACGGAGTGGGGGGCGGTCCCAGAAAAGATAGATTTTAGGTCATAAGGTCCCTTCCGGTATGGAATAAAGGTACCTCACCTTCATTGTGAGCCCATGATGGAGGGAGCGTCGATCTCAGGCCGCGGACAAAAGACTGCGCCTGCTCCACTGTCGCCAATGTCTGGTGAGCCCAGATAAATTAGCAGCCTCACCTGCCCGGAGTCAAGGTGTTACCGTCAAGAGACGGGGTTAATTATTTTGGTTCGTCCGGAAGCTTGGGGATCTGGTCTATATCATAAAGGGCGATTAAACGCGTATGCTGATAGCGCGCATGCTCCTTTTTAGAGACCCCTTTAGGGCTGTAGAGGTCACCAGTCCCGTAAACTTTATAATATTCATGGGGCGTATTGACCAGATATTTATTGATCAGCTCCTGGGGAAATCCCGCCCGTTCCTTGGCCAGCTTTCTATTGACTTTCTGGGGGCCGAAGGCCGAAGCGCTCCCCAGGCTGATGAATAGAATTTTTCGTCCCTTGCTTTCACGGGCTAAGAAATCGACAAATCGAACCAACCGGTCGTATTCCACAGAATTCATTTTTAATTTACTGACCCCTACCGGATAAAAAAGGGTGATTTCTCCGGTGCCCTGATTTCGGGATAAATCCTCAATCTTCTGCAAGGTCGTCTGAGCTGTTTTTTGATGCTCCTGGGCCATTTCCAGGATTTGTCGATTAGTCTCTTTCAGTTGCTGAGCCGCCTCTTCCAGGCGCTGGGTGGAACCCTTCAGAGTCTCCTGAGAATCCTGAAGCTTGGAAAATTCCGCCATAGCCATATTGTGGGAATCCACAAAAATCTGGGCCAGGGTACTGGCCTGGTCTTTTGACGCCCCGCCCGTCCAGGTGCCTTTCGGAAATTCGACCACTTTCATTCCCTTACTGGGTTCTGAAGGGCTGATAGCGGTGTCCCGGATTTGAAGTTGTTTAACCTCTCCCCCACATCCAAAAAGAAAAAAAAGGATGATCATTCCTACTGCAATTTTATAACGCATTCTTCTCTCCCTCCCGTGACTTTTTAAAATCGGGGAATTTTAAAAGCAATTACCATGCCTGAGAAGAGATATCTAAAAATGAGCCTAAAAATTCCAAGTTGCTATCTTTCGAGCTAAAGGTTAACCCAAAGTTGTTTGGTTTTTCATGCATCACTATGACCTGTTTTTCATACATCGTTGACCGGTGCCTGGCCTCCTCTTGTTACAGAAATATTTCAGGCTCTTTCCGCCGGCTGCAATTGGTGACTAACCAATCGGCCACCTTTCTAATCCTTTCAACCTCCATGACCCTGGCCCCGGTCGGACAATTTTTCACACAGGCATGACAGATGATACATCGTTCCGGCTCGGTAATCACCGAGCTTTCTACAACAACGGCCTCGGTCGGGCAGACGGAAGCGCAGGTCCCGCAGAGGGCGCAAAGGGTTTCCCGGGTCGTGGGTGCTTCGACGGGACGTTTTACCCTTTCTTTGTAGGGAAAATTTCCCGGCACTTCCAGGGTGGGCATGTGGTCCAGCCCTCGACTATCCAGTAATCTTTTAAAAACCCTCTCACCAAATTCCTTGGCCCTGTTCAGATCGGCCTCATCAGGCCGACCAGCGGCGATGGGTGTGCTGTCCCTGGAGTAGGAATGCTCACCGATGAAAGTCCCGGCGGCAACCGGTCTGAATCCTTGTTCGATGGCCAAATTTTTTAATTCCAGCAGGGCATCCTCATATTCCCGGTTTCCGTAAACAACCGCCAGGACAACCGGTGCTCCCGTGGCCTTTAGCCGACGGAAACGATGGACCGCCTCGACCGGCAGGCGACCGGCATAGACCGGTGACCCGAGGAGGGTCAATGCATCGATCTCTTCGAATATCCGGGTTTCCGACTGGGGTGGAGTCAAATCGAGATGTTCAATCTGATTGATGGACATTCCTTGAGCAATACCCTGCAAAATCCTTTTTGTGGTCTGGGTGGGAGAAAAATAAATCAGTTTAACCGCGCTAAAATTCATTATCCCTTTCCTCTCATGAAATTATTCCTTCGGTGGTCAATGAAAGCCGCTCCGTGGAGACCCGAATTCCGGGTGATAGGATGAAATGGTCTTAAATTTCTATACCACGATAACGAACATAGCGTCAATTATTCCAACTTTTAATAATGCCCGACAATCACTATCGGTCAATCAAGGGCTGGTAATAGGCGGTCTGCAGGTAAAAGGATAATAGGGCAAAAAAAATATAGAAGCTTCTAAGCGGAACGGCAAACGCTGAGATATTTTTCAATTTTTCTTATTGGATAATTTCCTTCAGATCCTTCTCGTCCAGATGGAATTCCCTGGCCAGATGTTCAAATGTGGCACCGGTCTGTTCGATGACTTCCTGGATGTATTCTTTCAGAGTGGATTGTTTTTGACAGTCGTGGAAATAATTCTTCAGAAGAATAGCCAGTCCCTCGGAGGGAATGGTATATCCTTTCTTGGTTGCTTCCCTTTCCCCAACACTTTCCGGGATGCCGAGCACTACGACTCTTTCATCCACAACACTAAAACGAATATTATGGACCATGAGACAACTGCTGAAGCGGACTTCCGCCCCTGCTTTGGTATAGCGCACCGCTATCTGCAGCCGGTCCGGGAACTTGGGCAAAAGGTACTTGATGGTCACCCCTTTTCCGGTCATGTCCCCAATGGCCTCTACAATGTCCCTGGTCATTTTGACATCATCTCCGGAGGGGGGCGTCCCGGTTATGCAGCCGATGATCTCCTGTTTGGCGCTGAACATGGCGTCCAGGAGGGAAAAGAAGTATTCCTGGCGAGTAAGGACCTTGGTAAACCGGGCCACTTCCTTGAGCAGGTGGTCCCGGTGTTTCCCTTCATGAATGCTGTAAATCAGCATGATGACCGTAGCCAACAGGAGTATGGATTCGAGCAATAAGAGTCCGAATTCAACGGTCATAATAGAGCTTCCCAGGAAGGCATCCGGTTTTAATTGGAAACGGAGTCGGCGGGCACGACAGTCCCCTTTCCCTGCATCTTTTCGGCATACCAGAGATCGTTGTGCTGCTGGGCCCAGACGACATCGACCGATCCGCTCCACATGCCTTCGAAGGTGCCCTCGGCGCCGATGGTTCCGATATAGATATGGCCGAAAGAGGCGGTGACAAAGAGTATCCCCATTGAGGCATGGATCACGTGGGAAATCTCCATGGTGAGGCGCGTCTGGCCCCAGATGGGGAAATCCATGATGATCCCGGTGACCCCCGAAGCGATCCCGAAGACGAAGACCAGCCAGAACCATCCCTTTTCACCGCCGTTGACCTTTCCCGAATGGGGGCGAGGTCCGCTGCCGAACATGCCGCCCATGGTTTTAAACCAGGTCAGATCATCCTTCTTAGGGATGTTGAAACGCACCCAGATGAGGATTTCCAAAAGAATTCCCACGAGCAGCAAGGGTCCGCAATAATTGTGCAGTCCCTTGGTCGCCGTCAGGTATCCGGAGACGGCCCAGTGGCCGAAAATCGGGATGAGGGCCAGCCGTCCCAAAAGAAGGCTTAGGCCGGTGAGGGCCATGATGATAAAGAGTGTCGCCGTGTACCAATGTAAAATCCGCTCACTCAGGCTGTAGCGTTCAATCTTGATTCCGGACCGGGGTTTTTCCAATCTGTCCTTGCCCGCGTAGAGATAGAAAATGATCATGGCCAAAAGAGCCAGGCCCATGACCCACTGGGAACCTCGGATAATCAGGCTGTTTCGTATCTCCCGCCAATTTTCTCCGCCGTTTTGGATCAGGATTCGGTGGCCGGCGGACGAAACAGTGGTAAACCCGGGAATGCCGTGCCGGACCACCCGCCAGAAATTGGCGTGGGGATTGCTCATATCGGCACCGATGGCCTGCCAGTAAGAAATCCCGCCTAACAGAAGAAGAAACAGCATAAACCCGGGAACAAACCAGGCGAAGGTTCGTTTTAGCCGTTTGTCTTGCCATAGCCCCCTCCTATGTGTTAGCGGTCGGTTTGCACCAATTTGAAACGATCGATCAACTCCTGCCGGTGTTGTTGGGCCAGCAGGGGATCTTTCGCCCCTTTGTAAACGCCGGGTTGGTGGTAGGTCTCCTTGCGGGACTCATAGGAGCAACCCAGCAGGCCCAGAAGGACCAGCCCGACCACCACCATGTAACAGATGCCTTTCATGGTCTTACTCCTTTTTCGATTTGAAATTATAAGCTGTTTCCCATCCCCAGGTCTCGGGCCGGCCGCCGCGCTTGGTCACCCGCTGGATGTAGATATCGGAGACGATGTTGCCGTCTCCGCCCAGCAGGGCCTTGGTGGCGCACATCTCGGCGCAGAGGGGCAATTTGCCCTCGGCAATCCGGTTGCGTCCGTACTTTTGATATTCTTCCACCGAGCGGTCCGGCAAAGGCCCGCCGGCGCAGAAGGTGCATTTGTCCATCTTGCTGCGGGAGCCGAAGGCCTTTTGTTCCGGGAATTGCGGGGCGCCGAAGGGACAGGCATAGAAGCAATAGCCGCAGCCGATGCACAGATCCTTGTCGTGCAGCACGATGCCGTCCGGGGTGGTGTAAAAGCAATCGACCGGGCAGACGGCCGCGCAGGGCGCATCCGTGCAGTGCATGCAGGCCACGGAAACCGACTTTTCGCCTGGCTCGCCGTCCTTCATGGTGACCACGTGCCGTCGGTTGATGCCCCAGGGGACATCGTGTTCGTTGTTGCAGGCCGTCACGCAGGCATTGCAGTCGATGCAGCGTTCGGCGTCACAGAGAAATTTCATCCTGGCCATGGTTTGTCTCCTTTTTACGCCGGCGTGATGCGGCAGAGCGTGGCTTTGGTTTCCTGCATCTGGGTCACGGAATCGTAGCCGTAGGTCGTGGCGGTGTTGCAGGCTTCGCCCCGGACATAGGGGGCCGTGCCTTCCGGGTACTTGTCATAGAGGTCCTTGCCCTGGAACCAGCCGCCGAAATGGAAGGGCGTCCAGACCGTGCCCGGGCCCACCCGCGGGGTGACCATGGCCCGCACCTTGATCCGGCCGCCTTCGGCGCCCTCCAGCCAGATGTACTGGCCGTTGTTGATGCCGGCATCATTGGCGTCCTTCGGGTTGATTTCCGCGAACATCTCGGGCCGCAGTTTGGCCAGCCAGCGGTTGGAGCGCGTTTCCTCGCCGCCCCCTTCGTATTCCACCAGCCGGCCGCTGGTAAAGACCAGCGGATATTTCTTGCTGTGATTGACCGACTGGATCGACTGGTAGCGGGTGGGCAGCCGCTAGAAGGCCTTGCGGTCCGGATAGGTCGGATATTTTTTCACCAGATCGAACCGCGGCGTATAGAGCGGTTCGCGGTGGATGGGGATGGGGTCGGGATACTCCCAGACCTGGCAGCGGGCCCTGCCGTTGCCGAAGGGCGCGCAGCCGTGTTTGATGGCCACCCGCTGGATGCCGCCGGAAAGATCGGTCTTCCAGTTTTTTCCCTCGGCCTCCTTTTTCTCTGCCGGGGTCAGATCATTCCACCAGCCCAGTTTCTTCAGAAGCTCGTCGGTGAATTCCGGGTAGCCGTCCTTGATCTCCGAGCCTTTGGAATAGACGCCTTCGGCCAGCAGGCTTTGGCCGTTCCGCTCCGTTCCCCAGGCGGCCCGGAAGACCAGACCGCCTTCGGCCACGGATTTGCTGGGATCATACAGGAGGGGAGTGCCCGGGTGTTTCATCTCGGGTGTTCCCCAGCAGGGCCAGGGCAGGCCGTAATAGTCGCCGTTGCAGGGACCGCCTTCGGCCTTCAGGGTAGTGGTATTGAAGGTCCGCCGGTGTTTGGCATGGAGTTTGAGACGCTCCGGGCTCTGGCCGGTGTAGCCGATGGTCCAGGCGCCGCGGTTGATCTCCCGCAGGACGTCTTCGACGAGCGGTTCGTCGTTGGTGACCTTGATGTTTTTGAACATTTCTTTGGCAAATCCCAGTTTTTTGGCCAGCTTGTATAAGATGGCATGATCCGGCAGGGATTCGAAAAGCGGCTCGATGATCTTTTCGCGCCACTGCAGGGAGCGGTTCGAGGCCGTGGCCGATCCCGACGGTTTCGAACTGGGTGCAGGTGGGCAGCAGATAGGTGTCGTTCTTGCGGTCGCTCATGACGGCCATGTGGGTCGGATAGGGATCGGAGATCACGACCATGTCCAGCTTTTCCAGGGCCTTTTTCATCTCCACCCCGCGGGTCTGGCTGTTGCAGGCATGGCCCTGGAAGATGACGGCCCGGATGTTGTCCTTTTGCGAGAGGTTCTGCTTATCCTCCAACACGCCGTCGATCCAGCGCGAAACGGGAATGCCCGGGATATTCATGGTATATTCCATCTTGCCGCCGCCGGCATCGTATTGCTGGCTCATGTCGAAGCGGGATTTGATCCATTCGTAATCCACGTCCCAGACCCGGCACCAGTGTTTCCAGGCGCCTTCGGCCAGGCCGTAATAGCAGGAAAGGGTGTGGCAGTTGGGTCCCACGTCGGTCGCCCCCTGCACGTTGTCGTGGCCGCGGAAGATATTGGCGCCGCCGCCGGACATGCCGATATTGCCCAGGGCCAGTTGCAGGATGCAGAAGAGTCTGGTGGTGCTGCTGCCGATATGATGCTGGGTGACGCCCATGCACCAGACGATGGTGCTGGGGCGGTTTTTCGCCATGGTCTTGGCGATCTCGTAGACCTTTTCTTTCGGGATGCCCGTAACGTTTTCCACCACCTCGGGCGGCCAGTTTTCCGCTTCCTTGCGGATGTCATCCATGGCCCAGACCCGGCGGGCGATATATTCCTTGTCCTCCCAGCCGTTTTTGAAGATATGCCAGAGCAGCCCGTAGAGAAAGGGGATATCGGTGCCGGACCGCAGCCGGGCGTAAATATCGGCATGGGCGGCCGTGCGGGTGAAGCGCGGGTCCACGACGATCATCTTGGCGCCGTTCTCCTTGCCGCGCAGAATGTGCTGCATGGCCACCGGGTGGGCCTCGGCGGCATTGCTGCCGAGAAAGAGCATGGCCTTGCAGTTGTGCATGTCGTTGTAGGAATTGGTCATGGCGCCGTAGCCCAAGGTGCTGGCCACCCCGTAGACGGTGGTGGAATGGCAGATCCGCGCCTGGTTGTCCACGTTGTTGGTGCCCCAGAAGGCGGCGAATTTCCCCTGGAGATAGGCCCCTTCGTTGCTGGCCTTGGACGAACCGCAGAAGAAAAGCGCATCCGGCCCCGATTCCTCCCTGATCTTCAAGAGGCGGTCGCCGATCTCGTTGATGGCCTGCTCCCAGGAAAGACGCTTCCAGGCGCCGTTCTCCAGCTTCATGGGAAACTTCACGCGCCGGTGGCCGAAGCCGTGGTCCCGCGACCGAGGCCCCTTTGGTGCAATGGGCGCCGAGATTGAGGGGCGAATCATAATCCGGCTCCTGGCCGGTCCAGACGCCGTTTTGGATCTCGGCGATGACGCCGCAGCCGACCGAGCAATGGGTGCAGATACTGCGCCGGTATTCCGTCTGCCACGTCCGGTCTGGGGAAATTTTTCTTTTCCTCCTCCGTGGCCTGCCGCACGCAGGACAAGGGCAACAGACCCATCAGGGCGCCGCTTCCCAGGGCCACCCCGCCTCGGATCAGAAAGGTCCGCCGGTCCATGTCTTTCGGGGAAGCAGGTTCGGAGGATATCCGCTGCAGCCATTTTTTATTGAATTGTTTCATGTCAGCCGCCCCCTTTTAATTGATGATTTATGATTGTCGATTGATGACTGGGATAGAATCAGGCTTTCATCCCGCCATCGATCCTCAATTCAAAACCTGGCCGTTCGGTAGTATTTTTTGATGTGCTCGGTCAATCGATATCCCTGGCTGGGCCCTTCCGGCTGCTGCCTGGGAGGCTTCGGTTTGGCCGCTGCCGGCCGGGTCGGACCGAGTACGGCTGCCAATCCGCCAAAGAGGGCCGCCATTTTAATAAAGCTCCTTCGGCTGCCGATGAATTCCGTTTTCATTTTTTATTCCTCCCTCTCTCAGGAAATAGATCTAATGGGGCTTATTAAGTTCCAGGTATTCCCCCTCGAATTCCATAAAACAACTTCCGAAAAGTCCTACTTTCCGGTAAAATTCGGCCCCTTTGGCCGACTGAAGGTCCTTGAAAAAAGTCGGCAGCCACCAGGCGATATGCTCTTGGAAAAAATCGGCTTGGGCCGCTAAGGTCAGGTCCATGGCCTTCCGGGAAATAAGGGCCATAATTTCACAGAGTGCGGCGGCATGATCTTCGGATTCATGACATTCCCTTTGCCGGACAATCCCCAGACGGATGAGATCGGACCGCAAAGAGACCAAGGGCATGGACTGAATCCGTTTATCCTTGTACCACGAGGCGTAGGGCACCATCTGGCCGCACCCCAGGCCGACAAAAAGTTGGTCGTATTCTTCCACCAAAGCGGCCAGGGGACAGGTGCAACCGGCCTGACGAAGCCCCTGCAGGGCCTGGTCCAACTCTTCCGGAACGGGCTTCACCCCATTCAAGTTCTTGCAGGATTTTTATCAGCCCTTCCGAAGGCGGCCGGCCCAAAAGGGCGGCTAACAGGACATAACTGTCGCTGCGAACAGAGGCATAGGGATCAAACCAAAGGGGATCATTCCGGTTTTTTATTGCTGGTTCCATAATCGCATATCCTCGGACATCAGGGCATCGCGGGCACGGCAGGTACCGCACATCCGCAGACGGCGTAATTGCCGCTCTTCGGCATACATCCAGTGGCCCAGGAGTTTTTCTTCCATGCGCTTGATCATGGCCGGCGTGGTAAAGGCCAGGCCGCATTCGATGCAGCGGAAGGGTTTGGCTTCCTGAAGAATCTTCGGGGTTTCAACGGCTTCAAGGTCGCAAAAAAGCCGAGGGAGCAGGCGAATCGCCCCTTCGGGACAGGTTTCCTGACAAAGCCCGCATTGATGGCAAAGGGATTCGCGAAACTTCAATTGCGGCAATTGCCCACCGGCCGACAAGGCCTTAGAAGGACAGGCGGTGACGCAGGCCAGGCATAGGGTACAAGCACCACCATCGACGGTGATGGCGCCGAAGGGAGAACCCGCCGGTAGAGGTAGCTCGGGCTGAACTGCGTCGGATTGATTATATTGATTATAAAGATGCTGCACGGCCAGGCGGACCATCATCCGTTTATCCGGACCGGGGGAAAAGGTTGCTGACGACTGTGAGGGATCAATGGGCAGTTCGTTCAACGGCGCCCGTGAGGAATCAATGGGCGGTTCGTTTAATATAAATGGCTCGAAGGCCTTTTCCCCGGTGCCCGGGGGTTCAGAGGGTCTGACGACCAGCCGGATTTTTTCCTCCGGAAGACCAAGCCCCTGCAGGATGGTCTGGGCCATTTGCATCTGTCCTTCCAGGGCCTTTTTGATCCCCGGGGAGTTTTGGGAGCCGCAGACCACCAGGACCTCTCCGGCCCCATAGGCCAGGGCGGCCAGGGGGATTTCCGGTCCGACTTGGGCGATTTGACCCACCCGGAAATAAACTCTATGGTCCGCGTCCCTATTATCCAATCCTGGAAGTTTTTCGTGGCCGGCATTTTCCTCATCAAAGATAACCAGGGTTGCCGGTAAATTACCTCCCGAAGACCGATTTTCCAGCCTGCCCCGCAGTTGGCCGATCAGTTCTTCTGGAGACGGTTCATTCAAGCGGATGGCCTCGGCCGGGCAGACCAGGGCACAGCCGCCGCATCCCTGACAAAGATAATGGTCGAAGATAATTTCCCGGCCCGTTGATCGGATCGCACCAAAGGAACAGATCGAAAGACACTGCCGGCAGTCATGGGTTCGCGAACGGCCATGGAAACAGCGATTTTTCAGAAAAGAGGTAAATTGGGGTTTTTCAAACCTTCCGCGCATCTCCGGCAGTTCGGCCATGACCCGGTCAAGATCAGCAACGTCGGTTCCGGGGGCGTAATAACCAAGGGGCAGACACTCACCGACATAAGAGGGAACAGGCTGGAGATCCAGGACCAGGTCGAAAACGACGGCCTGGCTGTCAAACCCTTTGGGCAATGACTGTTGGTCTCCGTTAACGGTCAGGGTTGCCGAAAAACGGCCAAAGGCGCCGGTGATCGCTATGGCCTCTGCCTCAAGAGGGTCCGAACGACCGAGTCTGGGAAAAGGGGTTTCAATAGCCTTTTTTCCAGTTATCACCGAAGTGCAAGTCAGCCCTTGATCTCTGAGACGATTAACCAAGGCCATGGCCCGTTTCTCCTCCGTATCGACAATCAAGGTCCGTCCTTCGGAAATTACGGATAAAGGTGCTGACCTTTCGGCCTTAACGGTTGGCTGACTTTTCGACTCTATTTTTAAGACCGCCCCGTCTCCGGTAGACGAATCTGAGGCGCTGTAAGGCTTACGCTCCATCTGATGGCGCATATCGGCGGTGATGATGCCGTCAAGGGGCTGGAAGGATCGATAGTTTCCGGACCAATCATTCAAATCATCTGTAAGGTTGAATTCGGGCGAATGAAAGTTGATGGCCGGATGGCCACCTGGTTCATCAATAAAAGGCCCAGCCGTCCCTTTCCCTCCAGTTGCGGTCAAATCAGATGGCTTTTCAACTGGCCCGCTTAACGATTCGTTTGCCTGTTTCATGAAAGGAACCTTTGTGGAAGAGATTCATGCCCTGTCCCGAGCGAGACCCCCACCACTTCTCTCCCCTTTTGAGGATGCGGAAAGTGGCGGGAGGAAAGGCAGTGTTTCAGTATTTCAACTGGAAGCCGATCTGATATTTGGTGTAGTCCACGACTCCCGAGTTAAACCGGCTATCCTGGTGCTCCCAGGCGATGAAGGGCATAAATTCCTTGGTTACATCATACGATAGTCCGGCCACATAGACGTTTCGCTCATCGTCGCTTCGATCGGTATTGGGGTCATAATAGTACCACTTGCCGAAGGCTCGAAGCTTTTCGAAACCGGGGATTCGCAAGAAGCCGGAAGCCAGATAGCCCCTCCGGTTGTTTTCTTCATCTGAAGACTTCGTCCCCTTGCCCCAATAAACCTGTCCCATGAGGGTAAAATAGGGATGCTGCAGCGAGATCTGTCCCATATTGACCTGCCACAACGGAAATTCATTGGTGGGGCCATTCCCGGAGGCGAAGTTGGTGTTGCTTTCCCCGTAAGTTCCCACATAGGCCAACTGGAGGCCTTTCAGAATAGGGGTCGTGGGAAAGGGACGCGCGTACACCAGTCCGGATACGACCTTGTTGTTATTGTTCTCCGAGGTATCGAATCCCGAGCCGTTGTAAACACCGACCATGTAGCCACCCCACTTGCCGGCAAAAGGCTTGGCCGCGTATTGCAAAAACTCCTCATCCATATAACCGCCGAAGACGCCCATATTGGCCACCCCCAGGTCGGACGTTGATTGAATGCCCAGACCGTCGAGGAGGTTATTGCCCTGGACGCGATAAGGCCAGATGGAACTGTCATAGTAATCGGACGGGGTCAAGGTCAAACCCAGCAGCGATTCCGTGCCCAGAAGCTTCAGGTTGACAAAGGCATATTTTAGTCGCAATTGCAGACCATTATTCACGTCATTGGGGTCTTTGGCGGTAAAAAGATCGGAGGTGACATTCATCCCCAACCATTCGTTGAAATCCTTGGTCAGGGTCACATAAGCCCGGTTCAAGGTAAACTGGTTGGTGTCGTTTCCATTGGTCCTGTTTATGGCATTCCATTCCCCGTAGATGGTGGTCCCGAATTTGAAACCCCTTAAGTCAGGAGGGAGGAACTCTCCCTTGGCCACATCCTTTTTCATATCCTCCTGAATCTCGGTTTTTACTTCTTTCTTTATCTCCGTTTTTTCTTTCATGGCCGAGGAGGTTGATTCTTTCAACAACTGATCGGCCTCTTCCCGGGTGATGATGTTCTTCTTGATTAACAACTCAATCAATTCTTTTTCTCCGGCCCAAGTATTGGCGAGGCCGCCCCAGAGAAAAAAACCGCCTAAAACAACCCCGAAACAGATCCATTTTTTCCATTTCCCCATTGGTCCTTTTCCTCCTTTCCCGCTGTCAGAAGTAAAAACATTCTTTATTAATATTTCATAAAAGGATCGAAGGATAAATACAGAGAAGGGTTTATTTTTGCTTTTATTTGACTGTATTTTTAAGAGGGAGGATCTAAGGGGTCGGGGTCTTGTAAAAAAGAGGCCAATCTTCTTGACACTCTCTGTTTTCCGGTTATATTTTATTTATAGAGCAGACTAAAAAGGAGGTGCATGGCCATGAACATTGAAGTGAGCGCCGCCGAGCGTGAAGTGCTGAAGAAGGTCCTTGATTCCTACCTTTCAGAGCTAAGACTGGAGATCCGCGAAACGAAAGGGGACAAGACGCCCCTGCGTGAGGAAGAGGGCCTCATAAAAGGGCTTTTGCAAAAGGTATCCGCCTAATAAAACCGCCTTCGACCTGAAGCTCCCGCTTCACTCGGGGAGCTTCAGATCGAAGGCCTGTTTCCAGGTAAACATTGGGAAGGTTATAAGAGGATTCAGGCCGCAACCGAATCCATGGCGTAAGCTTTTTCCTTATGAGAAAAACGGTCTATTCTTTCCTCCTTATTCCGGCGGGTAAGGAGCCCTGGTTAAATGCGGGGTCCTTTTTTTCTCTATGGGCCGGGGAAGGTTCTCAAGCCTTTTTCTTCAGGAGCCAGGTTCGAATTTTGGTCTCTAATGCTTTGATGCTTTCCTTCCGTTTTCGGGCCAGTTCCTTGAGGTCTTCATATTCAAGGGAAAAATCTTCCGAACGCTCGTGGGCCTGACCGGGCCGGGTTGCTTTTTTAATTCGTATTGCACCCCAGGGGGTCTTAACGGATTGGATGGTCCGGGGTAAGGACAGGCGGTCCACCTCGTAGGACCGGATGCCGAGGGTGGTTGATTCTTCCAGGAGGATATCCTGCAATTGGGCCCGGGTTTCCGGTTTGGACAAGACCTGGATCAGGACCGCGGGGCGGTTCTTTTTCATCTGACAGGGGATTAACAAACAGTCCAAGGCCCCGGCTTCAAAGAGGTGTTCCATCAAGGGCTCATACCACTGGGGATTCATGTCGTCAATATTGGTCTCCAGGACGACCAGTTTTTCTTCCTTGCAAGACCGATGATTTTTCACCCAGCCAGACCCGCAGGGCGTTGAGGCGGTCCGGGATGCGGGTTTGTCCCAGGCCGTAGCCGACCCCTTTCAGTTTCATGGGCGCAGGAGGTCCGAAGGATCGGGCATAATGGGTCAGGATGGCCGCTCCGGTCGGGGTGACCAATTCAAGATTAAGGTCCGAGGGAATCACCGCCGCCCCTTTGAGCAAGGCCAGGGCAGCCGGGGCCGGAAGGGGCAGGGGGCCATGGCCGCTTTGGATCCATCCTCGACCCAGGGGAAGGGGAGAGGAATAGACCTCCGTTATTTGAAAATAATGAAAGGCCAGGGCGGCCCCGACGATATCCACCACCGTATCCAGGGCGCCGATTTCGTGGAAATGCACATTCTCCATGGGGAGTCCATGAATTTGGCCTTCCACTTCAGCCAGCCGTTTCAAAATGGCCAGGCTGTCTTCCCGGATGCCCGAATCCAAGGTGCTTTTTTCAATCAGTTGTTTGATCAATTGGTAGGTCCTGGCAATCCCCTCTTTGTTTTTCCCTTGTACCCGGACCGTACAACCGGTTATCCCCTGACGGTCTTCCCGCTTGATCATCAGGCGGAGTTCGGGTAAGGGAAGCCGGCCCAAGGTCTGGCGGAGGAGTTTTCGGGGAAGTCCCAGGTCCAAAAAGGCCCCCAGGATCATGTCGCCGCTGATACCGGAAAAACAGTCGAAATAGGCAATCTGCATCATCATACCTCAGGCGGTCTTCCGTCCCAGGAGCAGCTTCTTGATCTTATTCTTGGGGGCCAGCAAGGCCAGGTCGATCACTTCGTCGATATCCTTGACCAAAACAAACTGGATTCGGCGGCGGACGGCCTTAGGGATCTCCATGAGGTCCCTCCTGTTTTGCTCCGGGATGATCAGGGTCTTTATTTTGGACCGGATGGCCGCCAAGGTCTTTTCCTTGAGGCCCCCTATGGGCAGGACCTTGCCCCGCAGGGTGATTTCACCGGTCATGGCGATGTCTTTATTGACCGGGATCTTGGTCAAGGCGGAAATCAAGGAAGTCACCAGGGTAACCCCGGCCGAAGGGCCGTCCTTGGGGATGGCTCCGGCCGGGACATGGATGTGGATATCCAGATTTTCATAAAAATTATCTTTGAGGTGGAGCCGGTCGGAGCGGGAACGGGCATAACTCAAGGCCGCCTGGGCCGATTCTTTCATCACATCGCCAAGCTGGCCGGTGAGGGTAAAGCTCCCCTTGCCTTTCATCACCATGGTTTCCACGTAAAGGACTTCTCCGCCGCTTTGGGTCCAGGCCAGGCCGGTGGCCACCCCGACTTCATGGAGGTTCCTGATTTCATCGGGAAGATAAGGGGGAGGACCGAGAAATTGGTGCAGGTTTCCCTTGAAAACCGTAAAAGGCCCCTTTTCCCCTTCAGCTATGCGCCGGGCGATCTTGCGGCAGATGGCGGCCAGTTCTTTTTCTAAATTCCGAAGTCCGGCTTCATCGGTATATTCGTTGATGATCGTTAAGATGGTTTCCCTGCCGATCTTGAATTGTCCCGGTTTCAAGCCGTTTTCTTTCAGTTGTCTGGGCAGAAGATAGGCCAGGGCGATCTTTAATTTTTCATCATCCGTATACCCGGATAATTCGATGACTTCCATCCGATCTTTGAGGGCCGAGGGGATCGGGTCAACGGAATTGGCCGTGGTGATAAACATAACCGAAGAAAGATCGAAGGGAAGGTTCAGATAGTGATCGCTGAAGGAAAAGTTCTGTTCCGGGTCCAAAACCTCCAACAGGGCGGCGGCAGGATTTCCCCGGAAATCGGAACCGATTTTGTCCACTTCATCCATCATGAACACGGGGTTGTTGGCCCCCACCTGCTTGATCCCCTGGAGGATCCTCCCCGGCAAGGCCCCGATATAGGTTCGACGGTGTCCCCGAATCTCGGCCTCATCGCGGACTCCTCCTAAAGAGATGCGGATGAATTTCCGGCCCATGGCCCGGGCGATGGACCTTCCCAAGGAGGTCTTGCCGACCCCCGGGGGTCCGACAAAACAGAGTATTGGGCCTTTCATCTTGGGATTCAGTTTGCGGACGCTTAGAAATTCCAATATTCGTTCCTTAACCTTTTTAAGGTCGTAATGATCCTGATCCAAAATCTTTTGGGCTTCTTTGACCCTGATCTTGTCTCGGGTTTTTTTGTCCCAGGGCAGGGAAACGATCCAGTCCAGATAAGTCCTGATAATGGAGGTTTCGGCCGAATCGGGGTGCATCAGTTCCAAGCGGGAGACCTGCTTTAAGGCTTCTTCCTTGGCCTCCTTGGGCATCTGCATTCCGTTTATCCTGGTTTTGTAATCTTTGAGCTCGGCATTTTTTTCTTCGTATTCCCCCAACTCCCGATGGATGGCCCGAAGCTGTTCCCGAAGGTAATATTCCCTCTGGCCCTTGCCCATTTCTTCCTTAGCCTCGGACTGGATCCGGGCCTGCACCGTGGAAACCTCCAATTCCTTGGCCAAATGTTCGTTGATCCGTTGAAGCCGGGCCAGGGGATCGGACAGCTCCAGGATTTCCTGGGAGGCCCCAATCTTCAACCTCAGATTTGAAGCCACCAGGTCGGCCAACTGCCCCGGCTCTTCGATGCTGTTTAATATGGCCGTTACATCGGCGGAAAGCATACCCTTCAAAGAAAGGATTTTTTCACTCTGTTCCCGAACGTTGCGCATCAAGGCCTCGGTCTCGACCTGGTTATTTTGCGGGATCTGGTCGGATAAGGTTTCGATGCGTACCCGACTGAAAGGGCTCGGCTCCAGGTATTCCAGTATCCTGGCCCTGGAAACCCCTTGGACCAGGATTTTTATGCTCCCATCCATCAGCTTGAGGGTCCGCAAAATGATGGCCACCGTGCCCACCGGAAAAAGGTCATCAGGTTTCGGATCTTCAGTGAGGGAATCCCTCTGGGCGGTTAAAAAGACCAAGCGGTCCTGGGCTACGGCCTTTTCCACGGCCGCAATGGAACTTTCCCGGCTGACCAGTAAGGGCAAGATCATGTTAGTGAAAACAACGACGTCCCTGACGGGTATAAGGGGAAGGACCGGGGGGAGGGTGAGGTCCTTAAAAGGTTCTCCGACTATCTTTTCGGTTTCAAAATCAATATCTTGATAAGCCATTTTTAGTGTTTATATTTAGGTTATAAAGAAATGGGATGCAAGCCCTCCTAAATCCTTTCCAAAAATTTAGTTTAAAGTCTTCTTCCGGGATGTCAAGCGATTTAAAAATCAGCCATATTTTACTTGACCTTATTGAAAAGCTTGTGATAAAAATAAACGCTTTAAACTTAATAAATGGTGACCAGGATGAAAGGGAGTAAAAAAAGGATTGCCCTGAGCGCCGAAGAAATCCATGAGGCCCTGGACCGGATAGCGGCCAAAATGATACTCGATTATCCGGAGACGGAACGGCTGGTCTTAATCGGTATCCGAACCGGAGGGGCCTTCCTGGCCAACCGGTTCCAGGAGCTGATTAAGGCCCAAAAGGGGTTGACCGTTCCCACCGGGGCGCTGGACATAACCTTATATCGGGACGATTGGACCCGGATTAACCACAAGCCCATCGTCGGGAAGACGGAGGTACCCGTCTGTCTGGATAATAAGATTATTATCCTGGTGGATGACGTCCTTTATACCGGCCGTACGGTACGGGCCGCCCTCGATGCCTTGATCGATTTTGGAAGACCCCGGCGGATTGCCCTGGCGGTTCTGGCCGACCGGGGGGGCCGGGAATTGCCCATCAGTGCCGATTATTCGGCCATTCGTCTGGATACCAATCCCGAAGAAAGGGTCAATGTCTATTTTAAAGAACAGGGGGTCAGGGACCAGGTGGTCATTGAGAGCGGAACCGAGGGTAAAAATTAAATTGACAGGATTTAAAAAAATAAGTAAATGCCATGAGTAAACACATTTTACGGGTAAACAGGAGTTCCTAATGGCTTCAGAAAAATCGAAACGTAAAAGCGAAAAAATCGGGGCGGTGATGGTGGTCGGCGGAGGGATCGCCGGGATGCAGGCGGCCCTTGATCTAGCTAATTCCGGCTATTATGTCTACCTCATCGAAAAATCATCTTCCATCGGCGGCGGCATGTCCCAGTTGGACAAGACCTTTCCGACCAACGACTGTGCCATGTGAATTATCTCCCCTAAATTGGTCGAGGTCGGCCGACACATCAACATCGAATTACTGACCATGGCGGAAGTTACCGCCATTGCCGGAGCAGAAGGAAATTTTGAAGTCCAAGTCCATCAGAAACCCCGCTACATCGATATGGAAAAATGTATTGCCTGCGGGTTATGCGCCGAGAAATGTCCGAAGAAAGTCAAGGATGATTATAATGAGGGTACGGGGTTCCGCAAGGCCGCTCATGTTAAATATGCCCAGGCGGTTCCTTTAAAGTATGTCATTGATGAGGGGAATTGCATCTATTTCCTGAAAGGGAAATGCCGCGCCTGTGAAAAGTTTTGCCCCAATCAGGCCGTCAATTTTGAGGAGAAACCGAAGGATTTGACCCTGCAGGTGGGGTCCATCATTTTGTCCGCCGGGTTTAAGTGCTATGACCCCACTCGGTATGAAGCCTATTCCTATTCAAAAATGCCCAATGTGGTGACGGCCATGGAGTTTGAACGGCTGCTTTCGGCCTCCGGTCCTTTTATGGGTCACCTGGTCCGGCCGTCGGATGAGATGGAACCCAAAAAAATAGCCTGGCTTCAATGTGTGGGCTCCCGGGATATCAATCACTGCGACCATGGCTATTGTTCTGCCGTCTGCTGCATGTATGCCATTAAGGAATCCATCATTGCCAAGGAACACAGCAAGAATGGGCTGGATAGCACGATTTTTTATATGGACATCCGTTCCCATGGCAAGGATTTTGAGCGTTATTATAACAAGGCCAAGGATCAGGGGGTTCGGTTTGTCCGCTCCCGTATCCATAGCGTGGATCCTATCCCGGAAAGCGATGACCTGAGAATCACCTATGTCACCGAGAAAGGAGAGGTGGTCAGTGAAGATTTTGACCTGGTCATTCTCTCCGTGGGGTTGGAGATTTCCCAGGAGACCGTCGATCAGAGTCAAAGGTTGGGTGTGGCCCTGGATCATTATAATTTTATCCAGAGCAGCAGCTTTGCCCCGGTGGCGACTTCCGTGCCGGGCATCTATGGCTGCGGGGTGGTTTCCGGTCCCAAGGACATCCCCCAGTCGGTTGTGGAAGCCAGCGCCGCGGCTTGTGCGGCCTCCCGCAATCTGGTTTCCGTCAGGAATACCCTGACTCAGGAAAAAATCGTTCCCAAGCCTCGTATCGTGGCCGGGGAGCGTCCGCGCATCGGGGTCTTCGTCTGCGACTGCGGGATTAACATCGCCGGCGTGGTCCGGGTCCCGGAAGTAGTTGCTTACGCCAAGACTTTGCCTTATGTGGAATACGTCGAAGAAAACTTGTTTACTTGTTCCCAGGACACCCAGGACAAGATGAAAGAGATGATCCGGGAACATCGATTGAATCGGATCGTGGTGGCCGCCTGCACACCCCGGACGCACGAGCCCTTGTTCCAGGAAACGCTGATCGAGAGCGGTTTGAATAAGTACCTCTTTGAAATGGCCAATATCCGCAACCAGGATTCCTGGGTCCATGCGGGCGAGCCGGAGGCCGCCACTGTCAAGGCCAAGGACCTGGTGCGTATGGCCACCTCCAAGGCCGCTTTATTGGAACCCTTGCAAGAGATCGAGGCTGATGTGGCCCAATCCGGCCTGGTGGTGGGAGGCGGGGTGGCCGGAATGACCGCCGCCCTCGAATTGGCCGAGCAGGGCTATCAGGTCTTTCTGGTTGAAAAGTCCTCCCGACTCGGGGGGCAGGCCTTGAAATTGAATACCACCTGGAGGGGCGAAGATATCCAGGCCTACGTGAGCAACCTGGTCCGCTCGGTGGAGGAAAATCCGCGCATCAAGGTCTATTCGGGCCACCAGGTGACTGGTGGAGAAGGTTTTGTGGGTCAGTTTAAGACCCGGATTGCCCGCACCGACGACGGGGCCTCGATGACCGAATTGGAGCATGGGATTGTTATCCTGGCTACCGGCGCCAATGAATTGAAACCCACGGAGTACCTCTACGGCCAAGACCCCCGGGTATTGACCCATCTGGATTTGGACCAAAAAATGGCCCAAAGGGACCCGACGGTCCAAAAGGCCGAGTCCGTGGTCTTTATCCAGTGTGTCGGCTCCCGGGAGCCGGAGCGGCCTTATTGCAGCCGGGTCTGCTGCACCCATTCCGTCCACTCAGCCCTTGAACTGAAGGCAGAAAATCCCGACCGGGATGTCTATATCCTCTACCGTGATTTAAGGACCTATGGGGAGCGGGAGGATTTGTATAAACAGGCCCGTGATGCCGGTATACTCTTCATCCGCTATCATCTGGAACAAAAGCCGGTTGTGGAGGCGGCAGAAGAGGGGTTGACGATCACGGTCAGGGACCACATCCTGGATAGAGACATCCAGATCCAGGCCGATCTGGTGACCCTGGCCGGGGCCATTATTTCGCCTAAAGATCATGAACTGGCTCAAACCTTTAAGGTCCCCTTGAACGAAGACGGCTTTTTTGTGGAGGCCCATGCCAAGCTGAGGCCCGTCGATTTCGCCACCGATGGGGTCTTTTTTTGCGGTCTGGCCCATTACCCCAAGCCTATCGAGGAATCCATTGCCCAGGCCCAGGCAGCCGTGGCCCGGGCCGTCACCTTGTTGGCCGGCTTGAAGATCCGGGTGAGCGGCACCGTGGCCCAGACGACTCCCGCCCTGTGCAGCCAATGCGGGATTTGTGTGAGCATTTGCCCCTATTCAGCCCCTGGATGGAATGAAAAGACGGCCAAGGCGGAAATCAATCCGGCCCTCTGTAAAGGATGCGGTCTGTGCGTTGCCTCTTGCCGGTCCGGGGCCATCAATCTGAAAGGATTTGATCAGGGGCAGATCTTTGCCATGATCGAGGCGGCCTAAATATAGAAAGGGTTCAAGGGGTCCAGGATTCCAGGGTTCAGGTTAAACCATTGCCTTTCACTTGAATCCTTAAATCCTTGAATCCTTGAATCCTGATCTCATAAGGAGTTCTTAAATGAGTGAACCATTTGAACCCAAAATCATCGCTTTTTTATGTAACTGGTGCAGTTACGGGGGGGCCGATCTGGCCGGGGTAAGCCGACTGCAATATCCCCCGAATATCCGGGTGGTCCGCATCCCTTGTACGGGAAGGCTGGATCCCAAATTTATTTTGGCCTCCTTTCGAAAAGGGGCCGACGGGGTCTGGGTTTCGGGTTGTCATCCCGGGGATTGCCATTATATCGCCGGCAATTATTATGCCCGGCGAAAATTCACCCTGCTGAAGGGGCTTCTGGAACACATGGGCATAGAACCGGGACGCCTCCACTTTTCCTGGGTTTCCTCGGCGGAAGCCACCAAGTTTCAACAAGTGGTTACCGAAGTGACCGGGGCGGTCAAGGCTCTGGGGCCGGCCCAACATTTTATCAAGAAAATGCCTGAGGTGGCTTAGATGGTGGAATACACAACAAAGATACAAGAAATAGCCAAACGACTTTTGAGTGAAAAGAAGGTGGATGCCATCATCGGCTACCGGCGGGGTACGGTCCCCATGATGAATGAACCTATATTGGTCCGCGATCCGGCCCAGGTCGATCAACTCTACTGGGATTCTTTTTGCGGGGTCAATCTGGCTAATTATCTCCCCAAGAGGAAAGAACGACTGGCCATCGCGGCCAAAGGGTGCGACTCCCGGAATATCGTGGTCCATCTGCAGGAAGGGCAGGTCAAAAGGGAACAACTCCATATCATCGGCGTCCCCTGCAAGGGCATGGTGGACCGGCGTAAGGTCCGGGCCAAGCTGGCCGGAAAAGAGCCTCTTCGGGTGGAGGAAACCGGGGATCGGATTTTGGTGGAGGGAAAAGATTTTAAAGAGACTTTTAAAAAGGCCGATCTTTTGCAGGATAATTGTGCCATATGCATCCATCGAAATCCGGTGATTTACGATGAATTGGTCGGGGAGTTGGTGGCCGAGCAAACCGGGGTGGACCGTTATGAAGACGTCCGGGCCGTAGAGGCCATGGACCCGGAGGCCCGCTGGAAATATTTTGAAGAACTGGTCCGGCCCTGCATCCGTTGTTATGCCTGCCGGAATGCCTGTCCCTTGTGCTATTGTCCGACCTGTTTTGTCGACGAATCCAAGCCTCAATGGATGGGCAAAAGCCTGGATCCCACGGATGTCCGGACCTTTCATTTTCTGAGGGCCTTCCATTGCGCCGGCCGCTGCACCGACTGCGGGGCCTGTGAGCGGGCCTGCCCGGTGGGGATCAAGGTCAGGCAGTTTACCAAAAAATTAGAGAAAGATATTCTGGAGCTTTACAAATTCGAGGCCGGGATTATCCAGGAGGGAAGACCCCCGCTGGATGTTTACCGGCCCGACGACCCGGAAAATTTTATAAAATAGCGTACGGAATTCAGCAGTCAGCGATCTGCCAACCACCTGAAAGCTAAGCTGATGGCTGAAAGCTGACCGCTGACTTTAATAAGAAGGATCTATTATGATCGAAAAAATTATCTCCAAAACCGAATTTAAAGACTGGTTGAAGGAACTCAGGAAATCCTTTGAACTGGTTGGGCCTGTGGCCCAGGGGGACCAGGTTAATTTCGCCCCCCTGCCCGAAGGGACTGAGCCCGATCTCTCCTTTCAGAACACCCGGCTTTCTCCCAAGGCCCTGGTTCAGCCCCAATCGGAACGGATGTTTGAGTTCTCCACGAATCAGGAGGACCCGGAAGCCTATATTCTCAAGGAAAAAGCCCAGGAAGAGGACCGGCGGCTACTGGTCGGGATCCGTCCCTGTGATGCCCGGGCCTACGACCTGGTTCAGCTCAATTTTATCACCCCTGATTATCAGGATCCCTGGTGGGAAAAAGGCCGCGAGCGGCTGATCCTCATGGGTCTGGGTTGCTCCAATCCCTGCTCTACCTGTTTTTGTACCTCCACGGGAGGCGGTCCCTTTGATACCGCCGGTTTGGATCTTCTGCTGACCGATCTTGGGGAAAACTATCTGGTCCAGGCCTGTAATGAAAAGGGGGAGGGACTGTTAAAGACTTCTCCGGGGAAATCCGTTTCCGAGGAAGACTCCAAGCAGGCGGCCCGGATCAAAGAACAGGCTGAGAAAGCCATCACCACCTCAGTTCCGACCGATCGGTTGAAGGATCAACCGCTTTTGGAGTTGTTCAACGCCCCCTTCTGGGATGAGGTCCAGTTTTCCTGCATCAATTGCGGAACCTGTACTTATTTATGTCCCACCTGCTGGTGTTTTGATATCCAGGACGAGGTCAAGGGGGCTCAGGGGACGCGCTTGCGTAACTGGGATTCCTGCATGTTTCCTTTGTTTACCCTCCATGGATCGGGCCATAATCCGAGAGGAGAGAAGGTTCAGCGGGTCAGACAGCGATTTATGCACAAACTTAAGTATTATGTCGACAAATATGGCAACGGCGTGGCCTGCGTCGGTTGCGGGCGGTGTGTGCAATTTTGTCCGGTCAATATCGATATCCGTCGCGTCTGTCAACTGATGAATGATTATAAGGTCAATTAGAGGGGGTGCTTTTGTGGGAAATCCGTATCTGCCCTATCCGGTCCGCATAGACCAGATCACGACTGAAACCGAAGATCGCAATATAAAAACCTTTAAATTGGTGTTTCTCAACCCGGAAGATGAAAATAAGTTCGCTTATCACCCCGGCCAATTTGCCGAGCTTTCCATCGCCGGCAAGGGCGAGATTCCCATCGGCATCGCCTCATCCCCGACGGAGAAAGGATTTCTGCTTTTTACGGTGAATAAGACGGGGTTGGTGACGACCTTTTTGCATAACATGAAAGAAGGAGAGATCATGGGGGTCCGGGGTCCACTGGGAAACTGGTACCCTCTGGAGCAAATGGAAGGTAAAAATATCGTCATCGTAGCCGGCGGGTTTGCTTTTACGACCTTGCGTTCGACCATCATCTATCTGCTCGACCCGGCCAACCGAAAGCGGTTTAAGGATATTACGGTTATTTATGGGTCCCGGACCCCGGGTATGCTGCTCTATAAAGAGGAATTGGCCGCCTGGGAGGCCCGGGACGATATCAATATGCATATTACTGTTGACGGAACCGATGACCCGGATTGGAAATACAACGTCGGCTTTGTACCGGCCATCACCGAAAAGAAGGCCCCTAATGCCCAGGATGCCTATGCCTTGGTCTGCGGGCCGCCGATCATGATCAAATTCACCCAGCCGGTTTTGGAAAAACTCGGATTTTCCCCGGAGCGGATTATCATGAGTCTGGAAAACCGGATGAAGTGCGGCGTCGGGATGTGCGGCCGGTGCAGCGTAGGCCCGGAATTCGTCTGCAAAGACGGGCCGGTCTTTACCCTGGCCAAGCTGAACACGCTGCCCCGGGAATATTAAAGATGGCCGAAAGTTTTGAAAGTTTAGAATTTAAGTTAATATTAATAACATGAAGGAGCAACACTATGCCCGAACCTTTAAAAGTCAACAAAAAAAATCGGAAACTGGCCGTCGATGCCAAGATGGCCGATGTCTGTTTCACCTGCGGCACCTGTGCCGGCGGCTGTCCGGTGACCGGTGTAGACGGCTTTGACCCCCGGAAAGCGATCCGCATGGCCGCCCTGGGGTTGGATGATGAGCTGATCGAATCCCGCTGGCCTTGGATCTGCACCCTTTGCAGTCGGTGTGAAAACCAGTGCCCAATGGGGGTCAATCTGGTTAAAACTTTCCGCAAGGCCCGCACCCTTAGGGACCGTGACAAGGTGCCCGGACCGATTCATAAAGGGACCATGATGGCTCTTCAGCGGGGGAACAACCTGGGTATTCCCAGGGATGATTTTCTCGGCCTGTTGGCTGACCTGGGCCAGGAGTTGGCCCATGACGGGTGTCCTGGGTTTTATGTGCCGGTGGATAAAAAGGGGGCCAATATCATCGCGACCGTCAATTCCAAAGAGCCCTTCGGCGAACCGGACGACATGAAGTTCTGGTGGAAGATTTTTTATGCCGCCAAGGAGGACTGGACCGTTTCCTCGGTCAACTGGGAAGGGGTCAACTGGGGCTTGTTTTCAGGAGATGACCCGTCCTGGAAGGAACAGGTGGGCCGCGTACTGGAGAATGCCAGGAGGCTGGAATGTAAGACCCTCCTCCTACCGGAGTGAGGCCACGCCTATTATGCGACCAGGCTTGGTCTGCAAAATTGGTTTCCCGAAGCTTTTAAAGAATTTAAGGTAATTAATGTTTTTGAATTGATGATTGAATACATCCAGAGTGGGCGGGTGACCATAGACAAATCCAAACACCCGCAATTGACCACGGCCCATGATCCCTGCAACTATGTGCGGAAAAGTCAGATGGCCTTCGGGAAGGGATATGGTCCCGAGATCCGCTGGATCACCCAGCAATTGGTGGACAATTATGTGGATATGGTCCCCAACGACATGAATAATTATTGTTGCGGGGCCGGCGGCGGGGCCTGGGCCATGCCCTATGAAAAAGAACGCATTTATTACGGACGGCTTAAGGCCAAGCAGATTCAGGATACCGGGGCGGAATTGGTAGTCGCCCCCTGCCATAACTGCCGCGATCAAATTTTGAAGAGCCTGACCAAGGAATATCAATTAGGGATTGAAACCATGTACCTCTGGGAACTCCTGGCCGAATCGATTATCATCGAACCCTGGAGCGACGAGGAGATTGAAAAGGCCACGGCCTTGCGGGACGCCCAATTCGAGCGGGACGGGGTGGTCCTTGAGGAGATGGAGGAAGAAGAATAATTCCCCTTCAATGGGAATAAAAAGGGTCTTGCTTTAAGGTAAGGCCCTTTTTTTATTTGTAGATGTTTTTTGCCAACCTTGAAAAATAAAGTTATTTAGATTTGAATTCTGTCGGGTTATTAGGATATACTCGTTTTTAAAAAATAGGAAAATTAAGAGAGGCTAAGCCATGCTAAGTATCATGCGGAAACACGCCCAATCTTGGATCATCAAAATGGCCCTGTTTTTGGTGGCCATTGTTTTTATTTTTTGGGGGGTAGGCAGTTTTCGTTCCGAAAGGGCCTCAAGGGTGGCCCAGGTCAACGGACAATCCATTTCCGTTAACGAATATCAAGAAACTTTCCGGCAGACCGTTGAGAAGATTCGTTCCCAGGTTGGACAGCAATTCGATGAAAAGGCCTTGTATAACCCCGAGTTCAAGCGAAAGGTTCTGGACGGTTTGATAGAAAAAAGGCTTATCCTGGATGCAGGTAAAAAATTGGGATTTGCGGTCACCCCCGAAGAGCTGGCTCGGTCCATACAACAGATGCCTTACTTCCAGGAGAACGGCAAGTTCAGCCTTTACCGGTACAAGAGAATCCTGCAGATGAATCGGATGACCCCGGAAACCTTTGAGGCCGAACAGACCAAGAACCTGCTCCTGGAACGGGTCAGGAGATTCTTGAATGATTTTGCCAAGGTCGACAGCGAGGAGGTCCGCAATTTTTACTCCTATCTAAACGACGAAGTCAACGACTACTTCCTCATTTTTAAAAAGGAAGACTACCAGAAACAGATTGCCGTTTCTCCGGAACAGTTAAAATCTTTTTTCGACCGGAACCAATCCCGTTACCGGACCCCGGTCCAGGTGAGGGTGGCCTATCTGGATATCAGTCCCAAAGAGTTTGAAGCCAAGGTGACGGTAACCGAGAAAGAAGTTCAAGAATATTATCAACAAAATCAGCAAAAATTTTCCGATCCCAAAACGAACAAACCCCTTCCCCTTGATCAGGTCCAGGAAAAAATCCGTACTCTCCTGAAAGAAGAGAAGGCCCACGAAATGGCTTTTCAGAAGGCCGATGGGTTATACGATCAAGTCCTTTCTAAGGGGAATCTGAAGGTCTTTGGAAGGGAGTCCAAGAACTTGATCAAGGAAACCGAATGGATGACCGCCGGACAAAAGGGGACCGGGATCGAAAGTGTCAACGACTTTAATCAAAAGGCCTTTTCTCTCAAAAAAGGGGAGCTGACCCCGGTTTTGGATTTGGGTCCTCAATGGGGTTTTGTCATTCTCCAGGTGACGGAACGGAGGGAATCCCAACCCATGACCTTCGCTCAGGCTGAAAGCCGGGTCAAAGAGGATTTCACGGATGAAAAGGCCTCTCAAATGGCCTTATCCGAGGCCGAGGCTTCTTTAAAGAGCCTTCGCCAGGTGAAGGATTTCCCACAATGGGCTAAAGAAAAAAATCGAAAATGGGAAGAAACCGGTTTTTTCTCACGGTTAAAAAATCGTCCGGCCTGGGCGACCACGCCGGAGATCCAAGAAGCCTTATTTTCCGTCGGACCTTCAAGTCCGGTTGTCGAAAAACCTTTTAAGGTGGGTGCCGATTATGGAATTGTGGTCTTTAAAGAATCGCGACGGGCTCCTTTGGAAGACTTTAAGAAAGACCAGGAACGTTTTTCCCAGGGACTTGAGCAACAAAAGCAATATGATCTCTTCGAACAATGGACGCGCTTCCTTCGGGAAAAGGCCAAGGTGAGCATAAACCAGGATCTGCTGTGAGTGGAGAAATGACGCCTGACAAGTGACTAATGATGGAAAAGCGAGGACACCACGGCCGGGGAAGAAGACTTTTCCGGCGTCCCCGTGTCCATAGTTTCATCTTGACGGACAACTTCAATTCATGATGAATTTACTCCAAAGGGCCAGGAAAAACATCGTCCTTAAATTTGGCGCCGAAATCCTGATTCGCTCTCTGGCTTTTCTTTTCGTCATTGCGGCTGCCCGTTATTTGGGAGACCGGGATTACGGTTATTACTCTCTGGCCTATTTTTTTGCCGGATTGATGACCGTCTTTTCGGACTTGGGGTTGAGTACGGTGCTGATCCGTGATGTTTCCCGGGATCATACGCTCCTTCCCCGTTATGCCGGGAACATCCTTTCCTTAAAAATAATCTTTTCTTTTTCCCTGCTGATCCTGGGACCGGGAATCCTTTTTCTAACCGGTTACCCGAAGGATCTGACCCTGATGATCCTGTTAAGCCTGATTTATTTGCTCTGCAATTATCTATTGGATTTTTTCGTAGCCATTACCAACAGCCTGGAAAAGATGGAATACGAGCTGTTAATCAAGGGCCTGTATAAATGCCTGGTTGTGGCCATACCGATTGTTATTCTCTGGTTGGGATACGGCCTGTGGGGGTTTTTCTTCGCCTTGGTCGGCGCCTATGCCCTCAGTTGCTTATTGACCGGTTGGATCATCTGGAAAAAGATAACCCCCCTGGTGTTCCGCTATGAACCCGTTTTATGGAAACAACTCCTTCGCTCGGCGTTGCCCATCGGGATATCCGGACTTTTTATGACGGTTTACGCCAGAATCGATATGGTTATGCTCTCCTTGTTCGGGGTCTCACCGGCTGAAATCGGCTGGTATTCGGTTCCTGTCAAGATCGTCGAAATGTGCACCTTATTTCCCCTGTTGGTCATGGCCGGACTTTTTCCCATCTTTTCCACTTTGACTTCAACGGATCGGGAGGCCTTAAAAAAGACCTATGAAAAGGCCTTGACCTATCTGACCATGATTTCCATCCCCTTGGTTTTGACGACCATCGTTTTATCGGATTCCTGGTTGGTTTTTTTTTTCGGCCCGGCCTTCGCCAAATCGGTTTCTTCTTTAAAAATTTTGATTTGGGTTGTACCCTTTACTTTTCTCAATTATGCTTTAATCAATACCCTGATCGCCATCGACCAAGGAAAGGCGATTGCTTGGGGAAGCGGATCGGCTGTTTTTTTTAACATCGGCATCAATATTCTGGTGCTCCCCAGATACGGCTATCTGGGGGCCAGTTCGACCACGGTAATCACCGAGGTCTTGGTGGCCGTCTATTTTTTTTGGGTTTTGCAGCGCTCTTTTTTCCACTTGGACATAAAGGGGAGGGGTTTACGATTGGGGATCAGCGGGGGATTGATGGGCCTCTTTTTGTGGGGCTTGAAGACCTGGCCTTTGTTTTTGACTTGGCCCCTGGCCGTGGGTTGTTACGGAGCCGCCTTGATCCTTCTTCGTCTGTTGACCCGGGAAGACTGGATGCTCCTGAAAAGGCTCGTGGTTCGGTCTCCGGCCCAAGCGGAGGCGAAACCATGACGCCCTTACTAACTAACGATTATTCCCCCGCGACTAACAGGGATTTTAAGCGATGAAAGTGGCTATCGATGTACGAACAGTCCTTTCAAACCGCTCCGGGGTGGGTAATTATGTCCTGCATCTGATACAAAACTTGAGAAAAGTTGATCCCGAATCGATTTATTATTTCTTGTCTTTGAAAAAAAATTTGCCCTTTTTGGGATCTTTCGCCCCGGATCAAAATCCCTTGCTGACGATTTTTTCTCATGAAAGTCATCCTTTGGGAGATTTCTGGGAGCATTTTGTTTTGCCTGTCCGCTTAATGAAGAAGGGGGTCGATATATTTCACGGCCCGGCCTCCTTAATCCCCTTCAGAAAAGATCATTATCGGGTTGTGGTCACGATTCACGATCTGGTGGCCTTTCTATTTCCGGAAACCATTCCTTTGAAATACGGGGCCTATATGCGCTATCTGCTCAGACAGGCCGTGAAGAGAGCCAATAAAATTATTTCCGTTTCGTATCACACCCGTCAGGACTTGATCGAAATTTTAAAGGTGCCTCCGGAAAAAATTATCGTCATCCATGAAGCCCCTTCCCCGATTTTCCGTCCCTATGATCTGATGGAGGTCAAAACCTTTTTAAAAGAACGATATGGGATTCAAAAAAAATACATCTATCACCTGGGCAATATTGAGCCTCGAAAAAATTTGATCGTTCTTCTGGAGGCCTTCACCCGGGTCTGCCGAGAGTTGGGTCCGGAGATTCAGTTAGTGGTGAGTGGGCAAAAAGGCTGGTTGATCCGTTCCCTGAGCCATTTTTTAAAGCATTATCCCAACCGGGACCAAGTCCTTTTCACGGGCTATGTACCGGTGGAAGAACTTCCCTTTTTTATGAACGGGGCCGAGCTCTTTGTCTTTCCGTCTCTTTACGAAGGCTTTGGGCTGCCGGTCCTGGAGGCCATGAGATGTGGGACCCCGGTGATTTCTTCCAACCGGTCTTCCATACCGGAAATTGTCGGTTCGGCCGGTATCTTGATTGATCCGACCGATGCCCGCGAATTAGCCGAACGGATCATTTTTTTATTAAAAAACAGGGAAGCAAGAAATCGCCTGAGTCTATCGGGTAAGGAACAGGCAGCCAGGTTCTCCTGGGAAGATGTGGCCCGAAAAACCCTGGATGTCTATCGGTCAGTTAAGGAATCGGGTGTGTGATGGGGAAAAGCGTTTGGGGTCCCATGGGGAATGAGTATTTAGTACGAAAGAAAGTTCGGAGTTAAGAGTTCGGAGTTCGGAGAAACCCGTTTTCATGATTCGTGGCCTCGTTTCAGGCGGGCGTGAGAGCTTAATATGAAAATCCTTTTTGATGCCAGGGTCCTGGGAAATCAGATGCACGGGATCGCCCGGTATTGTCAGAACTTGCTTCAGCAACTGCTCGCGGAAGACAGGGGTCATGAATATTGGGTATTGATCGGTCGGTCTGAAATCAGGGACCGGTTTTCTCCAGCCGCTCCGGTACGGTGGATACAGAGCCGGCCCCCCTTGTACGGCATCCAAGAGCAGCTATTGATCCCCTACCAACTCCGGAAGGAGGCCTTTGACCTCTTCCATTCCCCCACCTATACCATTCCTTTGCTCTTTTCGGCCAAGGGGATCATTACCATTCATGACCTGATTCACCTGCTTTTTCCCAGGGATTACGGTCTCCGTCATCGTCTTTATTATTCCCTTTTTACCCGACGGGTCGTTTCCCGATGTGTGAAAATTTTTACCGTTTCCGAAAATTCGAAGAAAGACATCATGACCCTCCTCGGAGGGAAAGACCGGCAGATTGCGGTTACGCCCAATGGGTTAGACCCCCAATGGGTGCCCCAAGCCATCGATGCCGGGTTTATGGATCGCTATGGCTTAAACAAGGGTTTTTTGCTTTTTGTCGGGAATCCCAAGCCCCATAAAAATTTCCCCCGGGTCTTGTCTGCCTTTAATAAGTTGGTCCGGGAGGATGCCTATGAAGGGAAATTGTTGGTGGTCGGGATCGATCCTCGGGAGCTGCCCGAAGACCTACGAAAGGGGGTATTTTTTTTCCCTTTCAGTAATGACCGGGAACTGAGATTATTGTATTCCGCGGCCGATCTCTTAGTGGCCCCGTCTCTTTATGAAGGATTCGGCTTGCCGGTCCTGGAGGCGATGGCCTGCGGCTGCCCGGTTTTGATAGGAAATCAAGGGGGCTTGCCCGAAGTCGCCGGAGAGGCGGGGATGGCGGTTGACCCTTATCAGGTTTCGGCTATATGGGAAGGGATGAAGAAAGTGCTCCACGATAAAGATTTAAGTAGAAGAATGCGGGAGCAGGGAATAAAACAGGCGGAGGGGTATACCTGGGAAAGAACGGCCAGGATTGTCTTGGAAACCTATGCTTCCCTGACCGAGGTACTCCGAACTCCGAACTCCGAACTCTAAATTTTATTTCAGGCAGATGTCCGTCGAATTTCAGGAAAACCCTAATATCTTGCACACCCTGCGCGTAGCCCTGGTCCATGACTGGCTGACCGGAATGCGTGGGGGAGAAAAGTGCCTGGAGGTCTTTTGCGAGATTTTTCCGGAGGCGGATATTTATACCCTGCTCCATATAAAGGGGTCGGTTTCTCCAACCATTGAAGCTCATCGGATAAAGACGACCTGGGTCCAACACCTTCCCTGGGTCGAACGGAGATACCGTAATTATCTTCCGCTTTTCCCCTGGGCCATTGAATCCTTTTCCTTTAAGGGGTATGATCTGGTCCTTTCCAGCAGCCATTGCGTGGCTAAAGGGGGCCATATTGATTCTCGGGCCCTCCACATCGCCTATGTCCACACCCCGATGCGCTATGTCTGGGATATGTATGACGTCTATTTCGGGAAAGATTCCACGGCCGGGCGGGCGGCGAAAGTCCTCATGCCTATGGTTCGCCCCTATCTGCAAAAATGGGATGTCCGGTCCAGTGATCGGGTCCACTATTTCCTGGCCAATTCCGAGCATGTCCGCCGGCGCATCATGCGCTATTACCGCCGCCCGGCCGAGGTGATTCATCCTCCGGTGGATACCCAGGCCTTTGACCTTTTCTCGGAGCCCAAAGACTATTATCTTCTGGTTTCGGCCCTGGCCCCCTATAAACGGGTTGATCTGGCCATACGGGCTTTTAACCGGATGAAAAAACCACTGGTCATCGTAGGCACCGGGCCTTTGATGACCGCCCTGCAAAAGGAATCGGGCAAGAACATTACCTGGTTAGGATGGCAGTCGGGTGAAGGCCTGAAAAAACTGTACGGAGAATGCCGGGCCTTTATTTTCCCGGGGGAAGAAGATGCCGGCATAACACCCTTGGAGGCCCAGGCCTCCGGCCGGCCTGTGGTTGCCTTCGGCCGGGGAGGGGCACTGGAAACGGTGGTTCCCCTGGGTGATTACCGGGAAGGCAAAAGGGATTTTTTCAGCGGGATTTTTTTCCCGGAACAAACCGAAGATTCGTTGATTAAAGCGGTTCTGGAGCTGGAGGCCCATTCGCATCTTTTAAATCCGGAAAAGATCAGGGCCCACGCCTTGAACTTTGACAAAGCGGTCTTTAAATACAAAATAGTCCAAGCCATTATCGAAAAACTAAATTCTACTCACCCCGAAGGGTGAAGGGGAAAAGGGGATGACGCCATGGAAGAAATTATCATCTATTCTTTACCGGCCTGACCGGGGTGTCTGGCTGCGAAAGAGTTCTTTCGTCAAAAAGGGATTGCCGTTCAGGAATTCGATCTTTCCAAAGATCAAAATGCCGTGACCCGAATGCTGAAATTGACCCGACAAAAAAGGGTGCCGGTCATTCAAAAAGGGGATGAGTATGTGGTCGGTTTTGATGCTGGCGCCATTGAAAAACTCATTACTTCTTGATCTGGTGTCTGAAAAGGCCCTAACGGTCTAATCGCTTACCTGGAAGGTGAAACCCACAACCATGTTTACAGACTGAACATCGTCAGAATAGGAGGCTGAACCATGAAGATGACCAAGATGACTCCCAGTGAAGCTATTGTCGAGACTTTGCTGGCCGAAGGGGTGGACCATGTCTGCGGAATCGTCGGCTCCGCTTTTATGGATATGCTGGACCTTTTCCCCACGGCCGGAATAAAATTCATTCCCGTCCGCCACGAGCAGAGCGCGGCCCACATGGAAGACGCCTACGCCCGGGTCACGGGCCGGGCCGGGGTGGTCACCGGTCAGAACGGTCCCGGTATCACCAACATGGTGACCTCGGTGGCCGCGGCCAATATGGGCCATACCCCGCTGATCATCATCTCTCCGTCGGCTGGAACACCCACCGTCGGCTGGGACGGATTTCAGGAGTGCGATCAGGTGTCGGTCTTTAAGGCCATCACCAAGGCGACGGTCCGGGTTCCCCATCCCAAAAGGGCGGCGGACTGTCTCAGAACGGCCTTCCGAATCGCCTACGCGGATCGGGGTGCCGTCCTGTATGATATCCCCCGAGATTATTTTTACGGCGAGATTGAAGAAAGAATCCTTAAACCGTCTCAATACCGGGTGGATGCCCGGGGCTGTGGTTCTCTGGAAAGTCTTGACCGGGCCTTTGAGCTTCTTTCCCAGGCCAAGAACCCGGTGATCGTCTCCGGACGGGGAGTGGTCGATGCCGAGGCCTTAGACATCGTCAAGGCCATCGCCGAGCACCTGACGGCGCCGGTGGCCGTCACCTATCTGCACAACGATGCCTTCTATGGGGATCATCCCTTGTCCGTCGGTCCCATCGGCTATATGGGTTCCAAGGCGGCCATGAAGATCCTGTCCAAGTCCGATGTCATGCTGGCCATCGGCACCCGACTCTCCGTCTTCGGAACCCTTCCCCAATATGACATCACCTATTTTCCGGAAAAAGCCAAGATCATCCAGATCGACATCAACCCTAAGCACATCGCCCGGACCCATCCCATCGAGGTCGGGATTATCGGAGACGCCAAAGAGGCGGCCTCTGAAATTTTGAAAAGGCTCCAATCGAGGGACCGGGAGCGGAAACCGGACGCCCGTCGGCTGGAGGTCGTGGCCAGGGAAAGGCAGGCCTGGGAAAAGGAAATCGTCAAGGCGGCCATGATCAAGGGGAATCCGATGAACCCCCGCAGGGTTCTCCTGGAAATTTCCAAGACCCTATCGGATGAGGCCATCGTCACCACGGATATCGGGAATGTCTCTTCCACCGCCAACAGTTACCTTAAGTTCAACAAACCGAGACGACACATCGCCGCTTTGACCTTCGGCAATACGGGTTTCGCCTATCCCGCGGCCCTGGGGGCCCAGCTTGGCTGTCCGGAAGCTCCGGTCATCGCTATCGTCGGCGACGGCGCCTGGGGGATGAGTCTCCATGAAGTCAGTACGGCCGTGGAGCACAACCTGCCGGTGGTGGCCTGCGTCTTCCGGAACAGGTGGTGGGGGGCGGAGGCCAAAAACCAGGTGGACTTTTATAACAACCGTTTTGTCGGCGTGGACATTCCCACCCCGGAAAGCTTTGTGCCCGTGGCCCGGGCCATGGGGGCTGAGGCGGTCCGGATCGACAAGGCGGAAGAGGTGGGTGAAGCCTTACAAAAGGCCCTGAAGCAAAGAAAACCGGCTGTCCTGGAATTTGTCGTCGACGGCAGCCAACTGGCCCCGCCCTTCCGGAAAGATGCCCTGGCCCTGCCCACGAGGCTCCTTCCCAAATACGCCAAGCTGGATCACCGGAACTGGTAGGTCTTCAAGGTTGGCAAAGGAGACGATCAACCATAAGGCTTCGGATAAACTGCTCCACGGCAAAGGTATACAGGACCTTATGGTTTTCTCCTTGCAGGAGGGTGGTCTTCATTTTTTTAAACTGGATCAGGCCGTTCAGGGTGGCCCAGAACACGAGTGCCGATCTGGTGGTATTGACCTTTTGATAAACACCTTCTTGCCCGCCTTCATCAATGGCCTCTTTAAGTTCGGTTAAGATCTTATCCCCCAGAAGATCCACCAGGGTTTTTTTGTCCTGGGAAAAGATTACTTTGGGGGCTGTAAGAAAATAATTGATGACGTCAAAATAATCCTTTTGAACTTCACTAAACCGATAATAGGCCAGGGCCATCCTTTTTATTTTATCGGAAGGGGTTTTGCCTTTCCGGGCGGCTTCCTTGATCTTGGAATAAAGCAGACTCAAGCCTTCTTCCTGAAGGGCCACATAGATGTCTTCTTTGTTTTTATAATAAGAATAGAGGGTGGCCACACCCAGTTCGGCCACCTTGGCAATCCGGTTGATCGAGGTGGCCTGGAGACCCTTTCTCCAGAAGCAGGGCCCTGGCGGCATCCAGGATCTGTTTCTTCCGTTCTAATCTCTCCCGTTCTCTTCGCTCTTTTAGACCCATTTCTTTCACCCTTTTTGCTTATTCGAAACGTACGGAGATTTTTTCAACTTTAGCTAAGTCCTTTTCATAAAAAAAAGAGCCCAAGTAAAAAAGGCCCCCGGCCAATAGAGGAAAAAAGGAAACCACGGTCAGGGCCGTGCTAATAGAATACCGATCCGAGATCATCCCGGTAAAGATCGGCCCCAAAGAACTGCCTAATAAATTTTGGCAGATGACGCAGATACTGTAGGAAATGGCCCTCAATCCCGGATGAACCACATCCTGGGTCACGGCAATGGCCGAAGAGGCAAAGGCGATGGCCGATACCCCACCAAGTAAAAATAAGACGTACTGCACCTTCCCGGAGAAAAACCCAAAGGCTAAAAGAAAGATACCGGCGGTGACCGTTGAAGAAAGGGCACTGAACAGCAAACGGGCATTAACCCTTTTCTTGAGCCATTGGTCGGCCAAATAACCTCCCAAAGGGGAACCGACGATGGCCAGGAGCAGTACCAGACTGCTCAGGAGCGAGGCCTTTTGCATGGGAATGTTTTCCACCCGATGTAAGAAGCTGGGCAGCCAACTCAGGATGGCGGTGGTTAAAAAGGTATTTCCGGCAAAACCGAGATAAGTCAGCAGGAGAGAAGGGGTGCGTAAAAATTCCCGGATGATGTCCGGGGTCTTCATCCTGAGGGACTTCGGTCCTTCGCCATCCCGGGATTTGACCAGTTCCACGGTCTTATAATCGCGGATAAAAAAGAAAAGCAAGGCGATGATCAATCCGGGCAAGGCCACCAAGCCGAAGGCGTGGCGCCAGCCGTAGTGAACGGCGATATAGCCCCCCAGGGCCACGCCCAGGGCGCTGCCCAGGGGGATGGAGATGTTCCAGAGACCGACCAGCATGGCCCGTTTTTTTTCCGGAAACAAGGCCGAGATCATGGCCGTCCCCCCGGGGGCATAACCCGCTTCTCCGATCCCTATGGCCGAACGGGCGATAAACAGGTGGGGAAAGGTTTTGGCAAAGGCACAGGCGGCCGTGGCCAAACTCCAGAGAAGGGCCATGATGCCGATGCATTTTTTCCGGCTCCAACGGTCGATGATGATGGAAACGGGGAAAGAAAAAAGGACGATAGACCAATAAACCGCCGAAACCAGCAGGCCGCATTGGGTGTCCGTCAATCCCCAATCCTTTTGTAAATAGGGGAAGAGGGAGACCACCACCAGACGGTCGATATAATCAAACATATACAGGAGAAAGAGTAGCGCAAAGATATAATAGGAATGGCCCTTAGATAACAAATAGCCGTCGGATGGACCGTTGTTGTTCGCCATAATCCCCCTTTAAAAGACAGGTTCAAGGTTTAAGGTGCAAGGTCCAAGGTGAAGGCTGAAGGCAAAAGGATAGAAGTTAAAAGGATTAAAACAGTTCCCTTAAACCTCGCTGAACCTTATACCTTGGACCTTGCACCTTGAACCTGCTTCTTATGCCTTATATCCCCCCAGATTGGCCAGGGCCACGCTTCCCGGGCTGACGGTGGTAGGATCGGTCATGACATTAATACAAGTCGTCATCCCGGATTCAAAGGCCTCTTCCAGGGCCGGTCGGATATCTTCCGGTTTTTCCACCAGCATTCCTTTGCCGCCCAGGGCTTCGACCATCTTATGGTAATTGACCCGGCCGATATAGGTCCCGTCCTGGATGGCGTGCCCTATTTTCAACTCCTGACTGTGCCGGATCATGCCCCAGCCCAAATCGTTGCTGATCACGGAGACGATGGGCAGGTTTTTACGTATGGCGGTTTCAAACTCCATAAAATTAAAACCCACCGAGCCGTCGCCGGTGATCAAACAGACCCGTTTTTGTGGATGCAGGAATTTGGCGGCATTGGCATAAGGGAGACCTACGCCCAGACAACCGTAAAGGCCTGAATCCAGATAATGGCCGGGTTGCCGGACGGTCCTGGTCATGCCCATCCATATTTGAGTATCCCCGCCGTCGGCAACAACGATATCGTCTTCCCGGTCCATGAAGTTATTGATCTCGGCTGTGAGTCGCAAGGGATGGATCGGGATATTGGTGCTTTCCCATTGGGCCTTGGCCTGGGCCTTCCCATCTTCTTCGGCCTTTTTCAAGGTCGAGACCCAATCTTCAAACCTTTTTTGAAATCCCAAGGACAGGTTTTTTTCGTCGATAAGGTGGTTGCAAAGGGACAGCAAAGCTTGTATGTCTCCGACCACCGGCAGATCCACGGAGCGGTTCCGGCCGATCTCTTCGGCTTCAATATCCGCCTGAATGATTTTGGCTTCTTTGTTGAAAAGATCTCCGAAAATGTAAAAAAGACTCATTCGAGCACCTAAAAACAAAACCAGGTCGGCACTCATGTTGGCAAAAAGGGCCGCACCGGGCCGGATGGCCAGGGAAGATTCGAAACACAGGGGATGGGTGTCCGGGATGGTCCCCCGACCGAGGGAAGAGGTGAAGGCCGGAATCCCGGTCTTTTCCACGAAGGAGACGAGATCCTTTCCGGCTTGGGAATACCAGGCCCCACTGCCGGCGATGACGATAGGTTGGGAGGCCTGCCGAAGCAGCTCGATGATCTGTCGGCACTGATCCAGGTCCACCGGATGGGATTGGATGACCGTATGGGTCCTTTTGACCGCCGCCGGATCGACCGGGTTGTTGAGCACATCCACGGGCAGTTCCAGATAGACCGGTCCCGGCCGCCCGCTGATGGCCGTACGATAGGCCAGGTCGATAAATTCCGGAATGCGCTCGGTCTTATGACAGACCAGGGCCTTTTTGACCATGGGTTCAATCACCGGGGCCTGACGCATATCCTGCAAATCCAATTTTTCAATACATTCAATCCCCACGCATCCGGAAATCAGCACCAGAGGGGAGTTGGCCAATCGGGCGTTGGCCACGGCCGTCAGGGCATTGGTAAACCCCGGCCCGGCAGTCACCATGGCCATCCCCGGTTTTCCGGTCATCCGGCCAAAGGCCTCGGCCATAAAGACCGCAGCCTGCTCGTGACGGGTATCAAAAAGTTGGATGGGGGAGTGCTCCAGGTATTGATAGATCGGAGTGATGTGTCCCCCGCTCAAGGTGAAAATGGTCTCTACCCCTTGTGCAATCAAGGCTTCCGCCGTGAGTTGTCCTCCTGTTATTCCGGCCATATAGTCCTCCTTCAAGACGAAATTAAGGTTCAAGGTATAAGGTTCAGGGTGTAAGGTATAATACGAGGATTCGATGAGTTGCCTGATAGACGGTTTCCCTTAACCGTGCACCTTGTACCTTGTGCCTTGAACCTTTAATTTATATTTCCATCAACTGCCCGCCGGTGACATTGATCGCCTGACCGGTCAGGTAAGAAGAGGCCTCGGAAGCCAAAAAGGCCACCAGATTAGCGACTTCCTCCGTGGAACCGATGCGGCCCAGGGGGATGGTCTTGCACATCTCCTGTTCCCGTTCTTCCACCGTAGACCCTAAAAACCGGGCCTCAAGCTCAAAACGCCATTTTTCCAAATCGGTCCCGATCTGCCCCGGACAAACGGCGTTGACCCGGATTCCGGCCCCGGCCAGTTCTTTGGCCATAACCTTGGTCAGCATAATTACGCCGGCTTTGGCCACGGCATAAGCCCCGTTGAATAAAGGCGGTACTTTTCCGGCCCGGGAGGCGGTGTTGACGATGCTGCCCCGGCATCCGGTCATCAGGGGCAGGACGGCCCGGGAGACCCGGAAGGCCCCATGGAGATTGACATCGATGGTCTTCATCCAGGCCCGTTCCTCATAATATTGGACGGTATTGGGTACGCCAAAAGAGGCCCCGGCGTTATTGCAAAGAATTTCGATTCTGTTGAAACAGTCTTTGACCGCCTCAACCATGGTCCGGATAGAGTCGTTGTCGGTGACATCAACCGGAACGGCCAGCGTTCGGATCTTGAATTCTTCCCTTAGCTCCTGCGCCAGCTCTTCCATTTCCTCCTGGGTCCCGGTCCTGACCTCACTTTGTTCCTGGGGGCTGTTCCCCAGGTCGGTCAGAATCACCTGGGTTCCCAGGGAGGCCAGTTTTCGGGCAATGGCAAACCCGATCCCCGACCGTTTTCCGGCGCCGGTTACCAGGGCTGTTTTCCCATTTAAATCTTTCAGCAAGGGCCATCCTCCTTTATTGAAATAGAATTAATAATCGAATACTATTCGGTATTCGAACATAAGTCAAGAAAATTCAAAAAACTTAGGCCAAAGAAATTAATTGACTGGCGATAAAAAATATTATATATGATTGGTCTGTCAAAAGTACTAAAAGTATCAATTTGGCCTCAATCCGTCGTATTGTGAAAACCGGAATTCCGTGTATAGAAATGGTTAAGCACAGCCCGGGTTACCGCCGGTGGAAGGATAAAGTCTTTTGACCAGGTTGTCTTGTCTGATGCCTTTAAAATCGGGTGTTCCTATCCTAAGTCCCCAACCATCGTCTTTATCGATAAATTCAAATGCCTTC
Organism: uncultured delta proteobacterium; assembly: GCA_963769305.1. Classification (GTDB taxonomy): domain Bacteria; phylum Desulfobacterota; class RBG-13-43-22; order RBG-13-43-22; family RBG-13-43-22; genus RBG-13-43-22. The sequence continues at coordinate 5,419 of CAVYLJ010000019.1, read as the reverse complement.
TGCTGTCACCACGAGGTCCGATTAATATGAAAACCCAAATAAAAAGCTGAAAAGACTTTGGAAGACCATGTTCGTTAACCCAAAAAGGTCTTATTAATGATGGAATCGAAAATGGTAGACAAAAAAATTTCTGACGAGACCGTTCGCCAAGACGAAGAGCGCACCCGTTCCATATTAGACACGATGGAAGACGGATATTTTGAAGTCGACCTTAGTGGAACGCTGATCTATTGTAATCAAGCCAATGCTCGCATGTTCGGCTATACGCAGGCCGAGCTTATCGGTCGGAATAATCGGGAATATACGGACCCGGAAAATGCCAAGAAAGTATTTGAAGTCTTCCATCAGGTTTATCAGACCGGTTTGCCCCACAAAGGATTCATTTGGGAATTAATTGACCGGAACGGCTCAAAGCTTTTTGTCGAAACTTCCGTCTCCCTCATCCTGAATTCCAGTAATCAAAAAATCGGTTTCAGAGGGATTCTCCGGGATATTACCAAACAAAGACAGGCCGAAGCCGCCTTGAGAGAATCGGAAGAAAAATACCGGAACATTCTGGAGAGCATCCAAGAGGGCTATTACGAAACCGACCTGAAAGGAAACTATGTCTTTTGGAATGAAGCTTTCGCTAACATCCTCGGGGTCTCCAAGAACGAACTGCAGGGGAAGAGCTATAAAGAATTTGTAGACAACCAGGGATTACAAAAGACCTTTGAAACTTTCAATCAGGTCTTCCGGACCGGGAAACCGGCTACGGTCTATGGTTGGGAAGCGATCAGAAAAGACGGTTCTAAAAGATATCTGGAAGTCTCCATATCCCTGTGGGAGGATTCGTCCGGCAACCCTGTCGGGTTTAAGGGTATTGTCAGGGATGTCAGTGAGCGCAAATGGGCGGAAAAGGCCTTATCGGAAAGCGAGGCCAAATATCATACCCTCTTTGAAGCGGCTCAATTGAGCATTTTTCTGGTACGCGATGATCAGTTTATTGATTGTAACTCTCATACTTTGAAGATTTTTGGCTGTGCCCGGGAGCAGATAATCGGAAAGAGGCCTTTTGAATTCTCCCCGCCCAATCAACCGGACGGGCGGGATTCCATGGAAAAGGCCCTGGAAAAGCTCAACGCCGCCCTGAAAGGAGAGCCTCAACTATTTGAATGGAGACATATCCGTTTGGATGGGACCCCCTTTGATGCCGAGGTGAGTCTGAATCGTACTGAGATCGGCGGAGAGTTTTTTGTTCAGGCCATTGTCCGGGATATCACCGACAACAAACAAGCCGAAGAAGCCTTAAAGGCCATGTCTTTGGTGGACGACCTGACCGGTCTATACAACCGCCGGGGATTTCTGACTCTGGCCGAACATGAGTTAAAGATGGCCAAAAGGACAAAACGGGAGGCTTTTCTGCTCTTCTCCGACCTGGACGGACTGAAAGAAATCAATGATGCCTTCGGACATTTGGAAGGGGATCAGGCTCTAATCGATATTGCCCGTATCTTCAAGGAAAGTTTTCGCGAACCGGATATCCTGGCTCGAATCGGGGGCGATGAATTTGTGATTCTGGCCAAAGAAGGGGACTCGAAAGCGGGTCCGGGGATATTTATGGAGAGGTTAAATAAAAACATCCTCCTTTTTAATGAAAAGATAGAGCGCGGCTATGATTTGTCGCTAAGCATGGGAGTGGTCGCCTACGACCCGGAGCAACCGGTTTCTATCGAGACCCTGTTGGCCCGGGCCGACAATCTAATGTACGAAGAGAAGCAGGGGAAAAAAGAGAAAGAATCATTAACAGGAACACGAGCGAATTCTCCGTCCCGCCAACGGCCCGATCCTGCCTTTGGCAGAGATTTTAAAGCGGTAATTTATTTTACAATAATAGGTCATCTATTTGAAACGGAAATCGAGTTTAAAGTTATAGAGCCAAGGGACAACAGGGTTTAAACCTTCGGAAGCGAGCTTTTGGGGCAAATTTTCATAATGGGTTTTCATGCGGTCAGTCTCGGGAGCGTTATAATAAGTGACGACGATGGTATCCTGATGAACACGGATATCGCCTTCCAACCCTCTGAAGAAATCTTTAGCCAGGTGAGGGGCATCCCATTGGTCTATGGGGGAGCCGAGACGTTGCCGCAACATAAAGGAGGCCGCTTGAGCCATAAGGGCCATAGTCATTTGTCCATAACGGATGTTTAAGTTCAAGGTTCCAGCCCTCTGCCAGCCCAGGGCCTGGTCATTATTAAAAAACTCTTCAATGTGCCAGCGTTGAGGGTAATGAACGGAGAGATCTTGTACTTCGTCTCGATCGGAAGTACAGAGGAAGGCTTTAAAATCATAGTTCAGTTCCCCTTTACGTTGGATAAACTGATAGTAGGGTCGGCTCTGAGCCAAGACGTAAGGCTGTTTGGCTGTAGCATAACCGGCCCAATGGGGAGTGTAAGCTTCATCGGGAAGCTGATGAATGGATCGCAGAACAGACTGGTTGTAGGGCATGGGAACTAACAGGTCAAAGGGGGAAAGGGAAGCAACCCAGTCAAACAGTTCCAGGGTGCAATGTTCATTATCGGCCATAACCAGGGGGGTATGACCATTGGGTTTTAGAATAGAGCCGGCTAAGGTAAGTAACTCGGGGGTGGCTTGGGTTACCGTTCTGGCCGAGGAGGCGGTAGTGAAACAAATCGGCTGTTTGGTCTCGGCATCCAAGCTGAAGAAGGTTTGGGCCATTTTAGCGGGAGAGGAGTCCTTATCTTTTTGACGTCGAACCATCTGTCGTTTACTGTACGATTTAAGGCGATGGGGATCGATAACGATCAGGTGGCCCTGAAAGTGGCCGAAGGTCTGGCGTACCTTTCCCAGAGCGATTTGCAACCCCTGGGACTCGGCTACGGAATGGCTGTCTAACAACTGGTGGATAGCCGGATCGGTGGCGATAAAGGGTAACCCGTTGGCCAGTTCAAACCCCCTTTGGTTTAAGCTTCGTTTCAGGCGAAGGCCACTAATGCACAAGGCACTTTCGTTAATCAGTTGTAAAGCCAAACGGGGCTCAACCCGCTGGTCAGGCATGCCGGTCCAGGCTTTGAGCAAATCCCAAGTTCCGAGCCTGAGATACTCAGGGATCAATAACCAAAGGCCAGCCATTGTGCCCGAGATTTTATTGGCTAATAGTTGTCTGATCCCCCGTTCAATAGCCGGGGGATCACCGATCTCGAGGCGTACTTTTTGTTTGGTGCGATGGGTTTCCACCTTTAAGGGTTCGCTTCCAGGGCGATAGAGATGAAGTTTTTTTTTGTAGGCCATATTCCGAGATGACCCGCTCCACACTGCGGATGGCAATAAAAAATCCCAGTTGGTTAAGCTTCTGGGCGATGACCTCCGGCGAGAGGTCTGGGTCCAGGAAACGATAGCGGATGATCTGACGTATGACTTCATCGGTTCGACGATAATTTCTTTTGGGACCGGTTTTCTGACTTTTTAGTCCTTCGGCCCCGTTTATAAGATATTGGCTTAGAATTTGATAGTATCGTTGTCGTGTGTAGCCGAATTTTTCTGCGGCCTGAGCTGGATTGAGACCTTCGCATTGGCCTTCAAAAAGCATGGCCAGGCGCAAGGTGATTTCATCATCTTCCCGGACGGCCAAAGTGCCTTTAGGCCCCGAGAGAAAAGATTGACCTGGTTTAATCTCGATCATGGCTTATTCCTCCTTAAAAAGAGATGGGGAGGCTATTTTGATCCACCCAGGAAGAAATGTAGCTTAGATCGGTATCGTTTGTCAAATAAATTATGGCGGTTTAAATAAAGACTTATTTTCTCAAAATGTTTTATTTTTGATATTTCCCTTTTATCTTGACAATAAAAACTTTATCAGGAATAGCCAAATTTAATTATTCGCCATAATTTATTTGACATAAATTCGCCCTCAAATTTAAACAGTTGAATTGTTGTCCATTTATTTATTACTGATATCTCAATTATGTGCCAAATTAATTGGCCCTTTAAAATCTCTGCCTTGGCGGGACATGCCCCGTCTTCCCTAAATCTTAAATCTCCGTAAGCGCAAAGAATTGCTGACCACCGAAACCGAACTGAAGGCCATGGCGGCCGAGGCCAGGATAGGGTTGAGCAGGATTCCCCAGAAAGGATAGAGGATCCCGGCGGCAATGGGAATGCCCAGGATATTGTAAAAAAAGGCCCAGAAGAGATTCTGCCTGATGGTTCGGATGGTTCTTTTAGAAAGCTTTATGGCCGTGATGATGGCCCGGAGATCGTCCCGGATCAGGGTTATATCCGAAGCCTCCATGGCCACATCCGTACCGGTGCCTATGGCGATGCCCACATCGGCCTGGGCCAGAGCCGGGGCATCGTTGATGCCATCGCCGACCATGGCTACCTTTTTCCCTTCCTTCTGAAGTTTTTTGATCTGCTCGGTCTTGTCCGTGGGCAGGACTTCTGCAACGACTCGATCCAGATTCAGCTGTCGCCCGATGGCCTGGGCGGTTTGTTGATTGTCTCCGGTGAGCATGACCACTTCCAGGCCCATTCTTTTGAGTTCGGCTACCGCTTCCGGGGAATGATCTTTCAAGGTATCGGCTAAGGCCAGGAGACCGATGATTTTTCCGCCTCGGGCCACGTACATCAAGGTTTTCCCCTGGCCGGCCAAGGATTCGGCGGTCTGAAGCAAAGGTTTCAAATCCAGGACTTGGGATTCCATAAGACGTTTATTGCCGATCAGGATTTCCAGACCTTCCGCTTCGGCCCTGACCCCTTGCCCGCTTAAGGCCTGAAAATTTTCTATGGTTGACAATGAAAGACCTTCTTCCCTGGCCCTGCGGACAATAGCTTCCCCCAGGGGATGTTCCGAACTTCTTTCCACCGAAGCGGCCAGGGCCAGCAACTCTTGGGGGGCGATTTTTTCCCCGGGGATAATATCCGTCACGGCCAATTGTCCCTTGGTCAACGTACCGGTCTTGTCAAAGACGATGGTGGTCAGTTTATAGATGGACTCCAGACTTTCTCCCCCTTTGATCAGGATGCCGTTTTCAGCTCCCTTGCCGGTACCGACCATGATGGCCGTCGGGGTAGCCAGACCCATGGCACAGGGGCAGGCAATGATCATGACGGCCACGAAATTGAGTAAGGCAAAGGTCAGGGTAGGGGGCGGACCCCAAAAATACCAGATGACGAAGGTCATCACGGCGATCCCCATAACGATGGGGACGAAGACACCGGCCACTTTATCGGCCAGGCGTTGGATCGGGGCCTTGCTCCCCTGGGCCTGTTCCACCAGCAGGATGATCTGAGCCAGGGCCGTTTCTTCCCCGACCCGGGTGGCTTCAAAAACAAAACTGCCGCTTTTGTTCAGGGTAGCTCCAATAACCTCATCTCCCGGGCTTTTGTCCACCGGCAGGCTCTCACCGGTCAACATGGA
>CAVYLJ010000018.1:0-69982 GCA_963769305.1 uncultured delta proteobacterium | reverse complement strand
GGGAAATGGACCCGGATTTTCAAAAGATCACCGTAGAGAATCTTTTTGGCGATATCTGGAACCGGCCGGGGTTGGAGCTTCGGGAGCGCTCCATGATTACGGTAACCGCCCTGACCGTACTGGGCCGGTGGCCTGAATTGAAGATTCATCTCCGTGGGGCCCTCAATGTCGGCATCAGCCGTGAGACGATTAAGGAGATGATGATTCACTTGGCCCACTACGGCGGCTGGCCGGTCGGGATCAGCGGCTGGCACATCGCCGAAGAAGTATTCGGGGAAATCGATAACCAGAATAAGGATTAGAACCCGGAAAGGTTTTCGGGTGAATAGAAACCTGCTTTCCAGGCCTGGGTGCCGCGGAGGTCATGTCTATGTCGGTTGACGGATTGGGGCACACCTGGGCCGGCGGTATTGTCAAAAACGAAATTTTTCGCATAGGAGGTCATCATGATTCTTGCATCGAAGAAGAGTATTCGGGAATGGACGGAGAAAGAGGTTTGGGGAACCAAGACGCTGATTGACTATTTCAAAGAAAAGGTGGCCAAATCGCCGGATGCGGTATGCCTCGTTGATCCTCCCAACAAGGAGGCCCTGGTGGGTCTGAAACCTGAAAGACTGACCTTCCGGGAACTCGACAGGGCCGTTGATGCTGTGGCCGAAGGGCTGATGGCCAAGGGCATCAAGAAGGACGATATCATCATGGTGCAGCTCCCTAACGGCTGGGAACTGGCCATGCTCTATCTGGCCATCTGCCGGGCGGGGGCCTTGATCTCTCCCATGCCCATGCAGTGGCGCCAGTCTGAACTGGAGCACATCGCCAGAATGACAGAGGCACGGGCCGTGATCACCGTCGAGGGGTTCAATAATTTCCAGCACCAGGATATGGCCGAAAAGGTCAAGGCCAAATTTCCTTCCATCAAAGACATCATCACTCTGGCTGAGATCAGGGCCATGTCCAAAGGGCCGGTCACGGGAAAGCTGGAGCAGGTCTCCATTGACGCCAACGATGTTTTTACCCTCTGCTGGTCCTCGGGCACCGAGGCCGAACCGAAGGGGTGCCCCTTGAGCCACAACCACTGGCTGTGTCAGGGTACTTTCCAGTACGAGACGGCGCCCATTGAGCCGGGATACAACCTGATTACCGCCGGTCCGCTGGTGAACATGGCCTCCCTCGGGACGGTTTACGTACCCTGGTTGATGACAGGGGGAAAGTTGACGCTTCATCATCCCTTTGACGGACCCACCTTCATCATGCAGCTCATGACGGAAGAGATCGAGTATACGCTTCTCGTTCCGGCGGTGGTGAATGCGCTGCTCAAGCATCCCAAGGTGGATCAGTTCAATATGAGCAAAATGAAGGCCATCACCATCGGGTCGGCGCCGCCGTCGCTGTGGTCCGTGCAGGAGTTGAAGCGGCGCTGGGGGATAGAGTTCGCCAACATCTGGGGGCAAAACGAATCGACGGGCAATGTAGCCGGACCGAAGGACATTCCAGACCTTGAAATGCGGCTGGATCATTTTCCGCATTATGGGAAACCAGGCTCGAAATGGAGCGACAACTCCCCTTTCAGGAAAAATTTTCACCTGAAGATTCTGAATCCGGTGACCCGGGAGGAATTGACCGAAGAAGGGGCCATAGGGGAGCTCTGGTACCGGGGGCCGAACGTGATTTCCGGCTATTTCAAGCGGCCCGATCTGACGGAGAAGTCCTTCGATGAGGAAGGGTTTTTCAATACGGGGGACCTCTTCCAGATCAAGGACAACGACTGCATCGGTTTCTTCGATCGGACCAAAGACATCATCATCCGGGGCGGCTTCAACATCAGCGCCCAGGAGGTGGAGAACCTGCTCTTGGGTCACCCTAAGATCCTCGATGTGGCGGCCATTGCCATGCCCGATGAAGCTATGGGGGAGAAGGTCTGCGTCTATGTGGTCCCGAAAGGGGAGGAAAAGGTGACCATCGAGGAGATCAAAGCCTTCATGAAGGAAAAAGGCCTTGCCACCTACAAGGTTCCGGAGCGGCTGGAGATAATCAGCGCCATACCGAGAAACCCGGTAGGCAAGATCCTCAAGAAGGCCCTCAGGGAAGATATCAAAAAGAAGCTCGGGGCATAAACCCAATCGGTAAGTGCTATGCTCTAAGCCCAGACGGAATTTCTCATTAAGCCCGCATGCGCCCTTTGGGGCATCACGAATCATGAAAAACAGGGTTCAAGGGGCCGAGGGGTCAAGGATTCAAGTGAAAGGCGTGGAATTTAAAACCCTTGAACCCTCGAATCCTGGAATCCTTGGACCCTATTTTCGAACTAAATTTGCCAAGGATCGCCGGAAGTGGTTGGGGGGGCTTATGAAGCAGGCAACCGCGACTTGGAAGCCTTGGGCGGCGCAATGGTTCCAAGCAGGCTATCGACGGCCTGTTTGGCTAAATCCTCCATCAGAGGAGACCCTTTATATAAAGACAACTTGGTATAGCCGACTCCCGATCCTTCCCAGATTTGAGCGCCGTTTTCCATGTCCCAAATCTGAGAAGAAATCTTTACGGTATTCAGGGTTGTTTTCCCCCCGAAGGTCCATACGACGGTATAATAATTTTCCGATCTGTACTCGGTGACAACTACCTGGCTGAGAAAAAGATAGCGGCAGCCGAGTACCTTTCCGAAGCTTTTCAGCAGATTTTCGTCAAGCCCGGTCAGTTGGAAATCTTGAACAAATTTTTGGTAACTGGCGGTAAGATTGTTATCATTAATTTTCTTGAGAATGGTTCCGGGGGTCATCAGCCGGATCTTTTCGTAACGTTCTTGAAATTTTCTGAGCAGCATTTCATTAAAGACGATCCGGTAGGTTTCTCTGTTCATTTGCTGTTTCTGTTCTCCTGTCACCTGCAGTTTGGCGTTGTCACGTAGGTAGGGCTGTCCGGAAGTGGAGAGCTCCAAAGATTTTTCCGGCTTTTCGCTGGGGGCTTCCAGAACCAATACGGGAAATATGGCCACCTTCTGATTGTATAAAGCCTCATTCTTGAACCCCGGGTTTCTAAAAGATTCTTGCGCCCAGCCCTGGATCTTGGGAGAACACGCGGACATCCCGGTCAGCAAGAGAAAAATGAGGGCAATGAAAGCAATGATCGATTTCAATTTTTTCCCCCTTCGGTTTTGAAATTCAGGTCGTAAAGAAAAAAAATCATCAATGGGATCAAAGATTTGGTTTTCATTTTCATAGGGAATTTTGAGATGTCCAGACATAAGAATTTATCCTTTCCCTTAATCGGGATGATTTTATTGGCCCTTATCTCCAGTCGAGGTTTTTCAGACGACTTTACGGAAGTCACCCGGTCCGACCCGGCCTTGATTCAGACGGCCTTTCCCAGGAATGAAAAATTGGTTTATGAACTCAGTTGGCTGGGGATCAAGGCCGGAACGGTGTCCGTTTCTATTCGTCAAAAAGAAAGCGGGAAATGGTTTATCCTGGGCGAAGCCCAATCTTCTCCCTTGTTCTCTTTATTCTTTCCGGTTGAAGACCGCTTCGAAACGGAAATAGGGGCGGACCTTTATCCGGAGTGGATTACGTTGCAACAGCTTGAAGGTTCCTACAAGGCCTTTCGACGGGTCACTTTCCAACAAAACCGCCTCAAGGTCATCAGCGAGAAAGACAACGATGAACCCAAAACCTATAATCTGCACAGGCGGTCGCACAACGAACTTACTTCCTTTTTAATCTTAAGGACTCTTCCGCTAACCGTGGGCCGACCGGTCTTTGTGGAGACCTTTGCTTCCGATAAAGACTATACAGTGGAAGTCAAGGTCCTTAAAAGAGAACGTTTGCAAACCATTCTTGGGGAAGTTACCGCCCTTAAAGTCGAGCCGGCGTTGCCCTTTAAAACCGTTAAAGAACAAAAAGGGAGATTTTATGCCTGGTTTACCGACGACCAGCGGCGCATCCCGGTCAAACTCAAGGGGGGGGTCATCCTGGGCTCGATTGTCGGTGAATTGGTTGAATACCAGGAGGACGATAAACCCATGATCGTGAGTCCTGAATATTAAAGAGGAGACTTCGGGTATCTGACTTCTCGATATTTCGGTTTATTCTTGCTTTTGTTCCCCAACTGTGCTACAAATCTACCTCCTAAGGAGGGACCTATGGCTAAAACAACTACTGTGAGGGCACGGATAACGCCGGACTTGAAAGAGTGTGCCGAACAGGTCTTTCGTGAACTGGGCTTAAATCCAACCCAGGCTATTACCTTATTTTATAAACAAGTGGAGCTCCGCCACGGACTTCCATTTGACGTCGTCATTCCCACCGAATCAACCCGTAAGACCTTTGAGGATACGGATGCCGGTCGAAACTTGATAGTCTGCGAAAACGTCGATGATATGTTTAAAAAATTAGGCATCTGATGCTTACCCCCGTTTACACCCGGCGGTTTGATAAAGACGTTAAACGGATGAAGAGGCAGGGGAAAAATGTGGAGAAGCTCAAGCTCATTGTTCGTTCCCTTGCAAGAGAAGAACCGATAGATCCCATCCACCGGAATCACCAACTGGTAGGCAACTGGCAAGGGAGGCGAGAATGTCATATTGAATCCGACTGGTTGCTGATCTACAAAATTGAAGAAAATCAGGTCATTTTTGAGCGAACGGGATCTCATTCTGAGCTTTACCACTAAAATGGGAAGAAAATATCATTTGCGGGAAGATCTGCAGGAACAACCATGAAATGTCCTAAGTGCCAAACGGAGAATCCCGAGACCAATAAGTTCTGCAGGGAATGCGGGATCAATCTGTTAAATGTGTGTCCTCACTGCGGTACCGAAGTCCAGCCCCAGGATAAATTCTGTGGCCAGTGTGGCCAGGTCTTTGGGTAGAACGCCGCAACCCTCGCCGACAACCGCCGCCTTCGATAAAGTAGAGCCCAAGTCCTACACCCCGAAACATTTAGCCGAAAAAATCCTGAACACCCGCGGTTCCCTGGAAGGGGAGCGCAAGCTGGTCACGGTACTGTTCGCCGATGTGGCCGGCTATACCTCCCTGTCCGAGAAGCTCGACCCGGAGGACGTGCATAAGATCATGGAAGGGTGCCTGCACATCCTGATGGAAGAGGTTCACAAATATGAGGGAACGATCAACCAGTTCACCGGCGACGGGGTGATGGCCTTGTTCGGGGCCCCCCTGGCCCATGAGGACCATGCCCGGCGGGCCTGTTATGCGGCCCTGGCCGTCCAGAAGGACCTGGCCGGATACGGCCGGAAGGTCGATTCCGGACTCGCCGACCGCCAGCTCAGCGAAGGCTTCCTCAACGCCAGGCAGGTTCGAGAGGTCCTGGCCAAGTAGGAATCCCATGCCCGACTCCGACCCCCCTACCCTCCTGCTCGCCGTACTTAGAAATGACTTTCGTCGATTCCTGCCGCAGGAGACCTGCTTTCTGGAACCTTTTCTGGGACTCCAGGCGCTTTGCTGCCAGTTGTCCGGAGGCGTCTTTTCTGAAATCCAAGCCGGCAGGGTCAGGTGAAAACGTCTGGAAAGGGCTATGACGTATGGCTCATACATTTGGCGCATTTCCGCCAGCCGAGATTCGGCATCCCCTTTTTTTCGAAAGATCAAGCCGTATGCCGATAGACCCGTGAGTAAAAGTTCCAACCTTGCCGGAGGAAGCCGGTCGGATCTCTGAAATTCAGGGGGCGTCTCAAAGATAAGGGCCAGATCCACAACGGCATGTCGGGCAATGGCAAAGGTCCGTTGGGCTTGGCGCTCGCAATCACCTTCAACGGAGACCATGACCAGAGCGGTTGTGTCTAACAGGGCCGTCAAGGAGGCCAGCCAGGACTGATTGTCGTGCTGAGAGCGAAAATAGGCCAGTACGGGATAAGACAGGTGACTTTCCAGCAACTCCGCGGCCCAGTATTCCCAGTCATGAAGAAGTTGCTCAAGCTGTCCCGTGCCTTGACCGCTGCTGTTCCTGCGCAGTATTTCGGCGGCCGATGGTGGAGATCCCGCCCGTGCATCCAGCAGGGATATGCTTACCTCGCGTCGTGAAAAAGACTGGTTCAGTGCGGGGAGGTACCCGATGATCATGGCCAGGAAAACGAATCCTACCCCTGCCTCCATGGCGGTCAGCAGCCGTGCGGGTGGCGTAGTCGGTATGGTGTCCCCCAGCCCCAGAGTGAAGAATGTCGTAGCACTGAAATAAAGAGAGGTGAGGAATCCCGGAGATGTCCCTGCTGCCCTGGCCAAGGGCCCAAAGGCCCAATACAAAAGAGCGAAACCGGAGATCAGCATAAAGGCCCAAAACCCCACTAAAGTCGGGAGGGACATGGGACCGTAAACGCTCAAGAGGTTCTCCCGACGCCGGCCGGAGAAAGCGTACTCAATCACCGACGACCACAGTAACCATGAATACCGGTAAAAGGCCCTTGTGGGGCGCAGCCTTCGGGTTACCCGGCGTGGAAAAACCACGGTTTCAAAAGCGTCCAACAACACCAGGGAAATAAGGATAACTCCGAGAGCAGCGATCAGGATGGTCGACACTTTCACCTCCTCACTTTGAAAATCCCCAGGGGTCAGGCACAGTCACGACACACACTTTCGCTGGCCGGCAAGAATCGTCATTAAGAAAAATGGCCTCTGACCCGGATAACCTGTTGCATCGACGGTTTCACCGACCCTTTTTCCTCCGCTTTGCTGATACTCCGGTGTGCCCGGGGACCATAGTGGTCTCGTATTCCTTTATGATTTCCTGTCTTCGAAAGCAATTAACCGCATGGTCATTGACCATTCCCGTGGCCTGCATATGAGCATAGCAGACGGTCGGTCCCACGAATTTGAAACCCCTTTGGGTCAAATCCTGGCTGATTCTCTCCGAATCCCTGCTTCTCGCCGGGTATTCCTCCAACTTTCGCAGTTCGTTAACGATGGGCTTAAAACCCACGAATCCCCAGATATACCGGTCAAAGGTTCCGAATTGCTCCTGAACCTCGAGAAATCTTTTAGCGTTGTTGACCACCGCCAGTACCTTGGCCCGGTTTCGAATGATTCCGGGATTCCCGAGGAGCTCTTCAATCTTTTTCTCGCCATATCCGGCAATCTTTTCCGGGTCGAATCCATCAAAGGCGGAACGGAAATGGTTTCGTTTTCTCAGAATCGTATACCAGCTCAGGCCCGCCTGAAAGGCCTCCAGGCAAAGGAACTCGAATAAAAGACGGTCCTCATGCACAGGAACGCCCCATTCCCTATCGTGGTAGTCCACATACTCCGGCTTGGTGGGATCAACCCAGGGGCAGCGGATAATTGGATTCTCCATTGGACATTTGATATGAATTTTATTTTGATGGAAAAAGTATAAAGGAAAGGAAAAGGCACGGTCAAGGGAAAAAAGGGCCAAAGCAAGGAGCAAAGGATGCCAGGCCGCCAGCCAATCTAAGGCCTCAAAAACTTTTTCTTGTTGGTTGTCCATAGATAAGGGATGATCAGAGGTCACAGAGGGCGTCATCGAAGGTTTACCAAAGACCCAGACGGTCTAAGCGGATTCAGGGAAGGGTTGTCTCGAAACAAAGAAAGGGGGGCTGATGACATGGCCCCCCTTTCCTTGTTCTTTTCTATTTCCTGGCAGGGAAAAGAAGGTCAATGGTCTTGGCCGAGGGCGGTCGGGTCAGGTAACTGACCCCAAAATAAATGATTGCGCACCCGATCACCAGAATCCACTCCATGGTCCCCATGCCGATCGTCTTCTTGAAGAGCACGGCCCATCCGCCGTACAGGGTCATGATGGTCCCGTAGACGACGGTGCAGCCCGCCCCCCATTTGGTCGCCCGTTTCCAATAGTAGGAAATGGCGGTGACAAAGAAGAAGACGGCCCCGAGTCCCATGGCGGCCATGCCCATGAAGATGGACAGCAGTTCCGGGGGCCGGACCAGGGTCCAGTAGAAGGGCAGGAAGAGGAACAGGGCGATCAGGAAGTACCCCAGCATCAACATGCTCTTGTCCGATACCGTGGGCTTCCACAGCTTGATCACATCCCTGGTGACGTTGGCACTCATAATGAAGACCATCCCGGCCAGGGTGGAGAGGGCGGCGGAGAAAAGGCCCGCCGTGTACAAGGCCAGCATGGTTGAGCCACCCAGGGCATGGGCCAGCATCGGGGCCGCCAGGTCGCCTTTCCAGGGCGCTATTTTCAGGAGTTGGGGGCCATAGAGCATCCGGGCCACCAAGCCGTTGCTCGAACAGTCGAGCATAATGGGAATCCCGGTGAACAGCCAGACGATGGCCACCATCCAGAAATAATCCTTCTTGGTCATCTTTTTCATCCCCAAAAACCGGCTGACATTATGAGGAAAGCCGGTGGCCATGGTGAAGAAGATGATGGGCGTGGCCAGGATGCCCACCAGGCTGGACATGAGCTGGGTGGACCCGAGCTTGGGCAGGTCCGGCCTGATCAAGGATAACAGCTTGGGGTCCTGAGCCACCAATTTCGAGGTGAGTTCATAGAAGCCGCCGCTCTGGACGATGGCCATGACGCCGATGAGGGTACCGACTATGGCAAAGACCAACCCCTGGAGGGCCATAGCATACTGGTTTCCCACATAGCCGCCCATGGCCATATAAAGCCAGGCGATAAAGATGGACAGGAGTAAACACCAGAGCGGAGAAAGACCGGTCAAGGCATACCAGACACTGGCCCCGGCTTTCAACTGGCCGACGGAATACATAAACAAAAAGAAAAGCATAGAAACGGCGATGACCGTCTGCAGCGTTTTAGATTCGAAGCGTTTGCCGATGGTCTCGGGAACGGTGGTTGCCCCGAGTTTGACCGAAAATTCCCTGGTCTTGACCGAGGCCAGCCAGATGCAGGGGATGATACCGACCAGGCTCCAGATGCCGGCAAACCACATGCCTGAAAACCCGAGGGTATAGACAATACCAGTACTCCCGCAAAAGGCCCAGCCGGAGATATAGGAGGCCGAAAGGGCAGCACCGGTCACCAAGGGCCCGATGTCCCGGTGGCCCACCAGGTATTCATCAAAGGATTGCCACTTCTTCTTCCCCAAAACGCCGAGAAAGGCGGAAAGCAGGAGAAGAATGGCCAGGGCGATGACGCCGGAAACGATCATGGTTGTGGTCGGCGTCGGAACAGGCAGATATTGAGAAATCATTCCTCCCACCTCCTTTTTTTAATGATGATCCAGGTCCCGATAAAGGTCATCAGAAAAGTCCCGACGAATATCAGGCCCCAAACATACCAAGCGAACATGTAAGCCGATACATCCGGTAGCGGTTGCATAGACACCTCCTTGGATTTGGGATTGAAAGGTTTAGATCATTTTTTGCCCCTTGCCGAAAAAAGCAAAGCCCGGCATCACCATAGGTTATGCCGGGCTTTGTGAAGTCTCAAACCGCATCTTTTTCCCTTCCCGCAATAAAGGTCGGAATCAAGTTCAGGTTAAAATCATCAAGACCCTACAAAAGGCTTTTATCGAATCTTCAATCAAAAAGGAAGGTTGACTGAGATACTAAATACACATTAAAAATTTTTGTCAAGAATTTTTTTGGATATGGTATTAATGAATCGAACTGCACCTTATTAAGGACCCTTACCCAATCCTGTGGAATGGAGTCTGGAATAGGCCATGTCTGATAACCTTCCCTTAACCAAATTAACGGATTTTCTCAAAACCGTCCCCCCCTTTCATCTCCTTTCGGAGATGGTCCTTGAGGAATTGGTCCGGACCTTGATCATCGAATACTTTCCCAAAGGGGAGGCCATCCTGAGTCCTGAAGGACCGCCCACCGGGTTTCTTTACGTCATCCGCTCGGGAGGGGTCAAATTGGTTTTCCCGGAAAAGGTACGGCCAGGACAAGAAAAGGTTTTTGATTATCGGGATGAAGGGGAGTTCTTCGGATTGATCTCGCTTTTGAGCGACCAGCCCTCCCCTTTCAGGGTCCTGGCGGAAGAAGACTCTCTTTGTTATCTCCTCAAAAAGGAGGTCTTTAAAGGGCTTTTAAGAGACCATCCGGACCTGTTGATCTATTTCACCAGGGGGCCGAGTAAGGGATACAAACAATGGGCCTCCAGGCCAACGACCGTTCCCTCCCCGGAGAGCGGCGAACTGGATCTGGGACAGGTTCTTTTCACCGGGAGGGTCAGAGAGGTAATGCGGACCGACCTCCTCACCTGTCCCCCCGAGGAGACGGTCATCGGTACGGCCCGGCGCATGACCGACCGGGGAGTCGGCTCGATCATCGTGGTCGATCCGACGGATACGCCCATGGGCATCGTCACCGACGGCGATTTCCGTTCCAAGGTCCTGGCCTCTGGAAAGCTGGCCAATGTTTCCGTGATCGATATCATGAGCCGGCCGGTTCAATCCGTTTCACCCGAGGCCTTTTGTTTTGAGGCCGTCATCTCCATGATCACCCATGGGATTAAATACCTGCCGGTCATGGAAGGTCTGAAGCTGGTGGGGATCATTTCAGAACATGACCTGATGGTTTCCCAGGGGAATAACCCGGTGGCGGTCATCAAGGGGATCGGTCAGGCGGCCACCGTCGCTCAGGTGAAGGCCATCCGAAAAAATATCGACTTGGTCCTGAAGGTGATCCTCGAGCATGGAGGCATGGCCAGGGACGTCTGCGAATTGATTTCCATCCTGAACGATCACCTTACACAGAGGATCATCGTCCTGGCTGAAGAGGCCCTGGTCCAAGAGGGCCGAGGCCGGCCCCCGGTCTCTTATGCCTGGATCGCCCTGGGCAGCGAGGGCCGATGCGAACAAACCCTGATGACCGATCAGGATAACGCCCTTGTTTTTGACGATGTCCTTCCCGAAAGAGAAGAAGCGGTCCGGGATTACTTCCTGGCCCTGGCCGAAAAGGTGGTCTCCGGGTTGGAACAATTGGGGTTTCCCCGATGCAAAGGCGGGATCATGGCCGTCAACCCCAAGTGGTGTCAACCTTTTCGAGCCTGGAGAAAATACTTTAAGCACTGGATCGTTGATTTCGATTATTCGGCCGAGGAGATCCTTCAGACCTTTATCTTCTTCGATTTCCGGGCCATCTATGGCCGGTTTGATTTTGCCCTGGAAATCCACAAAGCCGTGGCCGAGGACTTGAATCAGCGGAAAAGTTTTTTGAGAGATATGGCCGAAACCGCTGTTTCCCATCAAACGCCCCTGGGTTTTTTTAAAAATCTAGTGGTCGAAAAATCAGGAGAGCATAAAAACAAGCTTAACTTAAAACTCTATGGGCTGACCCCTTTGATCGATGCCGTTCGGACCTTGTCCTTGGAGCAGGGGATTTTTGCGACCAACACGCTGGATCGTCTTTCCGGTCTGGCGGACCGGGAGCTCGTCACCGGCGAAGAGGCCGACGACCTTAGGGATGCCTTCAATGTGATCATGCTGATTCGAATCCGTCACCAGGTGTACCAAATCAACCAGGGAAGGGAGCCGGATAATTATGTCAACCCCGACGAGTTGAGTATCGTTCAGCGCACCATGTTGAAGGAGTCCTTCAAGGCCGTTGACCGCCTGCAGAAGCTGCTGCAAACCCGTTATGATATCACGCCGTAGATTTTAAAAAAACGAATCAGGCCTACGGCGTGACGGGTGGGTGGTGATATTCGACTTTTATGCGTAAAGGATGAATTGCCCCGTCATGAAAATACTCTGGCTTCGTTTAAAAAACAGATTTTATCTCCGTCATCTTAAAAGAAGGGATTTGCCGCCTCCGATTGTAAAATACCTCCGTGGATTCCTCGATCTTGACTATAAAAGGCCGGTTTCACAAACCGAGTATGTCGTTTTGGATACGGAAACCACAGGCTTCAATGTGAAAAAGGGACACCGCATCGTCTCCCTCAGCGCCATTCGTCTAAAGGAGGGGCGCATCGATCTGGCGGATACCTTTCATACCCTGGTCAATCCGGGACGGGATATCCCCGGCGAGGCGGCCGTGATCCACGAAATCATGCCCCGAATGGTGGAGGATAAGTCCCCACTGGAAAAGATCCTGCCCGAATTTATCGGTTATATCGGGACCGCGGTGCTGGTGGGTCATCACACCTGGGTCGATTTGTCATTTCTGAACCAAGGGATGATGCGTCTTTATGGATTCCCCTTGCAGAATATGGTCGTGGATACGGCTGTTTTAGATCAAGCCCTGATGGGAGGGAAAACCTCAGGGGCAACGAAGGGCCTGGTCGGGACGGACAGCCGTCTAAGCGTTCTGGCCGTGCGTTATCATGTCCCTCTTGAGGAACGCCATTCCTCTTTTGCAGATGCCCTGACCACGGCCCAAATTTTTCAGGTCATGCTCAAGCGGTTTCAACGATACGGACTGCGTTCTTTGGAGGACCTTTTGCGACTGGCATTTACACCCCCCAGTTTCAGAATTTCCCCTTCCGGACCCCCGGCGGCCTAAGGTCCGCCGAGGGTCTCGGCTCTTTTTTCCTTAGGGCTGAAGAGAAAGCAGTGCCAGGTCGGGAATTTCCCCTTTCCTATGGCTTAACAGCCGCTATCTTCATACTCACTACCGACCGGGATAAATTTTTGGCCTTTTCCTTTGGAAGGTTTAAATTCTTGACCAATTCCCGCGTTGATGGATCATTGGCCCAAAGCTCTAACGGCGGGATCGCCTCGTCCATGATCTTTATCTCCTGAAAACCGGCCTCTTGAATCGCCTCGAGATATTCATTTTTAGTTACGGCGCCGGCCAGACAGCCGATGTAGGCAAAAACCGAATTTTGGATCTCCTCGGGAAGTGGTTTTAACAAGACGATGTCCGAGACCATCAATCTCCCTCCCGGTTTGAGTACCCGAAAGGCTTCCCGAAAGACCCTCGGCTTATCCGGAGAAAGATTGATGACGCAATTGGAGATGATAATGTCCGCCTGATTATCGGCCACCGGTAGATTTTCGATCTCCCCCAGTCTGAATTCCACCTGGTCATAATCGCCTTTGCGGGCATTTTCCCGGGCCTTATCGATCATCCCGGCCGTCATGTCCACACCGATCACCTTCCCGGTCTTTCCCACCTGGGCGGCGGCCAGGAAACAATCAAACCCGGCGCCGGAACCAAGATCCAGGACGACTTCCCCCGGTTTCAATGAGGCCAGGGCTATCGGGTTCCCGCAACCGAGGCCCAGGTTGGCCCCCTCAGGAACGACCTTCAATTCCTCATCGCTGTACCCAACCATCTTGCTGATATCCTGAATCAACCCATTGCCTCCGCAGCAGGAATTGACCGGGGCGCAGCAGGGTTGATTTTTCTGGACCAGTTTTCCATATCCTTCTCGAACGGCTTTTTTAACTTCTTCTTCTTTCATTTCCGACCTCCAGTTATTTGATAAACATATCCTGCATGATGGGCCCAAGAAGATCTTTGATGCCACCGGCCAGGGAATCGGCCTTAATCAGGGTAAAGCAACAGATGGTCCCTTCCCGTTCCCAACTGATCACCGCCAATTTATCTCCCGGTTTAATGCCGGCTTTATCCCTTAAATCTTTGGGCAACACCATTTGACCCCGTTCATCGACGCTGATCAAAGATTCGACTTTGCAGCAACCGGCCCCCTGGTCACTGCCCCCCGGAGATCCCGTCTTCTTGCCCACTGAAATTCCTCCTCTCTCGCAGATCTTAATTTAGAAAATAGTTTTTCCCCCCCTTAGCTTTTGTTGGGGTTTCGCTGGGGCGGGTTTTAAACCCGCCCCTTCGGGGGGTATTTTCATGCCTCGCCGGTGTCCGCTTCAGGCGGCATGAGAGCTTAATACCAAAGCAGGGTTTAAGGATTCTGCTCCTCTCCCCTCCCTTTTAACAAGGAGGCATTGAAAAGCAAAAATAGAAAAATATGATTAATCTGAAATTACTGAATATTCTAATAAGGCATAAACGGGTTGTCAAATGTATTTTTAAATTTTTCGAGAAACATCCTTTTGCCGGTCGGGGCAGGAGAAGGTGTGATCCGGCGGAAATAGTGCCCATTTTAACTTTTGCTACCACATCCCGGTTTTTATTCTTGACCCCTCTCCTCTCCTCTTTTATACTGATTTCAACCAAAAACGCCTTTTATCAATTCATGGGCATCCTCGACGAAGTAAAAAAGAATATTTTACGGGAAAGGGACGACACCCAGGAAATCCGACTTCCTTTTGTGACCGTCAGCTATGCCCAGAGTCTTGACGGAAGCATTGCCCTCAGACGCGGATATCCCCTGGCCATCAGTTGTTCCGAGTCTCTCGCCCTGACCCATACTTTGCGGGCCATGCATGATGCCGTTTTGGTGGGCATCGGCACCGTCCTGGCCGATGATCCCCGGCTCACGGTCAGAATGACAGCCGGTCGAAACCCCCAGCCGGTCATCTTAGACAGCCGCCTCCGCTTTCCTGCCTATGCCCGACTCCTCGAAGGCAACGGGCACCGGCCGTGGATTTTCACCACCTTGGAGGCCGATGCCAACCGGGAGAAATCGCTTGTGGCCTCCGGGGCCCTTATTTTGCGCCTACCCTCCGGGCCCGACGGAAGAATCGAGGTCAAAGCCCTGCTGAGAAAACTCGCCGAAATGCAAGTCAAAAGTCTGATGGTTGAGGGAGGCGCCCAGGTGATCAACAGTTTTCTTTTGGCCCGGGCAGTGAATCAAATGGTGGTCTGCATCGCCCCGGTCCTCGTCGGCGGCCTCCGGGCCATTGATGCCATTACCGGTTTCAGGCCTACCCATTTCCCCAGGCTGATCAACATGAAATATGAGCAGGTGGGAGACGACCTGGTGCTTCGGGCCGATCCCCGGTGGACTTAAAAAGTGGAGAGGCAGAGCCTTTTTTTTGACGGTCCCGGCCGGGTGGCCCTCAGGGAAGAGCCGATCCCGGAACCTTCCGAAGCCGAAGTGCTGGTCAGGATGATCGTCTCAGCCATCAGCGCCGGCACCGAACTCCTGGTTTATCGCGACCAGGCCCCGCCCCATATGGCCGCAGATGCCACTATCGAATCCCTGACAGGGATCTTCTCTTTTCCCATGAAATACGGGTATGCCTCCGTAGGCGAGGTCATTTCCCTTGGCCCGGGCGTGGATCCCCTTTGGCAAGGCAGAAAGGTCTTTTCCTTCCAGCCTCATCAGAGCTGCTTTATAACAAAGGTTAGCGATCTTTTTCCCCTGCCTTCCGGCATGGAGGTCCTGGATGCGGTTTTTCTCCCCTTTATGGAGACAGCCGTAACCCTGCTCCTCGACGGTCAACCGGCGGTGGGTGAGCAGGTGGCTATCTTTGGACAGGGGATGGTGGGGCTTCTGGTCACCGCCCTCCTCGGCCGGATACCCCTTTCCCGACTTTTGACCCTCGACCTCCATTTCATAAGACGACGGACTTCCGAACAACTCGGGGCCCATCGAAGTTTCGATCCAAAGGAAACCCCTGTCGAAGAGATCCGCGCTTCCCTTCAGGGGTCCGGTGATTATCAAGGGGCCGACCTGTCCTTTGAACTCTCCGGCAGTCCTCCTGCCCTGGATCAAGCCATAGCCGTCACCGGCTACAACGGCAGGGTGGTGATCGGTTCCTGGTACGGGTCAAAGGAAGTTATCGTAAACCTGGGCGGATTGTTTCATAGAAGCCGGATGAAGATCATCAGCAGCCAGGTAAGCAGTATCGATCCAGGCTTGAGGGGCCGATGGACCAAGGATCGAATCATCAGGCTGGCCTGGCGTTTCCTGGAAGAGATCAAACCTTCCCGTTTAATCACCCACACCTTTCCTTTTTACGACGCGGAAAAGGCCTATCACCTGTTAGACAAGAACCCGGGAGAATGTCTCCAGGTTGTCCTGGCCTATTGATATCCATGTGGTATTTTCATCTTAAACCCTCATGCCCCCTGAAGCGGGCACCGACGAAGCATGAAAATGGATTTCCCGGACCTTGAACCTTGAACCCTGAACCTGAACCGTATTTTCGTATTATAAGGAGACCGATCATGTACAGCCTGGGCATCCAGCGCGAATTTGCAGCCCGACACTTCCTTGTCGGGGGGGACTGGGGTCCTGAAAATCTCCCCCACGCCCACCAATACCGACTGGAAGTGGAAGTCTCCGGCATCAGACTCGACACTCATGGGTACCTGGTTGACCTCGTCGATATGGAGAGGAGATTGGAAAAGACCCTGGGCGCCTATGAGGACAAACTTCTTAATGAACAGCCAGCTTTCGTC
Organism: uncultured delta proteobacterium; assembly: GCA_963769305.1. Lineage (GTDB taxonomy): Bacteria > Desulfobacterota > RBG-13-43-22 > RBG-13-43-22 > RBG-13-43-22 > RBG-13-43-22. Next base: position 53,808 of record CAVYLJ010000018.1, on the reverse strand, counting down.
GGGCTTAACCCCAGTCTTGAGCACTTCGCCCGGATCATCGCCGATGACTTCTTGAGACAGGGCGGTCTACCCAATATCGGTGCGATCAGGGTCAAGATCTGGGAAAACGAACAGGCCTGGGCTTCTTATTCGCAGGAGTTTTAATGAGGATCGGCCTCATCCTCTATGGGGACCTGGAGACGATGACCGGCGGGTTCCTCTATGACCGGATGATGGTCAATACCCTTCGGGAGCAGGGCGATACGGTTGAGGTCCTTTCCCTGCCCTGGATGCCCTACGGGCCATCGCTGTTTTTGAACGCCTCCTTGTCTTTGATAAAGAAACTTAAGACGGGCCTTTTTGACTTGGTCCTGGAAGACGAGCTGGTCCATCCCTCATTTTTTATTCTCAACACGGCCCTGCGAAGTCTAATCAAACGGCCGATCATTGCCATTGTCCATCATCTCCGCTCGTACGAAGAACGGCCCGACTGGCAGAACCGGTTTTATGGGATCATAGAAAAAAGGTTCCTCGGGACAATAGACGGTTTCATCTTCAACAGCCGGGCGACCATGGATGCCGTGATCCCCTGGACAAAAAAGACCGTACCCTCGGTGGTCGCCTATCCGGGCCGGGACCGATTCGGTCTTACCATCACCGAAGAGGAACTTGCTTCCAGGGTACGAAGAGACGGCCCTATCGCGCTCCTTTTTGTCGGCGCCCTGATCCCCCGGAAAGGCCTCCATACCCTGATCTCCGCCCTGGCGACCCTTGACCCCGGAATCTGGCATTTGACCGTTGTCGGGGATCAAAATCGGGATGTCCGCTATATGAAGGCCCTCCGCAGACAAATAACCGATTCCGGAATCGTGGATCGGGTTTCTCTCCTGGGCGAGATCAGCGATCCCCATTTGGCCGCACTTTATGAGCGCAGCCAGGTCCTGGTCGTTCCTTCATCCCTGGAGGGATTCGGTATCAGCTATCTGGAGGGCATGGGGTTCGGCTTGCCGGCCATTGCCTCTCAGAGAGGAGGGGCAGGGGAAATTGTCGCCCATGGGGAAAACGGCTTTCTGGTCTCTCCAGGCGATGTGCGCACCCTGGCCTCTTATGTCCTCGAACTGGCCCAAAACAGGGACCGGCTCCTGAAAATGAGCCGGGCAGCACAAGAGACTTTTTTGGCCCACCCGACCTGGACCGATACCGGAAGGGTGACCCATGATTTCCTGCATCGCATGGGGGCGCAATAAGATGACCGCCCTTTCCCAGGGACGCTTCCTCAGATATTTGGCCGCCAAAAAGGCCATTGATGACCGTTCCATCCATAAACGGGTCTGGGATACCCTTCGGGAATCCGTCGCTTCGTCACAACCGAATGGGGCTATTGAGATATTGGAAGCCGGGTGCGGGATCGGCACCATGCTCGAAAGGATCATTGATTGGAAACCGGCCCCCAGGGTCCTTTATACCGGTATTGATGCCTCATGGCAATGTATTGCCGAGGCCTTGAAGCGCCTTCGACGCCTCTGCGCAGAAACCGGTCTGGAGCTCGTCGAAGAAAAATCAGGAAGACTTACCCTTCGAGACCGGGAATTTTCCTTGACCGCGGAATTGATTGCCTCGGACCTATTCGACTTCATTTCAGAGAATTCCACACCAGGGTCCTGGGATCTGCTTATGGCCCACTCATTCTTGGATCTGGTCGATATCACCAAGACGATGCCCCTGTTCCTTTCCGCGGTGCGGCCCGAGGGTCTAGTCTACTTTACGCTCAACTTCGACGGGTTAACCGCCTTTGAGCCGGTTATTGAGAAAGAGCTCGATGAAGAAATCGAGCAACTCTATCATGAAACCATGGATAAACGATTCGTAAAGGGACGACCTACCGGTGGAAGCAGGACGGGCCGGTCCCTGCTCAGCTTATTGAAGGATAACCATGTGCGTATCTTGGATTCCGGGAGTTCCGACTGGATTTGTGTCGCCGAAGAAAAGGGCTACGGAATGGACGAGGCCTTTTTTCTGCACTTCATTGTGGATACGGTGGGAGAAGCCTTATCCGGACACCCTCGACTCGACAGGGAACGATTTTCCCGATGGCTGGAACAGAGGCATAGACAGATCGAAACCGGCCGACTCATTTACATAGCCCACCAGCTCGACGTGGTCGGCAGGGTGTCCCAATCTGATCAATGATCCATACCGAACGAGAAAAGAAGATGACCCGCACCCTCCTACACCCTTACCAACTCACGGCTCTAATCTACGACTGTGACGGAGTCTTGATCGATTCCTCCCGGTCAAACGAGGCCTACTACAATCACATCCTGGCCCATTTTGGTTTACCCCCCCTTAGCCAGGACCAATTGAAAGAGGCCCGGGTGTTGACCGCCGAGGAGATGATCGACCTGCTTTTTAAGGGAACACCCCATCTTGCCCGGGCCCAGGATTTCCAGAAGGGCCTGGATAATGACCGATTCATTCCCCTGGCCCTTGTTGAACCGTCCCTTCGAGAGACCCTCAGGCGTCTGCCGCCGAGATATCGTCGGGCCGTCGCCTCGAACCGTGGAAAAAGCCTCCGTCCTCTTTTAGAATACCACCGGCTCTTAGACTCCTTCGAGCTCCTGGTGAGCAGTATGGACGTGAAGCGCCCGAAGCCTGACCCTGAATATCTCCTGAGAGTGACCGACTTCTTCGGGATAGAGGGATCTCAGGCCATCTACATAGGAGACTCGGAAACCGACCTCCTGACCGCTCAAAGGGCCGGGGTCTTGTTCGTAGCCTACAAAAACCAGGCCCTGGAGACGCTGTGGCACATTGACAGCCATCCTGACCTTTTTCGCATCTTGGATCAAAACTTCGGCGGCGCATTAAGACAAGAGGAAACCCAGGATGGCCGTTGAGAGAAGCCTGCATCCAAGAATCAGTGGAGATATCTTCCCGCGGGTTCTATTACCGGTTGTCATTATCTGCGGCGGGCTATTAGTCTTCCTTTCCCTGGCTCGGAAGGCGAGTCTCATCACCCAATGGACCATGGCAGCGACTCTTATCGTTCTCGGCCACCTCCTCCTGGTTTTATTCATCCGGAGTTGTCTTAATGCTGGGGATGAAAAACATCAGCCCGTTGCGCTCAGCCGGGCGGACACCATCACCCTGGCCCGGGGGTTCCTTGTGGCCTGCTCCGGGGGATTCATCAACATCCCCAGACCGCAAGGGTGGTTGGGCTGGGCCCCCGGCCTGCTTTACCTGCTGGCCTTCATCGGGGACGGTCTGGATGGATATGTGGCCCGCAAATTGAAGAGACCCACGGCCTTTGGCCAGGTCCTCGATCTCGAGTTCGATGCCTTGGGGACCTTGCTGGGCACGATCCTGGTTTTTAGTTACCGGCAGGTCCCGGCCTGGTACCTTTTTGTCGGACTCGGCCACTACCTGTTCTTTACCGGAATTTGGGCCCGAAGGGTCCGGGGGATGACGGTCCGCCCCTTGCCCGAGAGTACCTTCAGACGCCTTGCCGCCGGGGCCAACTCGGTTTTTCTCGCCCTGGCCATGACCCCTGCTTTAACTTCTTTCACCTCAGTCCTTCTATCCGTTCCGGTCTTCGCTTTAATCACCTTCAGCTTTATCAGAGACTGGTTGGCCGTTACCGGTTTAACAAAAGGCGATTGATGATGCCAACCCATCCCGAAGAACAATCATCTTTTTCCCATAATTAAAAACTCGACAGACCAAACCCATAAAATTTTTTATTCTGGCCAAGTTTGATGGTCTGTGATAAGAAACAATCCGAAAAAGATTGGAGGAGCATTCATGGTAACAGGCGCCAAGCTGTTTGATTATATCTTTAATCCCGCTTCAGTGGCCATCATCGGGGCCTCCCCTCATGACCTGGCCACCCTGGCCCAGATGAATTCCAAAATTAAGGATCGGTTGTTTTTAGTGAACCCGAATTATACGGAGATTCTCGGGAAAAAATGCTATCCCAGTATTGGAGACATAAAATCAGAAATCGATTATGTCAGCCTGGTGATCTCGGCCAAGGTCCTGCCCAAGGTTTTGGAAGAGTGCATCCAAAAAGGGGTAAAAGTGGCCCAGATCTATACCGCCGGTTTCAGCGAGACCGGGACCCCCGAAGGGATCGAAGGGGAAAAAGAACTGAAACAGATAGCCACGGGCAAAATCCGGGTCATCGGCCCCAATTGTTTTGGGGTCTATTGTCCCTCTTCAGGACTATCCATTGTTCCGGAGGCCCCGGCAGAGGAGGGGCAGGTGGGGGTGGTGGCTCAGAGCGGGAGCGTGGCCGAATCCTTCTCCTATTTTGCCGAGACCAAAAATCTTAGATTCAGCAAGGTGGTTAGTTTTGGCAATGCCCTCGACCTGGATGGTCCCGATTTTCTGGAACACTTAGCCGATGATCCGAAGACCAACATAATCGCCCTTTATCTCGAAGGCACTAAAAATGCCCGGCGTCTCAAGACGGCCCTGACCAAGGCCGCCCGGCAAAAGCCGGTGATCGCCATCAAAGGCGGAATGACCGAACAGGGCATGCGGGCGGCCACTTCGCACACCGCCTCTCTGGCCGGTGTCCCGGCAATATGGAGATCCCTCTTTAAACAAACCGGGGCCCTTCAAGTGGAGAGCTTTGATGAAATGGTGAACACCGTCATGGCCTTTGATACCTCTCCCCTTCCTAAGGGTCCCGCCGTGGCCCTCATCACCAACTCGGGGGGGTTCAGTGTGATCCAGGCCGACCTTTGTGTGAAGGCGGGAATCGAGGTCCCCCGATTTTCTGAGGAGACCCTTAAAGCGCTTCGGGCCCTGGTTCCGCCGGCGGGAACCAGTATCGGAAATCCACTCGATGCCTGGCCTATCTACTATAACCTGTCCTCCTCGGGAAACTTGGCCGACATCATCAGGGTCGTCTCCTCGGACCGGAAAATTCATTCCCTGGTGCTCCAATTTGATCAGTTTCGTTATCTCCGACGGGCCTTGGGCCGGCAGGTCGCCGGCCACATGGAACGATTGATCGGCTTGATGGTCGAAGGATGCCGGAACGTCCGGGAAAAAGAGAAAAAACCGGTATTGATCGCCGTTTCCCTGGACCCTTATCTGGAGGATGAGGAAGACCGACATTACAACCTTCTGATGAAAAAGGCCTTTACCGCCCAGGGGTTCCCGGTTTATTCCAACCTGAATGCCGCCATAAAGGCCCTTTCCCAGCTAATCAAGTTCAGTCGAAACCGGTTGTAAGGGTAGCCAAAGGAAACAAGATTCCATAGGCCCAGATAAGGTTAGATATGGTGTCTCAGATACAGAGCGTAAGAAATCTAAGAATCAGAGACAGAAAAAACATATCGATAAAGAAATTGAGCCACCTTTTTTCTGGCTTCGGCAAACTTGGCATCTCGGAAACCGTGCCGCCAGGTCATCCCGGAAAGGTCGTCGGAGACGATCAATATGGCCGCCGTTTCAATCCCCCGAAAGGCACCGACGGTAAATAAGGCCGAGGTTTCCATATCCACCCCCAAGACCCCTTGTGCTTGAAAGGTCCTGACCTTATCCACCGTCTCCCGATAGGGGGCATCGGTGGTCCAGACCGGCCCTTGTTGGAAAGAAAGATTTTCTTCCTTCATGGCCTGCCCCAGTTCCTGAAGTAGAGGGAAAGAGGCCCTGGGGCGCTTCTCCTCAGAATAGTGTCCGGAGGTGCCTTCTTCGCTCAGGGCCTGATCGGGAAGAAGAATATCTCCGGGAGCCAGGCCGGTCTGAAGCCCTCCGGCCCAGCCCAGGAGTATTACCCGCCGGGCCCCAAGGGCGATCAACTTTTCCAGGATCATCACCGCTTGAGGAGCCCCGACCGCCGGACCTGCCAGGGCCGTCGCCCGCAAGGAATCGCTAAGTTGAAAGGCACGCATAAAGCTGTTTTTAAAGCAAAGGGGGCCGGCCTTTACAAAGAGTCGGTTCATGGCCTGCAAATCCGCGGGTATGGGAATCAAAAGGGCCAGCGGATCGACAGCCGGTTCCGAACGGGATTTTTTAGGATTGATCAGACAACGGGAAGAATCAGACATCTTCATTATTACAATATTTCATTTCGAACATCGAATTTCGAATCATGAGGTGAGGGGTTTTGCTTTCATTCGACATTCGTTCTTCGATATTCGACCTTTTCATCTTTCGGGGGGCTCGCTTCAAAGGGATCCACAGGCTTATAAACCTTTCCTGGCCCGGCTTAACATTTCTTTGGCCACCGACAGGGTCTTTGAAGAGGAGGAAGTCCCGCCTAACATCCGGGCCATTTCTTCTATCTGTTCTTCTTCATGAAGCAGTCGGATCTGAGTTTGGGTTCGCTGATTCCGGGTCTCTTTAAGCACCTGAAAATGGGTTTCGGCAAAGGCGGCGATTTGGGGCAGATGGGTGATACAAACCACCTGGTGGCTTTCGGATAATCGACGCAGCTTCTTTCCCACGGCCTCACCCAGGCTTCCGCCGATCCCGGAGTCCACTTCATCAAAGATCAGGGTTTCCAGAAAATCCTGATGGGAAAGCAATCCCTTGAGGACCAATAAAATCCGGGAAAGCTCTCCCCCGGAGGCGATCCGGGCCAAAGGACGCAGGCCTTCTCCCACATTGGGCGCAATATAGAATTCCCCTTTTTCCAGGCCTGCCTGGCCCAAAACATTTCCATCATAAAGGAAATTTTCATCCGCCTCCCGCTCCGAACCATTAGGGGAAAAAATGATTTGGAATTGACAGCCTCCCATCCCCAGTCCTTTTAATTCCTCTTCAACCAAGCGGGCCAATTCCAGGGCCCCTTTTTTTCTTTTCCGGGACAGGTCCATCGAGGTTTCAAAAAGCCGCTTTCGTCTTAGATGGATGTCCTTTTCCAGTTCTTTTCGCCGGTCCCCCTGGTCTTCTCCTTCTTTCAGGTTTTTTTCAATCTCCTCGAGATACTCTAACACCTTATCGGCCGTTGGGCCGTATTTGGCGGTCATTCGCCCGATCCGTTCAAGGCGTTCCTCGACCTTTTCTAAAACTTGGGGATCGAAAACCAGGCGGGAAAGGTAATCCCGTAACCCGATGGTGATCTCGGCCATCTGTACTTGAAGCGTTTCCAACTCCTGAGACAACGGCTGGAGGGTCGGATCAATGGAGGTCACCGATCGAATCAGGTCCTTGGAGAGAGAAAGGGTGCTCAGGCAGGAATGTTCTTCTTCTGAAAATATCTGCTGGGCCTGATGAATCTTCTCCCAGATTTTTTCAGCCTGTAAGAGGACCCGTTTTCTCTGTTGCAACTCCAGGTCTTCCCCAGGTCGGAGATCGGCCTGGTTAATCTCCTGAGCTTGGAAAAGCCACAAGTCTACCTGATTTTTTCGCTCCTCCTGTTTCCGGGTAAGTTCCCGCCAGGATCCTATTTGCACTTCCAAGGTGGCAAATTGGGCCTGGACTTCCTCCCGCAGGGGCAATAAACCGGCGAAGCGGTCCAAAAGATAGAGATGCTGAACCGGGTTCAACAGGGATTGATATTCATGCTGGTTGGAGATGCCGATCAAAGAGCGCGTCACCCGGCCTAACACCGACTGGCTGCTCAGGCTACCGTTGATCCAGGCCCTTGTTTTCCCACCGGCTTGGACCGACCGCTTGATCAGGATTTGCTCCTCAACGGGCAGGCCCAGGGATTCAAGAATTCTCTGCAGGGGATGATGGGATGGAACGGAAAAAAGGGCTTCCACCCAGGCCTCCTCGGCCCCCTGCCGAACCGTGTCCGGAGGGGGCTTTTCCCCCAAGAGAAGATTGACGGCCTTAATAATGATCGATTTGCCTGCCCCCGTCTCCCCGGAGAGGATATTGAGTCCCTTGGAGAAAGAGAGGCCCACCCGATCGATCAGGGCCAGATTCCCAATCTGAAGTTGGTCGAGCAAGTTCGCCCTTTCCCTTAGCGTGAATCAAATTTGAAGCACAAAGGAAGGTCATAAAAAAGGCCCTCTATTCCCGACAACGCCTTAGAGGGCCTTCGATCTTTTTTCAAGGATTCGATTAACTGAGCAGCTTCATGACATTGGTGGCCTGAGGACCCTTGTCCCCGTCCTTAACCTCGAACTCCACATCCTGCCCTTGCTTCAAGGTTTTAAAACCATCCATCTGAATAGCCGAATAGTGAACAAAGACATCCGATCCCCCTTCTTGTTCAATGAAACCAAATCCCTTGGCGTCATTAAACCATTTTACCTTCCCTTTACTCTTCATTCATGCCCCTCCTTATAAAAATAAAGCTATGCGGACACCAGCTCCGCTCTCAGGCAGAATAAAAAAAGGTAAAAAAGTCACCCGTCCTTTTTTACCTTTATTTTTTTTAACTTGATTCATGGGGAAAACCAAATGTCTTTGGTATTGAAAGCTAACACACCCGATTTTGTCCTGTCAAGGATTTTTATTAATTTTTTCTTCCTTCGGATTAGATCTGGGACCAGCCTTTTAAAGCAAAGGAGTAGGTTGACGGCGTCGGCGGTAAAAAGGTATTCGAAATTTGGGAAACCCGCTCAAATTGAAAGCCCTCCATTTGAGTAATGTTACCCTGGCTGACAATGGTTCCTGACAGCTTCCCAAAACCCCTCTTTGACATTGAACCATTGGACCAGAATACTCCGGCGACTCGGGAGGAATCATTGATGATAATGTCCCTGCCGGAAATAAAAGCCGTATCCAGCAACCCATCGGCCTTTAGTGATGCAGAGCCATTGATGGTTATCGATCCCGTGGCCACGAAGGTTGCCCCGGACAATTCGCTCCCCGTAATGCTCAGGTCGCCGTCCACGAAAATCAAAAGACCTTTCTGGTCGCCGGTAAGGGTCAGGTTCTGCTGGCCCAGGAAAACCTGGTTGCCCGGTTGTTGGGCCATGCTCCGATACCCTTGAAACCCTTTTTCCGAGATCAGCGGAATATCCTGGGGAGGCAGAAAATCCGGTCCAGTCGGGTCCAGGGACTGGGTAACCAGAAATTGTTGGAATCTGAGCTGCTCCAGAACCGAAGCGGGTTCTACCGAATACCCTCGATTGGCATGGAGACTCGCCGAAATCTCCAACGGGTTTTTTAAATTGAGGGTCCCGGCAGTAGCGATCCCTGTTTTAAAAATGGCCGGAACATCCGAAGAACTGCAAAAAATAGTGGCCCGGACCCGGGCCAAAGAATTTTGGATAAGGTCTTTCCCGACCATAATCACTTCAACATAAGCTGGAGTCCCTTGGGGATCGTATCGCAGGTTATTGATCCACCACTTGGTTCCAGGACCGTTTGGCTCCTCCGGTTCGGCCAGGGAAAAGTTCATTTCCGGGCCTGTCTTTTTTTGCAAAAAATGAAGGGGGTTTTGGCGATAGACCGACAAGAGCTGTTGGAGTCCCGCTTCGGCCGCATATAAGGCCTGAAGACTCTGATGATAATGGCCGCTGATCTTAAGGTCGGTGGATGAATTTAAGAAAGCCGTTGTCCCTAAGAGGGTCAAAATCAATAACACCATCATGACCCCGACCAATGCGGCCCCCTTTTGTTCTTTCAATTCCATGGGCTCCTCCTTTCTTTCCCGGGCCCTGTTTAATTTCGTGGCATAATTTGGGTGCCCAAAGTCAAAACATGATCTTGGGCCGATCGGCTTCCGGCCGCAGAAAGGCCGGTCCCAACGGAAAGCCGCAACCGGAACAATTCGGGTTTTATCGGGCTTATTCTTAAGTCGGTGATATCCTCGGCCAGGGGTTCAAAGCCGCAGGCATTGATCTTTCTTTTCAGAACAGGGACGCCCCGGTCGTGATAATTTCCTCCGGGGTCATTGCCGTCGTTAAAAACAGCATAGCTGACCAGACTAATTTCGCCTACTTCCGTTCCCGCGGGATAAGACTTCTTCAGTCCTTGGTTGCCTGGTTGAAAAGGATTGGTATCGATAGTCAGGAACTGCCCTGAAATCCCGCTGACCTGGGCCAATTCCGGGGGCTTGCCGATATAAACCAGATCCATAAGATTGTATTGATCATTGACATCCGTGCTGGTTAAGGCCAGTTTAATCAAGGTGTCCCCGGCCAGAACCCCCTGTGAAAGGATGGTGGGATTGGATCCGCTCGAAAGGGAGATCAATAAAGAAAGGAGGTCCGGGTTATCGCCTCCCGGGGTCCAGGAAATGACCCCGCTCGGGGCCATGGGCTGAGGGACCTTGGGAATAAAGGAGTTGGGGATCCAGCCCGACAGATTCTTCAAATCAGTTTGATCCAGGGCCGGATATCCGGCGCTCCTGAAATCGCGGGCCATTATTTCCAGAGCGGCCCGCAGTCCCTGTTGTCTCTGGAGTATCCTGGCTTGTGTTTTGTACGCATCGGCCTGAGATAAGAATATCTGGCAAACCGTGCCCAGGACCAATCCTAAAAGGATCAAGGTGACCAGCACCTCAATCAGTGTAAATCCGCGATCCTTTTTTTCTTTTTCCATTTCAACCCTCTTGTACCTTCACCCTGCCCAAGGAGGAGAGGGTGATTATTTTTTTCCCGGAAGAATTTTTTACCACCAGGGTGGTCCCCACCACCGCCCCCCGGGGTGAGAAAATCGGATGATTACTGCTGCTCTCTAAATTGACACCCGGGTAGCAGTAGGGATTCTGGGCGTTATTAAACTTCCGAATGAGCCCATCTTGCACCCCAGGCCATCGAGAAAGCCCGGCAGAGGATTCCCGTTCCAGAAAATATTGGTTTTGTTCGGGCACAATCTGGACCCGGTAATAGCAATTTTGTCCGATGGCCTTCATTCGGGCCAGTTGAAAATCGGAAACCAGGCATTGCACGGCCCCTTCCAGTCGATACCTGGGAATGAATTGATAATAGCCATAACAGGCGATAGAAAAGGCCAGGCCCATCAGGAACAGGACCATAATCGTTTCCATGATAGAAAATCCGGATTGATTTTTTTGGGTCGGCATTGAACCCTCCTTTCTTTAAGGATCGTAAAAAAATTTTAACCCATCATCTCTGTAATATCCCTGGGGCCACCGAGGGGTTCAAATTTTCCGAATCTCGCGCCCGACGGCGTTCGCCGGAGTGACGCCCGACGAAACCCGACACAGGCAAATTTGAAGCACCCTCCGCCAAAGTGCAGTGTGCCCCCAGACAGACCACCAGCTACGGGCGATGCGCTCGCCATCCCTGCCAAGCTACCGGATTTAGGATTTAACTTTTGACAAAAATTCTTAGACGGACCCGGGGAAAAAGGGTTCAGCCGAGATACCAGTTGAGGATAGACGTGCCGAAGAAAAGATGAATTACCGCCCCCAAGGAAAGAAAGGGGCCGAAAGGAATGGGATAAGAGCGATCCTTCTTCCAGACCAGGATCAGCCCAAGACCCACCAGAGTTCCTAAAAAGGAACCCGCCAAAATGGAAACCAAAACCCCGGGCCAGCCGAGGAAGGCCCCGATCATGGCCAATAATTTGATATCCCCTCCTCCCATGCCTTCTCTTCGAGCCAGCTTTTCGTAGGCCACGGCCAGTAGCCATAAGAGACCGCCCCCTGACAGCACGCCTATCAGGGACGACCACCAGCCAGGGGACCCGATCAGCCAGGAAAGCACCCACCCCAGTGCTATCCCCGGATAAGTAATGACATCGGGAATTATCTGATGAGCCAGATCGATAAAAGAAACCACCAGGAGGGCACCGAAAAGAACCAGGGATTGGAATAAGGCCCAGGAAAAGCCGAATTTCCAGCCTAACAGAACCGTAGCCAGACCGTTCAACAATTCGACCAAGGGATATTGATATGAAATTGGGCCATGACAATAGCGACATGACCCTCTTAATAGCAAAAAGCTTACCAAAGGCAGATTATCCAGAACCGAAAGAGGACGTCGGCAATGAGGACACATGGAACCCGGCCAGGCAATGGATTCTTCTTGCGGGAGACGGTAGATGCAGACATTATAAAAACTACCGAAAATCAAGCCCAGGACCAGGAGGGCCGAATAAAATAATCCGGGAGGAATAACCATCAGAGTCATTGTCCTTTTATTTTCTGCATAAAAGGGAAGAGATCGTTTGACAAGACTTTTTTCTTCAATATATAATTAAGAGCACGAACAGAGACCGATTAAATGTGAACTTCGGTGCCATGGAGGGAAATCTTATTCCCATCGATGAGGAGCTTTTATGATTTTCCGAATCAATCCTTCCAATCCGCAGAAGCGGCTGATTGACAAGGCCGTTGAAATTTTAAAGGACGGAGGGATTATCGCTTATCCGACCGATACGATTTATGGCTTCGGCTGTGATATGTACAACAAAAAAGCCATACAACGCATCTATCAAATCAAAAAAAGAGACCCCCAGAAGCCTTTCAGCTTTATCTGCTCGGATTTAAAGAACATCAGTTTATACGCCCAGGTCACTAATCAGGCCTACAAAATCATGAAACGGTACTTGCCCGGACCTTATACTTTTATCCTTCTGGGAACCAAGCTGGTCCCCAAGATCATGGTGACCAAGAGAAAGACCGTGGGCATCCGGGTGCCCAACAACAATATATGCCTGGCCCTGGTCAAAACCCTTGGGAATCCGATCATCAGCACCAGCGTCGGCCTTTCCGGTGGGGAAGTCTTTTCCGACCCTTCCTTGATCGAGGAAACCTTTGGTTCTCAGATCGATGTCACCATTGACGGGGGCCTTCTGGCCAACCAGCCCTCGACCATTATTTCGCTGATTGATGATGAAGTCGAGGTGATCAGGGAAGGGCTGGGTGAGTTCCGTCAGTTCTTATAAAAGATGGGCGGGATGAAGTTAAGTTGGGCCGGGGGCCATTCAGGTTGAAGGGATCCTTTAACCTCCCCGAGCAATTCTTTGAAGATAAGATTCCAAAGAGAGAAGTGTTTCTTTTCCGGGTAGATCAGTTTAACCTCGCCGGAAAGGCCGACCAACTTTTTAGTCAGGTCGACGGTGTCCTCGAAACTCCCCAATTCATCGATCAACCCAAGCCTCTTGGCCTGTTCCCCGGTAAAAACACGCCCATCGGCTATCCTTTCCACCTGCTCCCGGCTTAACTTTCGCCCTTTAACGACCACTGCCACGAATTGTTGATAAACATTGTCAATAACCCCTTGCAGAAGGCGCCGCTCTTCGGGAGTCATTTCCCTGACCGGTGAACCGATATCCTTATAAGGACCGCTTTTAACCGTTTCCCTGCTCACCCCGATTTTCTTGAGGAGTTCCTTAAAATTGGGCACGTCTAAGATCACCCCGATACTCCCGGTCAGGGTCGCTGGATTGGCCACAATTTTATCGGCGGCCAGGGCCACGTAATATCCGCCTGAAGCCGCCACGTTTCCCATGGAGACCACCACTTTTTTCTTGGAAACGGTTCTCTGAACCTCCCGATAGATTTCTTGAGAAGCGGCCGTACCTCCCCCCGGGGAATCGATACGGAGGATGATCGCCTTGACCCGGTTGTCTTTCCCATATTTTTTTAACTGCTCCACCACCGACTTGGAATCGGAAATGATTCCCCGGATGGGAACCACAGCGATCCGATTTCCAAATGGGAGGACTTTTCCGTCTGCCAAGAAAAAGGTCGAAACCCATAGCAAGACGACCAAGCCACCGGCTACCAGGGCTGAGATCAATAAACCAAGCAGGATGGGGTGTTTTTTTTCAGACAAGGGGCTTAATCCAGACAGTGAGAGGTTAGGGGTTGATCGGTATTGTAATTCAGAAATAAAAATATCGAATTTCGAATCATAAATAATTTATTTTTGACTTTTCTCGAACTTCAGGGTCCGATATTCGATATTTTCAAGCTCGCGACGCCTCCTTCAGGCCTGGGGGGGTTGATACCAGACACGAAATCTACCGGGTCAGGATTCGGCGGAATCCAGGGAAAATTTGTTTTTATTTTCCATTTCCTCTCTAAGCAAATCCCCCAGATTGGAACTGGCTTCTTTGGAACCGCTCATGTATTCTTTGATCAAGGTCTGCTCTTCTTCCTTCTTGGCCCTGCGAATGGAAAGTCCGATCCTTCTTTCTTTCTTGGTGATATTGATGACCTTGGCCGTGATCGTGTCCCCAACCTTAAACAGCCCAACGGGTGTTTTGATCTTTTCCTTACTGGCCTCCGATACATGGACCAGTCCTTCGACCCCTTCTTCAATCTCTACGAATATCCCAAAGTCGGTTACATTGGTGACAACACCCTTAACTACAGAACCTGTGGGATATTTCTTAGGGATCTCTTCCCAGGGATCGGGTTCCAGTTGTTTGATCCCTAATGAAAACCGCTCCTGCTCTTTATCAATGTGTAAAACCTTGGCCTGAACCTCCTGCCCCTTTTTAAATAATTCCGAGGGGTGTTTCACCCGTTTGATCCAGGAAATATCCGAAATATGAACCAGACCGTCGATCCCTTCATCAATACCGATAAAAAGTCCGAAATCGGTAATGTTTTTTATCTTTCCTTCGATCACGGTTCCTACCGGATACTTTTCAGCAATCACATCCCAGGGATTGGGTTCGATCTGTTTCATACCCAAAGAAATCCTCTTCTTGTCGGCGTCCACGGACAGCACCACCGCCTCTACGACGTCTCCCACCGAGACAATCTTGGATGGATGTTTGACCTTTTGGGTCCAGGACATTTCTGAAACATGGATCAAGCCCTCTACCCCATTTTCCAATTCCACAAAGGCACCGTAATCGGTCAAATTGACGATTTTCCCTTTGATCCTGCGGCCGATGGGATACCGTTCCGTCACTGATGTCCAAGGATCAGGATGTAGTTGCTTCAATCCTAAAGAGACCCTTTGACGCTCCCGGTCAAAGTTGAGGACCTTTACCCGGAGTATATCCCCAACCTTGCATAGTTCGGAGGGATGACTGGCCCGACCCCAACTCATATCCGTTACATGTAAAAGCCCGTCAATCCCTCCCAGGTCGATAAAAATTCCGTAATCGGTGATATTTTTTACCACTCCTTCCATGACCTGACCGGGTTCGATGGTATTTAGAATCGTATTCCTTTGAGATTCCCTTTCCTTTTCCAGGAGAACCCGGCGGGAAAGAACGACGTTATTCCTTTTTTTATTGTATTTTAATATCTTGAACGGGAAAGAGGCCCCCAATAAATTATCCATATCTCGAATTGGCTGCAAGTCGATCTGAGATCCTGGGAGAAAGGCCGGGAGACCGATATCAACCGTCAGACCGCCCTTGACTTTTCCGACGATCTTGCCTTCAATAACCCCGTCTTCCCGATAGATCCGGCTGATTTCATCCCAAACCAGAATTTTGGCGGCCCTTTCTTTTGAAAGAAGGATATCCCCTTCTTCATCATCCCGCTTTTCAATGAGAACATCCACCCCTTCCCCGATCTGGGCCGTTATTTCACCCGAAGGGGTCAAAAATTCATGTAGGGGAATCCGGCCTTCTGATTTATAGCCGATATCGACCATCACAAATTCCTTGTCAACACTGACAATTCGGCCTTTAACCACTTCCCCTTCTTGGAAAGTCTTTAGACTTTCTTCATACAGTTCCTTGAACTCCTCTTCCCCTTGGTTTCCCAGAGACCTTTCATTCAAAACGGTCGTCTCTTTGGCTTTGGTTTCGGTTTCTTGGTTGCCCATTTCCTCTGTCTTTTTTTCCATTAACCTTTTATCCCCCTAAATATCCTTTTTTAGTCCTAATTCCATTTTTCACTTTATTATTTAGGTCTAATATTTAATTATATCAAAAATATTCATAAAAATCAAGGATTAATTGAAATCTTTTAAGATAAGAGATTACTAAGACCCTCAAAAAATTTTTATTTTGCCATAATTATATTTAGAGGCCCCCCTAAAGAGGCATTTAAGAGCCGTTGGGGAAGGTTCTTGGGTCGTTTCTATTCTATTCTATTCTCGGATTTTAAAGGAGGTCCCCCAGCAAAAATTTTGGAAATAATGGTTTCAACCACCATTTCGGGGGTCAATTGGGAGGTATCGATTACCCGGGCATCCCGGGCCGGACAAAGAGGGGCCAGGGTCCTTTGTTGATCCTGACGATCCCGGATTTCCATCTCCCGTTTCACTTCTTCCGGGGATACGGATTGCCCTTTTTCGATCAGTTCTTTATACCTTCTTTGGGCCCGAACATCCGGAGAAGCCTTCAAAAAAAATTTATAATCTGCCTGGGGGAAAATAACCGTCCCCATATCTCTCCCTTCAGCAATCAGGCCTCCCTGTCTGCCAAGGGCCTTCTGTTTATCTGCCAAGACGGACCGGACCTCGGGTTTCATAGAAAACGTCGATGCCAATTGGCTGATTTCCGGGGTCCGGATCTCCTGACTGACATCCCGGCCTTGAACCCAGACTCTTTGGGCAGGGCCGTTTCCCTCAATAACAAAATCCAAGTCTTTTAAAAAGCGGATCATGGCCTCCCCGGATAGTGCTTCTTTTTTGCCCTCCCGTATGGCCCAGGCCACCGCCCGATACATGGCCCCGGTATCCAGGCAATCCAATCCCAACCGGTCGCCCAAAATTTTAGTAACCGTGCTTTTGCCCGCTCCGGCCGGACCGTCGATGGTGATAATGATGTTGGGTTTGGTCATAAAAAAACAAAAACAATAGAATCGTCCGCCCCGGACATACGAACATTTTATTTATTTGAGGCCCCGGTCGAATCCCTGAAATCCTTCCTTCAAGCGACAAAGGCCCTTTTTAGGAGCGATTCTTTACGACTTAAGACCTGTTTCAAGGCCTTCAAGAAACACCGGTTTTCTTCCGGAAGCCCGGCATTCACCCGGATGTAATCCTCCAGACCATAACTTTTCATGGAACGGATAATGACCCCTTTTCTTAACATGGCTTCATATACAGCCTGGGCCTTCAGTGGAACCCGGATCAAAATAAAATTGGTTTGAGAAGGCAGATAAGAGAGTCCCATCCGGGTCAATCCCCTTTCCAGGTCCTTCTTGCCCTTTCGAACCAGGGACCGCGTCTGCTCATAGAAATCCAGGTCTTCCAAGGCCCCCCGGGCACCCGCCTGGGCCAGAGAGTTAACATTGAAGGGTTGACGGACCCGGTTTATATAGTCGGCTAAGTCGGCCCGGGTCAAACCATATCCGATACGCAGGCCGGCCAGGCCAAAGGCCTTGGAAAAAGTTCGAATGACTATTAGATTTGTTTCAGAGTTCAAGTAATTTATTCCATCCGGATACTCTGGATCTTCTACGAAGTCAACATAAGCTTCGTCCAAAAGGATCAAAATCCTGGAAGGAACAGCCTTTAAAAAACGCTCCCATTCTTTCTTTTTTATAATGGTTCCTGTAGGATTATTGGGGTTATTGACGATAACGATTTGAGTCCTTGGACCAATCCGATTCAAAGCGGCCCCCAAATCAACCGTAAAGCGTTTAAGCGGAACCAGAACGTTCTTTCCTCCCATGGCCTGGACGACCTTTCCATAAACCAGAAAGGAGGGGGTGGGAGAGACGACTTCAAAACCCGGCCTCAGAAAAGTCCTTAAGGCCAGGTCGATGATTTCGTTGGAACCGTTCCCCAAGAGGATTTGTTCCGGCTTCAGTCCCAGATATCGGCCGAGGGATTCTTTTAAGTAGTAGCCGCTTCCGTCCGGGTAACGATGGAGCTGAGATAAGGCGCTTCGAATTGCCTCTAAAGCCTTAGGGGATGGTCCAAGGGGGTTCTCGTTGGAGGCCAGCTTGATCACTTTTTGAATCCCATATTCCCGAGTCAATTCTTCAATGGGTTTTCCCGGAGGATAGGGGATCAAGTCGAGAATTGATTTTTTAATTTTCATCTTTTTTTCCCTAATTTTTAACCAGTTCTTAACTCACCCCTTATGAAAAATCAATGAAAAATTCTTGCTTTTTTATGAAAAAGAAATATAATCGTGCAATTATAATGAATTTAATCCTTAATTTATTCAAGAAAGGGAATTGAAGATGAACAAGTCCCAGTTGATTGAAGCCTTAGCCAAAGACCAGGACCTGACCATCAAAAACGCCGAATTAGTAGTAACCCACTTTTTTGAAAGCATTGAAGAGGCCCTGGCCAAGGGGGAGAGGGTAGAAATCCGCGGCTTTGGGAGTTTTAAGGTAAAAAATTATCAGGGATATAAGGGAAGAAACCCCAAAACCGGGTCCATCATCAATGTCTCAGAAAAAAGACTCCCTTTCTTTAAGGTAGGGAAAGAATTAAAAGAACGCGTTGATGCCTGAGCTTTTCTTGGCCGTGCTAAGCGGGGAGCTGGCGGTGCCCTGTACCCGAAATCCGCTTACGCGGGGCAGAATCTCCTTTTGAGGATTGTAATGGCACCAAAGAACCCTTTTCTAAGGGTCAAGATTGGACTGTACGCAACAAACGGTTATGAACCCCGTCAGGTCCGGAAGGAAGCAGCGGTAAATAATGCGGTTTGTGTCGTATCTATCTCTAATACTTGCCCTTAGACCAAGGACTTCGGTGGCGTTGGTACGAGAAAGGATGCACGGCCAAGATAATTCGGGGCGCAAACAATCCTGCCATCAGACTGGTGTTCCTTTCATCACCCAATAATTATAAAATATCTTTCCCCCCGGCCCGAGCGATTTTTCTTCCATCCATTCCTGAATAAACCGGCCTAACCATTTGTCCCAACATGGGAAAACCCTATAAATTTCTTGACAGAACCGATTAAATTGGAGATAGTGTTCAAGTTTTTTGAAATAAAACCGGAAAGTGGAAAGATTATAATAAAATACCGAATCATATTTCCTGCATAAAAAAATACCATGTGGTTTCCCGGGACCAGAAGAGATAACTATATTGGAATTGACATCGGCTCTCACTCCATTAAGGTTTGTCGTCTGTCCCAACGCCAGAATGAAATTTTTCTGGATAGTTTCGGGCTGGCCAATTTACCCCCCTCTTCTATCGTCAACGGCACGATCAAGGAACCTCAATTAATTGCTAAGACTTTACAAGACTTATTACTTCATCTACGAATAAAATCAAAAAAAATTGTTTTCGCCATTTCGGGCTATTCGGTCATCATAAAAAAAATCAACCTGCCAGTCATCCCGGAAAAAGAATTGGCCCAGGTCATTGAATATGAAGCTCAGCAACATATTCCTTTTGACATCGGAGAAGTCAATCTGGATTTTCAAGTCCTGGGTCCTCTCATGGAAGATCATGATTCCATGGCCGTCCTACTGGTGGCTGTCAAAAAAGAGACCCTGAACGCCTTCATGGAGGTCTTAGATTTGGCGGGATTAGAGGCCTGTATTGCCGACGTGGCGGCCTTTGCCCTGTCCAACGCTTACGAAATAAAACATCCGCCGGATTCAAGCCCCATAGCCCTTCTCAACCTGGGCGCCAGTCAGGTCAACCTGTATGTCCTTACTAAAGATGGTCCGGTTTTTAACCGAGATATCTTTTTAGGGGGCAGGCAGCTTACCGAACAGATACAGTCGCTCTTAAACCTTTCTTATGAAGAGGCCGAAAAGCTTAAATTGGGATGGAACCGCCCATTGGATCAAATGGACCGAGTCGGGTCTTCCTTGTTGGCCATAGTTCAGAACTGGTTGGAAGAGATTAAAAAAGTCCTGGATGTTTTGACCGCCTCGGATCCGGAGATCAAGCCGGCCAAAATCATCTTGTCAGGCGGTCCTTCCTTATTGCCCGGTCTTCCCCAATTTTTATCCAAGGGGCTTCAACTCCCGGTGGAATTATTTAATCCCTTTTTCTCGGTTCGGGTAGATCCTGAAACCTTCGACACCAAATATTTACAAAGCGTAGGGCCCCAGATGGCTATTGCCCTTGGTTTAGCCTTACGACAAAAAGGGGGACGATGATCCGGATCAATCTCCTGGGCCATGAATTCCGGAAGGGAAAAGATCGGTCTCGTCTATTTATAAAGATCGTTTTGGGGTATGGGTTCCTTATAGCAGCCTTTTTGATGGTCTATTGGATTTTAGGGACCCAAGCGCAAACTTTTAAAGAAGAGAAGGCGGCCTTAGTAAGACAAACTCAAAGGGCTGCCACCCTCCAGAAAGAAATCAAAGGACTCAAAGAAAAGAAAGAGATGGCCCAAGCCAGGTTGACCCTTCTTCAAAATCTGGAAAAAGACCGGCACGGCCCGGTCCGCCTGATGGAGATTCTTTCGAGCCTTCTGCCGGTCGATCAACTCTGGTTGATTAGCCTGAAAGAAAACGGCCCGGAAATCCGGTTAGAAGGAATCTCTTTCAGTAACGAAACCCTGGCCGGGTTTATGAAACGCCTTGAATCTTCCTCCTTGATCAAACAGGTGGACCTGATTCAATCCACCCAGTCCCTTTATAAGGATTTGAGGGTTAAACAATTCACCCTGACGGCCTGGACGGGACCTCCGACCCCTCCCCTGGAGAAAAAATAATTTCCCCGATGAATCCCCTCTTCGACATAACCGATCGGTGGGCCCAACTGACCTTCACCCAAAAGGTGGTGGCGCAAATTCTGGGAATGGTTTTATTGGCAGCGGCCCTGGGCTTTTTGGGGCTAAAACCCCTCTGGGATAATTCCAGGTCCCTCCGGGAAGATATCGACCGGGAAAAAATAAAGCTGGCCCGGATTATCCGGACCCAGGCACAGATTACCCAATTCAAACACGAATTGGCCGAAATGGATGTCCGCTATAAACAAATCCTGAACATGCTGCCCGAGTCCAGAGAAATACCCGGCCTGCTTGAGACCATTTCCAACCTTGGCCAGCAACAGGGGCTGGAATTTCTTCTTTTTAAACCGGAGAAGGAAATCCCCAGGGACTTCGTCGCTGAAATCCCGATCACCCTCCATCTCAAAGGTAATTACCACGAGATCGGGGTATTTTTTGACCGACTTCGTAGACTTCCCCGGATTATTAATGTAAAGAAACTGGAATTGGGGACCTATGATGAAAAAACAAGCCGAATTGTGGCCCGATGTCAGTTGGTAACCTTTAGGGTCCTGCAACTTCCTCCCCCGTCACCAACCCCGGGCCCAAAGGTTGAAAAGAAAAAATAACCGATGCGAAAAATTCTGATCCCGTTTATTCTTTTATATCTGGCGGCAGGGGGCTGCGGGGAAAAGGCTTCGGAGCATTTCACGACCCAGAAGCTACCTCCCCTCCCCCAGCGAGCAAAAATCGGGCCCCAGGGACCGTCTCTTTTACCGGCCACGGTCCCCCCTGAAAAGCCCGGACAGTCTGTACCACTTTATAATCCCACCGGGAAACCGGACCCTTTTCAGCCTTCAAGGATCTCCCTGGAAACCAAGGGGGGGGGATTGCCCTTGGAACAATTTGAAGTCAGTGATTTTGAGCTGGTCGGGATAGTTTCCGGGCCGGGGATTAAAAAGGCCATGGTGCAGGACCCGACCGGTAAAGGGTTTATGGTGCAGGTGGGAACCCACATCGGCAAGAAGGGGGGAAGAATAACCCGTGTTGCCGATAAGGAACTAATCATCGAAGAACCCTCTCGGGATTTTCTTGGGCAGAAAAGCTTCCGGAAGATCGCCTTGAAAATACCCCAACCCCGATAGGGAAGCAATGGACAGAGGAGTCGATTATCCCTTTTGGATGAACATTCAAAACAGAAAGGCCTCACCCCTACTTGAGAGCGAACATGAACAAAATTAAAAAGCTGTCTCTATTCTTTTGTTCGGGACTTCTATTTTTCTTTTTTGGTTTTGGAGAAAATGGGTTTTCCCTGCCCGCCAAAGGGAGGAAAACCTCCATGGCCACGGCCCGGTTAATTCAATTAGAAGACCAGGCCTTTCCGGACAGACTGCGGGTCCTTATCAAGACCAGCCAGCCCGTTTCCCACCATTCATTTACTCTGTCCGACCCCCACCGGTTGGTTATCGATTTGAGTCCCTGTTTCCTGGCGAGGGATCATTCTTCTTTTAAGATCACAGATCCGTCGATAGAAAAATTGAGGTTTTCCCAATTCAACCCCAAGACCGTCAGAATCGTTTTGGAATTCACCCGTTTTCCGGCTTATCATATTTCTTCCCAGAAGGAAACAACCTACGGCCTCTTTGTGGACTTTCCAAGAATCAAGCCTCCGATGGCCCAGGCGGTCTTAAGACCACCGGGGGAGGATTATCTTCCTGAGATGACCATCGAGAATTTCAAAAAAGAAAAACAGCTCCAGGATAGTCGTCAGAAGGAAAAGATATTACTATCTCAAAAACCACGCGTTACCTTTGATTTTTATATGACCAATCTCCACAATGTCCTGCGATTGATCGGCGACACCGGTGGGGTGAATATCCTTGTTGGGGAGGAGGTAAAAGATAAGAAACTGACCTTAAGTTTAAAAGAAGTCCCCTGGGACGAAGCCCTGAATTCGATACTGGATGCCAACAATCTGAGAAAGTTGAAGCGTGGAGAAAAAACCATCTTGATCACAACAGGTGAAAACTTTAAGAAAATACTGGACGATGAAAACAAGTCGAAACTCGATGCCATCAAACTGGAGCAAGAGGAATTGAAGGCTGAAGAACAACGCCAGAAGGTCGGCAAAATTCTTTGGATTACCAAGCAATTCCAGATTAAAAATGTGGATGTGAAGTTAGTTGAAGACGCTATTTTGGGTTATATAGAAACCGAAAAAAAGATCGCTGGCTACGGCTATGGCGCGCATTCAGGGGTTCAGGGAGGCGACAAAATAATCTCACCTGACATCAGGATCTCGAAGGCGGTCAATGTGAATATCATCAGTGTCCCCCATACTAACACCTTAATCGCCAGGGGAACCGCGCGGGACCTGGATTATATAGAAGAACTAATAAAGACTATTGACCAACCCATTCCCCAGGTGATGATCGAAGCCCGGATCGTTGAGGCCGACGCCAGTTTTACCCGGGATTTAGGGATTCGCTGGGGAGGATCCTACGCCTTTGCCAATGCCAGCTCTCCCTATGCCGGGACTATTCGCGGCGGTGACGCCGGGCAGCCTGGAAGCAATAGCAATTATGCCGTTAATCTTCCCTTTGCCAATGCTTCGACCGCCGCCTTTGGAGGTCTTGGGTTCGCCTTTGCCTCAACCAATCTGAACATTGATGCCCGCATTCAGGCTATGGAACAGGATGGTCGGGGGAAAACCATTTCTTCTCCTAAGGTATTAACCCTCGAAAACAAAGAGGCTGTTATAAAACAGGGCCAATCAATTCCTGTAACCACCCGAGATCAAAATAATTCCTTTAGCACCTCCTATAAGGATGCCGCCTTAATCCTGGCCGTGACTCCGCATATTTCCAGTAGTAAAAAAATCCGGATTAAAGTGAAGATTACCAAAAATGAGCCGGATTTTGGCCATACCGATACCCTGGGAAATCCGACCATTAACACCAAAGAAACTGAAACGGAAATGATGGTCAATAACGGCGATACGGTTGTCATCGGCGGCATCCTCTCTAAAAAGGAAATCTATCAGGAAAATCGGGTCCCCGGTCTGGCGGATATCCCTGTTCTGGGTTGGCTTTTCAAAACGCGGTTCAAGTCCACCGCTGACACCGAACTGCTTATTTTTATCACCCCTAAAATCGTGAGACCCTCACTCTCTGAACGTTTCGGGGGAGAAAGCTAATCAAGGATATTTGGAATCTTGGAATCCAAGAACCGGAATTCAGAAAAAGAATCTTTCATGCCCAGGAGAAAGGAGAGGCGAAAAGATGATCTTCAAAACACACTGGGGCCTGACTCTGTTTTTCACCCTGGTTACTTTATTTTCCGCTTTAGCCTGGGCCTTAGGGGCCTCCCAGGAAATACGGCCGGTTGCTCAATTGAACGGCATCATTGTCGGTCCGATGGAGGAAAGGAAGCAGGCCCTCTCATCGGGAGATAAGATATTTGTTTCCTTGGATAGGCCCCGTCCGGTTAAGAAAGGAGACCTCCTGGAGATTTTTCAACCCACCATTTTACCCGGAAATAAAAACGTCGATCTTTTCTTTACGAGGATGGGCCAGGCCATTATTCTGGAAATCATCAACGAGCGACTATTACTCTGTATCATTCATACCAATAATAAAGAAATTGCCGTTGGGGATCGCCTCTATTTCCCCGAAAATTGAACCCAGAAAGGTTAAACCCATGCGAGTTCCGGTGAAAAAATTCCTCGTTTTTCCCATGATGCTCATCTCGGTTTCATTGCCGGGAACGATTCAATCTGGTTTTTCCCAAAAAATAGAAATTTCTCCTCAAGCAACCCATTCTACCGGTCCCAAAAAGGAATTTATCCAAGGTCTCATACCATCGGTTTGCTTTTGGTCCGCCCAGATGGCCTTTGATTATCAACGGAGGCCGGTCATGGGAGTCCTGGTTTCTGATTTTTGCAATAGTTCGGGGAAAGAGATTGCCCTTGGGGATGAGATTTCCCGGGAACTTCGTGCGGCCCTTAATAAACAAAAACAATTTCATGTCTATGGGAAAGAGGATCCCCTCAGCCAAAGTTTGAGGCAAAGCCTGGCCTCCGATTTTCACTGGAGCGTCTCCTCCCAGAGAAAATTTCAACAAGACCTTTTGACGAAATTCAAATCATTCCCGGTTGATCTCGTAGTTACCGGCCAGGTCAGTAAAGTAGCCGAAGACCAGTTGCGCGTAGTAATAAACTTCATCCCCTTTTTTGAGGGGATAAATTTAGTCGAAACCGAAAGTGGAAGAACGAACATCCATAGCGAGCAATTTCTCAGCCCCATCCTTTCTCCCCGGGAGATCGCCGAGGCCTTAATTGTTATCCAAAAACCCCCTGTTCCTAAAGGGCGTTTGGTTATTGTATCCTTGGTTAATTTTGAAAAAGGGAAAGGTCCTGGTCCCGACCGGAGGGCCTCTTTGAATACGATAGCCAGAGTTACCGGCGGAGATTCCCCAGGAGGCCCGCGGAAGTTAAAATCATACAGGGACCTTACCTGTTGGTTGGATGACCAATCTTTATCTATATTGACAGAGTGGGAGGACCAGAAGAAAAAGGAGTATTACGATATTTTAAGCGGATTTGCAGCCGATTCGATTTGGTTTGATAATTTAATCGAAGAAGGACCACACGCGATTTTTTTCAGTCTCGCTAAAGAGCCCGCTAAAAACCAGTATAAGACATTTTTAAATTCTTTTTCCGTCAAGCCGGGGACCTCAAACTACCTGTTTCTTACCCTCTATTCAGATTCACTGGGAGAACCTGCTATTCGGGTTCGGCATATCGTTGATCCTCAAAATCGATCCCTACCCTTTTAGCAAGAAGATTTAGGGGTACTTCAAGCAGGCACGAGGGTTTAGTTCAAAAAAAAATATTGAATTTCGAGTCATGAAGTGATTTGTCTTTGCTTTCCTTCGATCTTCTCCTGTTTCCTGGTGCCCCCATGGGAGATGCGGGTGTTTACATCCGCCCCGTTCTTTTCAGACATTCGGTCAGTTCCGCAAAACCTTGAACACGAAAGTCCGCAGATAGCCCATCATTTCTATAGGCCACGAAAGGCACGCCGGCCCTTAACGCGGTTAGGGCATCGATCTCCGAATCCCCGATATAGAGGCAGCATTCTGGCTTGGCATCAAAATGGGTCATAATTTTAAATACCGATTCGGGATCCGGTTTGGGGCGTTCGACATCCAGCGCACTGATCACCAGGTCAAAATAGGAATCCAGGGCAAAGGTCTTTAAAACTTGGCCGATGGTATTCGTCCGATTGGTGGAAATGGCCGTCTTGGCCCGGGGACGGATAAAATCCAAAAACGCAACCAACCCGGGCTCCATATCCATCAGGCCGATAAAGGGGGTATAATCCAAGGTTTGCCGGTAAAGATGAACTTGATCCCGCGTAGAAGGTTCCGGAAACAAAAACTCGATCGATTCGGTGACCGTGTGCATATGGACATAGCCCAGATCCTCTTCGGTCAAGGGTGGATTTCCAAAATGCCTTAACAGATGATTATAAAAAAATTGATTGGCCCTTCGGGAGTCAAAGAGGACTCCGTCGCAATCAAATATGATCACATTTAACGGTGTAGAGGAATTCAGGTGCCTGTCCATAAAAACGAATGGTCGCCTCCGGGTCCTTTCCAAGCCTGTATTTCAAAAAAAACGTTTATTCATTGAGTTCCCTTTCCTGCGGAAAGACCGGGAGATAGCGATAAGAAAGGGAGATAATCAAGCCCCCATAAGCCAGGATGGCCATGGTGGTGGCCCATTCCTGCCAACTGGGGAAATAGGTCACAAAGCGGTCAAAGGGCATTACCGGAATTGCCAGGGTAACCACGGTAAAGACAAACCGGTTAAAGACAATACCCGCACAATCCAACAGACAGGCAAAGGCCAACCACCCGGGGCTCATCCTGACCTTTTCGTTCCAGAGTAAAAGGGCCGGAAGAATCCCGAAGACCCCCAATTCGGCCACTACCAGCCAGAATCCATAGGGCATTCGATACTGACTCCAAAAGCTTATGCCCCGGGCCGGTAGGATGGAGATCGCCCAATAAATCGTATCGGCAAATTTTAAAACAAGATAAAGGGCCAATAATCCGCCGGCGATCTTCCCCATCAAGGCCAACACCTCCTGTTTGACCAATCTTTTCCCGGTAATCTTTTGGACCAGAGAGGTGATTAAAACCGTGAAGGCCGGACCGGAAGCAATGGCCGAAAGGATAAACAGAAAGAAGGTCCAGGGCCAGATAAACACCCCTTCTCGAAAGGCAAAGGGCCGGGCATAGAGGACCCCGTACATACCGCCCAGAGAGCCTTGATGAAAAAAGGACAAAAAGGTGCCTGTCCCGGCAAATATAAACATCAGTTCATGGAGGTTATGAGCAAAATAGTGCGGCCCGGGAAGGGCATTGATCTTCCGGTTTTCCAATACCAGGGGGGCATATTCGATCATCAACACCCCCAAATAGAGGGTGATACAGAACATCACCTCGGTCAGCATGGAATGGATATTGGGATGCCAGAAACCATACCAGGAGCGAAGCGGCTGGCCCACATCCAGGGTCAGAATTAAAATGGCCCCGCTATAGCAGATGAACCCGATGATCACGGCAAAATTAATAATCGGTTTCAGTTCTTTTTTCCCCCAGATATAGGTCAGGAATCCGGTAAAAAAGGCCCCGGCCCCCAGGGCAATGATCGCCAGGTCAAAGGTAATCCAGAGGGCAAACCCGAAATATTCATTCATATTGGTCTGGTTTAATCCTTTCCAGAGGACCAGAAAGGCCGCCAATAACCCCGCGCCTACAAGTAAGAGCAAGAAAAAAATCCATAAGGCGAATCTGACCAGGGAGCATCTTTCCACCCCCTCAGGAATGAGGGGGGTGTCTATGTGAAACTGGGTAAAATTCATATCCTACCTCGTACTATATGAGTTTAAAAGTCTTAAGAGATCTTTTCCCGGGCCTCTTTTTCTAAATAATGATCGCACTGCTTCCGGACCCAATCCTGAGTCGTCAGGTAATAAACCTTGGGTTGGGTGCCTAATTTTTCCAGAAGGCGAAAGGCCAGGGGATTTTTACTCAGCTTGGAGACCTGACTCTGGGGGTCCTTCAGGTTCCCGAAGGTAATGGCCTGAGTCGGACAGGCTTCGGCACAGGCCGTGACGTATTCCCCCTCTTTGAGGTCCCGCCTTTCTTCTATAAAGGCCTTGTCCTTGGCCCGCTGATACCGGTGGTTGCAAAAGGTACATTTACTGACTACCCCGCGCATGGCCACCGAGACATCGGGATTCAAATAATCCTCCATCCCTTTGGGGAAGACCGGGTCCCACCAACTGAAATAGCGGACATGGTAGGGACAGGCGGCCATGCAATACCGGCACCCGATGCACCGGGGATAAATCTGGCTGACCACCCCTTTTTCATCAATCTTGGTGGCCGTGACCGGACAGACCGAGACACAAGGGGTGTGGTGTTGGCAGTGCATGCACGGTCTGGGCAGATAGACCACCCGGGTCCGGGGAAAAGGTTGACCGTTGTTCAGCCGATAGAGCCGCATCCAGGTGGTCGTCCTCAACTTGTCGGTTTCGTCATCCCGAAAGGCAACGTTGTTTTCGGCCATACAGGCAATGGCACAGGCCCCGCACCCGGTGCACTTATCCAAATCAATGGCCATGCCGTATAATTCTTTTCCGCCTAATACCTCTTTCATGGGCGCCCTCTACACTTTTTTAATTTTTACCCGAGTGGCCCAGGCAACTTCCAAACCGGTTACCGGATCCACCGCGGTATCTAAAATAGGATACAAGTTAGCTCCCCGGTCTTTCAAGGTCGGGTCGAAGGCCGTGTGCCCCAGTCCTAATGGGACGAAGAAACAATTGGGTCTGGCCCCTTCAAAGAGATGGATCCGGGCCGTTATCGTTCCCTTTGCCGATTGAATCTCCACCCGGTCTCCTTCCCGTAAAGATAAATCCCGGCCCGTATGAGGATGAACCTGGGCAACGGAGACATCCTTCATCAAGGTTTCATCACCGAGATATTTGGTAAGAAAAGGCGGGTTGGGCCAGTATCCGGATTGGAGCAGAATCAAAGACTGGGGAATCATCCAAAGGGTTTTCTCGTCAAAGGGCTGGCTCCGACCGGATACCTCCAAGATTCCTTTACTTTTGATTTCTTCACCTTTGTTCTCCATTTGATACCAGGTTCCCAGAGAAACTAATTGTCCCCAAAACTGGTCAAAAGACTCGAATGAGGCCGGACTGGTCTTTCCCATTTCGGGAGGGGGACCATCGGCCAGCCGCCCTTTTTGGGAATCATATAATCCCTTGGCCGCCTGTTTGATCACCCCTTCCATCGTTTCAAAGGGAAGGGCCTCCCGGACCTTGCCTCCTAAATTTTTAGCCAGAACCAGGAGGACCTCTCCCAGGGACTTGCTTCCATAGAGGGGAGGCAGAATTGGTTTAGTCAGGCCATAAACGGGAAATGGCACCCCCTGACTATAATAACTATCGTCCCACCGCTCCAAAAAAGTAGGAACCGGCAGGATCAGGTCGGACCAAAAATTAGTTTCATCCATAAAGGTGGAAAAACTGACAATGAATGGGATCTCCTCTACCGCTGCCTTGAAAGGCTTTTCCCCCATGGAAAAAACAGGATTAACCTCGTTGAGAAAAAGACAATTGATGGGATAGGGTTTTTTAAGACCGGTTTTGGCAAACAAGTTTACGGCAATATTGCCTGTATTTGGGTATTGAGAAGATAAAGCCTGGTCAAGTCTGGGTTGGGAAAAACCTTTTTCGGCCGTTTTATCCATGGAAATTTGGGGTTGAGTGACATAAGGAAATTCAGGTTGTAAATAGACGCCCCCGAGACGGTTGATCGAACCGGCCAGCAGATTCAGGAGGTGAACGGCCTGGGCCTCAGTGAAATCGACCGGCAATTCCCCCTTCCCTTTACCCCAAAGGGCTATCGATGGTTTTGAGGCCGTAAAATCCCTGGCCAGCTTTTGAATCGTGTCCGGCGAGACCCCGGTTATCTTAGCCACCCGGTCCGGGGTGTACTCTTTATTCAACAGCCCTTTCAGTCCGTCAAGTCCCGAAAAATGGGACCGAAGGAATTCTTGATCATACCATCCCCTATCGATGATGACTTGGGCCAGACCAAGGGCCAGGGTCCCTTCCGTCCCCGGTTTGACGGCGATCCATTCATCGGCCAATGAAGCCGTGGTGTTGGCCATGGTATCGATCTGAACAAGCTTGGCCCTTTCCCTTAAAGAACTTTGCCTCCATTGTTGATAGGCCTGGGCAACC
This sequence comes from uncultured delta proteobacterium, assembly GCA_963769305.1. GTDB lineage: Bacteria > Desulfobacterota > RBG-13-43-22 > RBG-13-43-22 > RBG-13-43-22 > RBG-13-43-22. The sequence goes on along the minus strand of CAVYLJ010000018.1, from coordinate 24,118 downwards.
CAGACCGGATTTCCCCATCCGTCCATCAGGGCGCAGCCGAAACTTAAAATGGTTTGAGCCCGGGGAAGATCATAGCTTAAGTGGGCCTTAACCCCATGAAGGGTTTTTATCAGGGCTTCTTCCAAGTCGGTTGATTGATAGGATCGAATGTAATTAGGGGAGCCAAAGGCCTTCAGAAATCGGGCGGCCAAATAGGCCTGGCTTCCCATTCCCTCTCCATCCAACAGGGCGACCGTATGGGAAAGATCTTTTTGTCTAAGATCTTTCAACCTGGAGCTTATTTGAGTAACGGCCTCTTCCCAGGATATCGGTTTCCAGCTTCCCTGGCCCCGGGCCCCGTCTCTCTTTAAAGGATATTTGACTCGGATTTCTTCATGGTAAAGATATTGAAGTCCGGCCAGACCCAAGGGACACATCCCGCCCCGGTTGACCGGGTGGAAGGGATTGCCATCGACCTTGACGGCCCTCCTCTCTCCAATCAGTCTGACACGGATCCCGCAACCGCCGGGACAGAGTTTGCAGGTGGAAGTGAGATAAGAGGTCCCTCCCTTTTCCGGAATGGGCGCCCAGCGCTGGGTCCATTTGGCGACTTCATTCATGGAAACCCAGGGTAATGGAGAAAAGACGGTCCCCACTGCCCCTCCAACCACAAACTTCAGAAAATCTCTTCGATCAATGGCCATCTTTCTTTCCTTTGATTTAAACTCTCAAGCTTTCTCAGGCGGTACCACGAATCATAAAAAATGGAATAAACCGGGTCTGCGGGCCAGTATTTTTTTATTCTTTTATTACCTCTTGCTATGGCTATTTATGACAAACATAACAAGCGTTACTTATCCCTTTTTTCTCATGGCAGGTTTCACAAGCTTCCATGGACATCACCTCCGGGGCATATCCTGAAATCCATTTATAGCGGTAAGCTGGATTCTTGTCCGTCTTACCACCCACCGATTTATGACAGGTGGCACAGGCCATTTTGGCCATTTTGACGTGGGCTCCGTGGGAGAAAAATACATGATCGGGTTGTCTGGAATAAATGAGCCAGGGGATGTTCCTGTTTTCCTTTTTCAGCTTATCGGCCAGTTGGATCAGATCGGCCTCTTCTTTGGAATTACCTTGAGCCGTGGCATGACATTCCAGGCATTTGCTCAGGCCGGGAATCCCGGCAAAACTTCCGTCATTCCTGAAATAATGACAGTCTTCACATTTTAAGGAGACGTCTTCCACGTGCCTGAGGTGGCTGAAATGAACCGGTTGTTCCTGCCGGGATTGGATAATCGCCGGGAAGAGGACCCAGCCTAATATTAACGAAGCCGCTACCCCAATCCAGAAAAACAGCCATTTGCCTTTGGCTTTATGTTCTCTTTCCATACACCCCGCCCGATCGTTTTGATGAGGAATTCCTTGACTTATGATTGATCGTCTAAAGCACATCAAAAATGATAATGGTTAATTGTCATATAATAAATTTTTTATTCTTTTTTCCCGTTAATTGTCAAATAATTATTTTGCAGATTCTTGTAGGCCTTCCGAATGACCCGTTCCGTTTCTTGGGCCAGCTTCAAAACGCCCATTTGATTCAAGGGAAAAAAACCGGCCTCGGCGGCATCGCTGGCGGCTTTGGGCGAACCTTCTCTAACCCGACACAAGTAATCCAGGACGACATAATGATAGAGAATTTTACCCTGAGGGTCGGGCTGGATCCGTTCAAAGACGGCAACCAGGTCCAAAACCTCCACCTGCAAACCGGTCTCCTCTTCGATCTCCCGCTTAACGGCCCTTTCCACGGTTTCTCCGACTTCCACCGCGCCTCCCGGAATACTCCATATGCCCAGGCCTGGCTCTTGTCCTCTTTTGATCAGCAAAACCCGATCTCCCTGGAAAACAATCCCCCCTACGCCTAACCAGGGCCTATTTGGATAAAAGCGTTCGTTGCCGATCATCGCCAATTATCACCGGGCCTTCATGGCTGCCATACCGAGATGGAAGCCGCTGTCGACCATGAGGAATTCTCCGGTGACCAGGTCTCCCCCCTCCAAAAACCAGACCACGGCCCGGGCCACATCGTCAGGAAAAATCACTTGATGCAGGGGGGCATTATTTTCATAAAGGACTTTGGCCCGGCCATAGACCTCTTCACCCAACCCTTCCTTCAACCAACGGGTCTCGGCAAAACCCGGGCAAACGGCGTTGACGCGGATCTCGGGCGCCAGGGCCCTGGCCAGCGACAGGGTCATCGTATTCAGGGCGCCTTTGGAGGCCGCATAGGCCACCGATGACCCGCCCCCCATGACGCCGGCAATGGAGGAGATATTGACGATTCCTCCACGGCCCTGTTTTTTCATGGCCGGCACTACGGCCCGCACCATTTGAAAGGCCCCGATGACATTGACGGCATAGATCCTTTGGAAATCTTCGGCCTGCAGGGCCTCGAGGTTTCGGTGGTCGGGGGCGAATTTACTGATCCCGGCGTTATTCACCAGGGCATCGATGCGCCCCCACTTTTCCAGCGCCTTCTCGGCCAGGTTGCGGCAATCGGTATCCTCAGCCACATCGCCCCGCACCAAAAGTGTCTGGGCACCGAATTTTTCGCACTCCCTGGCGGTAGCGGCCGCTTCGGTCTCGCTCTTGGTAAAATTGATGACCGTATGACATCCTTTCTTGGCCAGGGCAACCGCGCAGGCCGCGCCGATGCCTACGGCCGATCCGGTGACAATACAAACGGCATTTTTTAATTCCATAGGCTTCCTTCTTTCATGAGAATTTATTGGCGGTTTAACCCAATATCATCAGTGTACGATGAAAACGACCCGCGCTTCATCGCTGCGCAACTTTTTCCCGACAGGGTCGGAAGGAGGCGGCTTATCTCCATTGAATTTTCATGATTCTTTTGATACTTGATCCCGAAAATAATCGACGGTTTGTTTAAGCCCTTCGTCCAACTCCATGCGAGGTCCCCAGTCCAGAAATTTTTTGGCCAGTTCGATGTTGGGCTTTCGCCGGATAGGGTCATCCTGTGGCAGGGCCTTAAAGACAATGGCCGACTTTGATCCGATCATGGCTTTGACTTTTTCAGCCAGAGAAAGGATGGTAAATTCATTCGGATTGCCCAAATTAACCGGCCCGATGGTCTCATCTTGTTCCATCATGGCGATCAAGCCTCGAACCAGATCGGAAATAAAACAAAAAGAGCGGGTCTGCTGCCCTTCCCCATAGACGGTAATCGTCTCCCCGCGGAGGGCTTGGACAATAAAGTTGCTGACCACCCGGCCGTCGTTGATGGCCATCCGGGGGCCGTAGGTATTGAAAATGCGGACGATACGGATATCCACGCCATGCTGGCGATGGTAGTCCATCATCAAGGTTTCGGCCACCCGCTTCCCCTCATCGTAACAGGCCCTGGGGCCGATGCAGTTGACATTTCCCCAATAGGTTTCCTTTTGGGGATGGACTGAAGGATCGCCGTAGACTTCAGAGGTGGAAGCTTGGAGTATGCGGGCCTTGACGCGTTTGGCCAGCCCAAGCATATTCAGGGTCCCCATGACATTGGTCTTGACGGTTTTGACGGGATTGAATTGATAGTGGACCGGGGATGCCGGACAGGCCAAGTTATAGATCTCATCGACTTCCAGGGTGATGGGATTGACGAGGTCGTGGCGGACGATCTCAAAATGAGGGTTATTTCTAAGGTGCAGAATATTTTCTTTTGAGCCGGTAAAAAAATTGTCTAAGCAGACCACGTCATGCCCCTGACGCAACAAGGTTTCGCAAAGATGGCTCCCAATAAACCCTGCCCCTCCAGTTACCAGAATTTTTTTCATCAGATTCCTCTTTTTGGTCAATGTTGAATAATTTATTCCATGAGAGGTCCTTTTTGTCAAGCTATCTATAACTTTTGATCTTTACCCTACGGCGTTGTTGTGATATTAACCCCAATAAGGTGAAAAATAATAAATTTTGGAGGTGGCCTGACGTGACGGAAAAGATTATGTTCCCCGAAATGATTGAGAAGCTGCCCGATATTGATATTAACCTTACCGGAGTTCGCGGAAAATTATTGCAGGGACAGAAGATGCAGGTGGTTTTTTTTACCATTGAAAATAAGGCTGAAATTCCTCCCCATCACCATCAGGCCCAGTGGGGGGTTCTGTTGGAGGGCGAGGTTTTATTGACTATCGAAGGACAGGCGCGAAGGTGCAGCCCGGGGGATTCTTACTATATCCCCGCCGGAGCCGTCCATTCCATTCAGGTCCTCTCGGCCCCGGTTAAGGCCCTGGATGTTTTCAATGACCCGAATCGTTATCAAACGAAGGAAACTTAACTGCAGGAGAACATAATGGCTATCGCTCAAAAAATAAAAGGCTACATGGAAAAATCCTCCTGGATTCGAAGGATGTTCGAGGAGGGGGCCAGGCTTAAGGCTCAACATGGGGCTGAAAATGTCTTTGACTTCAGCCTGGGAAATCCCAATCTCGAACCCCCGGCAGCCGTTCATCAGGTGTTGATTTCTCTCATTGAGCAACACCAACCGGGGTTGCACGCCTATATGGCCAACGCCGGTTACGTGGAAACCCGAAAGGCCATTGCCGGATTTCTCTCCAGGGAACACGATTTATCCTTTGCCGAAAACGAAATCATCATGACCTGCGGCGCCGCCGGGGCCTTGAATGTGGTTTTGAAGGCCCTGCTGGATCCGGGGGAGGAGTTGATTATCCTGTCCCCTTATTTTGTCGAATATCTTTTTTACACCGATAACTTCCAGGGGGTACCCCGGGTAGTTTCCACCGCAACGGATTTCTCCCTGGACCTGAAGGCCATCGAGCAGGCATTAAATCCCAAAACCAAGGCCATTTTGATTAATTCCCCCAATAATCCCACCGGCAAGGTCTATCCCGAATCTTCCCTCAAACAATTGGGGGGACTCCTGGATAGCTACGGCCAAAAGCAGGGACAGACGATTTATCTGATCAGCGATGAACCTTATCGAAAGATCGTCTATGATCGAATCCAGGTGCCCAGTATCTTTCAAGCTTACCGGCACAGTATCAGCGTCACCTCCTATTCCAAAGATCTATCCCTGCCCGGAGAACGGATCGGGTATCTGGCCGTTAATCCTCAGGCACCCGACAAAAAGGAATTGGTTGAGGCCATGACCTTCACCAACCGGATCCTGGGATTTGTCAACGCTCCGGCCCTGATGCAGCGGCTTCTTCCGTCAGTACAAGGGCTGACGGTGGATATAAGCCTCTACCAAAAGAAAAGGGATCTTTTTTATAAAGGGCTCACCCAGGCCGGTTACCAACTGATCAAACCCGAAGGGGCCTTTTATCTTTTTCCCCGCTCCCCCATCCCGGATGACGTGGACTTTGTCCAGGCCCTCCAGGAAGAATTGATCCTGACGGTGCCGGGCACCGGGTTCGGCACTCCCGGTTATTTTCGTATTGCCTATTGTGTACCGGATGAAACCATTCAAAAATCCTTGGCCGGTTTTGAGAAGGTGTTCAAAAAATTCGCTTAAACCTCAAAAATTTATCTTCGGGTCTTGCGGGGGCTGATTTAAAACCCGCCCCCAGGCGGGCCTTATTTTCAAAAATTTTTCTACCTTGAAAACAGTCGCCATAGCCCTAAGTGGCGGAATTGATAGCGCCCTGTCGGCCCTTCTCCTGAAAAAAGAGGGATATCGGATTATAGGCCTCCACGCCGATTTCGGTTTTTCCCCTGATTCGCCCCTTCCCTGGCTGGGGGAAATCGCTTCCTTTTTAAAAATTCCCCTGAAGGTTTTTTCCTTAAAGGAAATTTTTAAGCAAAAGGTCGTGGATTATTTTATCTCTGAATATACCCTGGGGCGGACCCCTAATCCCTGTGTGGTCTGCAACCCGGCCATCAAATTCGGTCGGCTGTATGAAAAAGCCATAAGCCTGGGGGCCGACTTTTTCGCTACCGGTCATTATGCCCGCGTTGTCCCGGCCCCTTGGGGCAACGGCCTGACCATTGCCCGCGGGCTGGATAAAGGAAAAGATCAATCTTATTTTTTACATCGCCTGGACCCCCAAAACCTCAAGCGGATCCTTTTCCCCCTTGGCACCTGGACCAAAGACCGGGTAAGAAACTTTGCCCGTGAAACAGGACTGCCGGTAAATCCCCGTGGGGAAAGCCAGGACATCTGTTTTTTTCCCCAGGGAGGGTATAGGGAGTTCTTGGTCAGACAAGCCCCTTCCTCTTTGATTCGCCCCGGTGATATTGTGGACCTCCAAGGAAAAAAACTGGGAACCCATAAGGGATTATTCGCCTATACCGTCGGACAAAGAAGAGGTCTGGGTTTGCCCGCAGCCGAACCCTATTATGTGATCCGTATGGAGGCCGATGGCAATCGTTTGGTCATCGGCGGGAAGAAGAACTTGGAATCCGCCGGCTGCCGGCTTTCCGATTTTCATTTTTTAAGCCGCCCCCCTGAAATCGACGGTCTGAAGGTATCGGTCCAGGTCCGCTACCGCCACAAACCGGCCCCGGCTACTTTAGGAGGTCTGGCGGATAAAAATTTTTGCCTCCATTTTGAAAATCCGCAAAAGGCGGTCACTCCGGGCCAGGCCGCGGTGGTTTATTTGGGAGAACAACTACTGGGAGGGGGCTGGATTGAAGAAACCTGGAAAGAATAATTCCCGACGGGTGGCGGTTTATACCCTGGGTTGCAAGGTCAACCAGTTTGAATCCGCCTGTCTGCTGGAACGATTTAAAGCCGAGGGCTGGGAACCCGTTAACTTTAGAGAAGAGGCTGATTTCTATATCGTCAATACCTGCGCCGTGACCCATGAAGCCCAGAGACAATCGGCCCAGATGGTCCGCCAGGTCACCCGTAACCATCCTGAATCCCTGATCGTGGCCGCCGGATGTGCGGCCCAGCTTTTTCCCGAAGACTTCGAAAAAATTTCCGGGTTGGATTATATTGTCGGAACGTTCAAAAAGCTGGAGATTCCCTATAAGATAAGTCCCCTGGAAAAAATCCAATCCCCTTATCTTTTGCTTTCTCCGGAATCCGAGCACACAATAGAAGCCCAATTCCCCAGGGTTCTCCAAAGGACCAGGGCCTATGTACGCATCCAGGAGGGCTGCAACGCCCGATGCAGTTATTGCCTGGTGCCCAGGGCGAGGGGACGGTCCCGGAGTCTCCCAGTGAAGGACGTGCTTTCCGGAGTAAAAATATTGGACAATCAGGGGATCAAGGAATTAATTTTGACCGGCATTCATTTGGGACAATATGGGGGAGACCTTTCTCCAGCGACCGACTTGTTTTTTTTACTGGATTTCCTGCTTCAAACCTACCCGCACCTCTATTTCCGCCTAAGTTCCCTGGAACCCCAGGAAGTCACTCCGGCCCTGCTCGCCCTGTTTGTGAAATATCCCAACCTCTGCCCCCACCTGCATATCCCCTTACAAGCCGGGGAGGATTCCCTGCTTAGAAAAATGAACCGGTCCTATTCCACGGAATTTTATGGTCGGCTGATTCGGAACATTCACCGGAAAATTCCTTATGCCGCCATCGGGGCCGATCTGATCGTCGGTTTTCCGGGGGAAGAAGATACCCTTTTCCAGAAGACAGTGGATTTTATTTCCGCTCTGCCCTTGTCCTATCTCCACCTTTTTCCTTACTCCCCGCGACCCGGCACCCCGGCCGCCGATTTTCCCCATCGGGTCCCGGAGAAAATTAAAAAGGAACGCCTGAAAATCATCAGGGCCGTTGACCGGCAGAAAAAGGAGGAATTTTTACAACATTGTTTAGGGCAAATTTTCTCGGCCCTCATCCTTCAACCGGGGAAGCAAAAAGGCTGGTTTGAGGCCTTGACCGAAAACTACTTGACCGTTTGGGTCCCCGGGAATTTCCAGAAAAACGATCGCCTCCAGGTCCGCTTAAAAATGGTGGACCCGTCCACTGGGCTGATAGGTGAGGCCCTCCCCTGATTTTTGGCAGGGCCTGATCAAATTGATTTTTTCCTTGGTTAACATGAATAATCTTTTGTGATATAGGTTAAGTCTGATGGATTCGCAAAAAGTTACCATTGGCTTAATTTTGTTATACCGGACGATCGACTCGGTCGGCTTGACCGACCCAAAATGAAGACTCCCAAGGAGGCTGGGGCCGACCTTATCAGGAGACTTCCGGAGGAAGTCGAGCGAAAGCCGTGATCCAGAAAAATTAACTACTTCTATCCCTCGGCTTTCGCCGGGGTTAAGGATTGGTGACTTTTTATGGGTCATCTTTGTCTATCTGCCGTTACATTAAAAAAATACCATGGATTCAAAATCATCTTCTAAGGAGACGCTCCTATGCTGGTAAAAAACAGGATGACCACCGAAGTCATCACCCTAAACCCGGACCAAACCTTATTAAAGGCCATGACCTTGATACAACAAAAGGGCATCCGTCACCTGCCTGTCGTCCAGGGGGATAAAGTAGTCGGCATGGTCACCGAGTTCGACGTACGAAAGGCCGGGGCCTCTGATTCCAGCACCCTTTCGGTTTTTGAACTGAATTATTTGCTGGATCAAATCAAGGTGGGCAGTTTTATGTCCAAAAAATTGATTACCGTGTCTCCCGAAGAACCGATCGAAGTGGCGGCTAAAAAGATTTACGATCACAAAATAGGGGCCTTGCCGGTAGTGGAAAAAGATCGGCTCATAGGACTTATCACCAGTTCCGATATTTTAGAGACCTTTATCGAGGTCTTGGGGATTAATGAACCGAGTATTCGGGTTGAAGTGGAATTGGAAAATCGGACCGGGGCCCTGGCCGATACGGCCAAGATCTTAAAAGACCTGGGACTTTATCTGGTCAGCGTGGTCACCTTGCCCCAGGAAGAAGGAAAAAAGACCCGGATCACGGTTTTTCGGGTCCGCCCAACGGATGAAAAAAAACTGAAGGACTATCTACGCACCTTCGGGCCGCCGATTCTGGCGGTGAGTTGATCTTCTTTGGTCATTCGAAAACCAAATATCCCGTTATCTTGACAACCTCGTAAATAGTCGGGGAATCCAGACGGGGTATTTCCAATTTAAAAACCCTTAATTCCCGTTTCAACGGGCAGGATGGATAAAGGCGAAATTGACGGTTTTCAGACTTTTTACGAACCATCTTCTTCATAAAAAAAAGGAAGTTTACCGTGTTAGAAAGAACGGCAACTCAAAGTAACCCGGATGAAGGGCGGCCCCGGATTGAAGAACAGAAACAGGAAATCGCCAGACTCAGAGAAGCTGAGCGATCGCTCCGTCGAAAAAACGAACATCTGACGGCCTTGCATGAGACTTCGCTGGGATTGATCGACCGTCTCGATAAGGAAGAATTACTGGAAGTCATTCTTTACCGGGCCGCCCGTTTGAGCAACACGGAAAATGGATATATCTATCTCCTTGAACCCGGAGATAGGGAAATGAAAATGCGCGTCGTCATGGGGTTTTTTAAAAACCAAATTGACCGGCGCGTAAAAATGGGCGAAGGCGTAGGCGGTAAGGTTTGGGAAACCGAGCAACCCGTATTGGTGGACGATTACTGCCAATGGAAAGATCGAATCAGTGACCGATCGCTGGACGCCCTTTGTTCCGTAGTGGGAATTCCCTTAAAGGACCAAAAGCGTTTTCATGGGGTCATCGGCCTGGCCAGCGTCGATCCCGACAAAAAGTTTCACGAAGAAGACATTGCCTTTTTGGGCCGTTTTGCCGAACTGGCCTTGGTGGCCATTGATAAAGCCAAATTATACGCCGATGTCCGCCGGGAATTGGCTGAACGAAAATTGACCGAAGAAACGCTGCGGGAAAGCGAGGAACGGTATCGGTTGTTGTTGACTTCCTCGCCGGATCCCATCGTAGTTTACACGATGAACGGCACGGCCACCTATGCCAACCCCGCTTTTGAGCAGACCTTCGGCTTTTCCAGTGAAGAGGTCACGGGCAAACAAATCGATTTTGTGCCTGAAGAAAATTGGCCGGAAACCCAAAAAGCCATCGAGAGCATGCTGCGCGGTAAGAAGATCCAGCTCTTTGAGACCAAACGCCTGACCAAAGACGGCCGGATCCTGGATGTGCAGATCAGTTCGACGATTTATAAAAATCGTGACGGCCGACCGGCCGGAAATATCGTCATCTTAAGAGATATCAGCGCCCAAAAGCAAGCCGAGCAGGAATTAAAAAAATATCGTGATCACCTGGAAGATAGGGTTAAGGAACGAACGGCTGAACTGGCTAAAATCAATACGCAACTCAAACAGGAAGTGGAAGAGCGCAAACGGGTCGAAAAGGCTTTAAGAAAAAGGGAAGTAGAGCTGAAGGCCCAATCGCATCATCTGGAAGAAGTCAATACCGCCCTCAAGGTCCTTTTAAAACAACGGGAAGAGGATAAAAAAGAACTCGGCGAAAATGTGTTGTCTAATGTCAAAGAATTGATCTTCCCCTACATCGAACGGGTAAAAAAAAGCCGGCTGAACACCAATCAGCAGACCCTGATCGATATACTGGAATCCAATCTGAATAATATCATCTCCCCCTTTATCAGCAAGCTGTCATCCAAATATTTCAATTTTACCTCCATGGAAATCAAGGTGGCCAACTTGGTCAAGGAAGGCAAAACCAACAAGGAGATTGCCGACCTTCTCTATCTTTCCAAAAATACGATTTTATTTCACCGGCATAATATACGCAGTAAGCTCAACTTGAAGAATAAAAAAATTAATTTACGTTCCCATCTTTTGTCCTATTCTTATGATGAATAGTGGTTTTTACCCACTATTTAGCTACTACTTTATAAACTTGACATCTTTTCTAAAGTTAGATACCCATAATAATCCTTACCATCCATCATGATTACCCGGTAATTATTTTTTGATTATTTTCTGGATCATTTACAGGCCCCTTAGGGCGTCAGGCAGCATGAAAATCCCAAATTTCTCCAGTCCTCATTTTTTAAAGGTTTGGAGGGATTTTAAAAGGCTAATATATACAGAGGCCATTTTTAGGTCTTTTATCGATGCTCCAGCATTAGAGTCCATCGATATTGCTTGACAAAAAAATCAATATATCCCAAAACAAAAGAAAATAATTGCCCCATATCAACACCTTCACTTCGCAAAATGAAATAATTTTAAACATGCCTTTCCTCTTCAGGATGAGGCCCTTTTGTTAATGTCCTTATTTAAGGAAGGAGAATGGCCAGATGCCGTCCGATCACCTTGGGCCCGTTATTCTAAAAGTAGATGATATCAGCATGTTTTTTGGAAAAGTGGCTGCCCTTTCAGGGGTCAGCTTAGATGTCCGTGAAAAGGAGATCCATTCCATCATCGGTCCGAACGGGGCCGGAAAGACCGTCCTGCTTAATTGTATCAATGGGTTGTATCATCCCCAAAAAGGCCAAATTCTCTTTAAAGGAAATGAGGTCACCCAGGTAAGTCCTCACCGCCGGGCGGAAATGGGCATATCCCGAACCTTTCAGAAAATCGAATTATTCAGTGGAATGACCGTCTTAGACAACATCCGCTTGGGCCGGCATATCCATTTAAAGTCCGGGATCCTGAGCGGGTCCATCTATTTCGGAAAGACGGCCCGAGAGGAAATCCGGGCCCGTGAGTTCATCGAGGAAGAGATCATCGACCTCCTGGAGATTGAATCGATCCGCAATAAAACAGTCGGCATGTTGCCTTACGGCCTGCAAAAGAGGGTTGAATTAGGCCGGGCGTTGGCCTTGAATCCCAAGTTGCTCCTATTGGATGAACCCCTGGCCGGATTAAACCTGGAGGAAGTGGAGGATATGGCCCGTTTTATTCTGGACATTAACCTGGAGGAACGCTGGAAGATCACTTGTATCCTGGTGGAACATGATATGGGGGTGGTGATGGACATCTCCGACCGAATCTCCGTCCTCAACTTCGGGAACAAGATAACCACCGCCACGCCCAAAGAAATACAGAATAATCCCCAGGTAATCGAGGCCTATCTGGGCGAGGAGGACTTATATGCCACGAGGAGATAACGCCTATACCATCCCTTTTCAAATTACCGAAGACTTGACCCTGCCCAAGGTCCTGCTGGAAACCGCCAGGCGGTATGGGGATACCAAAGTGGCCATGCGGGAAAAAGAATTCGGGGTCTGGCGCCCGATTACCTGGAAGACCTATCTGGAAAACGTTAAAAATATTGCCCTGGGCTTGGTGAGCCTGGGGTTGAAGCGGGAAGACAAAGTAGCCATGATCGGAGATAACCGTCCCGAAGGGTTATGGGTGGAGATGGCCACCCTGGCCATAGGCGGGATCGCCGTCTGGCTTTTTCAAGACTCGCTTATGGAGGAAGTGGCTTACATCATCAATCACTCGGACGCCTCTTTCCTGGTGGGAGAAGGCCAGGAAGAAGTGGACAAGGCCTTGTCCATCCAGGAGAAATGCCCCTTCTTAAAAAAAATCATCTGGGATGACCCCAAAGGGATGCGGGACTATAACGACCCGCTGCTGGTCAGCCTGAAAGAAGTCATGCAAAAAGGCAGAGAGTTGGACCAGAAAGACTCTGGGCTCTTTGAAAAGCTGGTCTCCCAGGGAAAGACCTCGGACGTGGCCTTGCTCTTCTATACCTCCGGGACCACGGCCCTGCCCAAGGGGGTCCTCCTGTCCCATTATAATTTACTGACCATGGGTCAAAACTTGATGAAAGTCGACCCCTGTACCCCTGAGGATGACTTTGTTTCCTTTCTACCTTTTGCCTGGATCGGGGAACAGATGATGTCCATCTCCTGCGGACTTCAGGTGGGTTATACCCTCAATTTTCCGGAAGAACCGGAAATCGCCCAGGAAAATATCCGGGAAATAGGGCCCCATGTTATGTTCGCCCCTCCCCGGATGTACGAGCAGATGACCCGGTCCGTCCAGGTCAGGCACCTGGACTCCACCTGGCTCAAAAGGACGCTTTTTCAGGCGGCCATGAAAACCGGCTACCATGTGGCTGACTTAAAGTTTGAAAAAAAATCAATCCCCCTGGGTTGGAAGTTTTTGGATTGGCTGTCCTATGCGATCGTTTTCAAAAAGCTTCGCGATCATCTGGGACTCTCCCGGATACGCAATGCCTATACCGGGGGGGCGGCCATGGGACCGGATCATTTCCGTTTCTTCCATGCCCTGGGTGTAAATCTGAAACAGATCTACGGTCAGACCGAAATAGCCGGAATTTCGGTGCTGCACCGCAGCGGGGACATTAAATTCGATACCGTCGGCACCCCGATTCCCGATACCGAAATTAAGATTACCGAAGACGGAGAGATTATTTCCAAAAGTCCCTCGGTCTTTTTGGGATACTATAAAAATCCCGAGGCCACAGCCAAGACCCTCCAAGACGGCTGGCTCTATTCCGGCGACAAGGGATTTATCGATGAAGACGGGCACGTGGTCGTCTTTGATCGGACCAAGGATGTCATGGTCTTGAGTGACCAGTCCATTTTCTCCCCCCAATATCTGGAGACCCGATTAAAGTTTTCTCCATTCTTAAGAGACGCCTGGATCATCGGTCATGAAAAACCCTATATCACGGCCGTGGTCTGTATCGATTATGCCGTGGTCGGAAAATGGGCCGACGAGAAAAAACTCAACTATACCAGTTACCCCGAATTGTCCCAGAAGCCCGAGGTCTATGACCTGGTGGAAAAACAGATCCGGGAGGCCAACAAAAGCCTGAGGCCGGTGTCCAAGATCCACAAGTTCGTCAATCTCTATAAAGAATTCGATGCCGATGATGAAGAATTGACCCGGACCCGGAAACTGCGGCGGGCCTTTGTGGAGAACCGCTACAAGGACATCGTCCAGGCCTTGTATGAAGATAAGGACACGGTCCATATGGACACCACCATCACTTACGAAGACGGCCGGGTAGTCCATATCAAGACGGACCTCCATATCCGAAAAATTCCTTTTGAGGAGGAGAAATAAGATGAAACTGTTCCTTCAGGTAATTATTACCGGCATTCTGATGGGTGGGATTTATGCCCTGGTGGCCCTGGGCTGGACCCTGATCTATAAGTGCTCCGGGGTATTGAACCTGGCCATGGGCGAGTTGACCCTGATCGGGGCTTACGTCTGTCTGACTTTTTATCTCTGGGGATTTCCTTTCATCCTGGCCCTTCTTTGTTCGGTCATTATCGGGTTTATTCTGGGCCTCCTCACCGAGCGGATCTTCTTAGACAAGTTGATCGGAGAACCGGTGCTGACCGTCATCATGGTCACCGTGGGCCTGTCCTTTTTCTTCCGGGGAGTCATCGAGTTATTTTTCGACATCAACACGGTCATCTTTGATCCCCCGGTTTTTCCCATGAAGCCCCTCGACATCGGGGGCATCATCATCGGCCAGGTCTATCTCTGGAGTTTTGTGGCCGCCATTGCCCTGTTGCTGATCTTCGTGGCCTTTTTTCAGTATACCCGCTGGGGCCTGGCCATGCAGGCCACGGCCGATGATGAAATGGCCGCCCTTTCCCTGGGGGTCAGCGCCCGGTTCGTCTATGCCACGGCCTGGGGCATTGCCTTTGTGGCCGCCGGAGTGGGTGGAGCCTTGCTGGGCAACATCAACGGGTTGAATATCTCGGTGGGGTATTTAGGCCTATTGGTATTGCCGGCCGTGGTCCTGGGAGGGCTGAATTCCATACCGGGGGCCATTGTCGGCGGGATCATCATCGGGGTCCTGCAAAACTTAAGCGGGACCTACCTGGACCGCTTTACCCCTGGAGGAGTCAAGGAAATCGCCCCCTTTATCTTTATGGTCATTTTTTTATTGTATAAACCCTATGGACTTTGGGGTTGGGAAAGGATAGAAAGGGTATAAACCATGGCCTACTTACCTTGCGGCGTTTACCACGAATATTATCGGCAGGACCATGCCTGGTGGCAGACCCGTTTCGTCATCGGCAAGATGATTCTTTTGGGGCTTTTTATCTTTTACATCCTTCCCTTCTGGGGGGGCCTCTATTGGGTCGGGGTGGCCAACCTGGTGGCCTATACCATCATGGGGGCCCTGGGGGTGCAGCTCCTGATCGGCTTTTGCGGCCAGGTGACCCTCGGCCATGCGGCCTTTATCGCCGTCGGGGCCTATACCGCCACTCTGCTCACCCTTCAACTGAATCTCCCTTATTTGTTGAGCATGCTCATCGGAGGCATCGTGGCCGGGCTGTGGTCCGTTCTTTTCGGATTGCCTTCGGCCAAGGTCAAAGGTTTTTATCTGATCATGACCTCCCTGGCGGCCCAGTTTGTTACCGTCGATTTTATTCTGACCCAATACGTCAGTCAGATCGGGGGCCGGGGCCAGGCCTTTTCTCTGCCCCCGGGGACCATCTCCATCGGCCCCTTAGTCTTAGACAGTGATACCAAGGTCTACTTTCTGGGGGCCGTCCTGACCATTATCCTGACCATGGGGTTGGCCAACCTGCTGCGCTCCAAAGTCGGGCGGGCCTGGATCGCCATCCGGGACAACGATATCGCCGCCGAGACCATGGGGATCAATATCGTCACCTATAAACTGCTGGCCTTTTTTGTGGCCGGTTTTATTGGAGGCATCGCCGGAGGATTCTGGGTCAGTAATTTGTCTGCCTTAAGTCCGGAGCATTTTCAGTGGTCCTGGTCCCTCTGGCTGGTCGGGGTCATCCTGATCGGGGGCGTGGGCAGTATCTATGGGACCATCTTTGGGTCCATGTTCATGGTCCTGGTTATGGAAGGATTAAAATTCATCATTATCCCCCTGACTCCAATCTACCCACAGTTCACCATGAGGTTTTTATTTCTCAAGGAAGCCGCCTTCGGACTGACCATCTGTCTGTTTTTAATTTACGAACCCAATGGTCTGGCCTATCGCTGGTGGCAGGTAAAGAATTATTTCAATCTTTGGCCTTTTTCGTACTGAAAGGATTCAAGGAGTCCAGGGTTCAAGGATTCAAGTGAACCAGATTGAAAATAAACCCTCTGAACACTCCGAACTCCGAACTCTAAACTCCGAACTTCTCCAAGGGAGGTGATACCGGCGCAGGGGATATTAAGAATACTCGGCAGGCGCAGTTCAAACTTTTTTAAAAAATATTTAAGAGGGAGGTTGCAATGATGAAGAAGAAAACACTTTTGTGGATAACTGCTTTATTAATGACCTTTTTAGGGGCTTCCGGGCTGGTCTGGGGTGCGCCCCCGGCGGAAATCAGGGTCGGGGCCATCAATGACATGACCGGGGCCACCTCGGATGTCGGGAAAGACTATGCCCTGGGCATTGCCGAGGCCATTGCCTATATCAACGACACGGGCGGCATCAACGGCAAAAAGATCAAACTATTCCAGTATGACTATGGCTACCGGATCCCCGAAGCGGTGACCACCTACAAGCGGTTCCGCGACTTTGACAAGGTGGTAGCCGTCCTGGGCTGGGGCACCGGCGATACGGAGGCCCTCTCCCCCACGGTAACCAAAGACAAGATGCCTTATGTCTCGGCCTCTTATTCGGCCCATCTCACCGATCCAAAGAAAACCCCCTACAATTTATTTTTCTGCCCGGATTATTCTACGGGGGCCCGATCGGCCATAACGGCTTGGTATGACAATGTCTGGAAGAAAGACCCAAGGTTTAAGGCTCGTAGAGACAAAGGAGAAAAACCTCGAATGGTCTGCTTCTACATGTTTGCTTCCCCTTATTGCAGCGCCCCGATCAAGGCCATCAAGGATCAGGCCACCCTCTTAGGCTTTGAAGTCGGACCGGACCAGGACGTCTCCTTAACCGCCCTGGATACCAAGAGTCAGGTCTTGGGGGCCAAGCAGTTCAAGCCCGACCTGGTCTGGCACGGCAATACCACCATGTCCGTGGCCACGGCCCTGCGCGACGCCTACTCCCTGGGTCTGGGGGCCGATAGTATCGTCGATGTCTGGGGTTTCGATGAAAACCTGCCCCGCCTGGCAGGACCGGCCTCCGAAGGCGTCATGGGCGTTGCCGTTTGCGCCTTCTTTGGCGGCAAGGCCCCGATGATGGGCAAGATCATGGAGTATGCCAAAAAGATCAACCCCGGCGTTCCGGCCACTAAACGCCTTGTTCGCACCGTCCAGGCCTGGGGTGCGGTCCTCCTGTTGACCGATGCCATGAAGGTCGCCGACAAACAAGGCAAGTTGACCGGCGAAGGAATTTTGAAGGCCATGGAAACCTTTAAGAATAAAGATTTCGGAGTGGGTTCCCCGCCGGCCAGCTTTTCGGCCACCGACCATCGTCCAACCACCGGAGCCCCCATCTTCAAAGTTGAAAAGGGGAAATTCGTTCTGGTAGAAAACGTCGATTTGAAAAAACGCTGGCCGGAAAAATGGGAAAAGGAATGGCTGGGGTGGTAGGTTTTAAAGCGATCGGCTGTCGGCTATCGGCATTTTGCAGATCATTTTTAGCTGATGGCTGAATGCTGAACGCTGAATGCTAATTAAGGAGGTAAGGTCGTTGGCCGAGGAACCGATTCTAAAAATCAATAGCATTGAAGTAAAATACCATGAGGTCATTCTGGTCCTGAAGGGGGTCTCCATTGAAGTTCCCCAGGGGGGAATTGTGGCCCTCCTGGGGGCTAATGGGGCAGGGAAAAGTACCACCCTCAAGGCCATCTCCGGCCTTCTCAACCATGAGGACGGAGAGGTGTCGGACGGGAACATCCTGTTCATGGGAGAAAGGATCGACAAAAAAAAGGCCGAGGATATCGCCAAGGCCGGGATTGTTCAGGTCATCGAAGGACGCCGGGTCTTTGAACACCTGACGGTGGAACAAAACCTCATCGTCGGGGCCCACCTCCGGCGGGATCGAAGGGCCGTTAAAGAAGGATTGGAGATGGTCTATCACTATTTTCCCCGGCTGAAAGAAAAAAGGGGGGAAACCGCGGGTTTCATCAGCGGAGGGGAACAACAGATGACCGTGGTGGGCCGGGCCTTGATGGCCAATCCCAAGTTGATGCTTTTGGATGAACCCTCCATGGGGCTGGCCCCGATGTTGATTAAAGAGATCTTTAACATCATTACCCGGCTTCATGAAGAATCCAAGATCTCCATCCTTCTGGTAGAGCAAAATGCCAAACTGGCCTTAAGCGTGGCCCCTTATGCCTATGTCATGGAAAACGGCCGGATCGTCATGGACGACACGGCCGAAAAGCTATTGGAAAATCCGGACATCAAAGATTTCTATCTTGGCCTTACCGATCTTGGCACCCGAAAGAGTTTCCGAGAGGTCAAACATTATAAACGCAGAAAACGCTGGTTAACCTAAGGGAGGGTCTTATGAAAAAAATTGTCATCACCTTGCTTTTACTGATCGGGTTCTTAAGTCTGATTGCCTTACCTTGTCTGGCCGCTGAAGAAAAAGCAGCGGCTCCGGATAAACCGGCCATGGGAAAAAAGATGGCCCATAAAATGATGGCTGTCAAGGCCCCGGTGGTTAAGTTGGACCGGGTCGAGATTGCCAGCTATTTTGGATACTACTTAGATGGCATTTTGGATAAGGAAGGAAAATTAACGGCCGGAAGAAGGGGGGCCCCTCTGATCCTGTCCTTTGTCTATACGATCCATAACCCCAATAACCAAAATGTCATGCTGGACAACATCAAGTTTACCGTTGCCTTTGAAGGGTTTGAGCTCAATACCCTGACCAACTTTGACACCAGCTATATCCCACCCAAGAAAACCAATCACCTGAGAATCAATGGGACATTCGATTACAATGCGGCCAACCTGTCCTTATTGGTAACCGGTGGGCACCGACTTCAGGAGATGAATGTCAAGTCCGGTGACCTGTTGAAGAAATGGTGGGAAGGGATTTCGGATTTCAATTTCCCCATTACGGTCAACGGCACGGCGACTTTTGTCGGCCCCGATGGAAAAAACATTATCGTACCTTTTGAAGGAACTTTTCCCGAAAATAAATAGACGGTATGATCGAAAAAAGGGGCCAGTCGAAGCTGCAGCTGGCCCCTTTTTTTGACCCTGAGGGGAGGACCGATGATTTACAAAAAGGACCGTTACTCCGGATATTTTTCCGAATTAGAAACCATGCCCGCTTCCAAGCGGCGCCAGTTCCAAAACAGGAAATTAAGGCAGATAGTGGCTTATGCCTATGAAAAAGCGCCGGCTATCAGGAAAAAATTAGACCGCGCCAGGTGAAGCCCGGCGACATCAAAACGGTCAAGGACCTGGAGAAACTGCCCATCACCGAGAAGGCCGATTTGGTGGGCATGCAAAAAAAGAGTCCTCCCTTCGGTGGATTTAATGGCGTGCCTCCCGAGGAACTCCGGCGCATCTTCGTTTCCCCGGGGCCGATCTACGAACCGGGGGAAATGGTCTATGACGACGACCGCTGGGCCCAGGGATTATACGCCGGTGGTTTTCGGGCCGGCGACATCTGCCAGATTACCTTCAATTTTCATCTGGTGCCCTTTGCCTTTATGCTGGATTCGTCACTGACCCTCCTGGGGTGCCGCACCATCCCGGCCGGAGTGGGAAATACCGAACTCCAGGTCCAGGTCATGAAGGACCTGAAGGTCACCGGATTTTTAGGAACCCCCAGTTTTCTTTTTTCGGCCTTCCAGAAGGCCAAGGAGATGGGCCTCAACCCGAAAAAGGACCTGGCCCTGAAAGTGGCTTTTGTGGCCGCCGAGATGCTCCCCGAATCCCTTCGGGACAGCCTGGAATCCGAAATGGGACTTCTGATCCGCCAGAGCTACGGAACGGCCGATATCGGCTGTCTGGGCTTTGAGTGTGTCGAAAAAAACGGAATGCACTTTCCCGACGATTGTATCGTTGAAATCGTCAATCCGCTGACCGGCCAACAATTAGGGCCGGGGGAGGTCGGAGAAGTCGTCGGGACCTGTTTTAATAAGGTCTATCCCTTAATCCGGTTTGGGAGCGGCGATTTGTCCTACATCAGCGACGAACCCTGTCCCTGCGGCCGCACCTCATCCCGGTTGATTAAAATCGTCGGCCGGGTGGATCAGGTAACCAAGGTCAAAGGCATGTTCATCCACCCCGGATTAGTGGATTCCGTGGCGGCCAAATTTTCGAATATCTGCGCCTGCCAGGTCGTGGTCACCCGGGAAGGGCATCAGGACAAGATGACCTTTCGGGCCGAACTCTCCCAGCCGAGTCCCGACCCGAAAGAATTCACCGCGGCGGTGAAGAAGGTGATCCAGGAAATCCTGCGCATCCGGGGAGAAGTACAACTCCTCCCCAGAGGGTCCTTACCCGAAGGGGCCAAAAAGATCGAAGATAAAAGGGTCTGGGAATAGTTGGTCCGGAGTTTAGATAAAAAAGGTCCTTTCTTTTTATCTCGTCCCCTTTCATTTCAGGTCACTATTGGGTAGAAGATCCTATTCCAGCAAAGGCAACCGACCCTTCTGCATTCGGTCCCATAAGCCCCTGTTATCAAAGTAAAGGGGGTCGGTTTTTTTATTCCTTGACAATGGTCGGGGCGGACAGTACATTTAATTGATTAGGGTTTTTAGAAAACCCGCAAATTTAGGAAATAATAAGGAGGACTGAGGATGCTTTCCACTAATCAGGAAATTATCCAATTCGCCATCGACAAAGAAAAAGATGACCAAACATTCTACCGTTCCGCCGCTACGCTATCGCAATACCCGGGGATACCCTCCCTTTTTTTAGAGTTGGCCGCGGAGGAAGAAAAGCACCAACAATTATTGGAAGAACTGCCGGATCCGTCAACCCTTCCGGAGAGGTCCACACCCGTACCGGATTTAAAAATCAGTGACTATCTGGTGGACCAAAAATTCCATAAGGATATGAAATATCAAGAGGTGATGATCCTGGCCATGAAAAATGAGGAAAAATCCTTGAAATTCTACCGGGCCTGGGAAGCCCAGGCGCAAGACCCGAATCAGAAAAAACTATTTTCCTATTTGGGCGATCAGGAAGCCCAGCATAAATATCGGTTAGAATCGATTTATGATGAAAAAATATTGGATTGATCCGAAAAATGAACCCTGCCCAGCCCGAAGATCCTTGGAACACCCTCATTGAGGAAAAGGAGCCGGAAACTTTGCCCCCGGCAAAGGCCGAGGTAGTCCCTTACGACCCGCTTCAGCGCTATCTTTTTGAGGTTAACCGGTATCCCCTCCTGACTCCGGAAGAAGAAAAGACCCTTCTCACCAAGTATCATCAGTCCCCGGATCCGAATTTGGCCTATAAACTGATCACCTCCAATCTGAGACTGGTGGTCAAGATCGCCATGGACTTTCAGCGATATTGGATGCAGAATTTATTGGATTTGATCCAGGAGGGGAATATCGGACTGATGCAGGCCATCAAAAAATTCGATCCCTTTCGGGGGATCAAATTTTCTTATTACGCCTCCTTCTGGATCAAGGCCTACATCCTGAAGTTCATTATGGACAACTGGAAGTTGGTGAAGATAGGGACCACCCAGGCCCAACGAAAACTGTTCTATAACTTAAAGAAGGAAAAAGGCCGACTTATGGCCTTGGGTATCGACCCGGTCCCCAAACTCCTTTCAGAAAAATTTTCGGTCAGCGAAAAAGAAATAGTGGAAATGGACCAACGCCTGGGGGAATGGGAACTCTCCCTGGATGCCCCGATCGGCGAAAATTCTTCGGAAGATCACAAGGCCTTTTTGCCGGACAAAGAGGCCTCTCCGGAAAAAGCCCTAAGTGAACGGGAATTAAAAGAGGTTTTGAATACCAAGCTTCAAGAATTTCGCCAAGGGCTGAGTGAGCGGGAATTAGTCATTTTTGAAAAAAGGATCCTGGCCGAAGACCCCCTGACTTTACAGGATTTGGGGGAACAATTCGGGGTTTCCCGGGAAAGGATCCGGCAATTGGAAGAAAAACTATTAAAAAAGGTAAAGGCCTATCTGGAGAAAGAACTGCCGGATTTAAAACCCGACTATTTATATGAAACCCCCTGACCATGAGAAAAAAAATCCCTACACCTTCGCTCTCCTGCTGGTTGTAGTTTTTACCATAGCCGGTTGTCAAACCCAGCGGGCTCAAACCATCCCCCCGAAACCGGTGTCCCTGCCGATGCCGAAAAGTCACCCCAAGACTTTGGACCGACAGGCAGAGGCCTATTACCATTTTATCATGGGGAACCTCTACGGTCAGGAGGAAGACGACCCCAAGGCCATTGAGGAACTCCGGAAGACCCTGGCCTTGGTGCCCGATTCCCCGTTTCTGGAATTTTCTTTGGGGCGTCTCTTATTCAAGGCCTCCAACCTGACCGAGGCCCGGCAACACATCCAAAAGGCCATCGACCTGGACCCGAAATATCAGGAGGCCTATTCCCTTTTAGCCGAAATCTATATCACCCAACAAAATTGGGAAGAAGCCATCAAGACCTATCAGTCTTTAGCCGCTCTCAATCCCCAGGATGAAGAGGTCTTCTTTAATTTAGGCATCCTTTTCCTGCAAACCCAAAAGATTCCCCAGGCCTTGGAATCCTTTCATCAATTGATAAAAATCAATCCCAAATCCGAAAAAGGCCATTTCTTCCTGGGCAAGATCTATTTGGATGAGAAACAATTCGACCGAGCCAAAATTTTTTTTCAAGAAACCATTAAAATCAACCCCCATAATTTAAACGCCTACATGGGTCTGGGCCAGGTCTATGAGTTGACCGATCAACCCAAACAAGCCCTGGAGATGTATCAAAAAATCCTCCAGGTGAACCCGAAAAGTCTGGAGGCCCAGGAAAGAGCCGGAGATCAACTGCTTAAATTGGGCAAAATAGAACAGGGTCGTGAGATGCTGGAATCCTTAAAGAAAAATTCCAAGCAGGATTTTGAGACCCGATTTCGAATCGCCATCATCTACCTGGAAAACAAGCAATTCACCCAGGCCTTGGAAGAACTGAATCGACTGTCGGCAGAAAAGCCCGATAACGACAAGATTAAATATTTTCTGGCCATCACCCTGGTGGAACAAAAAACCTTTAAGAAGGCCCAGGAAATCATCAGGTCCATTTCCAATCAATCGGACTATTATCCCCAGTCCCTCATCCTGGAAGCCTATATCCTGGAAAAAGAAAAAAAGTTTTCGGAGGCGATTGAACTCCTTCAAAAGGCGCTTGGTGATCGTCCCCAAGAAGATCGAGATTTACCTGACCCTTTCCTCTCTCTATGAGCAGGTCAACGACCTTCCCGCCGCCAAAAAAGTGCTCCAGGAAGGCCTTGAGGTCGATCCCGATCAGGCCGAACTTTATTTCCGTCTGGGAGTCCTTTTGGAGAAAATGGGCCAAAAGCGGGAAAGCATTCAGGTATCTGAAAACAGCCATAAAAAAAGATCCCTTTCATGTCATGGCCTTGAATTATTTAGGCTACACCTACGCCGACCGCGGGATTCATCTCGATGAAGCCGAAGATTTAATCAAAAGGGCCTTGAAGTTCCGTCCTAACGACGGTTATATCATCGACAGTTTGGGATGGGTCTATTTTAAAAAGAAACGATACGACGAGGCCCTGGTCGAGATGGAAAAGGCCTGGAAGCTGGCCCCCAACGACCCGGTCGTCGGAGAACATCTCGGAGAGGTCTATCTTAAAAAAGGCCTGTGGGATAAGGCCATAAAAATATTGCGCCGGGTCTTGGAGGTCAATCCTTCCGTCAAAGAAAAAGAGACCATCTTAAAGAAAATCAAAGAAGCCCAGCAAAGGCTGGAAGAAGAAAAGGGAGGGATGGAAAATTCGACTTTCTATTAGAACCCCGGGGATCAAGGTCCAAGGTTCGAGGTTCAAGGTTCAAGGAAAAACCTTTTACCTTTTACCTTTTACCTTTTACCTTTTTGGGCTGCTCGCCCTCGGCCTCTTATTCTTCTTTCCTCCGACAACCCTTGCATCGCTTCAAGGTCCGGCCCATCCTATGGAAACCGCCTTCACCGGAAAGAGGAGATTCAAGGGTTCAAACCCTGCTCGATCGTTTGGCCGTCATCGAGGAGCCCGTCTCGCGGGAGGGCGCGGGTCTTTTGATCGCCGTGGCCCCCGACGAAAGGTACCGGCTGCAATTCCGTCTGATCGCCCGGAGTCCGGAGACCTTCCGCCTGGAAATATTTGACCCCTTCGGACGGCCCATGCTCTATGTCGTTTCTTATTTGGGAGAAAC